>NZ_JAFCWV010000005.1:0-382322 GCF_049897745.1 Nocardioides sp. LHG3406-4
CACGCCGCCAGCGTTCGTCCTGAGCCAGGATCAAACTCTCCGTAGAAAACTTGCTCCCGACAAACAAACCCTGACTTTCGCCAGAATCATTGCCGAAAAAAACAAAACCCAACAAAAAAATCGAAGGGCATAACAAACTAATTCGTCGACTATGACACACTGTTGAGTTCTCAAAAATCAGACGCACCCGACCGCCACCCGCAACAGTGAGCCTTGTACCGGGACAACCTTCAGAAACTTACCGGGTTGGCCCCGCCGCGTCAACTCAGTTGACGGCCGATGGAAACCAGCCAGGAGATGTCCTGGTCGCAGCGCGCGCAGCACCCACTCGGTTTGACCTTGCGGCCGGAGGGGGAGCCGCTTGCGGCGACAGGTGGAACATTAGCAGCACGTCTGACTGAGGTGCCAAATCGGGGTGGGCCAAGGTGCATTCGTGCAGGTCAGCGCCGTGCGCGCGGTCAGCGAGCGACGATCCGCTTCGCCGGGCGGTACGCCGACACCGTGGGGTCGTTCGCCAGCCAGAAGCGCCAAGGCCGGTCCGGAGCGCCCCGCAGCCCCACCCGGGGGCCGGTGCGCACCGCCCCGGGGTCGGGGGGCGCGGCCAGCTCCAGACGCACGTCGCCCGTCACGAGATCGGACCCGAGCTGCGCCAGGTCGACGCCGAGGGCTTGGCAGAGGCGGGCTGGACCGCGCGCCAGGTCGCGGTCGGAGGAGTTGCCCCGGCGTGCGCGTGCCGGCTCGAGGCCGTCGACCACCTCGCCGGCGCGCATCAGCACCGCCGAGGCGCTGCCCTCGGGTCCGCACACCACGTTCGCGCAGTAGTGCATCCCGTAGGTGAAGTACACGTAGAGGTGCGCCGGCGGCCCGAACATGACGGCGGTTCGATCCGTCCGGCCGCGAAAGGCGTGCGAGCCGGGGTCCTCGGAGCCGGCGTACGCCTCCACCTCGGTCAGGCGGACCGCGACCTCGCCGTGGCGCACGACGGCGCCGAGCAGCAGCGGCGCCACCTCGAGCACCGGGCCGGCGAGCAGGCTGCGCAGGTCAGCGGAGGCGGGCACGGGCCTCCTCGACGTGGGCCCGCAGCTCGGCCAGCTGCTCACGCACCCGTGCCGGAGAGGTGCCGCCACGCCCCGACCGGGCACCCACCGAGCCCTCGGCGGTGAGTACGGCGCGCACCTCGGGCCGCAGCTCGGGTGAGATGTCGGCGAACTGCTCGTCGGTGAGCTCGTGCAGCTCGAGGCCGAGCTCCTCGCAGCGGCGTACGCACGCACCCGCGACCTCGTGGGCGACCCGGAACGGCGTGCCCTCGCGCACCAGCCACTCGGCGACGTCGGTGGCCAGCGAGAACCCCTGAGGGGCGAGCTCGGCCATCCTGGCCGCATTGAAGCGCAGCGTGGCGACCATGCCGGTGAAGGCGGGCAGCAGCACCTCGAGGGTGTCGACGGAGTCGAAGACGGGCTCCTTGTCCTCCTGCAGATCGCGGTTGTAGGCCAACGGCAGCGCCTTGAGCGTCGTCAGCAGTCCTGCGAGGTTGCCGACCAGCCGGCCGGCCTTCCCGCGCGCGAGCTCGGCGACGTCGGGGTTCTTCTTCTGCGGCATGATGCTCGACCCCGTGGACCAGGAGTCGTGCAGCGTCACGAAGTCGAACTCCCGCGTCGACCAGAGGATGACCTCCTCGGCGAAGCGGCTCACGTCGACGCCGATCATCGCGGTCACGAACGCGAACTCCGCCACGAAGTCGCGGGCCGCCGTCCCGTCGATCGAGTTGGCCGCGGAGCCGGTGAAGCCGAGCTCCGAGGCCACCGCCTCCGGGTCGAGGCCGAGGGTGCTGCCCGCCAGCGCTCCCCCGCCGTACGGCGAGCCCCCGGCCACCCGGACGTCCCAGTCGTGCAGCCGGTCGAGGTCGCGGAGCAGCGGCCAGGCGTGCGCGAGCAGGTGGTGGGCCAGCAGGACCGGCTGGGCGTGCTGGAGGTGGGTGCGGCCCGGCATGATCACGTCGAGGTGCGCGTGCGCCTGGCTCGCCAGCGCCTCGGCGAGATCCAGCACCAGGCCGGCGACCACCCGGCCGTGGTCGCGCAGGAACATCCGGAAGAGCGTGGCGATCTGGTCGTTGCGGCTGCGCCCGGCGCGGATCCGGCCGCCGACGTCAGGCCCGACCTCGTCCAGCAGGAGCCGCTCCAGCGCACCGTGCACGTCCTCGTCGGAGGGGTCGGGGTGCAGCTCGCCGGCGGCGTACCGCTCCCCCAGCGCCGCCAGGCCGCGGAGCAGCTCGGCGTGCTCGGCGTCGGTGAGCAGCCCGGCCGTGCGCAGGGCGTTGGCGTGGGCGCGCGAGCCGGCCAGGTCGTACGGCGTGAGGCGCCAGTCGAAGTGGGTGGAGCGCGAGAGCGCCTCGAGCTCGGGTGACGGGCCGTCGGCGAACCGGGCGCCCCAGAGCTTGCCCTCATTGGTGGTGCCGCTCATTGCGACCTTCCTGCTGCGGTGACGACCTTCGCGAGGATCTCGGGAAGGGCTCGGTTGACGAAGCGACCGTCGGTCGCCAGGGCCTCGGGGGTCAGCCAGCCCCAGTCGACGATGAAGCCGTCCTCGTCGGGCTGCTGGCCGGAGAAGGACACCTCGACCTCGTCGAGGGCGAGGGCGAAGAAGTGCGACTCGACGAGCAGTCGGGGGCCCTGCCACCGGCCGACGTGGGCCGGCCCGATCAGCGCCTCCCGGTCGACCGCGAGGCCGATCTCCTCGAGCGCCTCGCGCACCGCTGCTTCATGCAGGGTCTCCCCGGCCTCGACGCCACCGCCCACGGTGAACCAGTAGGGCGGGCACTCGTCGATCGGGTCGGTGCCGAGCAGGAGCAGGCACTGGCCGGCCGGGTTGACCGGCACGACCCGCGCCGTCACCCGTGCCGGGGCATGGTGGTCGTTCACGCCGGTCAGTCTTCCAGCACTAGTCGGTGCCGAACTCCATGGCGGCGTTGTCGAGCGCCTCGTCCTCGGCGCTGCGGGCGGCCGGGTTGGAGGCGATCCGGTCGGCCCCGCCGGCCTCGAGCTCGCCCAGCAGGGTGCCGTGCTCGACGAGGACCTGCCCCTCGTCGAGCGGCTGGGTGGCGTAGAGCTCGAGCTTGGAGCGCGAGTCGGCGATGTCGAGGTTGCGCATGGTGAGCTGGCCGATGCGGTCGGTGGGCCCGAACGCGGCGTTCTCGGTGCGCTCCATCGAGAGCTTGTCAGGGTGGTAGGAGAACGCCGGGCCGTCCGTGCGCAGCACCGTGTAGTCCTCGCCGCGGCGCAGCCGGATCGTCACCTCGCCGGTCACCAGCGAGGCGATCCACCGCTGGATCGACTCCCGAAGCATCAGCGCCTGCGGGTCGAGCCAGCGACCCTCGTAGAGCAGCCGGCCCAGCTGGCGCCCCTGGCTGTGGTAGTTGGCGATCGTGTCCTCGTTGTGGATCGCGTTGAGCAGCCGCTCGTAGGCGATGAAGAGCACGCCCATCGCCGGCGCCTCGTAGATGCCGCGCGACTTGGCCTCGATGATCCGGTTCTCGATCTGGTCGGACATGCCCAGCCCGTGTCGGCCGCCGATCACATTGAGCTCGTGCACGAGGGCGACCGGGTCGGCGTACACGTGGCCGTTGACGGCGACCGGACGCCCGCGGTCGAAGCGGACGGTGACGTCCTCGGGTGCGATCTCGAGCGCGGGATCCCAGAACTTCACGCCCATGATGGGCTCGACCATCTCCAGCGACACGTCGAGGTGCTCGAGGGTCTTGGCCTCGTGGGTCGCGCCCCAGATGTTCGCGTCGGTGGAGTAGGCCTTCTCCTGGCTGTCGCGGTAGGGCAGGTCGTGCGCGGTCAGCCACTGGCTCATCTCGGCGCGCCCGCCGAGTTCGTGCACGAAGTCGGCGTCGAGCCACGGCTTGTAGATGCGCAGGTCGGGGTTGGCGAGGAGCCCGTAGCGGTAGAACCGCTCGATGTCGTTGCCCTTGAACGTCGATCCGTCGCCCCAGATGTCGACGCCGTCCTCGTGCATCGCCCGTACGAGCATCGTGCCGGTGACGGCACGGCCGAGCGGGGTGGTGTTGAAGTACGCGCGGCCGCCCGAGCGGATGTGGAAGGCGCCGCACGCCAGCGCGGCCAGGCCCTCCTCGACCAGCTGAGGGCGGCAGTCGACGGAGCGGGCGATCTCGGCGCCGTACTGCTTCGCACGCGCGGGTACGCCGGAGATGTCGGGCTCGTCGTACTGGCCGATGTCGGCGGTGTAGGTGCAGGGCACGGCGCCCCTGTCGCGCATCCACGCCACGGCGACGGAGGTGTCGAGGCCCCCGGAGAACGCGATGCCGACGCGCTCGCCCTTGGGGAGGGTGGTGAGGACCTTGCTCACGGTGTCGGTTCCTTGTCAGTGGGAGTTTCAGTGGGGGTGTCGGTGGAGGGTGAGTCGGGATGGCTCGGATGGTCGGTCGCGAGGGCGAGGAACCGCTGGGCGAGCTCCTCCCCGCCGGCGGGCTTGCGACCGATGACGAGCACGGTGTCGTCGCCCGCGATGGTGCCGAGGACGTCGGCGAGCTCGGCCTTGTCGAAGGCCGAGGCGAGGAACTGCGCCGCGCCGGGCGGGGTGCGGAGCACGACCAGGTTGGCCGACGCCTCGGCACTCACGAGGAGCTCGACGCAGAGACGGGACAGCCGCGCGCTGGCGGCGGCCGTGGTCTCGTGCCCTGCAGGGCTGCGGTCGCCGCCCTCGCCCGGGACGGCGTAGACGAGAGCACCGCCGCCCGCGCGCACCTTGACGGCGTCGAGCTCGACGAGGTCGCGCGAGAGCGTGGCCTGGGTGACGTGCACGCCGCGACCGCCGAGCAGGTCGGCGAGCTCGGTCTGCGACCTGACCTGGTGACGCGACACCAGGTCGATGATCTGCTGGTGGCGGGCGTTCTTGGTGAGCGGGCTCTGGGCGGTACTGCTCACGGCGTGATCCCCCATTGCCGCAGGAGCCACGTCAGGATCGCCTTCTGGGCGTGCCGACGGTTCTCCGCCTCGTCCCAGACCACGCTGCGCGGTCCGTCCATCACCTCCGCGGCGATCTCCTTGTCGCGGTAGGCCGGCAGGCAGTGCATGGCAATCGCCTCGGCGCTGGCGAGGTCGAGCAGCGCCTGCGTGAGCCGGTAGGGCGCGAGCGCGGTGAGGCGGTCGACGGACTCCTCCTCGCGGCCCATCGAGACCCACGTGTCGGTGACCAGGACGTCGGCGCCCAGAGCCGCCTTCTCCGGGTCTGGCTCGACCACCGCGCTGCCACCGGTCGTGGCCGCGAGCTCGGTGGCCCGGACGACGACGTCGGCGCGCGGCTGGAAGCCCTCGGGGCCGCTCACTCGCACGTGCATGCCGGCGGTCGTTCCGGCCAGCAGCCAGGAGTGCGCCATGTTGCAGGCGCCGTCACCGAGGAACGTCACGGTCACGCCGGCGAGCCGGCCGAGGTGCTCCTGCACGGTCTGCAGGTCGGCGAGCAGCTGGCAGGGGTGGAAGTCGTCGGTGAGGGCGTTGACGACCGGCACCCCGGAGTGCTCCGCCATCGCGTCGAGTCGCTCCTGGCCGGTGGTGCGCCAGACGATCGCCGTGGCCTGTCGGCCGAGCACGCGCGCGACGTCGGCGACCGACTCGCGGACCCCGATGCCGGCCAGCCTGCCGTCGACCTGCATCGGGAATCCGCCGAGCTCGGCGATCCCGGCGGAGAACGACGCCTGGGTGCGCAGGGTCTGCTTGTCGAAGATCATGGCCACGGTCCGCGGCCCGGCCAGGCTCTTCGTGTCGTACGGCGACCGCTTGAGCTCGGCGGCCAGCGCCAGCACCTCGGCCTGCTCGGACGGGCTGAGGTCGTCGTCGCGCAGGAAGTGGCGGCTCATCGTGTCGCCTCCCCCGCTGCCCGGAGGATGCCCGGCCACGCGTCGGCGAAGACGTCGACGTCGTCGTCGGTGAGCACCAGCGGCGGCACGAACCGCAGGGTGTGCGGACCGGTGCTGTTGAGCAGGTATCCCGCGTCTCGGCCGGCGTCGACGACCGCGGGCCCGAGGTCGGCGTCCAGGTCGGCTCCGATCATCAGGCCGACGGCCCGCACCTCGGTGACCCCGGGCGCCGACGCGACGGCGTCGGCCAGCCGCTTCCCGGTGAACTCCACGTGGTCCAGCAGCCCCTCGTGGACGATGGTCTGGAGTACCGCGAGAGCCGCGGCGCAGGCGACCGGGTTGCCCCCGAAGGTGGTGCCGTGGTTGCCCGGCTCGAGCAGGTCGGCCGCGGCACCCGTCGCCAGGGTGGCTCCGATCGGCAGGCCACCGCCGAGTCCCTTGGCCAGCGTGACCAGGTCGGGCGGGCTGTCGAGGAGCTCGGGCACCGAGTGGTGGGCGAACCAGCGACCCGTGCGACCGATGCCGGTCTGCACCTCGTCGAGCCACAGCAGCGCGCCGGCCGCGGAGGTGATCCGACGCGCGTCCGCGAGGTAGCCGGCGGGAGGCAGCAGCACGCCCGCCTCGCCCTGGATGGGCTCGAGGATGACGGCCGCCGTACGGTCCGTGACGGCGGCGGCGAGCGCCTCGGAGTCGCCGTACGGGACGAACGTGACGTCTCCCGGCAGGGGCTCGAACGGCCGCCGGTAGGCCTCCTTGCTGGTGAGCGAGAGCGCACCCATGGTGCGGCCGTGGAACGAGCCCTCGGCCGCGACGACGTGGGTCCGGCCGGTGCGCCGGGTCAGCTTGAGCGCGGCCTCGTTGGCCTCCGTGCCGGAGTTGGACAGGAAGACCTTGCCGGGGGTGCCGAGCAGGGCGAGGAGGCGCTCGGCCAGCTCGACCTGGGGCGAGGTGGCGAAGAAGTTGGACACGTGCCCCAGGGTCTGCAGCTGCGCGGTCACTGCCTGGACCAGCGCCGGGTGGGCGTGTCCGAGGGCGTTGACGGCGATGCCGCCGAACAGGTCTACGTACTCCCGGCCGTCGACGTCCCAGACGTGCGCGCCCATCCCACGGGCGAGCACCGCCTTGGGCGGGCCGAAGGTGTTCATCAGCGATGCGGCGTACCGCTCGTTCCACTCGTCTTGGCGGGTCATGCTGCTCCTCCGGCGGGGCGGATCTTGGTGGCGACGCCGGGCAGCACCTGGGTGCCCACGCCCTCGGCGGTGAAGATCTCCAGGAGTACGGCGTGCGGCGCGCGGCCGTCGACGACCGTGGCGCGCGGGACGCCGTTCTGGACTGCCTTCAGGCAGGCGCCCATCTTGGGCACCATCCCGCTCGACAGCGTCGGCATCAGCTCGGCGAGCGACTCGGGGCTGATCTCCTGGATGACGTCCTGGCTGTGCGGCCAGTCGCGGTAGAGGCCCTCGACGTCGGTCAGTACGAGCAGCTTCTCGGCCTGCAGAGCCACGGCCAGGGCGGCAGCGGCCGTGTCGGCGTTGACGTTGTGCACGACACCGTCGACGTCGGGAGCCACGCTCGAGATCACCGGGATCCGGCCGGCCTCGACGAGGTCGCGGACCGCCTCGGGTCGCACCCGGGCGACCTCGCCGACGAGGCCGAGGGACACCTCCTCGCCGTCGACGACGGTGTTGGTCGCCTCGGCGGTGAAGAGGCCGGCGTCCTCGCCGGAGAGGCCAACCGCGAGCGGGCCGTGCTGGTTGATCAGGCCCACGAGCTCGCGCTGCACCTGGCCGACGAGCACCATCCGGACGACGTCCATCGCCTCGGGGGTGGTCACGCGCAGGCCGCCGCGGAACTCGCTCTTGATGTCGAGCCGGTCGAGCATCGCCGAGATCTGCGGTCCGCCTCCGTGCACCACGACCGGCTTGAACCCGGCGAAGCGCAGGAACGCGATGTCCTCGGCGAACGCCTTCTTCAAGGTGTCGTCGGTCATCGCGTTGCCGCCGTACTTCACCACGATGGTCTTGCCGTGGTACTTCATCAGCCACGGCAGGGCTCCGGCGAGGACGTGTGCCTTCTCGAGGTTCATGAGGCGTAGGCGCTGTTCTCGTGCACGTAGGCGTGGGTGAGGTCGTTGGTCCACACGGTGGCCCGCTGGTCGCCGGCCTTGAGGTCGACCGTCACGGTCACGTCGCGACCGGTCAGGTCGACGGTCGCCGGGTCGGCGGCCGGGGTGGACTCGCGGCAGACCCACACGCCGTTCATGGCCACGTCGAGGTCGGCGGGGTCGAAGGCCGCCTGCGTGGTGCCGATGCTGGCCAGCACCCGGCCCCAGTTGGGGTCGTTGCCGAAGACCGCGGCCTTGAAGAGGTTGCTTCGCGCGATGCTGCGGCCCACCTCGACGGCGTCGTCCTCGCTCGCCGCGTTCAGGACCGTGATCGCGATCTCGTGGTCGGCGCCCTCGGCGTCCGCGAGCAGCTGCATCGCCAGGTCCGTGCAGGCCTGGGTGAGCGCGGCGGTGAAGTCGGCCAGGGTGGGCGTGATGCCGCTCGCGCCGCTGGCCATCACGGTCACCGTGTCGTTGGTCGACATGCAGCCGTCGGAGTCGAGGCGGTCGAAGCTGACCCGGGTGGCGGCGCGCAGGGCGGTGTCGAGGTCGGCGGCGGGCACGACCGCGTCGGTGGTCAGCACCACCAGCATCGTCGCCAGTTGCGGCGCGAGCATCCCGGCGCCCTTGGCCATCCCGCCGATCGACCAGCCGGCACCCTCGACGACGACCTGCTTGCTCACCGAGTCGGTGGTCATGATGGCGGTCGCGGCGGCGGCACCGCCGTCGTACGAGAGTGCCTGGTGGGCAGCGTCGACGCCGGCGAGCAGGTTCTCGCGCGGGTTGGCGAGCCCGATCAGGCCGGTCGAGCACACGACGACGTCGATGGCGCCCGCGCCGATGCGCTCGGCCACGCGCTCGGCCACCGCGTGCGTGGTCTGGAAGCCGTCGGGCCCGGTGTAGCAGTTGGCCCCGCCGGAGTTGAGCACGACGGCGCGCACGACGCCGTCCTTGACGACCTCCTGGCTCCACAGCACCGGGTTGGCCTTGCACCGGTTGGCCGTGAACACGGTGGCCGAGTCGTAGGTCGGGCCCTCGTTGACGACGAGGGCGAGGTCGGGGGCGCCGCTGGACTTGAGTCCGGCGGCGACGCCGGATGCGGCAAAGCCGGCGGGGTGGGTGACAGTCATTTCTTCCTTGGCTTCTTTCCGGGCTTGACGGGAGTGGCGGGGGCGACCTCGTGCCCTCGTCGTCGCCACTCCTCGGCCGCCCGGTCGGCATCCTTCGTCGGCACCAGGAGCCAGTCGGTGTCGTAGGTCGACAGCGTGAAGACGCTGATCTCGGCCTCGGCGAGCGGCACCAGCAGCTCGCTCAGCACGCCGGTGAGCGCGAAGTCGAGCGGTCCCTCGACCTGGAAGGCGGTGAAGGGCTTCTGGTGCACGGACTTGGTCGGCACGCTGCGCCCGGCGCACACGAGCGACGTCTCGGTCGCGGTCGCGGTGATCGAGAAGATCGACGACGACTCCGCCCACTCGGGCACCTCACCGCCCGGCGGCAGCTTGACGACGGCCAGGGTCTCGGGGAACTGGTGCAGCTTCACGGGGCGACTCCGACGGTCGTCAGCCCGAGGGTCTCGTCGAGGCCGAGGGCGAGGTTGAGGCACTGCACGGCGGCGCCGGCGGTGCCCTTGGTCAGGTTGTCGACGACGCCGACCGCCACCAGCCTGCGGGCCGTCTCGTCGACGGTGACCTGCAGGTGGACGGTGTTGGCGCCGGTGACCGACTGCGTCTGCGGCCACTGGCCCGGGGGCAGCAGGTGGACGAACGGCTCGTCGGCGTAGGCCTTGTCATAGGCGGCGTACGCGTCGTCGGCGGTGACGCCGGCGGCCAGCGGGGCGCTGACCGTGGCCAGGATGCCCCGAGCCATCGGCACAAGGAGCGGGGTGAAGCTCACCGCCACGGCGCCGTCGTGGACGAGCTGGAGGTTCTGCACGATCTCGGGCGTGTGCCGGTGCGTCCCGCCGACCGCGTAGGCGCTGGCGTTGCCCATAACCTCCGACCCCATCAGGTGCGGCTTGACCGCTCGGCCCGCGCCCGAGGTGCCGGAGGCCGCGACCACCGTGATGTCGGGAGCGATCAGGCCGGCCGCCAGCGCGGGGGCGATCGTGAGGGTGCTGACCGTGGGGTAGCAGCCGGGTACGGCGATCCGCCTCGCCGCCCGCAGGACGCTGCGCTGGTCGGCAAGCTCGGGCAGGCCGTACGGCCAGGCTCCCGCGTGCTCGCCGCCGTAGAACCTGGCCCAGGCGGCGGGATCGGACAGCCGGAAGTCGGCGCCGCAGTCGATCACCACGGTGTCGTCGCCGAGCGCGTCGGCGACGGCTCCCGACTGGCCGTGCGGGAGGGCGAGCACGACCACGTCGTGGCCCGCGAGCGTCTCGGGCGTGGTGGCCTCGAGGATCCGGTCCGCGAGCGGGAGCAGGTGCGGCTGGAGGGCACCGAGGGGCTCTCCGGCGTTGCTGCCCGCTGTCACGGCACCGATCTCCACCCGCGGGTGAGCCAGGAGGAGCCGCAGCACCTCGCCGCCGGCGTACCCACTCGCGCCGGCCACGGCCACCCTGATTGCGCTCGTCATGCGTATGAATATACATGACACTGCATGTTCATGTTAAGCGGGTGCGAAGTGTCGGTGGCCACGCCTAGCGTGAGCGTATGACGCGCCTGGAGTTCGACGCCTACCTCGACCACATCCGCCGCGACTCGGCACGCTTCGGTGAGGTGCTCGCGACCTGCGACCCGGCAGCCTCGGTGCCGGCCTGCCCCGAGTGGGACGCCGCTGACCTGCTCTGGCACCTCACCGGGGTGCAGTGGTTCTGGAGCCGCATCGTGCAGGGTGCCGCCGACCCCGAGGCGGTCCAGGAGCGCGAGCGTCCGGCGGCGTACGCCGACCTGCTCGATCTCTACGCCGAGTGCTCGGCCGCTCTCATCGACGCGCTGGCGCTCGCCGACCCGGCGGGCCCGGCCTGGACGTGGTCGCAGGAGCAGACCGTCGGGTTCATCTTCCGGCGCCAGGCGCACGAGGCGCTCATCCACCGCCTCGACGCCGAGCAGACCGCCGGCGACGTGACCGATCTCGACGCGCAGCTGGCCGCCGACGGGGTGCAGGAGACGCTCGACGTGATGTTCGGGGGCACGCCGGCGTGGGGCACGTTCACGCCGGGTGAACAGGTTCTGCGGGTCGACTGCATCGACACCGACGACCACGTGTGGGTGCGGCTCGGCGTCTTCGCGGGCACCGACCCCGGCAGCGGGACGACCTACGCCGACGAGGCCGACATCTCGGTCATCGACGACCCGGGCGGCGAGCCGGACTGCCTCATCTCGGGTCCGGCCGCCGCGCTCGACGCCTGGCTGTGGCGGCGGGCCGGTGACGACGAGATCGACGTGACCGGTGACCGCACGGTGTACGACGCCTTCCGGGCGATCGTGGACCAGCCGATCAACTAGCCGCCGGGGGGCGCAGGCCGGGTCTTGGCGAGCCCTGAGCCGTTGTTGGAACGTTCGCGCAACGCGCTTTGTTGGAACGTTCGCGCAAAACCGGGACAGGTAGCCATCCGGCCGGCCCAGCGACGACGGCGACCTCAGGCGCGCTGCACGGCTCCGGTCCGCTCCGCGGCCGCGGCCACGGCGGCGTCCCGCGCGGACGTCGTCTCGGCCTCGGTGAGCGTGCGGTCGGCTGCCCGGAAGCGCAGCGCGTAGGCCAGCGACTTCTTGCCGTCTCCCACCTGCGGGCCTGTGTAGACGTCGAAGAGCTGGATCGACTCCAGCAGCTCGCCGGCGCCCTCGCGCAGCGCCGCCTCGACGGACGCAGCCGGCACGGAGGCGTCGACGACGAGCGCCACGTCCTCCTTCGCCACGGGGTACGACGAGAACGTCGGCCCCGGGACGACCTGCTGGGCCCGCTCGAGGAGAGCGTCGAGGTCGACCTCGGCGACCGCAGTGCGGGGCGGCACGCCGTACGCACGGCAGACCGACGGGTGCAGCTCGCCTCCGTAGCCGATCACCCGCTCGCCGATCCTGAAGGCGGCACACCGGCCGGGGTGCCAGGGCGCCGACGAGTCGGCGTGGACGTCCACCTCGACTCCGAGCGCGCGGGCTACGTCGCGGACGGCGCCGATCGCGTCGGCCCAGCCCGCCTCACGGCCGGCTCCCCACCAGCCCGATCGCTCGCGCTGACCGGACACGGCGACGGCGAGGTGCATGGGCTGGCTGGGCACCGCCTTCTCGATGGCCGCCCACTCCTCAGCCGTGGGCGGACCGTCGACACCCAGGATCGGGGCCTTCTCGTTGCCGGTCGGACGGAAGACCAGCGAGTGCTCGAAGAGCGCGATGTCGGCGTTGGCCCGCCCCACGTTGCGCGCCAGCGCCTTGAGGAGCCCCGGGAGCAGGGTCGTCGTGAGGAGCGGCTCTTCGTTGTTGAGCGGGTTGGCGATGCGGAGCGCCGTACGACGCGGGTCGTCGGCGGGCAGGGTGAGACGGTCCCAGTCGGCCTCGCCGACGAACGGGTAGGTGACCGCCTCGGTCCAGCCGGCGCCGGCCAGGGTCAGCCCGACGCGGCGGCGCAGGCGCTGGACGGGGGTCCAGCCATGACCGGCGGGGGCGGCGGGCAGCACCGACGGCAGCGTGTCGTAGCCGACGATCCGCACCACCTCCTCGACCAGGTCGTAGGGGTCGGTGAGGTCGGGTCGCCAGCTCGGCACGACCGCGGTGAGCTGGTCGCCGTCGGGCGTGACGTCGCAGCCGACGGCTGCGAGGTGGTCCCGCGCGGTGCCGGCGTCGATGTCGAGACCGCTGATCCGGGCCGGCAGGTCAGCCGGGATCGTGATCCGGGTGCGCTCCGGAGGGGCGCCCACGACCGTCACTCCCCCGTCGTCGGTCGCACCCCCGAGCTCGACCATGAGGGCGACGGCACGGTCGGCGGCGGCTGTCGGGAGCTCGGGGTCGACACCCCGCTCGAAGCGCTTGGACGCCTCCGACGGCAGCTTGTGCCGCTTCTCGGACCGGAAGATCGAGACCGCGTCGAAGTGGGCGGCCTCGATGACGACGCTGGTCGTGGTCTCCGACAGCTCCGTGGTCTGGCCGCCCATGGTGCCGGCAATGCCGATCGGACCGGAGTCGTCGGTGATCAGGAGGTCCTCGGCGTCGAGCGTGCGGCGTACGCCGTCGAGGGTGGTGATCTGCTCGCCCGCGCTCGCCCGCCGCACCCGGATCGGGCCGGCGAGCCGGTCGCGGTCGTAGGCGTGCAGCGGCTGGCCGAGCTCGAGCATGACGTAGTTGGTGATGTCGACGCCCAGCGAGATGGGCCGCATACCGGCCTGCGTGAGCCGGCGCGCCATCCAGTCGGGCGTCGGGGCGTCGGGCCGGAAGCCGGTGACGCTGCGGGCCACGAAGACCGGGCAGCCCGGGGCGTCGTCGACGACGACGGGGTAGCCCTGCTCGTTGGCAGCAGGCGTGTCGCGGTGCGCGGGGTCGGCGTACGGCGCGGAGAACCCGAGCGCGGCCTCGCGGGCGATGCCGCGCACCGACAGCGCGTAGGCACGGTCGGGGTTGATCTCGAACTCGATGACGGCGTCGTCGAGGCCGAGCACGCCGAACGCGTCGTCGCCGGGCGCACCGGTGCCGGGCGGCAGCACGATGATGCCGTCCTGACCGCCGAACGAGTCGTCGGGCAGGCCGAGCTCGCTCGCCGAGCAGATCATGCCGGCGGAGACGTGCCCGTAGGTCTTGCGGGCGCTGATCGCGAAGCCGCCCGGGAGCACCGCCCCGGGCAGGCAGACCACGACGAGGTCGCCCTCGACGAAGTTGTGGGCGCCGCAGACGATGCCCTGCGGTTCGCCGGTGCCGTTGGCGCCCGCGACGTCCACGGTGCACCAGTTGATGGTCTTGCCGTTCTTCTGCGGCTCCTTCTCGAGCGTCAGCACGCGACCGATCACCAGCGGGCCGGTGATCTCGTCGGCCGGGTGGTGCAGGCCCTCGAGCTTGAGGCCGAGCATGGTCAGTCGCCAGGTGAGGTCGTCCAGGGACACGCCGGCCGGCAGGTCGACGTACTCACGGATCCAGGACAGGGGGGCCTTCATCAGATCTCGACTCCGAACGGCTGGGCGAAGCGGACGTCTCCCTCGAAGACGTCGCGCAGGTCGGCGACGCCGTGGCGGAACATCAGCATCCGGTCGATGCCGAAGCCGAAGGCGAAGCCCGTGTAGACGTCGGGGTCGATGCCGCACGCGACGAGCACGCGCGGGTTGACGACGCCGCAGCCACCGAGCTCGATCCACCCCTCTCCCCGACAGGTCCGGCAGGCGTCGGAGTCCACTCCTCGGCAGACGAAGCAGACCATGTCCATCTCGGCCGAGGGCTCGGTGAAGGGGAAGTACGACGGCCGGAAGCGCGTCGAGATGCCCTCCCCGAAGAGCGCCTCGGTCATGTGGTCGAGCGTGCCCTTGAGGTGGGCCATCGTGATGCCCTTGTCGACCACCAGGCCCTCAACCTGGTGGAAGACGGGCGAGTGCGTGGCGTCGATCTCGTCGGTGCGGTAGACGCGGCCAGGACAGATCACGTGGATCGGCGGCTGCTGCGTCAGCATCGTGCGCGCCTGCACCGGCGACGTGTGCGTGCGGAGCACCAGTGCGGCGTCGGCGGGCTCCAGCCAGAAGGTGTCCTGCATGGTGCGCGCGGGGTGGTCGGCACCCATGTTGAGGGCGTCGAAGTTGAGCCACTCGGCCTCGACCCACGGGCCTTCGGCGACGTCCCAGCCCATCGCCACGAACACGTCAGCGACGCGCTCGGAGAACGTCGTGATCGGGTGCCGCGCGCCGACCGGGCGCCTGTCGGTGGGGAGCGTGACGTCCACGGTCTCCTCGACCAGCATCCGCTCCTCGTGCTCGGCCTCCAGCACCACCTGGCGCTGCCCGAGCGCCTGGTTGACCGCGCCCCGTGCCTGGCCGACACGCTGGCCGGCGTCCTTGCGTGCCTGCGGCGGCAGCGCCCCGATCTCGCGGTTGGCCAGGGCCAGCGGCGAGCGGTCGCCCACGTGGTCGAGCCGCACCTGCTTGAGCTCGTCGAGGTCGGCGGCCCCGGCGACGGCCGCCAGAGCGGCGTCGCGCATCGCCTCGACCTCCTCGAGCTTGAGGGGGGTGACCTCGACGGGGTCGTAATCGGAGTTGGGCCCTGACATGGGCGTCAGTCTAGGAACGCGCCGTGCCCGGCCACCACCGGGTTAGCGGCCGCGGACGCCCAGGTCCCCGGGACAGGACGTAGGCGGCGGCGCCGGAAGACTCTCGCCGCCGACAGCGTCGCCGGCGCGGGCCCGGCCGAGGTTCCACGCAAGCCAGTCGTCGGTCCACTCGTCGTCCCTGCCCCAGCCGCTCGGCAGCGCGCAGGCCCGCTCGGCCTCCGGCAGCCTCATCAGCTCCGGGACCGCGTCGGCGGACAGCCCGCCGAGGTAGTCGAAGTCGACCTTGCCGGTCGCTTCGTAGCGGTCGATGTTGTGGCGGGCGATCCATGCGTCGGGGTTGAGCACGGCGAGGCCGGCCAGCGCGACCGCCCCGCTGAGGACGGCTGCGCGAGGGACCCAGCGGCCCTCGAGCCGCAGCCCGGCCACCAGCACCGCGAGCACCACCAGCCCGAGCCAGCCCTCGAAGACGTCGACCAGCAGCCGCAGCCGGGTGAAGCCGTAGGCGTCCTGGTAGACGCTCATGCGGAACAGCGCCGAGGCGACCACGACGAGCGTCATCAGGCACAGCGCGCCGAGCGAGGCGCGCAGCGCGACCCGGTCGGCCAGCGTCGTGCGCGCCGCCTTCCGGGACGCCGCCCAGACCACGAGGAGGGTGAGCGCGGTCGCGACGGTCAGCTGGCCGAAGCCCTGGTGGACGTAGTCGGCGTAGGTCAGGCCGGTGGTGCGCTCGAGGTAGTCGTGGCCGCCGAAGACGACGGTGGCCTGGGCGACCAGGAACAGCGCGAAGACCGCGTCGACCAGCAGCACGGGCGCCAGCCACTCGTAGCGGTGCCGCACCGGCTTCGGCGTGGCGAGGTCGGCGGCGTGAGTGCGGGGCGGGTTGAGGGCGAGGTAGGCCCCCGCCAGCAGCAGGGCGAAGACAGCGCCTGCGACGAACGCGCGCAGCACGAACGTGTCGATGGTCCAGTCGGGCACCAGCGCACCCAGCCAGGACGCGACGAGGGCGTCGGCGGAGGCGAACAACAGCCCGAACACCACCACTGCCAGCAGCGACCACACGACGGTGCGGAGGAGGCCCGGCCCGCGGCCCCGGCCGGCGAGCCCCTGGAGGGTGCGGCCGAACCACGGCAGACCGCGCAGCGAGGCCAGCGGCCAGGACAGCCCGGCGAGCACGAACGAGGGCACGCTCCGGCCCTGGGTCACGCCGATCAGGGCCAGGATGCCGCCGGCCATCCAGCAGAGCGTCGAGATCCAGACAGCGTCGAGCAGCAGCACGGGCAGGCACAGCAGCGCGCAGCCGGCCAGGCAGGCCATGGTGAAGGGGTCACGACGGTTCCGGGCGGCGTATGCCAGCGTCGAGGTCCCGGCCACGAGCACCATGAACAGCGCCAGGCCGGGCTGCCTGAACGGGAGTACGACGCCCGCCAGGACGCCGACGGCGAGGGCAGCGCCCACCAGGTCGCGACGTCCGGGGACGTCGTCCTCGGGCCAGAACGCCCCGAAGACCGGAGCGATGAGAGAGGGCGGGGCCACTGCGACGGGAGTCGGGACGGTCGCGTCGGTGGGTACGGGTGTCACGGTCATGCTGGTCTCCCCCGGAGGTCGTGGGCTGTGGGTCGCGGACGGCAGCAGGGGCAGGGTCACCACGACCCGCGCGCCGCCGACGCCGTCGTCGGGGTCGGGGTCGGTGAAGCGGATGGAGCCGCCATGCAGGTCGGCCACCCAGCGGGCGATGGCGAGGCCGAGCCCGGTGCCTCCACCCTCGTGACCGGTGAGGGTGCCGAACCGCTCGAAGATGCGCTCCCGGTCGCCGGTCGGGACCCCGGGTCCGGAGTCGGTGACCTCGAGGGTCCAGCTGCGCGGACCGGCGCTGGCCCGCACCGTGACCGACCCGCCCGCAGGGCTGTGCCGCGCCGCGTTGTCGAGGAGGTTTCCCACGAGCTGGCGCAGTCGCGGCGGGTCGGCCCGCACCGTGAGGCCGTCGGGCGTCGAGACGTCGTAGGTCACTCCCCGTCCGGGCGGCGTGCCGGTGTCGACGAGCTCGGCGAGGAAGTGCGCCACGTCGATGTCGGCGAGCCGGAGCGCGGCGACGCCGGCGTCGACCCGCGACAGGTCGAGCAGGTCGTCGACCAGGCCGCCGAGCCGACGGGCCTGGGCGAGCACTCCTTCCAGGGCCTCGTCGTCGGAGGCCTCGACACCGTCGGCCAGGTTCTCGAGGCGCGCGGTCAGGGCGGCGACCGGTGTGCGCAGCTCGTGCGACACGGTGGCCACCAGCGCCCGGCGCTCCCCGTCGACGTGGCCGAGGTCGGCAGCCATCTGGTTGAAGGTGCGGGCCAGCTCGCCGACCTCGTCGCCCGCCGAGGCGTCGACGCGACCGGAGTAGTCACCGCGCGCCATCTGACGGGCCACCTCGGTCATCTGCCTCAGCGGACTCGTCATCCCGGCCGCCAGCAGCTGCGTCACACCCAACGCGACGGCCACGGTCACAGGGACGGCCAGCCAGGGCGTCACTCCCCCGGCCGCACCGGCGGTCCCGACGACGGTGGCGACGACGACGCTCGCAGCCACCAGCAGGCCGAGCTTCACCTTGATCGAGGTGACCCGGCCGAGCGGCTCCCCGGTCACGGTGTCTCCAGCGCGTAGCCGACGCCGTGGATGGTGCGCACCCGGCCGGCGCCGAGCTTGGCGCGCAGGGCCTTCACGTGGCTGTCGACCGTGCGCGTGCCCGAAGCATCGGGCCAGTCCCACACGTCTGCGAGCAGGCGCTCCCTGGTCAGCACGTTCCCCGGCTCACCGGCGAGACAGACGAGCAGGTCGAACTCCGTCGGCGTCAGGTGCACCTCCGCGCCGGCCACGGTGACCCGGCGAGGGCCGGTGTCCACGCGCAGGTCGCCGACGGTGAGTACGCCGGCCGGCTGGGCCGCCAGCACCCCGGCCCGCTCCACGCGCCGCAGCAGGGCGCTGATGCGCGCCACCAGCTCGCGCATGCCGAAGGGCTTGGTGAGGTAGTCGTCGGCCCCCACGGCGAGCCCGGCCAGGATGTCGGCCTCGTCGTCGCGCGCGGTCAGCATCAGCACCGGCACCGGGCTGACGGCCTGCACGCGGCGGCACACCTCGAGCCCGTCGAAGCCGGGCAGCATCACGTCGAGGACCAGCACGTCGGGCCTGGCCTCGGCGGCCGCCGTCACGGCCGCGGGACCGTCCCACGCCTGGGTGACGTCGTACCCCTCCGCGACGAGGCGACGGGTCACCGCGTCGTTGATGACCGGGTCGTCCTCGACCACGAGCACTCGTCGGCGGGCGCGCGCTGGGAGGTCTGGGCTGGTCGGCTGGCTCACGTGGCGAGCCTAGGAGCCCGGCCGGGCAGGAAGCCGGGGCGACTCGTGAAGGTTGTGTGGAGATCGGGCCTAGCCGCGCCGGTCGTCGCCGGGCCACACCACGGTCACGCGCGCACCACCGCCGTCGGCCTCGCTGATGCCGACGTGCCCGCCGTGGGCGCGGGTGAGCCCCCCGACGATGTAGAGGCCGAGGCCGGACCCGCCGCTGACGCCCTGCGTCCAGAACTTCGTGAACACCCGGCGACGAAGCTGCTCGGGGATGCCCTCGCCCTCGTCGGAGACGACGAGCTCGATCCCCGGGAACTCGCCGCCGGCAGGCAAGGGAGCGAGGCTCACGTGCACCGTGCCCTCACCGTGCCGGACGGCGTTCTCGATGAGGTTGGTGACCACCTGGGTGAACTTGTCGGGGTCGGCGAAGACCTCCGGAAGCGAGTCGGCCACCGACAGCTCGATGGGGCGGGCGGTGCCGGCCCGCACGGAGTCGACCGCCCTGCTGACCAGCACCGCTGCGTCGGACTCCCGGGGGTAGAGGCTGAGCCGGCCGGTGTCGATCCGGGCCACGTCGAGCAGCTCGGCGATCAGCCGGCTGAGCCGGTCGGCGTCGGCGTTGACCGTGGCCAGCATCAGCTTCTTCTGCTCGTCGGTCAGCTTGTCCCAGCGGTTCAGCATCGCCTGGACGAACCCCTTCACGCCGGTGAGCGGCGACCGCAGCTCGTGCGCGACGGTGGCCACCAGGTCGGAGCGTTCGCGGTCCAGGCGCGCCCGGCCGCGGCCGTTGCGCAGGCTCACCACGAGCAGGTCCACCGGCGACGACACGTCGCGCCGGTGCAGCTTCGCGTTGACGAGGACCTCGAGCCCGCTGGAGAGCAGCCACGACTGCTCGGGCACGCCGGTGCGGGTGCGCAGGCCGTCGTACGGCCGGTTCTCGGACACCCAGTCGCGGCCGTCCTGGTCGACCAGGGTGAGCACCTCCTGCAGCGGCCGGCCGACGAGCTCGTCGACGGGTCGGGCGAAGAGCACCGCCGCCGTCCGGTTGGCAGCCACGACGGTCCCGCCGGCGTCCGCCATCACCACCCCGTCGGGCAGCAGGTCGAGGGACTCCTGCGCGGTCGCATGCACAGGGTGAATCTAGTCGCTTGAATGGCGCCATGACCCTTTCCCGGTGGTGGCCGCTGTCCGGGTACGACGGGCTGCGCGACGAGCTCATCGCGGCATACGCCGATCCGTCCCGCGGCTACCACGACCTCCGGCACCTGACCGAGGTGCTGGAGCGGCTCGGCGAGCTCGAGCGGGCCGGAGCCGACTTCGACCGGGAGCCGGTGCTGCTCGCGGCGTGGTTCCACGACTCCGTCTACGCCGGCGGAGGCGACGACGAGGAGCTGTCAGCCCGGTGGGCCGAGCGGGCGCTGCCGGAGGACGTGAATGCGGCCGAGGTGGCCCGGCTGGTGCGGCTCACCGCCACGCACCGCCCGGACGCGGACGACCGCAACGGGTGCGCGCTCTCCGACGCCGACCTGGCGATCCTGGCTGCCCCGGCCGAGCGCTACCGCGAGTACGTCGCGTCGGTGCGCCGCGAGTACGCCCACGTCTCCGACGCCGACTTCGCCGCCGGTCGAGCGGACGTCCTGGCCGACCTGCTGGCGAAGGAGACGCTGTTCCACACGACGCACGCCCGTGGGCACTGGGAGGCAGCGGCACGGGCCAACGTCGGCGCCGAGCTGGAGGGGCTGCGGGGGCTCAGGCCCGAGCCGCCTTCGGGCGCCGCAGACCGGCCCGACGCAGCGCGATGACCAGCTCCCGCGACGACACCGGGCGCGCCCCGGCCTCGACCATGGCGTCGTAGTGCTCCCCAGGCACGTCGTAGTGGTCGCGGTCGAAGCCCCGAGCGGGGATCCCCTGCGCCGCCGCGAAGGCGTGCAGCTCGCCGTACGACGCGTCGCTGGCCAGGTGCGACCACACTCGGCCGTACCGAGGCACCGCGGGCGGGTCGATGAGGATCATGACCGGTGGGCGCGTGCCGAGGCGTAGAGGCAGATCGCGGCGGCGGTCGAGAGGTTGAGGCTCTCGGCGCGGCCGTGGATCGGGATGGCGACGCGGTGGTCGGCCAGGTCGGCGAGCTGGCTCGGC
The DNA here is from genome assembly GCF_049897745.1 of Nocardioides sp. LHG3406-4. NCBI lineage: Bacteria > Bacillati > Actinomycetota > Actinomycetes > Propionibacteriales > Nocardioidaceae > Nocardioides > Nocardioides sp. LHG3406-4. The sequence goes on from NZ_JAFCWV010000005.1 coordinate 20,618, forward strand.
AGACCCCATGCCTCGTTGCCGAACACCCAGGCGGTCGGGCCCGACAGGTCGGCGTCGTAGAGGTCGACTGCTGCGTCGCCGGTGGCGGCGAGCACGGTGAGCCCCGCCGCGCGGGCCGCCTCGACCGCGGCCACGGGATCGGGCTCGACCACGATCGGCAGGTGGAAGAGGCTGCCCACGGTGGCGCGGACCGTCTTCGGGTTGTAGGCGTCGACCGTGGTCCCGGCCAGCACCACCCCGTCGGCCCCGGCCGCGTCGGCCGTGCGGATGAGCGTGCCGGCGTTGCCGGGATCACGCACCCACGCAGCGATGGCGACCAGGCGGGGCGGCGTCCGGATCGCGTCGAACGGGACGTCGACGAAGCGGCACACCGCGACGACCCCGGAGGGGTTGACCGAGTCGGAGAGCCCGGCCATGGCCCGCTCGTCGACGAGGGTCACCCGCTCCGCGGCGGCCAGCAGCTCGCGGTGTCCGTCGGCCGCGAACGGGGTGGCGAACACCTCGACCACGCAGCCCTCGACCGAGAGGGCACCCTCGACCGCCTTGGCTCCGTCGGCGAGGAACAGGCGCTGCTCGGTCCGGTCGGGTCGCCGCGCCAGCCTGCGCGCGGCCTTGACCCGACCGTTCGAGGCCGCCAGTGGCCGCGCCGGTCCGTCAGGCGACACGCGTCTGCGGGGAACCCTCGGCGGTCTTGGCGGGATCCCGCTCCACGACGTCGCCCAGGGCCTCGTCGATCGCGGACATCACCTCGGGGTCCAGCACGACGCCGGCGGCCTTGACGTTCTCGGCCACCTGCTCGGGCCGCGAGGCGCCGATGAGGGCGGCGGCGACGTTGTCGTTCTGCAGCACCCAGGCGACGGCCAACTGCGCCATGGTCAGGCCCGCGTCGCCGGCGACCGGCTCCAGCTTCTGCACGCGGCCGAGCACGTCGTCGTTCATGAAGCGCTTGACCATGTCGGCCCCGCCCTTCTCGTCGGTGGCGCGCGAGCCGGCCGGCGGCTGCTCCCCCGGCTTGTACTTGCCGGTGAGCACGCCCTGCGCGATAGGGCTCCAGACGATCTGGGAGACGCCGAGCTCGCGCGAGGTGGGCACGACCTCCTCCTCGATGACCCGCCAGAGCATGGAGTACTGCGGCTGGCTGGAGATCAGCTGGAAGCCGAGCTCCTTGCTCAGCGCGTGACCCGCGCGGATCTGGTCGGCGGTCCACTCGCTCACGCCGATGTAGAGGGCCTTGCCCTGGCGTACGACGTCGGCGAAGGCCTGCATCGTCTCCTCGAGCGGCGTCTCGGTGTCGTAGCGGTGTGCCTGGTAGAGGTCGACGTAGTCGGTCTGCAGCCTGCGCAGGGAGCCGTCGATCGACTCCATGATGTGCTTGCGGGAGAGGCCGGTGTCGTTCTTGCCCTTGGGGCCGGTGGGCCAGTAGACCTTCGTGAAGATCTCGAGGCTCTCGCGGCGTTCGCCCTTGAGCGCCTCGCCGAGCACGGTCTCCGCCGCGGTGTTGGCGTAGACGTCTGCCGTGTCGTACGTCGAGATGCCGGCGTCGAGTGCGGCCCGCACGCACTGGGTGGCGACGTCGTTCTCCACTTGGGAGCCGTGGGTGAGCCAGTTGCCGTAGGTGATCTCGGAGATCTTGAGTCCGCTGTTGCCCAGGTATCGAAACTTCATGGGCCCACCGTAGCCACCGCCCCGGACGGACCGAGACGCACCTCGCCCCCGGCACCGTGCGGTGCCGGGGGCGAGGCATGAGCGCGTGGTTCGCGCCCGACCGTGGGGTCAGGCGGTGGCGTCGGCCTTGGGCGCGTTGACGTCATCGGGCAGCGCAGCCTTGGCGGCCTCGACGAGCACGTTGAACGCGGCGATGTCGTTGACCGCCAGGTCGGCGAGGATCTTGCGGTCGACCTCGATGCCGGCGAGGTTCAGGCCCTGGATGAACCGGTTGTAGGTCATCCCCTGCGCGCGGGCCGCGGCGTTGATCCGCTGGATCCACAGCTTGCGGAAGTTGCCCTTGTTCTTGCGGCGGTCGTTGTAGCTGTAGACCAGCGAGTGGGTGACCTGCTCCTTGGCCTTGCGGTACAGGCGCGAACGCTGACCGCGGTAGCCGGAGGCCCGCTCGAGGACGACCCGGCGCTTCTTGTGGGCGTTGACCGCCCGCTTGACGCGTGCCATTTCTTACTCCTTGCTCAACAACTTGTGGGGGGTGCGGCTGGCGTGAGTCGGGCGACTCAGAGGCCGAGCATCTTCTTGGCACGCTTGACGTCGGACTTGGCGAGCTCGACGGTGCCCGTCATGCGACGGGTGACCCGGGAAGACTTCTTCTCGAGGTTGTGGCGCTTGCCGGCCTTCTCGCGAAGGATCTTGCCCGAGCCGGTCACGCGGAAGCGCTTGCCGGCACCGGAGTGGCTCTTGTTCTTCGGCATGTCAGTCCGTTCCTTCTTGAGTGGTTCAGGTCGTGGTCGCGACGTGGGTCACGACCGGCTCGAGCGGGGCGTGACTCCTCACGCTGGGCGACTACGTCGCCCACGATCTGGTCGGTCGATGCGTGACTTCGTCACGCTTCGATCTCCGGATCGAGGTTCTCGGAGCGGCCGCGCTCTCTCTTCTTGGCGACCGGGCCGGCGGCGTGCGCTGCGTCGCGCTCCGCCTGCTCGTCGGCCACCGCGGCGGCACGCTCGGCTGCCCTGGTGTCCTTCTCGGCCTGGATGTCGACGCGGGCGTCGGCCTTCTTCTTGTGCGGGCCGAGCACCATGATCATGTTGCGGCCGTCCTGCTTGGGCGCGGACTCGACGAAGCCCAGCTCCGTGACGTCCTCGGCAAGGCGCTGGAGCAGCCGGAAGCCCAGCTCGGGACGGTGCTGCTCGCGACCACGGAACATGATGGTGATCTTCACCTTGTCGCCGGCACGGAGGAAGCGGACCACGTGGCCCTTCTTCGTCTCGTAGTCGTGCGCGTCGATCTTCGGACGAAGCTTCATCTCCTTGATGATCACGTTCGTCTGGTTCCGGCGTGCCTCACGGGCCTTCTGGGCGTTTTCGTACTTGAACTTCCCGTAGTCCATGAGCTTGCACACGGGGGGTCGACCTTGGGGCGCGATCTCGACGAGGTCGAGGTCCGCCTCCTGGGCAAGCTTCAACGCCTGGTCGGTCGGGACAATGCCGACCGTTTCGCCGTTGGGTCCGACGAGCCGGACCTCGGGAACCCGGATCCGGTCGTTGATGCGCAGCTCGGTGCTGATGTGTCCTCCATGGGTGGTGGGACGGGAGTCGGGTACCGCTGCCTCGCACTGCCCGGGATTGGGCTGGCCCGAAATGCAACGATGGCTCCCGCGAAACCTCGCGGAAGCCAGTCACCGTGCACTCCCCACTCAGGGAACACGCTTCGAGGTGGTACGACGGGTTGCACTGATGTCGTACTGCCTCGGACCGGACCCGACGACCTGTGCCCTCTTGCGAGAACGGCGATCGATGCGGGTGGGGGGCGCTTGGAGCTCGCCTCCGCTTGGTGGTTGAACAACACCGAATGCTAGCCGAGCATTCCGCGGGTGTCCTAATCGTGTGCTTAGCCAGCGCAGGGCACAGGCCCGTCACCCCCGCCCGACGATGCCCAGGCGGGGTGTGGGGCGTGGTGGTCAACCCGGCTCGGTGCCGGTGTCGTCGCGGACGTAGGTGTGGCCGTGGGGGCTGGTCCAGGTGTACGCCGCGGGGCCGGTGCGTTGATATGCCCAGGCCGAATGGGTCTTGAGGCGGTGGTGTCGGCGGCACAGGGCGGCGAGGTTGGTGGTGCTTGTGGGGCCGCCGTGTTCCCAGGGGACGATGTGGTCGAGGTCGCAGCCCCGGGCGGGTCTCGTGCACCAGGGGAACACGCAGATGCGGTCGCGGAGGATCACCTGCTCGCGCAGCCGCGGTGGGGGCTGGTAGCCGTCGCACACGATGGGTTCGTTGAGGTCGAGGACCGGCTTGATGACCACCTGGGTGTGGGATCGGGCGCACCAGTGCCGGACCTGGTCGATCGTGGCCAGGGTGCCGGGCTCGAGCCGGGCGACCGGGTCGTCCTCGGTCAGGTGCACGTGCAGGACCACCGCCCGGGCCGGTGGTGGGGTGCCTTGGTTTCGAGACGGTTGCACCGCAGGCTCCTCAACCGGCGGCGACGCGGCCAGGTCGAGCGACAGCTGCGTGCGCGCGAGCTCTCCGACCGCGGCGGCCCGCCGAGCATCGAGGGACTCCTCGGACCCGAGTGTCTTGAGGGTCTCGGCGCCGTGGGTGATGGCGGCACCGAAGTCCAGGGCGTCGGCGAGGTCGAGCTCGGCGGTGACCCGCATGGTGCCCGCGAAGGACACCTGCTGGTCCTCGATGGTCACATGTCGGCCGTCGGCGGCGAGCCGGGCCGTCTCGGCGGCACGCTGCGGTTCGAACCGGGCGATGGCCGCGTCCACCATCCGGTCGACGGCCGAAACCGTGGTGCGGTGCGCGAACGGGGCCAGCTGGGCGTCGACGTACGCCGCCCCTTGGGGTGAGAGCCGGGCGTGGATGGTGGTCTCGGCGACCCGCCTGGCCCGCCACGCCGGGAGGTCACCGGCTTGGACCCGGCGCCACAACCTCGGGAGCCGGTGCCGCAGCTCGAGGGCTTGGCCGATCAGCTGCTTCGCCGCGGTGGTCGACAGGCCGAGGACGGCACCGAACTCGGGAATGCAGAACTCCGCGACCAGTGGTGCGCCCGGGCCGGCGACCGGCTCCTCGTGCTCACCCCCACCCGGCATCGTGAATGCGGCCGCATCCGACACCGACTCGGGAGGGTGCAGGTCGGCCCACTCACAGGCTGCGACCAGCAGCTCCGCCTCCGCCCGGTCCGCCACCTGCCGGCGGGAGCGTGCGAACGCGAGCACCGCGGACGCGGTGTCGGGAAGCTCGCTCGTGGTGATCGCCATACGAGAAGCCAACCAGGGACCACCGACATTTCGGCGCCCCGATGCCGGGCGGCTGTGAATACCCGGGGGTCTTGGTTTCGAGGCTCGTCGCTGCGCTCCTCGCACCTCAACCAGCGACTTCCTCACACCTCAATCAGCGACACCGGCGGGCGCTCCTCGCACCTCAACCAGCGCCGTGCCGACCGGGTCCTAGGTCTCGTCGCGGGTGATGCGAGTGCCGAGCACGACGCCCCACCCGATGACCGCCAGAAGCAGCGCGAAACCGCCTAGTGTCGCGACGGCGATGCCCAACAACTTGGGTACCGTCTCGTCGTCGACGCTCCCATAGGCCACGCCGATGATGCTCCAACCGACGGCCTGGCCGGCGAGGCCGGCAATGAGCGCGGTGGTGAGCATGGCCCGAGCCGAGCTCGCCGCCGCATTCGCGGCGGGCGGCTCTCCGGACCGACCGGGCGCGGGGGATGCGGCAGCTGGCAGCACCTGTTCGGCGTTGCTCCTGATCGGCGCGCCAGCCGCGGCGACGGACTCGGCCAGCCCGCGACGGTCGCGCATGTGCATCAACGGGTACCGGATCGGCACCTGGTCGTCCCGCACCAGCACGCACAGGGCCAGCTGCTCGACACGAACCTCCTCCAGCTCCGACCACCTGTGCTGGACCGGGTCCGAGCCCTCGGCGAAGACACGAAGCCCTTCGTCATCCACGGCGACGACCGCCCGCGCGTTGTTCACGAGCAGGGGCCACAGGTTCGTGGTGTGTCCTGCCGCGGACACCTCTGCACGGAGCGGCTCGCCCACGGTGAGCTCGTCAAGCTCCATCGGGTCCTCCTTCTGACAGCCACGCCACCCGGTCCCCGGCCCTGCTGAGCGTCCAGCCGGCGGCCACGGCGGTGAGGTCGTCGCCCTCGACGACGAAGCGCTGCGGCCCAGCGAGGTCGACCACCAGCGCTGCTGCGTCCTCCTGCACCGCCGCCAGGGCGGCCGTGCGGGCGGTGACCGGCACCGGCCGGGCCTGGGGGTCCCAGGCGGCCAGCGTCGCTGCGGAGGTGAAGGCAAGCAGAGCCAGCCGGCCGTCGGCCCCGGTGAGGAGCACCGCAGCCATGTCGCTGGTCTTGTCGTGGGCGAGCCCGGCGGCGTCGTACTCCACCTCGCCGAGCAGCGCCACTACCGGCACCAGCAGGCGGCTGCCGACCAGCGCGGCCAGGACGTCGCCCCGACGGGCGACGCTGCCGTCGTCGGCCGCAAGGGCGGCCGCGAGGCGGGGGTCGGCCGACCCGTCGTCGTCGGCGAAGCCGGGGTCGGGGATACGCCGTTCGTCGCTCACACCGCGATTCTCCCCCAGGTTCTGACCCCATGCCCCTTCGCCACCGGTGTGGGAGTCTTGGGGTGTGAGTGAGGCAACCTGGGCGGCCCTGACCGCGACGCTGACCCTGCTGGGAGCTCTCTGGACGGTCTACGCCTTCCGGAACCGAGGCGCGGCCTCGGGGCTTCGTGGTGCGGGCTTCACGCTGTTGCCGGCGGCGGCCTACCTGACCGGCACCCTGGAGATGTTCACCGAGATCGGCCAGTCCGTCCTCGACTGGGCGACGCACCTGGTGTTCAGCCCGATCGTGTGGGCGGGGGTGGTGCTCGGCGGCCTGTCAGTGGTGCTGTTCATGGTCTCGGGGGCGCTGCGCGACCGGGGTCGCGGCGGTAGGCCCGACCGCGGCGGCAACGGCGCCGTCAGGGCCCGTGAATCTCGCAAGGGCGCGCTGAACAAGTCGAGCCAGCCACAGCCAGCGGTGATGGACGACGACCTGGCCGACATCGAGGCGATCCTGCGCAAGCGCGGGATCTCCTGATGGCCCATGGGTACGTCGACCTGAACCAGCTCTGGCAACGGCTCGGCGAGGCCGTCGCAGCCCACGCCGAGCCGCTCCCGACCCCTCTGCTGGTCGTCGACCTCGACGCCTTCGACGCCAACGCCGCCGACCTGGCCCGACGAGCGGGTGGCACGCCGGTGCGCGTGGCGTCGAAGTCGTTGCGCGTGCCTGCCCTCATCGAACGCGCCTTGCGGAAGCCCGGCTTCGCAGGTGTGCTGGCCTACTCCCTGCGCGAAGCGCTCTGGATGCACGAGGCCGGCATCAGCAACGACATCGTGGTGGCCTACCCGACCGTCGACCGCGGTGGCTTGGCCGAGCTGGTCGCCTCGCCCTCAGCAGCGTCGGCGATCACCCTGATGGTGGACGACGTCGCCCACCTCGACATGGTCGACTCCGTGCGCTCGTCGAAGGCGGTGCCGGTGCGGCTCGCCATCGAGGTCGACGCCGGGCTGCGCCTGGGCCGCCAGCACGTGGGGCCCAAGCGCTCCCCCTTGTACGACGGCCCGTCCGTCACCGCGCTCGCGAAGGTGATCGAACGGCGCAGCGGGTTCCGCCTGGTCGGCGTGATGACCTACGAGGGCCAGGTCGCCGGGGTGCCGGACGACGTCCCCGGGCAACGCGCCAGGTCGATGGTCGTCCGCCGCCTCAAGCAGGCGTCGGTGAGCCAGCTGATGGCCAGGCGACACGAGGTGGCCGAGGCCCTGGCGCCGTACGGCCCGCTCGAGTTCTGGAACGCCGGCGGGTCGGGCTCGATCGAGACCAGTGCGGCCGACCCGGTGGTGACGGAGGTGGCGGCCGGCTCGGGACTGCTGGTGCCTGGCCTGTTCGACCACTACCAGTCGTTCCAGGCGCGGCCGGCGGCGTACTTCGGGCTGCCCGTCACGCGCAAGCCCACCCCGGAGATGGTCACCGTGCACGGCGGGGGCCTGGTCGCCAGCGGGCCCGTCGGCGACGACCGCGCGCCGATCCCGTGGGCACCGCCCGGACTCCACCTCACCGGCCTCGAGGGCGCGGGTGAGATGCAGACCCCGCTGACCGGCCACCAGGCCGCCCTGCTCGCGATCGGTGACCTGGTGTGGTTCCGGCACGCCAAGTCGGGCGAGCTGTTCGAGCACGGCACGACCGCGCACCTGGTGCGCGGCAACCGGATCAAGGACTCCGTGCCGACCTACCGCGGGGCCGGCCTTGCCTTCTGAGGCCGAGCTGGTGGCCCGGACGGCTCTCTCCCGACCCGCCACCCTGCACGCCGGCAGGCTGGTCTGCGTCGACGGCCCAGCCGGCTCGGGCAAGACCACGCTCGCCTCGGGCATCGCCGAGGTCACCGGCGCCGAGGTGGTCCACACCGACGAGCTGCTCCAGGGCTGGCGCGGACTCCCCGGCCTGGCGAGGACCCTCGACGCGATGCTCCGGCCGGTGGCCGACGGCGGAGTGGGATCGTGGCGCCGGTGGGACTGGGCCGCGGACGGGTGGGCCGAGGACCATGCCCTCGAACCGGCCCCGCTGCTCGTGGTCGAGGGAGTGGGGTCCGGCGCGGCGCTGATCGCCGACCTGGTCACCGTGCTCGTCTGGGTGGAGGCACCGGCCGACCTGCGCCTGACGCGCGGCATGCTCCGCGACGGTGAGGAGATGGCGCCCCAGTGGAAGCAGTGGATGGTCGACGAGGAGGAGCTCTACGCGCGAGAGCAGACGCGGGAGCGAGCCGACATCCTCGTCGACGGCACCGGCGTCCGACCCCCGGTAGTCAGATGGGCGAGCGGGCCGGAGGCTCGGTGAGGGTGCACTGCTCGAAGCTGGCGACGGTGCGGAACCCCGCCCGCTCGTAGAAGCCGAGCGCGCCGTCGGGGTTGTGGGCGTCGACCTCGAGGCTCACCCGGGCCACGCCCTGGTCCCGCGACGCCTGCAGCGTGTGGCTCATCAGAGCGCTGGCCAGGCCGCGGCCGCGGTGGGCTGGCAGGGTGCCGAGGTAGGGCACATAGGTCTCCCGGCCATCCGTGTTGCCCGAGAGCGGCACGGCGTACTCGTGGCTGAAGAGGTACGACGCCGCCTCGCCGCTCTCCTGGTCGCGCAGCCACGACGAGAGGCCGTGTCGGGTGTGGCGCGGCTGGATCATGAACGTGTCCCACACATCGGCGGTCATCGACATGGGCACCGGATAGTCGCTGAAGGCGCGCTGGTGGGCCACCCGCAGCACCTCGGAGTCGGCCGGGTCGAACTCCACGAGGTCGTAGCCGTCGTGCCTGGCCGGCGAGATGTCCAGTCCACCGAGATCGGCGACCATCGTGAACCGGTAGCGCTCCGGCCGGTAGCCCAGGGCGGCGACCAGGTCTGCCTGGTCGGTGCGGCCGGCCACCGTGCTGGTGACGTACGTCGCGCGGAGACCGGCGCCGTCGGCAGCGTGCCGGGTGCGCGCCCCCGCGAGGGCGCGAGCGGCCATCAGCGTGCCCAGCCCCCGGCCGAGGTACGCCGGATCGACGTCACCGAAGACCCGGATGCGCCGGCCGTCGTCGCGGGGCGCCTGCGCGAGGTACCCGCTCCAGGCGACCAGGTCGTCTCCGTCGAACGCGCCCTCGAGGACCGCACCGGACAGGTGCCGGATCTCGAGGAACTCCTCGGCCGAGAGCTGGAGGTTGGTCGGGTGATCGGCCTCGATAGCCGCTGCGAGGACGGCGAATGCCCGGGCGTCAGGGTCTTCCAGCCGGCGTACGGAAAAAGGCACCGGGACACCGTAAGGCCTAGGTTGGGCGCATGGTTGCGCCATCGGGGGATCAGTTCGAGATCAGTGGTGGGGGCTACCGCGCCGTCGTGACAGAGGGCGGGGCCGCGCTACGCGTGCTCGAGCACCAGGGGAAGCCACTGATCCACAGCTTCGACGAGGACGCCATGTCGTCGGGAGGGCGTGGCCAGCTGCTGATGCCGTGGCCCAACCGGATCCGCGACGGCGCCTACACCTGGCAGGGGCGCGAGCTCCAGCTCGCGCTCACCGAGCCCGCGCGCGGGAACGCCTCGCACGGACTGGTCCGCTGGGTGTCGTGGACGCAGGAGGAGCACTCCCCGCATTCCGTCTCGCTGGTGCACCGGCTCATGGCTCAGACCGGCTACCCGTGGCTGGTAGAGCTGCGCGTGCACTACGTGCTCTCCGCCGACGGGCTCACGGTGACGCAGTCCGCGACCAACCTCAGCGACTCCCCCGCGCCGTACGCCTCGGGAGCGCACCCCTATCTGCGCGTCGGCGACGGACCGGTGGACGGCTGGGAGCTCACCCTGCCTGCCGCACGGCGGTGCCTGGTCGACGACCGGCTGATCCCGGTCGGGCTCGAGGACGTCGAGGGCACGGAGTACGACTTCCGGGTCGCCCGCCCGATCAAGCGGACCGAGCTGGACGACGCCTTCACCGACCTGGTCCGCGACGACGACGGCGCGGCCACCGTGCTGGTGCGCGACCCGGCGTCGGGGCGCGGGGTCGCGCTGTGGGTCGACGAGCGGCATCGCTGGCTGCAGGTCTTCACCGCCGACCCCGTGCCGGGGCTCGCCCGCCAGGCGCTCGCGGTGGAGCCGATGACGGCGCCGGCCAACGCCTTCCGCTCCGGCGACGACGTGGCGACGCTGGAGCCCGGCGAGGAGCTCGCCGTGTCCTGGGGCATCCGGACCCTCGACTGATCCGCGCTCCCGGTCGATGTGGTCAGTGCGGCTGGTCGATGAGCACGCGCAGCTGGCGCATCGCCAGCCGGGCGCGGTCGCCGTCGGATCCCTGGATGCCCATCGCCGGCACCGACGTGCCGTCGGCGAGGTCGAGCACGGCCCACGGCGCCCCGCGGGGCAGATGCACCGCGACGACCTCGGGCCACTCGAACTCCCGACGGCGGTAGCCGTTGACGACGAGCAGCGACCCGGGGCGGGCCTGGACCCGGGACCGGGCGAGCGCGTGGCCGCAGGCGAAGGCCATCAGCCCGAGCGCGAGGAGCGTGCCGCGCTGGAAGACGCTGAACCGGTCACGCACCGACTCGTCGAAGCCGAACCACGCGAAGGCGCAGATGGTCAGCAGCATCAGCCCGAAGAACGTCGCCGCGAGCCGCACTCCGAGCGGTCGCCAGGTGTGGGGCAGCGGCACCGGCTGCGTGCCCTCAGAGGCGGCAGGCATGGATGTCGGTGAGAAGGATGGCCCGCGCACCGAGGTCGTAGAGGTCGTCCATCAGCCGCTGCGCTCCGGTGCGCGGCACCATCACGCGCACGGCGACCCAGCCCTCGCGCCGCAGCGGGGAGATCGTCGGACCCTCGAGCCCCGGCGCCAGCCCGACCGCGACGTCGACCCGCTCGGACTCGATGTCGTAGTCCATCATCACGTAGCTGCGTGCGACCAGCACGCCCTCGACGCGGCGCCGGAACACCTCGAAGCCCTCGGGGCGGTCCTCGGCGCCGCGCGTGATCAGCACCGCCTCGGACTCCAGCACCACGTCACCGAAGGTCTCGAGCCCGGCGGCTCGCAGCGTGCTCCCCGTCTCCACGACGTCGGCGATGGCGTCGGCGACCCCGAGCTGGATGCTGGTCTCCACCGCACCGTCGAGCCGCGTGACGGTCGCGTCGATGCCGCGCTCCTCGAGGAACCGTCGTACGACCCCGGTGTAGGACGTCGCGATGCGCTGCCCGGCCAGGTCCGCGACGTCCTTGAACACACCGGCCGGGCCGGCGAAGTGGAAGCGGGACCGGCCGAAGCCGAGCGCCATCACCTCGTCGGCCTTGGCGCCGCTGTCGAGGAGCAGGTCGCGGCCGGTGATGCCGACGTCGAGGGTGCCCTCGCCGACGTACAGCGCGATGTCACGAGGGCGGAGGTAGAAGAACTCCACTCCGTTCTCCGCGTCGGTGACCGTCAGCTCCCTGGAGTCGTTGCGCTGGCGGTAGCCGGACTCACGCAGGATCTCGGTGGCCGCCTGGGACAGCGACCCCTTGTTGGGGATGGCGATGCGCAGCAGGGACATGGGTCCTTCAGGGGTAGGGCTGTGAGGTGGGCCTAGAGATGGGCATAGACGTCGTCGAGGGTGAGACCGGAGGCCAGCATCAGCACCTGGGCGTGGTAGAGCAGCTGACTGATCTCCTCGGCCGCACGCTCCTTGCCCTCGTGCTCGGCGGCCATCCAGGACTCGGCGGCCTCCTCGACCAGCTTCTTGCCGATGGCATGCACGCCGGCGTCGAGCTGCTGGACGGTGCCGGATCCCTCGGGGCGGGCGCGGGCCTTCTCGCTCAGCTCGTCCCAGAGCCCCTCGAACGTCTTCACGGATGTCAGCCTAGGCGGTGGTCGCCGTCGTCCGTGGCTCGGCCGGGGTTTCGAGACGAGCGCTGCGTGCCGTCCTCGACCTCCGGCTAGGAGTCGTACCCGCGCTTGACCTTCTTGATGGTGGCCGCGGTCGCGAGCGCGGCGGCGGTCGCCTCGTAGCCCTTGTCCTCACGGGAGCCCTCGAGCCCGGCCCGGTCGAGCGCCTGCTGCTCGTTGTCGCAGGTGAGTACGCCGAAGCCCACGGCCACCTGGTGGTCGAGCGCCACGCGGGTCAGCCCGTCGGTGGCGGCTCCGCACACGTACTCGAAGTGCGGGGTGTCACCGCGGATGACCACGCCCAGCGCCACGATCGCGTCGTACCCCTGGGCGGCGAGTGCCTGCGCCACGACGGGCAGCTCGAAGGTGCCCGGCACCCGGATCAGCGTCGGCGCCTCCACCTGGAACTGCCGCATGGCATCCTGGGCTCCGGCCACCAGGCCGTCCATGACCTGCTCGTGCCAGCTGGCCGCGACGATGGCGGCCCGCAGGTCGTGGCAGTCGATCGGCTTCTGGGCCGGTGCTCCGGGTCCGCTCACGGGCGCGCTCCTAGGTCGTCGGGCAGCTGGTGGCCCATCCGGTCCCGCTTGGTCAGCAGGTAGGCCAGGTTGTGGTCGTTGGGTCTCGGGGTCAGCGCGACCCGCTCGGCCACGCGCACACCGTAGTCCTCGAGGTCGGCCGTCTTGTCGGGGTTGTTGGTCATCAGCCGCACCGACCCGATGCCCAGGTCGCGGAGGATCTGCGTGGCCGTGCCGTAGTGCCGTGCGTCGGCCGGCAGGCTGAGGTCGAGGTTGGCGTCGACGGTGTCGCGGCCGCCGTCCTGCAGGGCGTAGGCCTGCAGCTTGGCCACCAGGCCGATCCCCCGCCCCTCGTGCCCGCGCAGGTAGATCACCACGCCGCGGCCCTCCTCGACGATCCGGCCGAGGGCCTCGTCGAGCTGGGGTCCGCAGTCGCAGCGCAGGCTGCCGAACACGTCGCCGGTCAGGCACTCGGAGTGCACCCGGGTCAGCACCGGCACCTCCGCGGCGTCCGACAGGTCGCCGTACACGAGGGCGACGTGCTCGGAGTCGTCGATGGTGATCCGGTAGCCGTACGCCGTGAAGTCTCCGTGTCGCGTCGGCAGCCGGGTCTCGGCGGCCCGCTGTACGTGCACCTCGTGGCGGCGGCGATACCGGACCAGGTCCTCGATCGAGATCATCGCCAGGCCGTGCTCGTCGGCGAACTCGCGCAGCTCGGGCGCACGCTTCATCGAGCCGTCGTCGTTGACGATCTCGACGAGGACTCCGGCGGGGGTCAGCCCGGCGAGCATCGCGAGGTCGACGGCCGCCTCGGTGTGGCCGCGACGCACGAGCACCCCGCCCTCGCGGTAGCGCAGCGGGAACACGTGCCCGGGCCGGGTCAGGTCGCCCGGCTCCGTGGCACTATCGGCGAGCGTGCGGGCGGTGTGCGCACGGTCGGCCGCGCTGATGCCGGTGGTCACGCCGTCCCGGGCGTCCACCGAGATCGTGTACGCCGTGCGGAGCTTGTCCTTGTTGTGCGGCGTCATCAGCGGGATCTCCAGGCGGTGGAGCATCTCCGCGGGCATCGGCACGCAGATCACCCCGCTGGACCAGCGGATGGTGAAGGCCATCAGCTCCGGTGTCGCCTTGGCCGCGGCGAAGATCAGGTCGCCCTCGTTCTCGCGGTCCTCGTCGTCGACAACCACCACGGCCTTGCCCGCCGCGATGTCGGCGACCGCCCGCTCTATCGGGTCCAGTCGGACGCTCATCGGACCGCTCCCTCGTTCCGCATCGGGTCCGACTCAGCCAGCGGGTCTGCGTGGGACGTGCGCTCGGCCCGCCACCAGACGAAGAAGCCGAGCACCACAAAGAACGCGTAGAAGAGGTACATCCCCGCGGTCGGGTAGTAGCCGGCACGCACCAGGGTCGTCACCCCGACCACGTCGACCAGGATCCAGACCAGCCAGAACTCCACCCAGCCACGCGCCATGCCGTACGTCGCCAGCATCGAGCCCGCCAGCACCCAGGCCTCGGTGGCCGGCCCCCACGAGCCGATCCGGGTGAGGACGGCGTAGGCCACGGCGTACCCCACGATGCCGAGGACGACGAGCTGCAGCCGCTCTGCCGTCGTCGCCCAGCGCGGCGTGATCGCGCCCCCGTCGGCGGCTCCGCCGGATCGGCTGGCCTGCGACCAGCGACACCAGCCGTAGATGCTGACGACGGCGAAGAACACCTGTCGGCCGGCCTGTCCCCACAGCGGCTCGCTGGTGGCCCCGCTGAGCTCACCGGAGACGAAGACGGTGAAGAGCAGGATGTTGCCCACGAGCCCGATGGGCCAGGCCCAGACGAGCCGCTTCATGCCCAGCAGCGCGCTGCCGAGGCCGAAGAGGTTGCCCACCACCTCGCGGACGAGCAGCTCGCCGCCGGCGACGGGGATGGTGCCGTGAAGCAGCCAGTCGAGCATCAGTTCTCCTTGGGGAGGTAGGCGGTGACCAGGCGCGCCACGTGCTTGGCGAGCACGTCGGCCTCGAGGTTGACCCGGTCGCCGACGGCGCGGGTGCCGAGCGTGGTGCGGGCCAGGGTCTCGGGGATGAGGGAGACGGTGAAGGATCCTTCGGCGACGGTGACCACCGTGAGGCTGACCCCGTCGACGGTGATCGAGCCCTTGTCGACGAGGAGCGGCGCGAGCTCGGCCGGCATGGAGATCTCCACGATGTCCCAGTGGTCGCTGGGGTGTCGCGACAGGATCGTGCCTACGCCGTCGACGTGGCCCTGCACGATGTGACCGCCAAGCCGCGCGGAGACGGGTACGGCCCGCTCGAGGTTGACGCGGTCGCCCGCGCCCAGGGCACCCAGGCTGGTGCGGTTGAGGCTCTCCTGCATGACGTCGGCGGTCCACCGCCGGTCGTCGTGCTCCACGACGGTCAGGCAGCATCCGTTGACGGCGATGGAGTCGCCCATGCGTACGTCGTCGAGCAGGCCGCACTCGATGGTGATCCGGGCGGCGTCGTCGAGTCGTTCCAGTGCGGTGACGGTGCCGAGCTCTTCCACGATGCCGGTGAACATCAGTGCTCCTTAGGTGGGGTCATGGTGAGTCGTACGGTCGCGTCCTGGCCGGTGCCGAGCAGGGCGACGTCGGTGATGGTCAAGCGCAGGGCGTCGCCGATGGTGGCGATGCCGAGGTCGGCGACGGCGCTGCGGCCGGCGCCCAGAAGCATGGGGGCGACGTAGGCGATGACCTCGTCGACCAGCCGGGCCCGGAGGAAGGCCGCGGCCACGGTCGGGCCACCCTCGAGGAAGACGTGCTGGCGCCCGCGGGCGAACACCTCGGCGAGCGCGGCGTGGGGGTCGCGGGTGCGCAGGTGCAGCGTCTCGGCGTCGTGGTTGAAGACGCGACGGGTCGGGTCGAGGTCGCGCTCCCCCATCACGACGCGCAGCGGCTGGTTGGGCAGGGGGAGGTCGTCGTCGCCGCGCACGGTGAGCAGCGGGTCGTCGACGGCGATGGTGTTGGTGCCGACGAGCATCACGTCGCAGAGCGCGCGCAGGCGCTGCGTGTCGCGCCGGGCCTCGGGTCCGGACACCCAGCGCGAGGTGCCGTCCGCCGCGGCGCTGCGGCCGTCGAGCGTGGTCGCGAACTTCCACGTGACGAACGGGCGGCGGTGGTCGACGGCGAAGGTCCAGGCCCGGTTGAGGGCGCGGGCGTCCGGCTCGTCGAGGCCGCCCTCGGTCTGGATGCCGGCTGCGGTCAGCCTCGCGGCGCCGCCCTGCGCCACCGGGCTGCTGTCGGGTTGGGCGAAGACCACGCGACGTACGCCGGCTGCGACGAGGGCCCGCGAGCAGGGGCCGGTGCGGCCGGTGTGGTTGCACGGCTCGAGGGTCACCACGGCGGTCGCGCCGCGGGCTCGCTCGCCGGCGGCTGTGAGCGCGTCGACCTCGGCGTGAGGGGTGCCCACGCCTCGGTGGTGACCCTCGGCGACGGTCGCGCCGTCGTCGTCGATGATCACGCAGCCGACGCGCGGGTTCGGGCCGAGCGGGATGCCGGGTGTGGCGGCGAGGACGAGCGCACGACGCATCGCGGTCCGCTCAGCGGAGCTGAACGTCATCTCGTCACCTGCCTCCCGGGTCCGGTGCGGACTCTGCGGGGGCGTGAAGCGGGCTCACCGCGGCCGACCTCGACGGTCGACCACACTGACCTCGCTTGCGTGCGTCTTTCCATCCGGACTTTGACCGTCGGTCCAGGAGTTCCACCTGGTCAACCGGTCACTGGTGGTGACCGGGTCGCGGACTTCTGAGCGAAGCGAGGAAGCCTTCGTCAGTCACCGCCGGTGCGGAGTTTCACCGCCCCCAGAGCACGCGAGCCATTGGCTCTTGTTCTGCACAAGCGTCCCACAGCCCGGTTCATTCCCGAGCGCGAGGTCGGCCAATGGACAGGGGCGCTGGGTGGGGCGCTCGGTGGGCCCTGAGCCGTCCCGTCCGGGACGCTGGGCCTCCACGACAAGCCCTTGCCGTTGTTGGAACGTTCGCGCAACGGGTGTTGCTGGAACGTTCGCACCAGCCGTCGGGCCGTTGTTGGAACGTTCGCGCAACGGGTTTTGCGCGAACGTTCCAACAACCTGAAGAGGCCTCTCGGAGCAGACGGAGCATGCTGCCTGTGGATGGCCGGCCACGACTGTCCGTCTCCCCTGCTGTGCTGAGGACATGCCCAGACTCATCGATGCCCCGTCCCGCACCGACACCATGGTGTGGGGAGTCAACTACCTGCTCGCCCTCCACGGCCCGACCGGCGTCACGATGCGCGGCTCGCCAGGACCACCGGCATCAGCACGAGCTCGCTGATGCACCACTACGGCAACCGCGAGCACATCATCCGGGTCTCCGCTCACCGCACCGCGAAGGCCAGGCAGCAGCATCTCCGAGCCGAGCTCCGAGCCCGTGGAATGGTCGCGTTCCTGCCCAGACCCCTCGAGGAGGAGCTGCGCGATGCCCGAGTCTGGCTCGCCTGGCAGGAGGTCCATCGCTCCGACCCGGGCACGCACCTCACCATCGCGGAAGCGCGCGACTGGGAGCGCGGCTACGTGTCCCAGACCCTGCAGCAGGACTACGAGTCCGACCAGGTGCGGGAGATCTACTCGCTGATCGAAGGGCTGCTGGCCGCTGTCTGCGCGCCGGAGAGACCCCTCGACCTCGACACCGCCCACCGGATCCTCGACACCCGCGCCGGGGACCTCACCGCTCCACCCGTCAGGTCAGCGGGCTGACGGCAGTGGCCCGAGCGCGCAGGTCGGCCACCATCGCGTCCGGGTCGCCGGCGGAGTAGACCGCCGAGCCCGCCACGAAGACGTCGGCGCCGGCCTCGGCACACCGCTCGATGGTCTCGAGCGACACCCCGCCGTCCACCTGCAGCCACGTCTCGACGCCGTGCCTGCGCATCAGCTCTCGCGCGGTGCGGATCTTGGGCAGGCACAGGTCGAGGAACCTCTGGCCGCCGAAACCGGGCTCGACGGTCATGATCAACAGCATGTCGAGCTCGGGGAGCAGCGCCTCGTAGGGCTCGACCGGGGTCGCCGGCCTGAGCGCCATCGACGCCCGCGCGCCGGCCGCCCTGATCTCCCGGGCCAGCCGCACGGGCGCCCGGGCCGCCTCCACGTGGAACGTCACGCTGGACGCCCCGGCCTCGACGTACGCCCCGGCGTTGCGGTCGGCGTCCTCGATCATCAGGTGCGCGTCCAGGGGCAGGTCGGTGGAGCGCGCGAGCGCCTCGACCATCGCCGGGCCGAACGTCAGGTTGGGCACGAAGTGGTTGTCCATGACGTCCACGTGCACCCAGTCGGCGGAGCCGATGCGGGCCAGCTCGGCGCCCAGGTCGGCGAAGTCGGCGTTCAGGATGCTCGGCGTGATCTGGATACCCACGGCGCGATCCTAGGCTCAGCGGCGCCCCGGCGACGCACGCAGGGAGCCGTAGGCGTGGCTATGCTCTCGGCTACATCGACCGTTCCGCCTACTTCGGGGCAGGCTCAGCGAAGTCCGAGGTTGTGTCATGAGCAAGCCGGCCATCGTCACCGTCGACGACGACCCGCAGGTGTCAGCGGCCATCACGCGGGACCTGTCCTCGCGCTACGCGGCCGACTACCGGATCGTGCGGACCAACTCGGGCGCCGAGGCCCTCGACGTCCTCGTGCAGCTCACCCTGCGCGACGAGCCGGTGGCGCTGATCGTCACCGACCAGCGGATGCCGCAGATGTCCGGCATCGAGCTTCTCGCCCAGGCCCGCTCGCACTGCCCCGAGGCGAAGTTCCTCCTGCTCACGGCGTACGCCGACACGGATGTCGCGATCAGTGCCATCAACGACATCGGACTCGACTACTACCTGCTCAAGCCGTGGGACCCACCCGCGGAGCGCCTGTACCCCGTGGTGGACGACCTGCTCGGTGACTGGCAGTCGGCCCACGTCGACCACTCCTCGGAGGTGCGGGTCGTCGGCCACCGCTGGTCCGACCGCAGCCACGAGACCAAGATGTTCCTGGCCCACAACCACGTGCCCTACCGCTGGTACGACGTGGAGCGGGACAGCGAGGCCACCCGGCTCATCACCACGGCCGGTGCGGACGCGGCCGACCTGCCCCTGGTGCTGGTGCCCGGCGGCGAAGCGCTGCGCGCCCCGACCACCCTCGCGCTAGCGGCGGCCCTCGGCCTCCCGACGGTCGCCCAGCGCCCGCTGTACGACGTCTGCATCGTCGGCGGCGGCCCCGCCGGGCTCGCCGCCGCGGTCTACGCGGCGTCCGAGGGCCTGAGCACGGTCGTCGTCGAGCGCGAGGCGCCCGGCGGCCAGGCCGGCACCAGCGCCTCGATCGAGAACTACCTGGGCTTCCCCAAGGGGCTCAGCGGCTCCGACCTCGCCCAGCGGGCCCTGGCGCAGGTCAGGCGGTTCGGTGCCGAGCTGGTGCTCGCCCAGGACGTGGCCTCCCTGGAGACCCGCGGCCCGGTGCAGGCCGTCGTCTTCGAGGGCGGCGGCGAGATCGAGTCGCGGTCCGTCATCGTGGCCACCGGGGTGTCCTACCGCCGACTCGGGGCCGCGGGATCGGACGAGCTCACCGGACGGGGGGTCTACTACGGGGCGAGCGCGTCGGAGGCCAACCAGTGCGACGGAGACGAGGTCTACGTCGTGGGCGCGGCCAACTCCGCCGGCCAAGCGGTGCTCAACCTCGCGCGCTACGCCAAGCGGGTGGTCCTCGTGGTCCGCGGGCCCAGCCTGGAGGCGACCATGTCGCGCTACCTGGTCGAGCGGATCACCGCCAGCCCCACGATCGAGGTCAGGCTGGGCACCGAGGTCGTGGCGTGCCGCGGTGACGGTCATCTCGAGGGCATCACGCTGCGCGAGCGCGGCACCGGCGACAGCGTGGACGTCGAGGCGAGCTGGCTGTTCGTCTTCATCGGCGCGTCCCCGCGGACCGACTGGCTCGGGCAGGCGGTGGCCCGCGACGACCACGGCTTCGTCGTCACCGGCCACGACCTCCGCGCCGGTCGGGGGGCCTCCTGGCCACTCGAACGAGAGCCCTTCGCGCTCGAGACCAGCGTGCCCGGGGTCTTCGCGGCGGGCGACGTCCGGCTGGACTCCATGAAGCGGGTGGCGTCGGCCGTCGGCGAGGGAGCCATGTCGGTCTACCTCGTCCATCGCTACCTGGCGACCGTCTGATGCGCGTCGAGGACCTCCGGCCGATCGACCTCTTCGACGGTCTCACCGACGACCAGGTCGCGGCGCTCGTCGACGGAGGCGAAGAGGTGGCGATCGTGCCCGGCGCCGACCTCTTCCGCGAGGGTGCGCCCGCAGACCACTGGTGGGTGCTCGTGGACGGCACCCTCGACCTGCTTCGCCAACGTGGCCGCGAGGAGGTCGTGGTCGCTCAGATGGACGTCCCCGGTCGCTGGGCCGGCGGCTTCCGAGCCTGGGACCCCAGTGGCGTCTATCTCGCCACCGCGCGTGGACGCACCCCCGGGCGCGTTCTCCGGGTGCCGGCCGAGACGCTGCGCGACCTGGCCGCGGCCTGGTCGCCGTTCGGCGGCCATCTGATCGACGGGCTGTTCCACACCGCCCGCTCCATCGAGTCGACCGCCCGGCAGCACAGCGCACTGGTGACCCTCGGCACCCTCGCTGCCGGGCTCGCCCACGAGATCAACAACCCCGCGTCGGCCGCAGCACGGGCTGTCGACGGGCTCGTGGACGCCAAGGAGACGGTGCTGTCCTCGCTCCGCCTCCTCGCGGACCGCGGCATCACCGCAGCACAGTTCACCGCCCTCGACGAGCTCCGTCTGGCGCACGACCCGCTGCCCGCCGACACCTCGGCGTTGCTGCGATCAGACCGGGAGCAGGCTCTCGGAGCCTGGCTCGACGGACACGGCATCGCGAAGAGCTGGGAGATCGCCTCGGCGGTCGTGGCAGCGGGGCTCGACACCGAGTGGTGCGACCGGGTGGCCGACGCGGTGCCGCCGGCCGCGCTCGAAGCCGCACTGGACTGGCTGGCCGGGCAGTTCACCGTGGCCGCCCTCCTCACGGAGACCAAGGAGGCGACCCGGCGCATCTCCGAGCTGGTGGCCGCGGTCCGGTCCTACTCCCAGGTCGACCGGGCGTCGAAGCAGAACGTGGACCTGACCGAGGGCCTCGAGAGCACCCTGGTCGTGCTCGGGCACAAGCTGCGCGGCGGAGTCACCGTCGAGCGCGACTACGGCCCGGACGTGCCGCCCGTCGCGGCGTACCCCGGCGAGCTCAACCAGGTCTGGACCAACCTGATGGACAACGCGGTGGACGCGATGGCGGGCGTCGGCCGGTTGCGCATCGGCACCCTCGTCGACGACGACCACGTCGTCGTCGAGATCGAGGACACCGGTGCAGGCATGCCGCCCGAGGTCGCCGCGCGCGCGTTCGAGGCGTTCTACACGACCAAGGACGTCGGCGCGGGCACCGGTCTCGGGCTCGACATCGCCCGGCGGATCGTCGTCGAGCGGCACCGCGGCGACATCGACATCGACTCGGTGCCCGGCCGCACCGTCATCCGGGTCCGGCTGCCGATCGCCGGTTGAGCAGTCAGTCAGTCGGTCAGGCGGTCTCGTCGACGTCCGGGGTCTCGGCTCCCTCGGCCTCGTCGCGGTCGGCCCACTCCAGCAGGGGCGCGATGTCGAAGGCGTGGTCGTCGATGTCGGCGTGCAGGTCGCCGATCAAGGCGAACCGCTCGGGCATGGTGAAGATCGTGAAGTCGTACGGAGTGATGGCGTCGACCTCCTCCCACCGGATCGGCGCCGAGACCCGGGCGTCACCGAACCCGCGCACCGAGTACGCCGCGGCGATGGTGTGGTCGCGGGCGTTCTGGTTGTAGTCGACGAAGAGCTGCGCGGGGTCGCGGTCCTTGCGCCACCACGCGGTCGTCACGTCCTCGGGGGCTCGGCGCTCCACCTCCCGGGCGAAGGCCAGGGCCGCCCGGCGTACGGTCTTGAAGCCGTGGTCCGGCGGGATCCGCACGTAGATGTGCAGCCCGGAGCCGCCCGAGGTCTTGGGAAAGCCCACCGCCCCGAGGTCGTCGAGCACCTCGTGAGCAACGTGGGCCACCCGCTGCACCGTCGCGAAGTCGCACTCGGGACCCGGGTCAAGGTCGATGCGCCACTCGTCGGGCTTCTCGGTGTCGGCCCGCCGGCTGTTCCACGGATGGAACTCCACGGTCGACATCTGCACCGCCCAGATCACCGAGCCCAGCTCGGTCACGCACAGCTCGTCGGCCGTCCGCTTCCAGCGCGGGAAGAACAGCTCGACGGTCTCGACCCAGTCGGGAGCACCGGCCGGCAGCCGCTTCTGGTGCACCTTGTCGCCGGCCAGCCCCTTCGGGAAGCGGTGCAGCATGCACGGTCGCTCGAACAGCGCGTTGACGATGCCGGGACCCACGGCCAGGTAGTAGTCGACCAGGTCGCGCTTGGTCGCGCCCGACTCCGGGAAGTACACCCGGTCGGGGTTGGTCACCTTGACGACTCGGTTGTCGACCTCGATCTCGACGAATGGCGAAGGCACGTGACCAACCTATCCAGCCGTAGCGTGTGGGCCATGGACTTCGACCAGCCGCCGGTGGTGCGCGTCGACACCCGGCCCGAGGATCGCCCCGACGCACGTGCGTGGCCGATGACGATCCCGGCCGTCCGGCAGGTCGTGGAGGAGGGGCTCGACCTGCGCAAGGGGGTGACGTTCCTGGTGGGCGAGAACGGATCCGGCAAGTCCACCCTGGTCGAGGGCATCGCCGTCGCCTACGGCCTCTCCCCCGAGGGAGGATCGAACCAGGGCATCCACTCCACCCGGCCGAGCGAGTCGACGTTGTCGTCGGCACTGCGGCTCGCCCGCGGGCTGGGAGCCGCCAAGTGGGGGTTCTTCCTGCGCGCCGAGACGATGCACGGCTGGTACACGTTCCTCGAGCAGAACCCCGGCAGCTCCCGAAGGCCCGAGCCTGTCTTCCACGAGATGAGCCACGGCGAGTCGTTCTTGACCGTGCTGGCCAGCCGGTTCGACTCCAGTGGCTTCTACTGTCTGGACGAGCCCGAGGCGGCGCTGTCGTTCACGTCGACGCTCAGCCTCATCGGCACGCTGCTCGACCTGGTGGGCCGCGGCGGCCAGGTGCTGTGCGCCACCCACTCCCCCGTGCTGGCCGCCCTGCCCGGCGCGCGGATCCTCGAGGTCGGCGAGTGGGGACTGCGGGACGCGGCGTGGGAGGACCTGGCGATCGTCGACCACTGGCGACGGTTCCTGACCACCCCGGAGGCCTACCTCCGGCACCTCGTCGACTGAGGCGAACGCCCTACTGCTTCCTCACGCCGGCCTGGGCCACGCCGCCGCCGTCCTTGCTCTGGCCGTCCTTGCTCTGGCCGTCCTTGCTCTGGCCGTCCTTGCTCTGGCCGTCCTTGCTCTGGCCGTCCTTGCCCGCGCTGCCGTCGGGAGCCGCGCCGCCGCCCTGGCCGTCCTTGGCCTGACCGTCCCCGGTCGCCTCGCCCTTCGTCGCGCCGTCGTTGCTCGCGTTGTCCGGGCTCGGGTTGTCCGGACCCGCGTCGTTCGGCTGCGCGTCGCCCTTGGCAGCGCCGTCCCCGGTCGGGTCGTCCTGGGCACCGTCGCCGGGCTGACCACTCTGCACGGCGCCGACGAGCACCGGCTCGCTGATGTTAGCGTCGGCGTACTCGGAGTCGCCCATCCGCCAGCGGTAGGACGTCGGGACCTCGGGCGCCACGGTGGTGCGC
Organism: Nocardioides sp. LHG3406-4; assembly: GCF_049897745.1. Taxonomy (NCBI): domain Bacteria; kingdom Bacillati; phylum Actinomycetota; class Actinomycetes; order Propionibacteriales; family Nocardioidaceae; genus Nocardioides; species Nocardioides sp. LHG3406-4. The sequence continues at coordinate 43,961 of NZ_JAFCWV010000005.1, forward strand.
ACCACGGCGTCGGGGTCGGCGAACAGTGGATCGGTCACCGGCCTCCACTCCGAGGTGCCGGCAACCTGCTGCTCCAGCACGAGGGGGTCGCCGAGTCGGCGGCCGGGGTCGCGCTCGGACCAGCCGCGCAGCGTGACGGGCTGGCCCGCCGGACCCTGGTCGACCGCGATGGTCGTGGTGGCCGCGAAGCCCTCGAGGTCATAGCTCGAGGCGCCGTAGCCGAGCGCGTCCAGGTTGAACGACGCTCCGTTGCAGCCGAAGCCGGCCACGACGTACCCCGGTCCGTCGCCGTGCGCGGCCACGAAGTCGGGGACCGACGCCGTGGTGGGCGCACCCTGCGGCTGCCGCGTGGCCAGGTCGTAGGCCTGCCAGCTGAAGGCGGCCGCTGACACCTCGACCCGTTGCCAGCCGGGAGCCGCTGAGAGGTCTGCGCGGCCCAGCCAGGCCTGGCCCGCCGGAAGCGCTGCGGAGGTGTACCAGACGTAGGCGACGCCGCTCGTCGCACGCTCGGGGTTCACCGACATCGACACCGGGCCGAGCCGTCCCATCGAGACGGTCTGGTGGACCGCCCCGGCGGCCGTGCCGGTGCCGGCCATCACCAGCCCGAAGCTGCGTCGGCCCATCGGCGCGGCATCGGGGCCGCGGTTGATGCGCAGGCCGGGCGCCGTCGCCCCGCCGCCGAAGAACCCGGCGCACGGCACATAGGTCAGGAACGTCTGATCGTCGAGGGTGGTGCTGCCCGGCACGACACGGGCCTCGGCGGCGACTGCCGGCGAGGCCAGGGTCAAGATCGCGACGCATCCCGCCACTGCCGTGGCGAACACGCGTGCGGCAACGCTCATCAACTCACTCCCCCGCGTCGGTTTGACCACCATCCCACCATCAGACGGGTGCCTTGCCAAGACCGAATTGGGCGACGTTCTGGTGACATCTCGCCCTACAGCCGACGACGCAGCAAGGCCATGAACATCGCGTCGGTGCGGTGCCGGTGCGGCCAGAGCTGGACGGTGCCGGGCAGCGGGCCATCGCTGTCGGGCACGTCGGCCAGCAGGGCATGGACGTCGTCGAGCCGCACGTCGTCGCGCCGCGCCAGCACCGCGCTCACGACCCCACTCGTCTCGGCGAGCACCGGCGAGCAGGTCGCGTAGAGCACGACTCCCCCGGGCCGCACGCTCTCGATGGCGGACTCCAGCAGGGCCTCCTGCAGCGGCACCAGGTCGGCCAGGTCGCTGCGTGACCTGCGCCAGCGCGCCTCCGGGCGGCGACGCAGGGCGCCGAGTCCCGAGCAGGGCGCGTCGACCAGCACCCGGTCGAACGCGGCCGGCGCCCACGGCGGAACGGTGCCGTCGGCGGTCAGCACGCCGAGGACGCCCTCGGCCCCCGACAGGTTGCGACGGACCAGCCCGGCCCGGTGGTGCTGCAGCTCGGCGGCCACGATCCTGGCCCCGCGCCCCGAGGCGAGTCCGGCCAGCAGCGCGGCCTTGCCTCCCGGCCCGGCGCACAGGTCGAGCCAGGTCTCCCCGTCACCGACCACCTCGGCGGGAGCCACCTCGGCGCGCGCCAGCGCGACCGCCACCAGCTGAGAGCCCTCGTCCTGCACGCCGGCGCGGCCGTCGGCCACCGCGGGCACCGCACCCGGGTCACCGGAGGCCAGGACCACGCCGTACGGCGAAAAGGCGGTCGGCTCGCCCGGCAGCTCGTCCCGCTCGACCCGGCCGGGGCGTGCGACCAGCACCACGCGCGGCGCGTCGTTGTCGGCGGTGAGCAGCGCGTCGATCTCCTCGGTGCCGAGGGCGCGGGTCAGCTCTTCGACCACCCAGCGGGGGTGGGAGTACGCCACCGACGCGTAGCCGACGGGGTCGGCGCCCGGGTCCGGTGCCACCCGGCGCACCCACCCGGCGAGGTCGTGCTGGGAGACCTTCCGGAGCACAGCGTTGGTCAGGCCCACCGGGCCCTGCCCGACCCGGGCGCGCACCAGGTCGACGCTGGTCGATATGGCCGCGTGGTCGGGCACGCGCATCCCGAGCAGCTGGTGGGCGCCGAGCCGCAGCGCGTCGCGGACCTTGGCCTCCAGCCGCGGCTTGTCCAGGCAGGCGTCGATGATCGCGTCGTAGGCGCCTCGCCCGCGCAGGGTGCCCGAGACCAGCTCGGTGACGAACGCCGCGTCGCGGCCGCTCAGCCGGTGCTCGCGCAAGACGTGTGGCAGCACCAGGTTGGTGTAGGCGTCGTCGAGCCGGACGGCCTTCAGGACGTCGTACGCCGCCAGTCGGGCGGCGTCGACGCGGACGCGGCGCTCAGCCATCGCCGAAGAACTGCCTGACGAGCCTCTTGGGCGCGCGGTGCGCCCAGGCGTCGGTGATCACCTCGGCCAGCTCGTCGCGCGTGATCTCACCCAACCGGCTCTGTCTCACCAGCACCGCGTTGTAGCTCCTGAAGTGGTCGATGGTGAAGAACGGCGTGGAGTCGTCCTCGACGAGCGCCGCCTTCTCCGCCTCGGTCGGGGTGATGATGACGACCAGGTCGTCGTACATCTCACCCGTCTCGGGGTCGACGGCGGTCTTGTGCGGCATCCGGTGGAGCAGGAAGCCCTTGCCCTTGCCGCCCGTGGGCACCTTGTAGGTGGGCCGGTCGCCCCAGGAGGTGCCGAGCTCCACCTCGGGCAGCGACATGCAGATCTCGTCGATGTCCTCCGGTCGGGCCTTCCTGCTCATCACGGCAGACTAGTCGCCGAGGCGGACACCCGACTCCAGTCGCACCCCGCGGGCCCAGTCGGCGGCCGGCATCTCCTTGCGTCCGTGGGCCTTGACCTCGCCGAGACGTACGACGCCGGTGGCCGTGCCGGCGTAGACGGCGCTCTTGGTGACCTCGAGCTCACCGGGCGGGAGGGCCTCGTGGTCGTTCACGACGGCCACCGGCCCCAGCTTGAATCGCTCGCCCTCGAAGGTGGTCCAGGCACCCGGCGCCGGGGTGCAGGCGCGCACGCGCCGGTCGATCGCGACAGCCGGCTCGGACCAGTCGACTCGGGCGTCCTCGACCAGGATCTTGGGCGCGAAGGTGACCCCGTCGGCAGGCTGGTCGCGGGCCTCCAGCTCTCCCGACTCGATGCCGTCGAGGGTCGTGACGAGCAGTCCCGCACCGCCCTCGGCCAGCCGGGTCAGCAGGTCGCCGGACGTGTCGCTCTCACGGATGCGCTCGGTCATCACTCCGAAGGTCGGCCCGGCGTCGAGCTCCTTGACGATCCGGAAGGTGGTCGCCCCGGTGACCTCGTCGCCGGCCCAGACGGCGTGCTGCACCGGCGCCGCACCGCGCCAGGCGGGCAGCACGGAGAAGTGCAGGTTCACCCAGCCGTGCACGGGGATGTCGAGGGCGCTCTGCGGCAGGAGTGCGCCGTAGGCGACCACCGGGCAGCAGTCGGGCTGCATGGCGGCCAGCGCGGTCTGGAACTCGGGCTCGCGTGGGTGGGCCGGCTTGAGCACGGGCAACCCCAGCTCCTCGGCGCGCACGGCGACCGGGCTCGCGGCCAGCTGGCGACCTCGCCCGGCCGGTGCGTCTGGCCGGGTCACCACACCCACCAGCTCGTGCGCCGAGGCCGCGATCGCGTCGAGGGCGGGTACGGCGACCTCCGGCGTACCGGCGAAGACGACCCGCATCAGAAGCCCAGGCCCTGGGTCGCGTGCGGGCTGACCCGGACCGCGGGCTGCTCGAGGCCGAACCACTCGGACTCGCGGATCTCCTTCATCGCGGCCTTGCGCGCCGCCGTGTCGAGCCGGTCGATGAAGAGGATGCCGTCGAGGTGGTCGGTCTCGTGCTGGATCGCCCGGGCGAGCAGCTCGGAGCACTCGATGCGCACCGGCTCGCCGTACATGTCGAAGCCGGTGGCCACCACCGACAGGGCCCGGAGGCAGTCGAAGGTGAGCTCCGGCAGGGACAGGCAGCCCTCGGCGCCGTCCTGCTGCTCGTCGGAGAGCTCGAGCTGCGGGTTGACCAGGTGACCGACCTCGTCGTGCACGTTCCAGGTGAAGACCCGCAGCCCGACGCCGATCTGCGGAGCGGCCAGGCCGGCGCCGGGCGCGGCGAGCATCGTGTCGGTCAGGTCCTGGACCAGCGTGCGCAGGTCCTTGTCGAAGTCGTCGACTGCGACGGCGGGCCTGCGGAGGATGGGGTCGCCGAAGAGGCGGATGGGCTGCACGGCCATGTGGGGCGGGGACTCCTCGGGTGGGCGGAGCGGCAAGTCTACGAACCCGCCGTACGTCTCTCGACCAGTGCTCCGAACCCGTCGAGCAGGAGCTGGAGCCCGAACTCGAAGAACGCCTCGCCGGTCATGTCGAAGGCGTCCTCGCCGAGGGCCGCCATGTGCGGGAAGCGACCCGACTCCATCGCGGCGACGAGCACGGGCTCCTGGGCCTTCCAGAACTCCTCGTTGCTCACGCCGGTGCGCTCCTCGGCGACCGCGGCGCTGTTGTGGGTGCGGGCGGCGCTCTGCGTGAAGGAGCCGATCGCGCTGATGATCGCGACCTGCTCCTGGGCTGTGAGGCCCAGGCCGGCGAGTGCGGCCACCGCGACCTCGAAGCCTCGCAGCATGTTGGGGCCGAGCAGGGGGCGGCTCTGGTCGACCAGCGGCAGCCAGCGGTGGGTCGTGTAGAGCTCCCACAGGCTGCGTCCCATGGTCTCCATGGCCGGGCGCCAGGCGTCTCCGAGACTGACGTCGTCGGGCATCTCGCTGACGCTCTCGAGCATCAGGTCGAGCAGCTCCTCCTTGCCGGGCACGTAGCGGTAGAGCGACATCGTGCCGACGCCGAGGTCGGCGGCCACCCGGCGCATCGACACGGCGTCGAGCCCCTCGGCATCGGCCACCGCGACCGCGGCGTCGACGATCGCTACGACCGAGAGCTTCGGCTTGGGCCCGCGCGTGCCCGCCCGGTCGTCGTACTCCCACATGAGGGCGAGGCTGCGGCTGATGTCACCGCTTCCGCTGTGCACGTGGCTCATCGCTCTCTCCTTCACCCGGGTAACTGGGGCTCCCCGAACAATTGCGTAGAGTGTACGCTTCTTTGCGTACGGCGTACTCCCCGGGCACCCACGCGAGAGGCGAACCGATGACAGCAGTGGTCACCGTCCGCGACCTGCGGATGCGCTACGGCGACAAGGACGTGCTGACCGGCGTCGACTTCGACATCAACGGTGGCGAGGTCCTCTGCCTGCTAGGCCCCAACGGGGCCGGCAAGACCACCACGATCGAGATCCTCGAGGGGTTCCGCATCAGGTCCGCCGGGGAGGTCGACGTTCTCGGCCAGGACCCGGCGCGAGCCACCGAGGACTGGCGGGCGCGCACCGGCGTGGTCCTGCAGTCGTGGCGCGACCATCCGCGGTGGACACCCCGCAGGCTGCTCACCCACCTGGGCGGCTACTTCGCGCCGTACTCCACACCCGACCGCCGTCGGCCGCACGACATAGACCTGCTCCTGGAGACCGTCGGCCTCGCCGAGCTCGCCGACCGCAAGATCGCCACCCTCTCCGGTGGCCAGCGGCGCCGGCTCGACGTCGCCATCGGGATCGTGGGGCGGCCCGAGCTGCTCTTCCTGGACGAGCCCACCGCGGGCTTCGACCCCCAGGCCCGGCGCGAGTTCCACGACCTGGTGCGCCGGCTGGCGGCCTCCGAGGGCACCACCATCCTGCTGACCACCCACGACCTCGACGAGGCCGAGAAGCTCGCCGACCGGGTCCTGGTGCTCGCCGGTGGCCGGATCGTCGCCGACGACACCGTGGACGGGCTCTCGCAGCGGGTCGAGGGCGAGGCGCAGGTGCGGTGGAGCGTCGGCGGCGAGCGTCACGTGGAGTCCGTCGCCGACGGCACCGCGTTCGTACGCCGGCTCTTCGACGAGCACGGTGACGCCGTGACGGATCTCGAGGTGCGCCGGGCAAGCCTGGAGGACGCCTACATCTCCCTCGTCCAACAGCACGAGGCGGGCCACGGCGACGCGGCCGCACGACTCTTCACGGAGGTGACCCGATGAGCCCGAGCATGCACGCGGTCCGCCTGGGGCTGAACCGCGGCTGGACGGAGTTCGCCCAGAGCCTGCGCAGCACGCAGGACCAGGGCTACTACCTCTTCACCGCGATCATGGTGGTGGGCTATCTCTTCCTCCGCCGCAACAGCGAGGTCGAGGGCACCGACCTGTCGATGCCCTCGGTAGCCCTGCCGAGCATCCTCGGTGCGCTCATCGCGTTCGGCGTGATCATCGGCCCGGCGTACGCCCTGGCGATGGAGAAGGAGGACGGCACGCTGCTGCGCCACAAGGCCGTGCCGCACGGCCTGCGGGGCTACTTCACCGGCCAGCTGTTCTTCCAGTCCGCCTCCCTGGTGCCCCAGCTGCTCGTGATCCTGGTGCCCAGCTTCCTGCTCTTCGACGGGCTGATGGCCGACCCGTCCGGCTGGCTCACGGTGCTGTGGGTGCTGGCCCTGGGCCTGCTGGCCACCATGCCCATCGGCATGGTGATCGGCGCGCTCGTGCCGAGCACCCAGAAGGTCGGCACGTGGGGGATGCTGCCGGTGATGGTCATGGCCGGCATCTCCGGCATCTTCTACCCCGTCCAACGACTGTGGGACTGGGTCGAGGTCCTGGCCCAGCTGCTGCCGATGTACTGGATCGCGCTGGGCATGCGCTCGGCGTTCCTCCCCGAGGACGCCCGGCAGCTCGAGGTGAGCGAGAGCTGGCGACCGCTGGAGACCGTCGGCGTGCTCGGCGTCTGGGCCGTCGTGGGCACGCTGATGACGCCGATGGTCCTGCGGCGGATGGCTCGTCGGCAGACCGGGTCCCAGGTGGAGGCCGCGCGCGACGCCAGCCTGCAGTGGGTGCACTGACCTGAGCGCCTGAGGTCACATCGAGGGAGGGTCGACCTGGATGCGTACGGCGTCGAGCTTGCGCGCCGACCGCACCCGCTGGAGCTCCCCGAGTGCACTCGACAGGGAGGCGCCGAGCGACCGGGGCACGCGCACGACCAGCCGGACCTCGCCGGACGCGGGGTCGTCTGCCACCGGGACCGGACCGAGCACCTCGGCGCCCTCGGGGGGCGCGAGCAGGGTCAGTGCGTCGTCGACTGCCCCAGGCTCCCCGGTGACGGTGGCCAGGCGTACGGCGGGCGCGAGGTGCGTGGCGAGCCGCTGTTCGTTCTCGCGGCTGGCGAAGCCGGCGGGGTCCCACCGGACCAGGGCCTGGAGTGCGGGGTGCGCCGGGTCGCCCACGGCCATCACGCGCCCGCCTGGGCGGACGAGTGCGGCGGCGTTCAACCACCGTCGTAGGGCCTCCTCGTCGGTGCGCAGGTCGGCCCGCGCCAGGGTCAGCCAGGTGTCCAGGATGACGACGCCGGCGTAGCCGCCGTCGGCGACCGGTTCTCCTCCCGGCGTCGCGACGACGATCTCGGGCCGGTCTGGCACGGTGGCCCGCACGTGGTCGCCGCTGGAGGTACGGATGGCGGTGCTCGGGAACATCCGGCCGAGCTCCTCGGCGGTGCGCGCGTCGCCCAGCACCGGCGCTCGGAGGCCCCGGTGGCCGCACTCGGGGCAGGCCCAGCCGAGGGCGTCGTGGCCGCACCAGCGGCATCGCGGCGGCTCGGTGGGACCCGCGAGCAGCAGCGGCCCGGAGCACACGGTGCAGCGGGCGGGGGCGCGGCAGCGCTCGCAGGCCAGCGTGGCGACATAGCCCTGGCGGGGCGTCTGCACCAGCACCGGCCCGTGCTGCAGACCGGCGCGGATGAGGTCGTGCACCGCGCGCGGGATGCGCGTGCCGATGGCCCGGTCCTCCCCCGGCACCACCGCCGCGGTGACCTGGGCGCGGACGTGCTCGCGGGTCGCGACCAGCGGGCGCGCCCACCCGGTGCGCAGGAGGTAGTCGGCCTCGCAGGTGCGCGCGAAGCCTCCGACCAGTGCGGCCGTGCCCTGCTGCTCGGCGCGCAGGAGGAGCACCTCACGTGAGTGGGGGTACGGCGCGCGCGGCTCGGCATGGAGGTCGTCACCGTCGTCCCAGATCACGACCAGACCGAGGTCGCGCACCGGAGCGAACGCCGCCGAGCGGGTGCCGACCACGACCCGAGCCGCGCCCCGCGACACCATCAGGAACTGGCGGTAGCGCTCGGCGGGGCCCCTGTCGGCGGTGAGGGCGACGTGCATGCCGGGGCCGAGGACCGAGTCGAGAGCGGCGGACACGCGCTCGACATCGCGCTTGTCGGGCACGCAGACCAGCACCCCGCGGCCGCCCGCGAGCGTCAGCGCCGCGACGTGTGCGACCAGCGCCGGCCAGTCGGAGGCGGGCGGAGGGTTCCACACCGCGCGCGGCGACCCACCCGCGGCCAGGTGGCCAAGGAACACCGCTGCATGCTCGTGCGCGGCCCACGCCGCCTGGGCCGCAGGCGCGTCGGCGACGACCGGCCGCGTCGGCGTCGACGGCTGCTTCTCGATCGTGGCGTGGCGCGGCGGCACGGCCAGGCGGAGCACGTCGGCCCGGGAGCCGGCGTACCTCTCGGCGACGCCGGCGCTCAGCTCGGCGATCTCGGGTGCCAGCACCGGCTCGGCGCTCACCACCCGGCGCAGCGGCGCGAGCCGCCCGGTGTGCTCGCTGGCGGCGGCGCGCTCGACGACGAAGCCGTCGACGTCCTGCCCGGCGAAGCGGACCTTCACCCGCGCGCCCGGGACCGCGTCGGCCGCCATGGCGGCTGGCACGGTGTAGTCGAACGGCCGGTCCAGGTGGGCGAGCGGCACGTCGACCAGCACCCGCGCCACCGGGTCGACCGCCGCGGGCTCGGCCTCGGCGGCCTTGCGCCTGCGGGTCGCGGCGGCCTTGGCGCGGGAGTCGCGGACGGCGGCGCGCAGCCCCGGCAGCATGTCGGGCTGGCTGCCCACCTGCTCACCGCTCGCCGTCATGGCTGATGTCTACCAGCGGGCGCGGACAGCGTCGTACGGGTCCAGGCTTCGTGGGCGAGTCCCGGGGTTCGAGGCCTTTGCAAAGGCACCGAACCCCAGGAGTCACCGGATATCCGGTGACTCCCGGCAAGCCCCCTCAGACCCCGACCGCTGCCTTCAGCGCGTCGGCCCGGTCGGTGCGCTCCCAGGTGAACTCCGGCAGCTCGCGACCGAAGTGGCCGTACGCCGCGGTCTTCGCGTAGATCGGGCGGAGCAGGTCGAGGTCGGCGATGATCGCTGCGGGACGCAGGTCGAAGACCGACAGCACCGCGTCCTGGATCTTCTCGTCGGGCACCACGCCGGTGCCGAAGGTCTCGATGAAGACGCCGACGGGAGCGGCCTTCCCGATGGCGTAGGCGACCTGCGCCTCGCAGCGGGTCGCCAGGCCGGCGGCCACGACGTTCTTGGCGACCCAGCGCATGGCGTAGGCGGCGGACCGGTCGACCTTCGAGGGGTCCTTGCCGGAGAACGCGCCACCGCCGTGGCGGGCCATGCCGCCGTAGGTGTCGACGATGATCTTGCGCCCGGTGAGGCCAGCGTCGCCCATCGGTCCGCCCACGACGAAGCGGCCGGTCGGGTTGACCAGCAGGCGGTAGCCCTCGGACGGGATGGAGAACGTGTCGAGCACGGGGTCGACGACGTGCTTCTTGATGTCGCCCTCGAGGGTGTCGAGCTCGGTCTCCTCGGAGTGCTGGGTGGACAGCACGACGGTGTCGACGCGCACGGGGCGGTTGTCGGCGTCGTACTCGATCGTGACCTGGGTCTTGCCGTCGGGGCGCAGGTAGTCGAGGGTGCCGTCCTTGCGGACCGCGGAGAGCTGCTCGGCCAGCCGCTGGGCGATGACGATCGGGAGCGGCATCAGCACGTCGGTGTCGTCGCAGGCGTAGCCGAACATGAGTCCCTGGTCGCCGGCACCCTGCTTGTCCATCGCGTCGACCGAGCCGGTGCGGCTCTCGTGGCCGGTGTCGACGCCCTGGGCGATGTCACCCGACTGACCGCCGATGGCGACCATGACACCGCACGAGGCGCCGTCGAAGCCCTTGGCGGAGGAGTCGTAGCCGATCGCGAGGATCCGGTCGCGGACCTTCTGCTTGATGTCGACGTAGCCGGTGGTCGAGACCTCGCCGGCCACGACCACGAGCCCGGTCGTCAGGAGGGTCTCGACAGCGACCCGGCTGTGCGGGTCCTGCTCCAGCAGGGCATCCAGGACCGAGTCGCTGATCTGGTCGGCGATCTTGTCAGGGTGACCCTCGGTCACCGACTCAGAGGTGAAAAGGCGTCCGGCCACGATGAAGTACTCCCGATCGGTTGAGTGGAGAGGTCAGTCTACGTAAGGCATCCGATCGGCCCAGCATCCAAGACGGCGGTTCCCCGCGCGCGCTGGTCGTTGGGCTGATCGGATCGGGCTAGTCGAGCCGGGCCACCACTTCGTCCCAGATGACCTCGGCCAGCGCCCCCTTCGAGCCATGGGGTACGGCGCGGCGCGCGCCGTCGGCGGCGAGGATCACCGCCTCGTTGTCGGGACTGCCGAACACCGCGCCTCCGCTGACGTCGTTGACGACCAGCAGGTCGCACCCCTTGCGGGCCAGCTTGGCGGTGGCGAGCTCCAGGACCGAGCCGGTCTCGTCGCCCGTCTCGGCGGCGAAGCCGACGATCACCGCTCCCGGCCGCGCACGGTCGTGCGAGATGGTGGCGAGCACGTCGGGATTCTGGGTCAGCTCGATCGTCGGCGACGACCCGTCGGCGGCCTTCTTGATCTTGTGGTCGCTCGTCGCCGTGGGCCGGAAGTCGGCCGGGGCGGCGGCCATCACGACCGCGTCGGCCGTGGCCGCGCCGGCGACCACCGCGTCGCGCAGCTCGGCGGTCGTCCCGACCCGGGTGACCGTGACGCCGGCGGGGTCGGGCAGCGAGACGTTGGCGCTGACCAGCGTGACCTCTGCCCCGCGCGCGGCCGCGGCCCGGGCGAGCGCGTAGCCCTGCAGGCCCGACGACCGGTTGCCCAGGAAGCGCACGGGGTCGAGGTACTCGCGGGTGCCGCCGGCGGACACCACGACGTGCCGGCCGGTCAGGTCGGGTGCTGCGGCGCCGCGGGCCAGCACGTGGACCGCCAGCTCGAAGATCTCGTCGGGATCGGGCAGCCGGCCCTTGCCGGTGTCCTTGCCGGTGAGGCGCCCCTCGGCGGGCTCGACGACCACCAGGCCGCGTGAGCGCAGGGTCGCGACGTTGGCGACGGTGGCGGGGTGCTCCCACATCTCGGTGTGCATGGCGGGCGCGAAGACGACCGGGCAGCGGGCCGTCAGCAGCGTGTTGGAGAGCAGGTCGTCGGCCAGCCCGTGGGCGGCCTTGGCCAGCAGGTCGGCGGTGGCGGGTACGACGACGACCAGGTCGGCGCTCTGACCGATGCGCACGTGCGGGACCTGGTGCACGTCGGTCCAGACGTCGGCGGAGACCGGCTTGCCGGACAGCGCCGCCCAGGTCGGCGCGCCCACGAACTCCAGGGCGGCGGCCGTCGGCACCACCGTGACGTCGTACCCGGACTCGGTGAAGCGCCGCAGCACCTCACAGGCCTTGTAGGCGGCGATGCCGCCGGAGACGCCCAGCACGACCCTTCGAGCGGGTTGCTGGGCCACCTGCTCAGGAGAAACGCGAGGCCGCGCCCCGTGCTGGGACGCGGCCTCGTCGTCGGAGCCGGGCGGTGTGCTCGTGCTCAACGCGGCGATCGACTCACTCGCTGGAGCCGAAGGGGTCGGCGGCGCGCGCCTCGTCACGGGCGGCCTTGGCGGCTGCCTCCTCGGCGGCGAGCTCGGCGGGGTCGACGTCCTCGCAGGTCAGCAGGTCGCCGGCGATCTCGCGGAGCGCGATCGACAGCGGCTTCTCCTGGACGTGCGTGTCGACCAGCGGGCCGACGTACTCGAGGAGGCCCTCACCGAGCTGGGAGTAGTAGGCGTTGATCTGCCGGGCACGCTTGGCGCTGTAGAGAACCAGCTTGTACTTGCTGTCGGTCTTGGTGAGCAGGTCGTCGATCGGGGGGTTGGTAACGCCCACCGCGGCGATGTTGGGTGAAGACACGCGTCAGCCTCGCAGATTGTCGGTAGATTCACGCTCGATCAATGGTCGAACGGGTGTTCGTCGTCGAGCACCATCAAGGCTACCAACTCCTCGGCTGCAGCGTGAACTTCGTGGTTGACGATGGTGACGTCGAACTCGTCCCGGGCGGCCAGCTCCTGCCGCGCGGTGTCGAGGCGCTGCTCCCTCTCCTCGTCGGTCTCGGTGCCGCGACCGACCAGTCGGCGGATCAGCTCGTCCCACGACGGCGGCATCAGGAACACGAACAGCGCGCCCGGCATCGTGTCGCGCACCTGCCGCGCACCCTGCAGGTCGATCTCGAGCAGCGCCGGCCAGCCCTGCGCCAGAGCCTCCTCGACCGGGCGCCGGGGCGTGCCGTAGCGGGCGCTCTTGTGCACCACCGCCCACTCGAGCAGCTCGCCGCGCTCGATCATCGTGTCGAACTCCGCGTCCGAGACGAACCAGTAGTGGACGCCGTGCCGCTCGCCGGGCCGCGGCGGCCGGGTGGTCGCCGAGACGGAGATCCAGACCTCCGGGTGGCGCTTGCGTACGTCGGCTGCCACCGTGCCCTTGCCGACGGCCGTGGGCCCGGCGAGGACGACGAGCCGCGACGGCTTGACGGACGCTTCGGGGACCGTGGGTCCGGGGTCGGTCACTCGCCCGGGGCGAACTCGCGCTCCAGCGCGGCTACCTGCTTGGTGCCGAGCCCACGCACCCGGCGGCTCTCGGCGATGCCGAGTCGCTCCATTGTCTGGCGTGCGCGCACCTTGCCCAGGCCGGGCATCGACTGGAGCAGGTCCACGACGCGCATCTTGCCGATCACGTCGTTCTTCTGGCCCTCGCTCAGGACGTCGGCGATGGAGGCGCCGGAGTTCTTCAGCCGGTTCTTGACCTCCGCGCGCTCCCGGCGGGAGGCGGCGGCCTTCTCCAGCGCCGCCTGGCGCTGTTCGGGTGTGAGCGGGGGCAGGGCCACTGGTGTCCTCGTTCTCTTCGGGGGCGCGCGCAAGGGGCGGCGGTCCGGGAGCCGCTCAATTTAGTCAGGGGCGAGGTCGACTAGCAACGGCGGGTGGCTATTGGGTGAGCGGCGTGTGGCACACGTCAAGTGCCTGCTGCTCGAGCTCGCCCATCGCCCCGACCGTCGTGTCGCTGCCCACCTCGCGTGCGGCTCCCTCGATCGCTGCGCGGTGGTCGGCGTCCAGCCCGGCGGGCGGACTGTCGGGGTCGTAGGTCTCCGGGTCGACGTCAGCGTCCTCGAGGGCCTCCTCGAGCGCCTCGAGCCGGCCGACGACCCGGTCCCACTCGTCCTCGATGTCATCGGGCGCCGCCGCCCGCAGGTCGCGGTAGGCCGCGAGCACCTTGAAGGAGGCACCCGGGCCACCCGCGGACGTGATGTCGGCCAGCTCGGTCTGGTGGTCCGCGACCACCTCGCAGTACGACGGGTGCGTGCGGTCCCAGACCACCCAGCCGGCGCCCACGACCATGCCGACCAGGACGCCGAGGACGAGGAGTCGGCGTCTGGTCACGCCGAGCCCAGGTCGGCGACCGCCTCGTTGCCGCGGAGGGCCGCGTCCCGCAGCGCCGCCGAGTCGGGCCCGGCGGCCAGCACCTCGCGCGACGACGACGGCAGCACGTGGCGGGCGGCCGAGCCGAAGATCCGGCGCAGGTCTGCCGGGGTGCCGCCCTGGGCGCCGTACCCCGGCGCGAGGATCGGCCCGTTGAACGCCAGGTCCTCGCCGGTCTCGCCGATGGTGGCGCCGATGACCGCACCCAGGTCACCGAGCGGCTCGGCATCGGCGTTCAGGCGGCGCAGGTGGCCGAGCACGGTGCCGGCCACGGTGGCCCCGCCGGTGCGGGCGTGCTGGACCTCGGCGCCCTCCTTGTTGGAGGTGAGGGCGAGCACGAAGACGCCCGCCCCGTGCCGGCGGGCGGTCTCGAGCATCGGGTCGAGCGAGCCGAACCCGAGGTAGGGGCTGGCGGTGATCGCGTCGCTGGCCAGCGGTGAGGAGGAGTCGAGGTAGGCGTCGGCGTAGGCCTGGCTGGTCGACCCGATGTCGCCGCGCTTGACGTCGAGGAGCACCAGCGCGCCGGCCGCCCTGGACTCCTGGATGACCCGTTCGAGGACGGCGACGCCACGACTGCCGAAGCGCTCGAAGAACGCGCTCTGGGGCTTCACCACGCCGACCACGGGCGCCACGGCCTCCACCACGGTCAGGGCGAAGCGCTCGAGCCCGGCGACGTCGTCGTCGAGCCCCCAGTCGCGCAGCAGCGCGACATGGGGGTCGATGCCCACGCAGAATCGGCCCCGCTCCTCGATGGCGCGGTGCAGGCGTCGGCCGAACGGCTCGAGCGGCGCTGGGTTCACTGGTCCTCCTGGAGGTCGGCCACCAGCCGGGTGGCGGTCGTGGGGTCTCGGAGCAGGGCGGTGCCGACCTGCACCGCGACGGCCCCCGCGCCCAGCAGGGCGCGCGCGCCGGCGGCCTCGGCGACGCCGCCACAGCCGATCACGGTGACGTCGGGGAGCCGGCCGCAGACCTCGCTCACGCAGCGCAGGGCGATGGGGGCGATCGCCGGGCCGGACAGGCCGGCCGGCCGCCCGTCGGGCATCGCCGCAGGCACCGCGTTGCCCACCACGACGGCGGTGGCGCCGGCCTCGACGACCGCGCGGGCCGCCTCGACCACCCGGCTGACGTCGGGTCGCAGCTTGGCCAGGACGGGCAGGTCGGACGGCGTCTCGCGGCGTACGGCGGCCACCGCGCTGGCCGCATGGAACGGCTCGCGGGCCTCGAAGATGCCGGCCCCGCCCGGGTCGGGCAACGACACGTTGACCTCGATGCCGGCGACCCCCGGGGCACGGCCGATGAGCCGGGCGAGCTCGGCGTACTCCCCCAGCGTCGCCCCGGCCACCGACACGAAGACCTGCGCGCCGGCACCGACCAGCCAGGGCAGCTCCTCGTCGAGGAAGTGTGCGAGCCCCGGGTTGTGCACGCCGAGGGTGTTGAGCAGGCCGCTGGGCGCCTCTGCCATCCGGGACGCGGTGGTGCCCACGCGCGGGTCCCGGCTCAGCGTGCGGGTGACGAAGGCGAAGCCGTCGAGGTCGAGGTACGGCGCGAGCTCGCGGCCGGTCCCGCCACAGCCCGAGGCGATCATCACCGGGTGGTTCAGGCGCAGGGTCACCGAGCATCCTCCATCAGGGAGTCCCAGTCGACCCGGTCGCCCGGCAGCACCGGACCCTCCATGCAGGCGCGCACCCGGTGGGGCTCGCCGTCGGCGTCCCGGACCGCGATGACGCAGCCCCGGCACAGGCCGGTGCCGCACGGGAGCGGCTGCTCGAGCGCGACCTGGCTCCGCACCCCCGCCTGCGCCGCCGCCCCGGCCACGGCACGCAGCGTCGCGGTCGGGCCGGCGGCGTACACCACGGCCGCCTCGGAGGACTCCATCGCGCCCAGGAGGACCGACAGCACGTCACCGCGGGTCCCGACCGAGCCGTCGGCGGTGACGACGTGCACGGCGCGGGACATCCGCCGGGCCTCGCGCGGCTCGAACAGGTGCGACTCGTCGGCCCCCGCGAGCACGAACGTCACGGCGGCCTGGCGCTCGCGCAGCCGCTCGGCCAGCGGGAAGAGCGCTGCGGCGGCATACCCCTCACCGACCAGCAGGCACGGCACCGGCTCGCGCGGGATGGTGAACGGCCGCCCCAGCGGTCCGGTGAGCTCGATGCGGGAGCCGACGGTCAGCTCGGCCAGCCAGCGGCCACCGACACCGCGCGGCTCGACCACCACGTCGAGCGTGGGCCCGAAGGCGCCGGTCGCCGAGACCCGGTGGATCCACAGGGCGCGGCGGGTCAGCTGCGTGCGCGCGACCGACGCTGCCACGAAGGTGCCGGGACGGAACCGCTCCGCGATGCCGCGCGCGGCCAGGGTGAGGTGCCGGTAGGCACCCGCCCTCCTGATGGCCAGCACCTCGGCCACGACGTGGCGCGGGTCGCGCTCACCCACGAGCCAGTCCGGCGACGATGCGCCGCGGCCAGGCCGGGCCCTCGTAGACGAACGCCGAGTAGCCCTGCAGCAGCGTCGCGCCGGAGTCGAGCCGGGCCCGCGCGTCGTCGACGGTGGTGATGCCGCCGACGCCGACCAGGGTCAGGTCGTCGCCCACGCGGCCCTTGAGCAGCCGGAGCACCTCGAGGGCGCGCGCGGTCAGCGGCCGGCCGGAGAGACCGCCGGCGCCGACGCCGGCCACGTCGCCCGCATCGGTGACCAGGCCGTCGCGACTGATGGTGGTGTTGGTCGCGGAGATGCCGTCGAGGCCGAGCGCCAGCGCCAGGTCGGCCACCGCGAGCACGTCGTCGTCGTCGAGGTCGGGGGCGATCTTGACCACGAGCGGCACCCGCCGGCCGGTGGTGGCGTCGGCCTCCTCACGCACCGCGCGCAGCAGGGGCTCGAGCTTCTCGACCGCCTGCAGGTTGCGGAGGCCCGGGGTGTTCGGGGAGGAGACGTTGACCACCAGGTAGTCGGCGTACGGCGTCAGCAGCCGGGTGCTGGTGCGGTAGTCCGCCTCGACGGCCGCCGCGTCGTCGTCGGGCACCACCTTCGACTTGCCGATGTTCACCCCGACGACGGTCCCGGAGCGCGCGCCCCTGGCCTGGCGCTGGGCGAGACGGAGCGCGACCACGGCGGCGCCGTCGTTGTTGAAGCCCATCCGGTTGACCACGGCGCCGTCGCCCGGCAGCCGGAAGAGCCGCGGCTTCGGGTTGCCGGGCTGCGGCCGCGCGGTCACGGTGCCGATCTCGACGTGGCCGAAGCCCAGGGCGGCGAGCGCGTCGATGCCGACGGCGTTCTTGTCGAAGCCGGCCGCCAGTCCCAGCGGGTGCCGGAACGTCAGCCCGAGCGCCTCGACCGGCAGGGCGACCTGCGGCGCCACGCGGCGGGCCACCGGCTCGACCCTGCGGATCGCGGTGAACGCCGCCTGGTGCGCCCTCTCCGCGTCGACGCGGGTGAGGGCGTGGTCGAAGAGCAGGCGGTAGGGCCTGGTCGTGCGGCGTGACATCAGGGCCGCACCTCCCCCGCCGCGGCAGCGGCCATAGCGTTCCACTCCTGGAGGCTGCGTACGCCGACCTCGCCCCTGCTGAGCGCCTCGATGCCCTGCACGGCCGCGCCGAGCCCGGGCACCGTCGTGATGCAGGGGATGTTGGCGAGCACCGCGGCGGTGCGGATCTCGTAGCCGTCGAGGCGGCCGGACTTCCCCGTGGAGTACGGCGTGTTGACGACCAGGTCGACGGCGCCGTCGTTGATCAGCTGGACGCTGGTGCGCTCGCCGTCGGGGCCCGCACCCTCGTGGTGCTTGCGCACCGTAGTGACCTTGATGCCGTTGCGGCGCAGCACCTCGGCGGTGCCCTGCGTGGCCATGATCTCGAAGCCACGCTCGGCCAGCACCTTGATCGGGAAGATCATGTTGCGCTTGTCGCGGTTGGCGACCGAGACGAAGATCCGGCCCGTGGTCGGCAACGACCCGTAGGCGGCCGTCTGGGCCTTGGCGAAGGCCGTGCCGAAGTCGGCGTCGAAGCCCATCACCTCCCCGGTCGACTTCATCTCCGGGCCCAGCACGGTGTCGACGTTGCGGCCGTCGGCCGTCTTGAAGCGGTTGAACGGCATCACCGCCTCCTTCACCGCGATGGGTGCGTCGGAGGGCAGCAGGCCGCCGTCGCCGGAGGCCGGCAGCACACCGGCGGTGCGCAGGTCGGCGATCGACTCGCCGAGCATCACTCGCGCCGCGGCCTTGGCCAGCGGTGTCGCGGTCGCCTTGGAGACGAACGGGACGGTGCGCGACGCGCGGGGGTTGGCCTCGAGCACGTAGAGGACGTCGGCGGCCAGGGCGAACTGGATGTTGAGGAGCCCGAGCACGCCCACTCCCCGGGCGATCGCCTCGGTGGCGTGCCGGATGCGGTCGATCTCGGAGGCGCCGAGAGTGATCGGCGGCAGCGCGCACGACGAGTCGCCCGAGTGCACCCCGGCCTCCTCGATGTGCTCCATCACGCCGCCGAGGAAGAGCTCCTCGCCGTCGAAGATGGCGTCCACGTCGATCTCGACCGCGTCGTCGATGAAGCGGTCGACGAGCACCGGGTGCTCGGGGCTGATCTCGGTGGCCCGGTCGATGTAGCCGCGCAGCGAGTCGTCGTCGTACACGATCTCCATGCCGCGCCCGCCCAGGACGTACGACGGTCGCACCAGCACGGGGTAGCCGATGCTCGCGGCGATGCGCCGGGCGTCGGCCCAGGAGGTGGCCATGCCGAACTTCGGCGCCGGCAGCCCGGCCTCCTGCAGCACCCGGCCGAAGGCGCCGCGGTCCTCGGCAAGGTCGATCGCCTCCGGCGCGGTGCCGACGATGGGCACGCCGGCCTCTTCCAGGCCGCGAGCCAGCCCGAGCGGCGTCTGCCCGCCGAGCTGGCAGATGACGCCCGCGACCGGTCCGGCCTGCTGCTCGGCGTGCACGACCTCGAGGACGTCCTCGAGGGTGAGCGGCTCGAAGTAGAGCCGGTCTGAGGTGTCGTAGTCGGTGGAGACGGTCTCGGGGTTGCAGTTGACCATGATCGTGTCGTAGCCGGCCTCGCTCAGTGCGAGCGACGCGTGCACGCACGAGTAGTCGAACTCGATGCCCTGCCCGATCCGGTTGGGGCCACTGCCCAGGATGATGACGGCCTCCCGCTTCCGCGGCGCGACCTCGGACTCCTCGTCGTAGGAGGAGTAGTGGTACGGCGTCGCCGCGGCGAACTCCGCCGCGCACGTGTCGACGGTCTTGAACACCGGGCGCAGGCCGAGCGCGTGGCGTACGCCGCGGACGACGTCCTCGCGCATGCCGCGGATGCGGCCGATCTGGGCGTCGGAGAAGCCGTGCCGCTTGGCCTGTCGGAGCGTCTCGCGGTCCAGCTGCGGGGCCGCCGCGATGTCGTCGGCGACCTCCTTGATGAGGAACAGCTGGTCGACGAACCAGGGGTCGATCCTGGTCGCGTCGTTGACCTGCTCGGGCGTGGCTCCGGCGAGGATGGAGTCCATCACGGTGCGGAGGCGGCCGTCGGTCGGGATCTTCGACTTCTCCAGGAGCGCCTCCAGGTCGAGGGGCGCACCGGGAGCGAAGTCGAACACCGACCCGTCGCTCTCCAGCGAGCGCAGCGCCTTCTGCAGGGCCTCGGTGAAGCTGCGCCCGATCGACATCGCCTCGCCGACCGACTTCATGTGCGTCGTCAGCGTCTGGTCGGCCCCCGGGAACTTCTCGAACGCGAACCGCGGCACCTTCACCACGACGTAGTCGAGGGTCGGCTCGAACGCCGCGGGCGTGCTCGACCCATCCTCCCGGATCGTGATGTCGTTGGGGATCTCGTCGAGGGTGTAGCCGATGGCCACCTTCGCCGCGATCTTCGCGATCGGGAAGCCCGTCGCCTTCGAGGCGAGCGCGCTGGAGCGCGACACCCGCGGGTTCATCTCGATGACGATCAGGCGGCCGTCGGCCGGGTTGACGGCGTACTGGATGTTGCAGCCGCCGGTGTCGACGCCGACCGAGCGGATGATGCCGATCGCCAGGTCGCGCATGGCCTGGTACTCACGGTCGGTGAGGGTCATCGCGGGCGCCACGGTGATCGAGTCACCGGTGTGCACGCCCATCGGGTCGAGGTTCTCGATGGAGCAGACGATCACCACGTTGTCCTTGGTGTCGCGCATGACCTCGAGCTCGTACTCCTTCCAGCCGATGATCGACTCCTCGAGGAGCACCTCCGTGGTGGGGCTGGCGGCCAGCCCGCTGCCGCCGATGCGGCGCAGGTCGGCCTCGTTGTAGGCCATGCCGGAGCCGGTGCCGCCCATGGTGAACGACGGCCGCACGACCATCGGGTAGCCGAGGTCGTCCGCGGCCGCGAGCAGGTCGTCGATCGAGTGGCAGATCACGCTGCGGGCGCACTCGCCGCCGAGCTCCTCGACGATCTTCTTGAAGACCTGACGGTTCTCGCCACGGTCGATCGCCTCGATGGAGGCGCCGATCAGCTCCACGCCGTACTTCTCGAGGACGCCGGAGGCCGCGAGCGACATCGCGGCGTTGAGGGCGGTCTGCCCGCCGAGAGTGGCCAGCAGCGCGTCGGGCCGCTCCTTGGCGATCACCTTCTCGACGTACTCGGGGGTGATCGGCTCGATGTAGGTCGCGTCCGCGAACTCGGGGTCGGTCATGATCGTGGCCGGGTTGGAGTTGACCAGGATGACGCGCAGCCCCTCGGCTCGCAGCACCCGGCACGCCTGGGTGCCGGAGTAGTCGAACTCGCAGGCCTGGCCGATGATGATCGGTCCGGAGCCGATGACCATGACGCTCTGGATGTCGGTGCGCTTGGGCATCAGGCGTCGTCCTCCAGGAGGGTGATGAACCGGTCGAAGAGGTACGCCGCATCGTGCGGTCCTGCTGCGGCCTCCGGGTGGTACTGCACCGAGAATGATTTCAGGGCGCCGTCGGGTGAGCGCAGCTCGAGCCCCTCGATCACGTCGTCGTTGAGGCAGATGTGGCTGGCGCTCGCCACGCCGTACGGCGTCTCGACGCTGTCGTCGAGCGGCACGCCGTCGGGCCAGGCCACGGCGAAGCCGTGGTTGTGGGAGGTGACCTCGACCTTGCCCGTGGTGCGGTCCAGCACGGGCTGGTTGATCCCGCGGTGGCCGTACTTCAGCTTGTAGGTGTCGAGGCCGAGAGCCCGGCCGAAGAGCTGGTTGCCGAAGCAGATGCCGAAGTACGGGATGCCCTGCTGCAGGGCCTCGCGCAGCAGCTCGACCTGCGCGGTGGTGGCCGCCGGGTCGCCCGGGCCGTTGGAGAAGAACAGGCCGTCGGGCTGCACGGCGAGCACATCGTCGATCGACGACGTCGCCGGCAGCACGTGCACGTCGATGCCGCGCTCGCTCAACATCCTCGGGGTGTTGGCCTTGATGCCCAGGTCGACCGCGGCCACCGTGAAGCGCCGCTCGCCGACCGCGGGCACGACGTAGGCCTCGGCCGTCGACACCGCCTCCGACAGGTTGGCGCCGACCATCTCACCGGACGCGCGGACCCGCTCGAGCAGGGCCTCGACGGTGGTGTCTGCCGAGGAGATGCCGACCCGCATGGCACCGCGCTCGCGCAGGTGGCGGGTCAGGGCACGGGTGTCGATGTCGCTGATGCCCACGACGCCCTGCTCGCGCAGCGCGTCGTCGAGGCTGCGCGCCGACCGCCAGCTGGACGGCACCCGGGCCGGGTCGCGGACGACGTAGCCGGACACCCAGATGCGGCGGGACTCCGGGTCCTCGTCGTTCATGCCGGTGTTGCCGACGTGCGGCGCGGTCATCACGACGACCTGCCGGTGGTAGCTGGGATCGGTGAGTGTCTCCTGGTAGCCGGTCATGCCGGTGGAGAACACCGCCTCGCCGAACGTCTCGCCCTCGGCGCCGTAGGACCTTCCGTGGAAGGACCGGCCGTCTTCGAGGACCAGGATCGCTGGGGGGACTGCGGATGCATGCCGCGGCACGCCGTACCTCCTTCTCCGCCTCACAGGACGGATCGTTAAAGGATGTTCGAGCGACGCCGAGCCTACCTCACGCGGGCGTCGTCTCCGGCACCTGTCCGGCGATGGGATCGTCGGAGATCGCCGCCGGGCACGGCTCACCGGGTAGCCCCCCTAGCCCGTGCCCGGCGGCGATCAGGTCCTCGACTCGGCTGCTCGGCCAGTCGGCTGCTCCACGGGCGATGTTCATGTGTCCCCCTCGTTGTTCCCCACGGCGAGAGTGACACCGGCGAGCCCGTCGCGCTACGACTCCCCGACATGCGGACAGGTGGATCAGACCACCTGCCACGGCGCGGCTGGGCCGGTGAGGCCCCGGCACGACGTCAGGCGAGGGCTCCGTCGCGGACGGTGAGGCGCCCGGCGTACACCGTGTGCATCACAGCGCCCGTCAGCGAACGGCCGTGCCACGGGTTGTTGCGCGAGAGCGAGACCGACGCGTCCCGGTCGACCGTGACGGTCGCGGCAGGGTCGACGAGGGTGATGTGTGCGGGCTCGCCGACGGCCAGCCCGCCCCCCTGAGCGGACAGTCCGGCGATGCGGGCCGGCGCCTGCGACATCACCCTGGCCAGGTCGGCCCAGGTGAAGGAGTCGTCCATGGCGGTGCGTACGACGGCCAGCGCGGACTCGAGGCCGAGCATGCCGAACGCCGCGTCGACGAACGCGTGCTCCTTGTCGTGGCGTGCGTGCGGAGCGTGGTCGGTGGCCACCGCGTCGATCGTGCCGTCGGCCAGGGCGGCGCGCAGCGCCGCGACGTCCTCGCTGGGCCGCAGTGGCGGGTTCACCTTGAACGTCGGGTCGTAGTCGGCGAGGAGGTCGGTGGTGAGCATCAGGTGGTGCGGGGTCACCTCGGCGGTGACGTCGATGCCCTGCTGCTTCGCCCAGCGGAGCACCTCGACCGACCCGGCCGTGCTGACGTGGGCGACGTGCACCCGAGAGCCGGTGTGCCGGGCCAGCATGACGTCGCGCGCCACGATGACCTCCTCGGCGATGCCCGGCCAGCCGGGCAGGCCGAGACGTCCGGAGAGCTCGCCCTCGTGGCAGCAGGCCGTCGGCCCCGCCAGGTCGGGGTCCTGGGCGTGCTGGCTGATGCGACCACCGAACGCCTTGACGTACTCCAGCGCTCGGCGCATCACCCGAGCGTCGTGCACGCACCTGCCGTCGTCGGAGAAGACGCGGACCCGGGCGCGGGAGCGCGCCATCAGGCCGAGCTCGGCGAGCTCCACGCCGTCCAGGCCCCGCGTCACGGCACCGACCGGCTGTACGTCGACCAGGCCCGCCGCGCGGCCGAGGTCGAGGACCCGCTCGGCGGCCTCGGCGGTGTCGGTGACCGGGCTGGTGTTGGCCATGGCCAAGATGGCGGTGAAGCCACCGACGGCCGCGGCGCGGGAGCCGGTGAGCACGGTCTCGGCGTCCTCGCGGCCCGGCTCGCGCAGATGGGTGTGCAGGTCGACGAGCCCGGGCAGGGCGACGAGGCCGTCGGCGTCGATGGTCTCGACGCCGCTCGACGCCGACACGGAGCCGACCTCCCGGACGACCCCATCCGCGACGAGCAGGTCGGCACGCTCGCCGCCCAGCAGCGCGGCGCCCCTGATCAGCAGGCTCACGTGATCACTCACCGGGTCATTCCCTGCGTCACTCACTGGGTCACTCACTGGGCTTCCTCTCCGGCGAGCAGGTGGTAGAGCAGCGACATCCGCACGGCCACGCCGGCCGACACCTGGTCGAGCACGACCGACTGGGCCGCGTCGGCGGCGTCGGCGGCGATCTCGAGCCCGCGGTTCATCGGGCCCGGGTGGCAGATGGGCGCGTCGGGCTTGAGGTGACCGAGCCGCTCGCGGGTGAGCCCGTAGCCGACGGTGTACTCGCGCGGGCTCGGGAAGTAGCCGCCGGCCATCCGTTCGCGCTGCACCCGCAGCATCATCACGGCGTCGGCGCCGGGCAGCACCTCGTCCAGGTCGTACGACGTGGCGAAGCCGGCCTCCTTGGACCAGGCGTCGATCCCGCTCGGCATCAGGGTGGGGGGCGCCACGACGGTGAGGCGGGCGCCCAGCCTCGTCAGGGACTTCACGTTGCTGCGGAAGACCCGGCTGTGGGTGAGGTCCCCGACCATCACGACGTGGCGGCCCTCGAGCGAGCCGAGCCGCTGGCGCAGCGTGTAGGCGTCGAGCAGGGCCTGGGAGGGGTGCTCGTGCGTGCCGTCGCCGGCGTTGATCACCACGGCGTCGACCCACTGCGAGACCTGCAGGGCCGCGCCGCTCGCGGAGTGGCGCATGACCAGCGCGTCGACCCCCATCGCGCAGATGGTGCGGACGGTGTCGCGGAGGCTCTCCCCCTTGGAGGCCGACGATCCCTTGCCGGTGATGTTGATGGTGTCGGCCGAGAGCCACTTCCCGGCGATCTCGAAGCTGGAGCGGGTGCGGGTGGAGTCCTCGAAGAAGAGGTTGATGACCGTGCGCCCACGCAACGCGGGGAGCTTCTTGACCTCACGCCGCTGCACGTCGTGCATCTCGGCGGCGGTCTCGAAGATGGTCGTCATCTCGTCGACCGTGAGGTCGTCTATCGACAGCAGGTGCTTCACGCGATCACCACCTCGTCGGTGCCGTCGATCTCGGCCAGGTGCACGCTGACCCGCTCGGCCAGTGCACTGGGCAGGTTCTTCCCGACGTGGTCGGCCCGGATCGGCAGCTCCCGGTGGCCCCGGTCGACGAGCACGGCCAGCCGCACGCTGGCGGGCCGGCCGAGGTCGTTGAGTGCGTCGAGGGCGGCCCGGATGGTGCGCCCGGAGAACAGCACGTCGTCGACGAGCACTACGACCTGGCCGTCGATCCCGCCGGGGACCGCCGTCTTGTGCGGGCTGCGGGTGGGGTGCGACCGCAGGTCGTCGCGGTACATCGTCACGTCGAGCGACCCGACGGGCACGTCGTGGCCCTCCACGGCGGCGATCTTCTCGCCGATCCGGTGTGCGAGGGGGACGCCGCGGGTGTGCAGCCCGAGCAGGTAGAGGTCCTGGCTGCCCTTGTTGCGCTCGAGGATCTCGTGCGAGATGCGGGTCAGCGCCCGGTTGATGTCACGGGCATCGAGAACAGTTCTTCCGGCGGCGGGGCGTCCGGGAACGGGTGGTCCGGTGGGAGACATGGGTCCCCGACCTCCTTCTCCGCCTCACGGGACGGCTCGTTAAAGGATGTCGATCGTGGGCGACCCTATCAGTCGCTACTGCTATCAGTCGCTAGCGCTTGAGGTGACGGGCGCGGGCGAAGCAGAAGAGTCCGTAGCAGCCGATGCCGACGGCGATGAGGCCGAGCAGGTACGGGCCGTAGTCCTGCCTGAGCACGGTGTGCAGGGCCTGGTCCAGCCCACCGCCCTTGTCGGCGTCGTGGGTGATCGCGGCGTACACGAAGAGACCGCCCACCAGGGCGACGGCGACGCCCTTGGCGATGTAGCCGAACTTGCCGAACATCCGGTACGCCGCCCCGTCGCGGCCCGAGCGGCCGTCGAAGTCGAGGTGCTCGAGGAACCTCTCGCTCCAGCCGCGCCACGCCGTGAAGCCGCCGTACCCGATGATCGCGACCCCGGCGAGGCCCACCAGCACCTGGCCGCCCGGCCAGCTCATCACCTTGGCGGTCATCGTGTCGGAGCCGCCACCGCCACCGCCGCCACCGGAGCCGAGGGCCACCTTGAGCGCGCTCACCGCGAGGGCGCCGTAGAGCACGGCCTTGAGCAGCGACATGACCTGCTTGCCGAGCTTCTCCTTGCCATCCTCCTGGCCGTGCCCGAAGGCGGCCTCGATGAGCCGCCACACGACGAGCAGCGCCAAGCCGACGGCAACGGCCCACAGCGCCGCTCCCCCGAAGGGCTGGCTGGCCAGCTCCTGCAGCGCGCCCGTGCTCGACGCCGACCGGCCGGTCTCACCGAAGGCGAGCTGGAGAGCGACCCAGGCGATCAGCAGGTGCACCACGCCGTAGGCCACCAGGCCGAACCGGACGACGTAGTCGAGCCACTCGCTGTTCTCGGCCTGGCGTCCGGCGCTCTTCAGTTCTCCCATGGGGCAGAGTCAACACGCTCGCGGGCACGCCCCGCCAACCGGTGTCACTTCTCAGGTCACTTCTCAGTGTCACGTCTCGGTGTCACTTCTCTAGGATCGCCACGACCCCCTGGCCGCCTGCGGCGCAGATCGAGATCAGGCCGCGGCCGGATCCCCTCTGGTCCAGCAGCTTGGCGAGCACCGGCAGGATCCGGCCGCCGGTGGCGGCGAACGGGTGGGCGGCTGCCAGCGACGAGCCGTTGACGTTCAGCTTGTCGCGGTCGATGGAGCCCAGCGGCGCGTCGAGGCCCAGCCGCTCCTTGCAGAACACCGGGTCCTCCCACGCCTTCAGGGTCGCGAGCACCTGCGAGGCGAAGGCCTCGTGGATCTCGTAGTAGTCGAAGTCCTGCAGCGTCAGTCCCTCGCGCTCGAGCATCCGCGCGACGGCGTACGCCGGGGCCATCAACAGGCCCTCGTGGCCGTGCACGTAGTCGACGGCCGCCGTCTCGTAGGCGGTGAGGTAGGCGAGCACCGGCAGCCCGCGTGCCGCGGCCCACTCCTCGGAGGCGAGCAGCACCGCGGACGCGCCGTCGGTCAGCGGCGTGGAGTTGCCGGCGGTCATCGTCGCCGCCTCCCCCTTGCCGAAGACCGGCTTGAGGGTGGCGAGCTTCTCGACGGTGGAGTCGGGCCGCAGGTTGGTGTCGCGCTCCACGCCGCGGAACGGCGTGACGAGGTCGTCGTGGAAGCCCTCGTCGTAGGAGCGGGCCAGGTTCTGGTGGGACCGGGCGGCCAGCGCGTCCTGCTCCTCGCGGCCGATCCGCCACTCCACCGCGGTCAGGGCGGCGTGCTCCCCCATCGACCTGCCGGTGCGCGGCTCGCTGTTCTGGGGTACGGCGAGCGAGATGTCGCCGGGACGGATCGCGGCGAGCGCGGCCAGCCGCCCTCTGGTGTCCTTCGCCTGACTGACCCTGATCAGCTTCTTGCGCAGCTTCTCGCCGACTGCCAGCGGAGCGTCGGACGTGGTGTCGGAGCCGCCGGCGATCCCGACCTCGATCTGCCCGAGCGCGATCTTGTTGCCGACCTGGATCGCGGCCTGGAGGCCGGTGCCGCACGCCTGCTGGATGTCGATGGCGGGGGTCTCGGCCGAGAGCCTCGACCCGAGCACGCACTCGCGGGTGAGGTTGAAGTCGCGGGAGTGCTTGAGCACCGCGCCGGCGACGACCTCTCCGAGCCGCTCGCCGTCGAGTCCGAACCGGGCCACGAGACCGTCGATGGCCGCGGTCAGCATCTCCTGGTTGGAGACGTCGCTGTACACGGAGTTGGAGCGGGCGAACGGGATCCGGTTGCCGCCGAGGATCGCGACCCTTCGAGTGTTCGAGTCCATGCTCCTATCCTTGCCGAGACCCCCTCGGCAGGGAATGCACTGAGGTTCACGTCACGAGAAGTGGACACCCAGTTACACAGGAAGTTACCTATCGACATGAGTGATCGCTACCAAGGCTTCGTGAGGTCCCCGCTCGGCAGGCTGCTGGTCAAGAACCTGGGCCTGCCCAACCCCGCCCCGCTGGAGCGGTACTCCGCCGGAGAGCCGCTGGTCAAGGGCGAGGTACTGGTCGGTGGCGGTGGACGACTCGCCGACTCCCTGGTCGGGAGGCTCGAGGGCCTGGACATCGCCGCCGTCGCCGGGGAGCCCGGCGACGACACCCGTTTCAAGGCACTGGTCTTCGACGCCACCGGCATCACGGAGTCGGCGGGGCTGGTCGCGCTCCAGGCGTTCTTCACCCCGCTCATGCGCCGCCTCGAGACCTGCCCGCGGGTCGTCGTACTCGGCACGGAGCCAGGCGAGGTGGAGGGTGCGCAACGCGTCGCGCAGCGTGCGCTCGAGGGCTTCACGCGCTCCCTCGGCAAGGAGATCGGCCGCGGCGGCACCGTCCAGCTCGTGTACGTCGCGCCCGGGGCCGAGTCGGCGCTCGACTCGACCCTGGCGTTCCTGCTCTCCCCCAAGTCGGCCTATGTCTCTGGACAGGTGGTGCGGATCGGCGCGCACGGCTCGACCGGCGCAGGCGAGGTGCTCGACTGGTCCCGGCCCCTCGCGGGCCGGATCGCCCTGGTGACCGGCGCGAGCCGCGGCATCGGCGAGCAGATCGCCCGGGTCCTGCACCGCGACGGAGCGACCGTCGTAGGCGTCGACGTGCCGCAGGCCGCCGGCGAGCTGGCGAGCCTCATGAGGGAGCTCGACGGCGACCACCTGGCCCTCGACATCACCCACTCCGACGCCGCCCAGCGCATCGCCCAACACCTGGCGCAGCAGCACGGCGGCGTCGACATCGTCGTCCACAACGCCGGGATCACCCGCGACAGGAGGCTCGCCAACATGGCGGCGGACCGCTGGGAGTCGGTGATCGCGGTCAACCTCACCGCTCCCGAGACCATCACCCGCGAGCTCCTCGCCCAGCGCGTCCTCAACGACAACGGCCGCATCGTCGGCGTGGCGTCCATCGCCGGCATCGCCGGCAACGTGGGCCAGACCAACTACGCCGCCTCGAAGGCCGGCGTCATCGGACTCGTCGACAGCCTCGCCGACGAGCTCGACCGTGGCATCACCGTGAACGCGGTCGCTCCTGGCTTCATCATCACGGCCATGACCGCGGCTGTTCCGTTCGCGACCCGCGAGGTCGGCCAGCGCCTCAACTCGCTGAGCCAGGGCGGACTGCCGGTCGACGTGGCCGAGACGGTCGCGTGGCTCGCCTCGCCAGGTTCGACAGCCGTCAACGGCAACGTCGTGCGGGTGTGCGGCCAGATGATGATGGGGGCCTGACATGGCCGGGATCGCCGGACTCGTGAGGGCGGCGCTGCCCGCAGTCCCCGGCGTCAACCAGCTGCCCGGCATCAAGAAGGCCCGGCCCGGCGACTTCACCGGGCTGAGCCGCTCGCGCCCAGGCGTCCCGGTCGACCGAGCCGACGTGGCGGCATACGCACGGGTGTGCGGGTTCCCGCCCAAGGACACCGCGCCGTTGCCCTACCCGCACCTGCTGGCGTTCCCGCTGCACCTGGAGATCATGAGCGACCCGGCGTTCCCCTGGCCGGCCATCGGCACCGTGCACATCGAGAACTCCATCACCTCGCAGCGGCCCGTCCGGCTCGGCGAGACGCTGGACGTCACCACGTCGGTGGGCACGCCCAGTCCGCACGCCAAGGGTGTCGTGCTCGACTTCGTCACCACCGTCACCGCAGCCGGCGACGCCACGGTGTGGGAGTCGACGTCGTCGTACCTGCGTCGGGGCCAGGGATCCGAGCCCGCGGCCGAGGGGCTGCGCCTCGACTCCACCCCACCCGGCACCATCGACTGGAGGCTGCCGGCCGACCTCGGGCGCAGGTACGCCCGGGTGTCGGGCGACCTCAACCCCATCCACCTCTATCCGCTGACCGCACGGGCTCTGGGCTTCAAGCGCCAGATCGCCCACGGCATGTGGAGCCTGGCCCGGTGTGTGGCCGCGATCGAGAACCGCCTGCCCGACGCGGTGCGGGTGGAGGCGGCCTTCAAGAAGCCGGTGTTCCTCCCGGGCACGGTGTCGTTCGGGCTCGAGCAGCAGCACGACGGCTGGGCCTTCGCGCTGACCAGCCCTCGTGACGAATCGCCGCACCTCGTCGGACGCAGCACCTCGCTCTGAGGTCCTGACCGTCCGGGGCAGGAGCGCGTCAGCGGCGCGGGTTGCCCCACTGCACCGACGTCACCGACCGCGCGACGCTGGTGGCCAGAGGCGCCTGGCGCTGCACAAATACCGCAGTCGACGGAGTCCAGGTGCCGACGTCGCTCGTGCCGTTGCCGTCCCAGTCGCCGATGACCGGCAGGTCGCCGACAGCGCCGAACGGGACCACCGCGGTCCACGGCGCGGCACCGGCCGCGGCGACGCGCAGCGTGAAGCTGGCGGTGGCCTGGTCGTAGACGCCCAGGTCGGAGATCCCGTCGCCGTTCCAGTCACCGGTGACCGGCAGGTCGTCGGTGTCGCCCAGCGGCACGGTGGATGTCGTGCCGTCGGCCTGGCGGAGGTAGAACGACGAGGTCGACGGACGGCGCACGCCCACGTCTGAGGTGCCGTCGCCGTTCCAGTCGCCGGCCACGGGGCGGTCGCCGCGGACGCCGTACTTGAGCCGCGTGATCCCGGCCGGGCCACTGAGCTTGAACATGCCGGTGCGTGGGGCGCGGACACCGAGGTCGTCGTAGCCGTCACCGTTCCAGTCGCCGAGCACCGGCTCGTCGCTGGGCACGCCGAAGGGCATCGAGCCACCGGCGTACCCGGCGGTGGGCTGGGCCTCGAAGCTGGACTTGCTCGTACGCCGGAAGACGAGGAGCTCGGCGACCCCGTCGCCGGCCAGGTTGGCGGCGATCGGGAGGTCGACGCAGTTGGTCGACGCGACGGTGCTGGCGCGCCAGTCGGCGCCCGCGAACACTGGACGCACCACCGAGCGACCGCTGCGCTCCTCGAAGTGCAGGTGCGGACCACTGGCGTTGCCGGACGAGCCGACGGCGCCGAGCAGCGCACCCTTGTCGACGGACTGCCCCGGGCGCACCATGACCGCCTTCAGGTGGGCGTAGAGCGAGCTCTCGCCGTTGCCGTGGTCGACGACCACGTAGCGTCCGTAGCCGCCCCGGTCGACGGTGACCGCGGTGGCCACCACCCCGGGCGCGGCAACCACGACGCCGCTGCCCTCGTCGCCCGGCCGGTTGAAGTCGATGGCGTTGCGGCTCGGGCTGTGCTTGGCACGGGTCCCGCCGCTCCACGTCTGGCCGCACGAGAACGGAAGGTCGTACGCCGTCGTGGGGGCGACGCCGGTGGTCGCTCCCGCGCTGACGACGGAGGTGGCGCTCACGAGCGCCGCACCGGCGACGGCGACAGCCGTCGCAGCAGGGACGAACGCGTGGGACCAGGTGAAGCTCACGGGGACCGCCTCGGAGAGTTCTGGAGTGACCACGTGTCACACCAACCACCCCCGTCACGGAGGCACTCAGACGACGACAGCGGCCACAGAAGCGCTCAAAGGTAACCACCGTTCGGCGTGTCGCGGGCGGAAATACTCCGAATTACATCGGTGTAGTGGTACACGCGCCGCTCATCAGCCCTCGCGGACCCGGATCAGCCCCTCCTGGGCCACGGTCGCGACCATGGTGCCGTCCTGGGTGAAGACCCGGGCCAACGCCAGCCCGCGTCCCCCCGAGGCCGACGGTGAGACCTGGTCGTAGAGCCACCACTGGTCCGCGCGGAACGGCCGGTGGAACCAGATGGTGTGGTCGAGGCTGGCCGCCTGGAGGCGCGGGTCGGTGATGTGGATGCCGTGCGGCACCAGGGCGGCGCCGAGCAGGGTGAGGTCGCTGGCATAGGTGAACGCCGCGAGCTGCGTGTGGGCGTCGTCGCCCAGGTCACCGTTGACCCGCACCCAGAGCCGGGCCTGCGCCGGGTGCGCCGGGTCGGGCGTGAGCCCCTGCGTGCTGGTGCCGAGGTGCCGGACGTCGAGGGCCGACCACTCCCGGTCCCAGTCGTCGCCCGCGCGGTCGGAGGCGCTGCGCGCCAGCTGCGACATCGGCAGGCCGTGGTCGGGGCCCGGCACGTCGGGCATGACGTCGTGGTGGTCCAGGCCCGCCTCGGGGCGCTGGTAGTTGGCGGTCAGGTAGTAGATCGCCCGACCGTGCTGGCGCGCGACCACGCGGCGGGTGGCGAAGCTGCGCCCGTCCCGGATGCGCTCCACGTCGTAGATGATCGGGACGGTGGTGTCACCCGGTCGCAGGAAGTAGGAGTGCAGCGAGTGGATCGCGTACTCCGGCTCCACGCTGCGCACGCCGGCCACCAGCGCCTGCGCGGCCACCTGCCCACCGAAGACGCGCTGCCGGGAGGTCTCCGGCTGGGTGCCCCGGTAGAGGTCCCGGTCGAGGTCCTCGAGCTGGAGGAGGCGCAGCAGGTCCGCCGCGGTGCCCGGCATCAGTCGCCCTGCCCGTCTCTGGGCCCGCCGGTCCCGGATGTCCCGTCCGGGCCGTCCAGCCCGGCGAGGAACTGCTCGAACTGCCGGCCGATCTCCTCCCCGGTCGGCATCGGCTCGTCATGCGCGAGAAGCGAGGATCCGCTCTCCTCGGACCGGCGGAACGCGTCGTACTGCTGCTCGAGGGCGGTGACCACCTCGTCGACCTCGTCGTTCGCGGAGAGGTAGCGGGCGATCTCGACCTCGCACGCCCGCGCCGCCTCGCGCATCGCGGTCAGGTCGATGGTGAGGTGGCCACCCAGCTCGAGGTGCTCGAGGAGCGCCAGCGAGGCGACGGGATAGTCCATCTGGGCGAGGTAGTGCGGGATGTGCGCCACGAACCCGAGGGCGTCGTGGCCCCACTCCCCCAGTCGCAGCTCCAGCAGCGCCTGCGCGCTCGACGGGATCCGCAGCTCGCTCTGCCACGGGCTCAAGGTGACCAGCAGCTCGGGCCGGTTGGCGTGCGGGGTGACGGCGATCGGCCGGGTGTGCGGCACCGCCATCGGCACGGCGCCCAGGCTGACCACGCGACGTACGCCGAAGCGCTCGACGACGTCGCGCACCCCGGCAGCGAAGCCCTCCCAGCGGGTGTCGGGCTCGGGGCCGCGCAGCAGGAGGAACGGCGTCCCACCGGTGTCGCGCACCAGTCGCACGGCCAGGCGCGGGGCGTCGAAGTCGGCGTAGTGGTCGCGCACGAACGACATCGGGGGCCGGCGGGCGCGGTAGTCGTGCAGCACGTCGACGTCGAACGTCGCCACGACCGGGCCCTCGGAGCCGTCCTGGAGGTACTGGGCGGTGTGGTCGGCCGCCTGCCCCGCGTCGAGGAAGCCGGTGAGGACCACGACCATCGTGAGGTCCTCGACCCCGTCGAGCTCGGGCACCTCGTCGACGATGTGCACGAGCCTGGACTCCTGGGACACGCGGTTCCTCCTGATACTGCCGAGACGGCCTGCGCCCACGATAGGGCGGCGCCCGGCTGAACGCGCAGGCCGGTAGGCCCATTCCCCCTGCGGCTCACGCCAGCGAACCTTTCCGGCCCGCGACCGCGTCAGGGAGCACGTACGCACCCATCGCTCGGAAGGCACCTCAAATGGCCCGACGCGATCCGGGCCTTCGCCGAGTTCGTCGCCGCACGTTCGCGCTCCCTGCACCGGGCGGCGTACCTCATGGTGAGCGATGCCCAGCTCGCCCAGGACCTCGTCCAGGAGGCGCTGACCAAGACGTACGTCGCGTGGCCACGGCTGCGGGAGCCCCGGGCCGCGGAGGCCTACACCCGCAAGGATCACGACGACGGCGATCTCGTGGTTCCGCAAGAAGGGATGGGGCAGCGAGCGTCCGACCGAGACGCTGCCCGACAGCGGCCGGCCCGGCCACGCCGACGACATCGCGCGCAACGACTGGCTCTGGACGTCGCTGCAGACGTTGCCCGCCCGACAGCGCGCGGCGATCGTGCTGCGCTTCTACGAGGACCTCACCGAGGCCTAGACCGCCGAGGCGATGGGCTGCGCCGTCGGCACCGTGAAGAGCCAGGTCTCGGCAGGGCTCGCCAAGCTGCGCAGGCAGCTGGAGGCAACCGGAGCCGGCGACGACGTCGACGTCGAGCTCCTCCCGCTCGAGCTGATGGTGGTGAACCCGTGACCGGACTCCTGAACGACCTCATGCACGACCGCGCCGACTCCCTACGACACCACGCCGCTCGACCTGTCACCTGCGACGTCAGAGGCCCGTGCACCGTGACCGCCAAGGCGATCGGCTCGCTGGAGGGCGGGTCGTCATCCCCGCCGGCGAGTCGATGTCCTGAGCGGCCTCAGGCGGTGGGCTCCCGCGCACCGGCCTCCGCGGCGCGCAGCCCGACCCTGCTGTGCCGGCGCGAGTAGCCGAAGTAGACGACGAAGCCGAGCGCCATCCAGATGAGGAACCGCACCCAGGTCTCGCCGATGAGGTTCAGCATCAGGTAGACGCACAGCAGCACCGACAGGCTGGCCACGAGCCCCACGGCGGGCGTGCGGAAGGCGCGCGGCAGGTCCGGTCGCGTACGACGCAGCACGAGCACGCCGATCGAGACCAGCACGAACGCGAACAGCGTGCCGATGCTGACAAGGTCGCCCAGCGTCTCGAAGTCGACGAACCCGGACATGATCGCGACGCCGACACCGGTGATGGCCGTGATGACGTGCGGCGTGCCGTACCTGGGGTGGACCTTCGCCAGGGCTGGAGGCAGCAGTCCGTCGCGGGCCATCGCGAACGCGACGCGCGTCTGGCCCATCATCAAGATGAGGACCACGACCGTGAGCCCGATGGTGGCGCCCACGGCGATGATGTTGCCGATCCACTCGACACCCGCGGCGTCGAACGCGGTGGCCAGGGGCGCGGAGTCCTCCGGGTCGATGTCGGTGTAGCTCTGCATGCCGGTCACGACGAGCGACACCGCGATGTAGAGCACGGTCACGATGGCCAGCGACGACAGGATGCCGATCGGCACGTTCTTCTGCGGGTTGCGCGTCTCCTCGGCGGTCGTGGCGACGACGTCGAAGCCGATGAAGGCGAAGAAGACGATCGCCGCACCGGCGATGACCCCGCCGATGCCGTAGACCGCCGGGTCCAGGCCGAAGAGGCTCGAGATCAGCGGCGTCTTCCAGAAGGAGTCCTCGCCACCCGACGGCGGCCTGCTCTCGGGGATGAACGGCGAGTAGTTCGCGGTCTTGATGTAGGCGATGCCGACGACGATGACCAGACCGACCACCGTGAGCTTGATGGCCACCACGATCTGGTTGACCCGGCTCGACAGCTTGATGCCGCCGATCAGCACACCGGCGACCAGCAGCGAGATGAGGACGGCAGGCAGGTTGACCACGCCGTCGGACGCCGAGCCCAAGGAGGCCGGGATCTCCAGCGGGGTGCCGTCGAGCACGTTCTGCAGGTACCCCGAGAACCCTGCCGCGAGGGCGGAGGCGCCCACCGTGAACTCGAGCACCAGGTCCCAGCCGATGATCCAGGCGATCAGCTCACCGAACGTGGCGTAGCTGAACGTGTAGGCGCTGCCCGCGACGGGCACGGTGGACGCGAACTCGGCGTAGCAGAGGGCCGCGAGGGCGCACGCGAGGCCCGCGATGGCGAACGAGATCGCGATCGCCGGGCCGGAGTTCGTGGCGGCCACCTGGCCGGTGTAGACGAAGATGCCGGCGCCGATGATGACGCCGACACCGAAGATCGTCAGGTCCAGGGCTCCCAGGTTCTTCTTCAGCTGGTGCGCGGGCTCCTCGGTCTCGGCGATGGACTGCTCGACCGACTTCGTGCGAAACAGGCTCATGGCGCGACAACCTACGACGTGCGCTCGAGTTCGTCACCCATCAGCCCGGCGTGCCGGTGGTCGTACCGCTGCCGAAGACCTCAGGCGGGCGTCGGCTGGGACTTCTCCGAACCGGAGGTCGTGTCGTCGTCCTCGGCGGTCAGCGGTCTGGCGACGTTCTCCAGCGTCTCCTGCTCGGCGTGCACACCCAGGAAGATCGCGACGATGCCGCCGACGACCATCAGCGCGGCCCCCACGAAGTAGCCGGGTGCGATGCCGACGATGTCGCCGGACTCGGTGGCGCTGTCGATGAGGCTGCCGAAGTACAGCGGGCCGCTGATGCCACCGGCCGCCGTGCCGATCGCGTAGAAGAACGCGATGCAGAGCGCCCGCGTCTCCATCGGGAAGACCTCGCTGGCGGTGAGGTACGCCGCGCTGGCACCGGCCGAGGCGAAGAAGAAGATCACCATGCCGAAGATCGTCAGCTGGACGGCCGTCAGGTCGCCGAGCATGAGGCCGGCCACGGCGAGCAGGACTCCCGAGAGGATGTAGGTGCCCGCGATCATCTTGACCCGGCCGACCGTGTCGAACAGCGACCCCAAGATGAGCGCCCCCGCGAAGTTGCTGGCCGCGAAGGCCGCGATGTACCAGCCGGTCTGCTTCACGTCGAGGAAGGTCGAGAGGCTGTCGCCGTAGGTGAAGAAGAAGGCGTTGTAGAGGAACGCCTGGCCGACGAACAGCGCGAGGCAGAGCACGGTCCGCTTGGGGTAGAGCGTGAAGACCGTCTTGGCGATCGTGGTCAGCGGGATGGTCTTCCGCTGGCGGATCGTGAGCGTCTCCGAGACCCCGTCCAGGGTCGTCCCGGATTCGCGCTCGACGGTCTCCTCGATGTCACGGACGATCCTCTCCGCCTCCTCCTCGCGACCGTGGATGAAGAGCCAGCGCGGGCTCTCGGGCACGTTCCGGCGCACGATCAGGATGCCCACTGCGAGGATGGCGCCGAGGGCGAAGGCTGCGCGCCAGCCGATCTCCTGGTTGGTCACGACGTCCGGGTCGAGCAGCGGGACCGTGAGCATGGCCCCGAAGGCGGCACCGACCCAGAAGGAGCCGTTGATCGCGATGTCGATGCGGCCGCGGTACTTCGCCGGGATGAGCTCGTCGATCGCGGGGTTGATGGCGGCGTACTCCCCACCGATGCCGGCACCCGTGATGAAACGGCAGACGAAGTACCACAGCGGGTTCATGGAGAAGGCGGTGAGGACGGTGCCGACCAGGTACACGCCCAGCGTGAGCAGGAACAGCTTCTTGCGGCCGAACCGGTCGGTCAGCTGGCCGAACAGGAGGGCGCCGACGCAGGCGCCCGCGACGTAGACCGCACCAGCCAGGCCGATGTCGGAGCTGGAGAGGCCCAGGCCGGTGTCGTCGGCCTTGAGTGCGTCGGACAGCGACCCGAGATGGTGACCTCGAGCCCGTCGAGGATCCAGACCGTTCCGAGGCCGAGCACCACGATCCAGTGCCATCTGGCCCAGGGCAGGCGGTCCATTCGGGCTGGGATGTCGGTGGTGATGCGTCCTGCCTCGGCTCCCGACGACATACGGGTCTCCTTCCGTGAGAACTCGCTGGCGAGCCTTCGGCGGAAGGCATCCGGGACACGAGTACCCCGATCGCCGCAGGTCATGCCTGCAACTTGGCCCCGGTCAGTCCGGTGCGCCGTACTCCTCGAGCATCCGTCGCGCCGCCTCGTCGGCGAGGTCGTCGGGCGAGAGCTGCAGCGTCTTCAGCAGTACGTCGTCCCAACGGGCCTCGCCCGCCATCTCGTCGACCAGCCGCCACAGCATGGGTTCGCCGTAGAGGTCGACGATGGCCTCGCACGCCCACCAGGCCATGCTGTAGTTGGCCTCGGAGCCGGGACCGTTGAAGGTCTCCGCCGGTGGCAGCTCCGGGGACCCTGCGGTCGCCGCCGCCAGCGCCGACCGCGGGAGGGTGCGTTCGCCCTCGGGGATCGGCTGGACGGAGACGTACTCCGCCACACCCTCGCTCAGCCAGAGCGGCACATGGTCGTCGCGGCCGGCCACCGCGATGTGGGTGAGCTCGTGGCGGATCAGCCGGTCCCTCTGCACCGCCGACGCGGTCAGCATCCGAGGGTGCAGCACCAGGCGCGTCGACGCGGCCTCGTCGCCGCGCCGGCCCACGGGCAGGGACACCCCGTCGAGGCGCTCGGGATCTCCGCCCGGCAGGTCGGCGATGGACCGCAGCGCGCTGGAGCCTGACAGGGCGTAGACGACGACGTGCCGGTCCCACGAGTAGGGCACGGCCGCGTCGACCAGGTCGATGCCCGCGGCCACCGAGGCCAGCACGTCGTCGGCCCGCTTCGCGCTCGCTTGGTCGAAGATGCCGAGCACACCCGGCCGTTCGCGCACCACGATCGTTCGACGATCCCACGGCTGCTGGCCGGAGGGGTCCTCCTCCCGTCCCCTCGCGAGCACGTACGACGCCTCCTCGGGCCCCGGCACGAAGTGCTGCCGCTCCCGGCTGACCACCGGCCAACGGTCGAACCCCCAGAGCTGGAGCCGCACCTCGACCAGCGCGGTGTACGCGGCCCCGTCCCGGACCAGCGTCGCCGGGTCGAGTCGGTAGCGCAGCCGCGCGACCGGCAGCTGGGCCAGGTTCTGGAAGTACGTCCGCTGGCGGCGTACGAGCCGGGCATCGCCTGGGTCGACCGTGGCCAGGAAAGCGGCACCGTCACCCCGGCGCACCGCCCGGGCTCTCTCGTCGAGCGTGGCCGTCAGCGCCGCGGTGACCTGCGGCGACCCCGCCTGCCGCGGGCCGTCGCCGTCGAGCAGGCCGCACCCCGTCGGCGTGGTCAGCAGGACGCAGACCAGCAGACCGAGAACGACGCGGAGACTTCGGCCCATGACCTCGTGAACGACCGCGGCCGGAGTGCGGTTACGCGACGGGACGAAGGCTCACGACGGGTCGGCGTCGACCAGGGCATGCCCGTCGCGGACGGCCGTGACGTCCTCGACGATGCCACGCGCGATGGTCTGGGCCGAGAGGCCGATCCGTTCGAGGATGGCGGCGCGCTTGGCGTGGCCGAGGAACTCCTGG
This sequence comes from Nocardioides sp. LHG3406-4, assembly GCF_049897745.1. Taxonomy (NCBI): domain Bacteria; kingdom Bacillati; phylum Actinomycetota; class Actinomycetes; order Propionibacteriales; family Nocardioidaceae; genus Nocardioides; species Nocardioides sp. LHG3406-4. The sequence continues at coordinate 81,969 of NZ_JAFCWV010000005.1, forward strand.
GGGATGCCGTGCAGCCTGAAGGGCGTGGTGACGCCCGCGTCGTTGAGGGTCTGCAGCAGTACGGCGCCGACGCCACCGATGCGGCCGTTGTCCTCGATGCTGACGACCAGCCGGTGCGCGCGGGCGAGGTCGACGAGCACGGGGTCCACCGGCTTGACCCAGCGCGGGTCGACGACGGTGACCCCGATGCCCTGCGCGACCAGCCGGTCGGCGATGTCGACGGCCACCTCGGCCATCGACCCGACGGCGACGACGAGCACGTCGCGGGTGCCGTTGCGCACGAGCACGTCGGCTCCCCCGGCCTTGCCGATCGTCGGGATGTCGGCCGGCGGTGGGCCCTTCGGGAACCGGACCACGGTGGGTGCGTCGTCGACCTCGACGGCCTCGTCGAGCAGCTCGCCGAGGCGGGTGACGTCGCGGGGGGCGGCCAGGCGCAGGCTCGGCACGACCTGCAGGATCGACATGTCCCACATGCCGTTGTGGCTGGCGCCGTCGTCCCCGGTGACCCCCGACCGGTCGAGCACGAAGGTCACCCCGCACTTGTGCAGGGCGACATCCATCAGCACCTGGTCGAACGCGCGGTTGAGGAACGTCGCGTAGAGCGCGAAGACCGGGTGCATGCCGCCCATCGCGAAGCCGGCGGCGGAGGTGACCGCGTGCTGCTCGGCGATCCCCACGTCGAAGGTGCGCTCGGGGAAGCGTCGGGCGAAGGCGTCCAGGCCGACGGGGTGCATCATCGCCGCGGTGATAGCCACGATGTCCTGGCGTCGCTCGCCGAGCGCCACCATCGCGTCGGAGAAGTGGTCGGTCCAGATCCGGCCCTTGGGCCTCTCGTCGCCGGTCTGCACGTCGAAGGGACCGGGCCCGTGGAACTGGTCGGCCTCGTGCCGCTCGGCCGGGTCGTAGCCGAAGCCCTTGCGCGTGAGGGCGTGCACGATCACCGGCCCGCCGAAGCGCTTGGCCCTCGCCAGCGCCTGCTCCATCGCGACCCGGTCGTGGCCGTCGATCGGGCCGACGTACTTGAGTCCGAGGTCCTCGAAGAGGCCCTGGGGCGCGAGCGCGTCCTTCATGCCCTTCTTGACGGCGTGGAGGGCGTCGTACGCCGCGTGCCCGACGCCCGGCACGGCGTTGAGCCGCTTCTTGACCAGGTCGAGGATCTGCTCGTAGCGCGGGTTGGTGCGCAGCGTGGTCAGTGCGGTGGCGAGGCCGCCGACGGTGGGGGTGTAGGAGCGCTCGTTGTCGTTGACGACGATCACGAGCCGGCTGTCCTGGGCGACCGCGATGTTGTTGAGGGCCTCCCAGGCCATGCCGCCGGTGAGGGCGCCGTCGCCGATCACGGCCACGACGTGCCGGTCCTCCCCGCGGATGCGGTAGGCCTTGGCCAGCCCGTCGGCGTACGACAGCGCAGTGGAGGCGTGGGAGTTCTCGACGATGTCGTGGTCGGACTCCGCCTGGCTGGGGTATCCGCTGACGCCGCCCTCCTGACGGAGCTTCTCGAACCCGGCCTTCCGGCCGGTGAGCAGCTTGTGGACGTAGGCCTGGTGGCCGGTGTCGAACACCACCCGGTCGCGCGGGGAGTCGAAGACGCGGTGGATGGCCATCGTCAGCTCGACGACCCCGAGGTTCGGGCCGATGTGGCCGCCGGTGCGGGCGCACGTGGAGATGAGGAAGTCGCGGATCTCGGCGGCCAGTGCGACGAGCTCAGCGTCGCCGAGGTCACGCAGGTCGCTCGGGGTCGAGATCGACTCGAGGTGCCCCATGTGACTCCTTACGGTTCGGCTCAGCTGGTGGCGCGGCGTGCAGCGTCCGAGTCTAGGCGATCCCGGCGTACAGGTCGGAGCTGAGCAGGTCCGGCAGGGCCAGCCTGGCGGACGTCGCCAGCGGCAGTCCGCCGGCCGCGCCGGGATCGACGAAGACCATCTGCCGGCCCTCGTGACACTCCACGTCGTCGTCGGTGAGGTCGACGTGCGCGACGTACAGCCCGCACGTGTCGTTCTCGCCGCACGACTCGCTGAAGAAGGTGAACTGGGAGTGCAGTCGGAGCGTGCCCGGGTCGAGGCGGATGCCGGTCTCCTCCTCCAGCTCCCGGTAGGCCGCGTCCTCGAAGGTCTCCCCCTCCTCGACGCCGCCCCCGGGGAAGCCCCAGCACTCGGGGTCGACGGGCGGGTGCTCGTCGCGCTCCTGGAGCAGGATCCAACCGCGCGTGTCGACGATCGCGACGCTCGAGAACCGATGCATACCGCCACCGTAGGACACGGCCCCGCATGCGGTTCAATGGCGTCATGTCCACCCTGGAGATGGTCGCCACCGGCACCCAGTCACTCATCCGCACCGTCGACGGACTGCCCGACGAGGCGTACGCCGCCCCCTCGTTGCTGCCCGGCTGGAGCCGCGGCCACGTGGTGGCCCACCTCGCACTGAACGCCGAGGGCCTCGCCGGCGTGCTGAACGGGCTGGTGACCGGCGAGGAGGTGCCGATGTACGCCTCGCCCGAGAGCCGCGACGCCGACATCGACGAGCTCGCTGAGGCCGACCCGGCCGCCCTGCGCGCGCGCCTGTTGGCTGCGACGACCGACTTCGCCGACGCCCTCGAACGGATGACCGACGAGGCGTGGGCCCACACGGTGCACCGCACCCCCGGGGGCCCGACGTTCCCCGCCTCGCAGATCCCCAACAAGCGCCTGTCCGAGGTGGAGATCCACCATGCCGACCTCGACGCGGGCTACGACCGGACGATGTGGCCGGTGGAGTTCGCCACCTCGTTGTTGAGCAACCTGTCGCCACGCCTCGACGGGCACGGACCCCTCACCCTGCGGGCCACGGACCTCGGCCGGACCTGGTCGGTCGGCGGCGAGGGCGGCCCGTGGATCGCCGGCCCGGTCGCCGACCTCGCGTGGTGGGTCACCGGACGCGACGGCGCGGGGCTGACGTCCGAGACCGGCACCCTTCCCGCCGCCGACAGCTGGTGAGCGCCGTGGCCTACACCGGAGCGGTGACCCCCGGCGGTCCGGCCGAGACCCGCACGGCGGGCGGCCTGAGCATCACCAAGCTCGCCGTCGACCCCAAGATGTCCAACAACTGCTACCTGCTGCGCTGCCACGACACCGGGGACCAGGTGCTCGTCGACGCGGCGGCCGAGCCCGACCGGTTGCTCGCGCTGGTTGGGAGCGACGGACTGCGGGCGGTCGTCACGACCCACCAGCACTGGGACCACCACCGCGCCCTGGCCGAGGTGGTCGCTGCCACCGGCGCCGCCGTAGTCGCCGGGCTGCCGGACGCCGACGCCATCACCGAGCAGACCGGCGTCGACGTCACCCGCCGCCTGGTGCAGGGCGACACCGTCGAGGTCGGCACCTGCTCACTGCGGGTCGTCGCGATCGCCGGCCACACACCCGGCTCGGTCTGCCTCGTGTACGACGACCCGCAGGGTCACCCGCACCTGTTCACCGGCGACTGCCTCTTCCCCGGCGGCGTCGGCTCCACGTTCGGTGACGCCGAAGCCTTCGCCCAGCTCATCGGCGAGGTCGAGAGCAAGCTCTTCGGCACGCTGCCGGACGACACGTGGTTCTACCCGGGCCACGGCGACGACGGCCGGCTCGGGGACGAGCGCCCGCACCTGGCCGAGTGGCGCGAGCGGGGCTGGTAGCCGAGGGACGTTCCGCCGGGGTGGTCGGTCGTTCGATCAAGGCGCAAGGATGACCGAACGCTTGATCAAGCGCGGGGACGAGCGCCCGCACCTGGCCGAGCGGCGCGAGCGGGACTGGTAGCCGAGGGACGTTCCGCCGGGGTGGTCGGTCGTTCGATCAGGGCGCAAGGATGACCGAACGCTTGATCAAGCGCGGGGACGAGCGCCCGCACCTGGCCGAGCGGCGCGAGCGGGGCTGGTAGCCGAGGGACGTTCCGCCGGGGTGATCAAGCGTTCGATCAAGGCACAAGGATGACCGAACGCTTGATCAAGCGCGGGGACGAGCGCCCGGAGGAGTAGCGCAGTGGCCCCGGTCCGGCACGCTTCGCCGGCTCAGAGGTCGGTCTCGTCGATGACGTGCATCGCGGCTTCCTCCGCGGTGGCGCCGGCGCCGTCGATGCCGACGTCGGAGCCGAACCGGTCGTCGCCGTCGGTGTCGGCCACCAGCCGACCGGAGCGCTCGTCTCCAGGAGGCTCCTCGGCCGACGAGTCGTCCGGGTCCCACTCCCCCGTCCACTCGTCGCTGGCGGACTCGGGCTCCTCCCAGCCGAGCTGCCGGTCGATGGAGGCACCTTCTCGCTGCTCGGCTGCCGTGTTGCCGTAGCCCTGCGCGCTCGACCAGCGCTCGCGGGTGACGACGCCCTCGTCGAGCACGTCGTCGACGCCGCGGTCGTCGAGCGTGTCCTCGGCCTGCAGCTGAGTCTCGTCGTCGACGCTGTACTCGCCGTTCTCCTCGTGACTGTCCATGGCCCCATCATGCTCCGGGTACCGTCGAGGTGTCCGAACTCGACCCCCCGCAGGAGAACCCGTGCCGCTGCTCGACCTGACCTCCGCCTCCTTCGAGCCGACCGTGACCGGTCACGACATCGTGCTCGTGGACTTCTGGGCAGCGTGGTGCGGTCCGTGCCGCCAGTTCGCGCCCGTCTACGAGAAGGCGGCGCAGGAGCACGACGACATCGTCTTCGGCAAGGTCGACACCGAGGCGCAGAAGGAGCTCGCCGCGGCGGCCCGGATCACGTCGATCCCGACGCTGATGGCCTTCCGCGAAGGGGTCCTCGTCTTCGCCCAGCCGGGTGCACTGCCCCCGGCCGGTCTGCAGCAGGTCATCGAGGCGGTCCGCGGCCTCGACATGGCCGACGTGCACCGCCAGGTCGCGCAGCAGCAGGCGCAGCCCGAAGAGCTCGACCTCGACACGTTCGCCGCCGAGCACGCCGGCGGCGGCTTCGTGCTCGACGTGCGGGAGGCCGACGAGTACGCCGCCGGGCATGTGCCGGGCGCCGTGCACATCCCGATGCGGGAGGTGCCGCTCCGCGTCGCGGAGCTGCCGGCCGGTCGGCGCGTGCTGGTGATCTGCGAGCACGGCTCACGCAGCAGGGCGATGGTCGACTTCCTCAAGGGCGAGGGCGTCGACGCGGTCAACGTGGCCGACGGCACCAGCGGGTGGGCGTCACGCGGCTGGCCGCTCGAGGGCTAGAGCATCCGGCCGAGCAGGCCGTCGCGGTCGACGAGCGTGTGCTTGGCCACGAGGCCCAGGTGCGCCGCGAGCGCGGCGAAGAAGACGACATGGCTCCCGACATGCAGCCACAGCAGGTCGTCGTCGCCGAGCAGCACCGAGATCCCCGTCAGTGGCATCAGCACCAGCATCGCGAGCAGCACCCGCTCGGTGACGTGGGCGAGACGTCGCTCGCGGTGCGAGAGGCCCTCGGCCCACGGTGGCAGGGCGTCGAGCTTGCGCCACGTCATCCGCAGCACCGCGAGCAGCAGGATCGTCAGACCGAGGACGACGTGCACCGCGACGAGCGGGTCGGAGAGCCGGTCGGCGATCCCGGTCAGCCCCTCGTCGTCGTCCCCGCCGCGCCCCCGGCCACGGCCGGAGTCCCCGCCCCGGCCACGCCCGCGACCGCGGCCGTGCCCGGAGTCGTCGACGTCCATGAAGTAGCCGACCGTGAACTGCACGCCGAGGGCGACCACCGTCGCCCAGTGCAGCACCTTGGTCACTGCCCCGTACCCGTGCTCACCGCTGCGCAGCCCCATGGCGCGCAGCCTAGAGGCCCTCACGCCGGGCACCCCGCACCTGGAGCCGACCGAGCGCCGGTCCTGAGCCGGTGAAGTAGCCTCCTCGGGTGCTGATCTCGCCGACCCTCAAGATGGTCTTCGTCCACGTCCCGAAGACCGGCGGCGTCTCGATCCAGCAGTTCCTCGACGCCCACGTCGACGACCCGATCACCGGGACAGTGCGGCACGCCCGGCTGGGCTACATCCTGCGCAACTACCCCGAGACGGTCGACTACTTCTCGTTCGGCTTCGTGCGCAACCCCTGGAAGCGGATGGTGTCCTGGTACTCCATGATGGAGGCCTGGAACCGCACCTGGGGACCGGCGTCGGGCAAGCCGCAGGTCGAGCGCGGCGGCATGAAGGACGGCAACGAGCAGTGGCGCACGGTCGCCCAGTACGCCGACTTCGAGGAGTTCGTGATGCGCGGACCCGACGAGCTCCCGCGGGTGCGACTCGCGCAGATCGACTACCTCACCGCCAAGCGCAGGAAGGTCGACTTCATCGGACGCACCGAGACCCTGGGCCGCGACCTGATGGTGGTCGCCGAGCGCCTCGGGCTGCCGGCCGAGGAGCCGCCGCACCGCAACAAGTCGAAGCACGGCAGCCACATCGACTACTACGACGATCGCACCCGTCAGCGGGTCGCCGAGGTGTACGCCAAGGACATCGAGGCCTTCGGCTACACGTTCGAGGACTGAGCCTGCGAGCTCAGTCCTCCAACCGGCGCTGGTAGAGCGAACCCTGCGCCAGCAGGCGGTAGCCCAGCCGCTCGTTGACGCCGATCATGTGCCCGTTGGACGCGGCGTTCCACGTGTCGACGTGCCCGAGCTGCGGCTCGACCTCGCGCAGCCAGCGCACCATGTCCGCCTTCAGCAGCTGACCGAGCCGGTGTCCGCGGTGGGCGGTGACCACCGAAGTGTCGTGCTGCTCCCCGTGCGTCGGCTGCTCGGGGTCGACCGCGACCACCGTGTGACCGGCCACCTCGCCGGAGTCGCGGTGGAGGGCGACGATCCGGTAGAAGCCCGGCCCGCGGGCCAGCTGGGCCTCCTCGTAGGCACGGATCCTTTCCGGGGGGAACTCGTCGTCCTCGACGTCGAGGTCGTCGAGCGGCGCGTCGTTGATGGCGGCGGTCGCCGTGGCGAGCCTCTCGATGAGGTCGTCCGGGGTGCGTCCGTGGATGCGCATCAGCTCGTAGTCGCCGGCGTGCGGGAGCGCCTCGGCGTACAGCTCCTCGGCGAGGCCGTCCGGCAACGCGGCGAGATCCTGACGACGACGGGCCGACACCATGACCCGCCGGAAGCCGTGCGCCGTGGCGAAGGCGTGCACCCCGTCGTCGTACCAGCCCTCGGCAGTGACGTTGAGGCGGTCCATCTCCCGGCAGACGTCCAGCACCGCCTCGAGGATCGCCGACCCGTGCCCGTGCCGGCGTACGGCGGGATCGACCAGCAGCCCCAGCCAGGCCAGGTCCGGGTTGTCGTACTCGGTGGTGTTCACCAGGACGAAGCCGACGGGGCCGTCGGCGGTGACGGCGAGCAGGTGCAGGCCCGGCTCGCCGTCCCAGCCGTGCCGGATGCCCATCTCCATCGAGTACGGCGTCGCCTCGGGCTCGAAGGGAGCGTCCACCAGCCGTGCGGCATTGGTGATGCGGACCAGCTCGGCGACGCCGTCGGCGTCATCGGCGGTGATCTCGCGCAGCTCCATGCTCGCAGCCTGCCTCACCGGCGGCGCGGACGCACCTGGATATAGCCGTCAGTCGCGACGGCTGGACCCGTAGCGACCGCGGTGGAAGGTGAGACCGTGCACGCCGTCGCCCAGCGCCAGGTCCCGGACGCGCCCGATCACCACGAAGTGGTCGCCGGCCTCGTGCACGGCGGCGATCGAGCAGTCCACGTAGGCGACCGCACCAGCCAGGCGCGGCGACCCGGTCGCCTCGCTCGGACGCCACGAGACGCCGGCGAACTTGTCGGCCCCCCGGCTGGCCATCACGTCGGAGAGTCGGGTCTGGTCGTCGGCCAGGATGTTGACGCAGAACGCCTCGGACCGCCAGATCAGCGGCCAGGCCCGGGAGGTCCGCGCCGGGCAGAAGAGCACCAGCGGCGGGTCGAGCGACACCGAGGTGAAGCTCTGGCAGGTGAGACCGACGGGCTCGTCGACGTTCATGCCGGTGACGACGGTGACACCGGAGGCGAAGCGGCCCAGCACCTCACGGAACTGCCGGGCCCGGGCCACCGCGTCCGGGTCGTCGACGTGCACCCCGCTCGCCTCGCCCGGGCGGTACTCGAAGTCCCGCCCGATCGGGTCGGCGGCGTCGCCGTCGTCGAAGGTGTAGTCCCCGAGCCAGCGGTGGATCCGGGCCTCGTCGGGTGGCACGTCACCTCGCGCTGCGCGTTCCGGACCGGCCATGACCCCATTGTGGCGGTGCGGTCCGCGCGGCCGTGACGCAGGTCGGAGCCCCAGGGTGTGGTGGGCGACGTCCGAGGGCACGCGGTCCGGCCGAAGTCGAGCTGGTAGCCGGAGGTGAGTCATGGACGGGCCAGGCGTGACGGCTCAGCCTCGACGGGAACCTCGCGTACTCCGGTTCGGAGGAGGCCGACGAGCACGAGCAGCAGCACGCCGCCGACCACCGCCCAGACGGCGAAGGCGACCTCGGTGCTCCGGGCGTCGGCCACCGACCCGAGGACCGGACGGGCAGCCGCGATCGCCAGGCCTGCCGCCGAGCTCACGACCGAGAGAGCCGTGGCCCGGTACGACGTCCGCGCCGAACCGGAGACGGTGGCCTCCGAGATCGTGAGTGCCCCGTAGTACCCGAGACCCATCAGCGGGACGAACAGCACCGCCGTCGGCCCTGATCCCAGGGCGACTCCGGCGGAGGCGACCACCATCAGGCCGAAACCGCCGGCCACGGCGGCGTTCCCCAGGGCACGCACCACCGCAGGAGCCACGAGGCCGGCGACCAGCCCGGCGGCCGCGAATCCCGTGAACATCCAGGCCGCAGCCTGCTCGTCCATGCCCTCGTCGAGCACAAGTGGCTGGAACAGCAGGGTGGCGCTCCAGCCGTAGAGGAGGACCAAGCCGGCCGCGATCATCCGCCGGACGAGGGCACGGTCCTCACCGATCTCACGCAGCGCCCCCCGCTGCCAGCGAGTCGAGTGCGACTGCTGCCTCGCTCGGAGCGAGGTCGTCACGCGCGGCAGGGTGGCGATCACGAGCAGGGCCGCCATGGCACACGCGGCGGTGACGAGGAACGGGAGGCGAGGGTCGACGCCGTACAGGACCCCGGCCGAGGCTAGCGACAGCGTGCCGGTGAGGCCCGCCGCAGCACGCACGACGCCGAAGGCCGGCACCACGCCCACCGAGGGGGCGTGCTCGCGCACCGCCTCCACCAGATAGGCCTGGCCCAGCCCCGAGGCCGCCGCCCACTGCACACCCCAGAGCAGCCACACCCCCATCAGCACGGGAGTGCTGCGCACCGTCGTGATCGCCACGAAGGTGAGCCCGGTGAGCGCCGACAACGCCAGGTAGGCCCCGCGCCGACCGACGCGGTCGGTGAGCATGCCCAGGGGGATCTCGCAGACCACGACGGTCAACCGAAAGAGCGCGTCGGCCAGGACGATGATCCCGAAGCTGAAGCCGAGATCACGTAGGAAGACGAACCAGATGGGGAACCAGAACTGGACCTGGAGCAGCAGCTCGGCCAGCGCGAAGCGCCGGACGACGGTGCTGCGGAGCGCAGTCCTCAACGTTGGTGGAACCGTCGGAAGTAGAAGTAGACCACCGCCAGCAGCATCGAGACACCGATCGACGCCATCACCAGGAGGTCGGCCGGCTGCCCGGCGAACCAGCCCATCAGTCCGCTCTGGCCGTTGTCGAAGCCCGCCATGCCGGGGTCGACTGCCATCGTGCGTCCGAACTCGGTCAGCGCGATGGTGGTGCCGAGGATGGAGGTGATGCCGATGCCCAGCAGGATCGTGTCGGTGAACACCGACGCCCGGGCGGTGCGCTTCTCAGCGAGCTCCCGCAGACGCCGCTCGCACGCCTCCACCTTCATGGTGACCGGCTCGACGACCACCTCGTCGAGCTCCCAGCACTCGAGGATCGCACCGAGCTCGGCCCGGACGCTGCGCGTCAGGTACTTCGAGACGTCCCGCATCTGCATCACGATGAACTGAGCCCGGCGTGAGCACTCCTCGAGCTCGGCCTGCAGCTGCGCCACGCTCACGACCGGGAGCGGCGCCAAGGAATAGGCCAGTACGCGCGTGAGCTGGGCGTCGACGTTCTCCAGGGCGGCGTAGAAGTACTGGGCAAGGCGCAGCGCGCTCCACTCGTCGGGGAAGACACCCTCGACGTCGTCGGCCGCAGACAGGTCGGGCCCTACGAAGAGGTAGTTCAGCCAGCGCACGACATGGGTCTGCACGCGACCGTCGACCGGTGCCAACCGCGCATCGAGGTCGACATCGCCGACGGCGTCCTTGATCCAGTAGCGGGCCAGCTCGGAGGCCAACGGCTCATCGGGCGACAGCAGAAGACTCCTGGTCACCCACAGCACACGGCCGTGCTCGGCCTTGTCGTCGACCAGCCGCTCTACCTTCGAGACCACCTCCGCGTGGGGGTCACCGGATCGCAGCAATCGCAGCAGGGGCGTCAGGTAGCGGTCGTGCACCTCGCACGCGAGGGCCTCCCCCCAGGTCACCGCGTCGTGCTGGAGCTGGTCGAGCAGGCCTGGCACCTCCCCCTCGTCGCAGTCGGGTGGGACCGTGACGTCGGCCTCGACCTCGAGGATGAAGACACCGTGGTCGTAGATGCGGCACTCGATGACGCTTGCAGCACCGGGGTGGATCGTCGGCGGTGCAGACGTGGCCAGGTGGTGGGGCTGGAACCGCAGCACGATGGCCTCGATCGGGCGCTCCAAGGTGTCGACGTCGATCTGCGTGTAGCGGTTGAACCGCCCGCGCACCTCCGACCGACGCACGAGCAGGGTCGGGCCGGGGCCGCCGGCAGCCCCGACCGCATCGGCCAGGACGGCCGCAGCACGGGCGGGCACGGCCTCCCAGTAACGGGCGTAGGCCGCAGGATCCTGGAAGGCGGCCCCCAGCGGCTCTCGGTAGCCGCCGAGCCCAGGAGCCAGGACGCGGATCCGGCTCATGACGGTCCCCGGAGCTGCAGGGACCGGGCGTCAACGGCAAGGATCCGCCCCGTGAGCGGCCCGCTGAGCACCTTCACCTGGATTCGGATGACCTCACGCGGTGGCCTGGGCGCCCCCTCGGTGAAGGCAGCAGGCCACGCCAAGACGCGGGCTCGCGTGCCGGTCGTGGTGACCACGTAGCGCCCCGCGCCGTCGCGGAGCACGACGTGGCCACCCGGCCTCCACGGCTGAAGGATGACCTCCTCGTCCGCGGTCTCACCCTCGACCTGCTGGACGACGCCGTCGTAGAACTCGCTGTCCCGCACCTCGGCCAGCAGCCGGTCGAACTCGGCTAGCAGCCGGCGGTTCTCGTCGGTCGGGGCGAGCATGAGGTGGAGAGACTCGGTGGAGCCTCGCAGGGGGTTGTCACCCACGTTGAGCGACTCGATCTCGTTGGAGTCGCCGACGAAGTCGCCGGAGGCCAGTACCGCATTTCCCGACAGCAGTCCTTCCGGCACGACGTCGACGTCACCGGCCGCGAGGGCGGCGAACGCGGCCTCCTTGGAGGCGTACTCGACGAACTGCGGGACGGCGGCCTCCAGCTCGGTCCAGTAGTCGTAGCCTGCGACGTGAGCTACGTCGAGGGCGCGGAGATCCTCGGGTTCGTCGATCTCCGAAGCTCGCTCACCGGTCCGGACGAACAGCACGTAGTCGACGTCGAGCAGCGGAGCGGAGAGGAGGAAGTCCTCACGACGCTCGTCGCTGCCCACGAACGGGAAGGTCCCGAGGACGACCGTGTCCGCGGTGCGCTGCAGCGCGAGTGGCCAGCTGGTGAACCCGATCTCAGGCGCATATCCCATGCGTTGCAGCACCTCGGTGACCAGACGGGTGACCGGGCCGCCGTCCGGGAGGTCCGGACCCACGAAGGGTTCCCAGTCCCCGCTGGCCACCAGCACCGGTTTGGCGGGGCGCGCCGGACCTGCGCTGAGCCGTGTTGCGACGACCGTGACGACGACGGCCACGAGAACCAGCAGCACCACCGACGGCCATACGAGACTCGCCCGACGGGCCCACCTGGCGCTCGACAACGATCTTCTCCCCGGGGCTGGACCTGCGTGAGCGGGGAACGTTACCGACGATGCCGCAACGACGCGGAGGAACGCCAAGCTTGGCGGCGCATGTCGACGAGGGAGTCGTCATCGTCGCCAGGCGGGAGGCGACCCGACGTGCCCACCCCGCGGATCGCGGAACGCCCCCGACGCGCTGCGAAGCAGCCCGCAATGCGAGGTGGGAACCCGAGTGCGACCCTGTCGTGTTCGAGCCTCGAAACCGGTGGAGCTCCAGTCGTCCCGTCGTCGCCCAGTAGCGTGCAGCCGTGACCGATCCACTCCCCCGCCTGCCCGACGGGCTGATGGCGCTGGTGCGAGCCACGAAGGGCTTCATGCCGGAGGACGAAGGGCTCCTCCTCCACCGGGTCGCCCTGGAGCGGCTGCCGCACGGGCCGGTGCTCGAGGTGGGCACCTACTGCGGCAAGTCGGCGCTGTACCTCGGTGCCGCGGCCCGCGCGGTCGGGGGCACGGTCTTCACCGTCGACCACCACCGCGGCAGCGAGGAGAACCAGGCCGGCTGGGAGCACCACGACCCCGACGTCGTCGACCCGGAGCTCGGCCGGATGGACACCCTGCCGTTCTTCCGCAGGGCCATCGCGCAGGCCGGGCTCGAGGATCACGTCGTCGCCGTGGTGGGCGCGTCCGCGACGGTCAGCCGGCACTGGCGTACGCCGCTGAGCCTGCTGTTCATCGACGGCGGGCACGCCGAGGTGCACGCGCACGGCGACTACGCCGGCTGGGCACCCTGGGTGATGAGCGGGGGCATGCTGGCGATCCACGACGTGTTCCCGGACCCCGCCGACGGCGGGCGGCCGCCGTACGACGTGTTCCTGCGCGCGCTGGGCAGCGGCTGCTTCGCGGAGGTGGGGGCGCAGGGCTCGATGCGGGTGCTGGAGCGGACCTCAGGAGACGCGGGCGACCCGCTGGACTGACTCGCAGCCGCACTCGAGCGCGAGCTCGGCGAACGGGGCCGGCAGCGACGTCCCCCGCATGACGCCGGACCCTCCGGTGCCGTGACCGAGCGCGTCCGCGGCCAGGATCACCGCGGCCGCGGTGTAGGTCGTGTGCTCGTCGGGCCAGTTGACGTCGTCGGGGAAGACGTAGCCGGTCCAGTAGCTGCCGTCGCGCTCACGCAGGTGCTGCATGTCGGCCAGCAGCAGCCGGGCTCTCCCGCGCTCGCCGGCGACGTCGAGGGCCAGCGCCAGCTCGCACGTCTCCGCGCCGGTGACCCAGGGGTTGGTCGAGACGCACCTGATGCCGAGGCCGGGCTCCACGAAGTCGTCCCAGCGGCTCTCCAGGCGCGCGCGGGCTGCGGCACCGGTGAGGGCACCGCCGAGCACGGGGTAGTACCAGTCCATCGAGAACCGGCTCTTGTCGAGGAACAGGTCCTCGTGGGCGCGGAGTGCGTGGCCCAGCCGGCCGCCCGCCAGCTCCCAGCCCGGCTGGGGGTCGTGGAGCAGCTCGGCGATCGCGACGCCGGCGCGCAGGGCCTGGTAGATGCTGGAGGAGCCGGCGACCAGGGCCTGCTCGTGGACCGGGCCGGGCCGGTCGTCGCGCCACTCCTGCGCCCAGGCGATGCCCCCGAAGGGCAGCTGCATCGAGCACACCCAGTCGAGGGCCCGGCGCACCGTCGGCCAGTAGCGTCGGACGAACGCCAGGTCGCCACGCACGAGCCAGTTGTGCCAGACCCCGACCGCGAGGTAGGCCGACATGTTGGTCTCCCCGCTCGCGTCCTCGACCGCACCCGCGACGATCCTCATCGGGAAGGAGCCGTCGGCACGCTGCATCGTGGGCACCCACGCGAAAGCCCGGTCGGACGCCTCGGGCTGGTCTCCGACGAGGAGGGCCATCGCCGCCTCGACGTGGTTCCACACGTCGGTGTGCTGGCCGACGGCCCACGGCACGGCACCGCTCGGCTCCTGCACGGCCGCGATCGACGCCGCCGTCGCGGCGACCGCCGCCGGGGCGAGCACGCCCTCGACGCCGGGGACCGAGGCACGCACCTCAGGCCGCACGGCTGCTCTCGGGCTTGGTGAAGTAGACCACCATGCTCTTGCCGATGACCGGGTCGAGCACCCTGCCGACCAGGCGCAGCACCCTGGGCTGCTTCATGATCTCCCACACCAGCAGGCGGTGGTAGGCCTTCGCGAGCGGGTGGTCGTCGTTGGTGACGCCGACGGCGCACTTGATCCACCAGTACGGCGAGTGCAGTCCGTGCGCGTAGCCGACTCCGTCGTACTCCAGCCCGGCCCGGGTGACCTTGTCGACGAGCTCCTTGTCGGTGTAGATGCGGATGTGCCCGCCCGGGACGTTGTGGTAGTCGGCGGAGAGCTTCCAGTTGATGATCTCGGGCAGCCAGCGCGGCACGCTGACCGCGAGGGTGCCGCCGGGGCGGAGCACGCGCACCAGCTCGGCGATCGCCGAGAGGTCGTCGGGGATGTGCTCGAGCACCTCCGCTGCCACCACCCGGTCGAACTCGCCGTCGGCGAAGGGCAGCTGCAGCGCGTCGCCCTCCTTGACGTCCGCCTCGGCGCCCGCGGGCACCTCGCCGGCCTCGCGCATCGCAGCGAAGAGCTCACGCACACCGGACAGCTCGTCGGCGTCCTGGTCGAAGGCGACCACGTCGGCGCCGCGGCGGTACATCTCGAACGCGTGGCGCCCGGCGCCACAGCCCATGTCGAGCACCCGCTCCCCCGCCCGCAGGCCCAGTCGGTCGAAGTCAACGGTCAGCACGGTGCGGTCCCCCCTGGTGGTAGTCGGCGATCACTTCGTCGTACGCCGCGGCGGTCGCGGCCGCGACGGCTCGCCAGCTGAACAGCTCCTGCACCCGCCGGCGACCGGCGCGGCCGAGTCGCTCGCGGCGCTCCGGGTCGTCGAGCAGCCCCTTGAGCGCGACCTCGAGCTCGCCCACGTCGCCCGGCGTGACGAGGTCGGCGCACTCGCCGTCTGGGCCGACGACCTCCGGGATCGCGCCCGCGCGCGACACGACCAGTGAAGTGGCACAGGCCATCAGCTCGGCGGTCGGCAGCGAGAAGCCCTCGTAGAGCGAGGGCACGCACGCCACCTCGGCGGAGCCCATGATCTCCACCAGCTCCGCGTCGGAGACGCCGTGCACGAAGCGCACGGAGTCGACGATGCCCAGGCTGTCGATGAGCTGCTCCGTGCGTCCGCCGGGCTCTGGTCGCGTCACGAGCACGAGCTCGACGTCGCGCTCGGTGCGCAGCTTGGCGAAGGCCTCGAGCAGCGTGGCGATGCCCTTCATCGGCGCGTCGGCGCTGGCCATCGCGAGGATGCGGCCGGGCACCCGCGGCGCGGTCGGCGGCACGAAGACGTCGTCGACCCCGAGCAGGACGACCTGCATCCGGGCCGGATCCACCCCGAAGTCGCGGGCGATGTCGCGGCGGGACGACTCCGACGGCGTGAGGATCCTGCGGGCCGCACGGGCGACCTTGCCCTGCATGCGCAGGAAGCCGTACCACCGGCGCAGCGCCAGCCGCTTGCGGAAGGTGGGCGCCGCGGCGAGGTCGATGCGGCGGTCGAACGTGATCGGGTGGTGCACCGTGGTGATGAGCGGCAGCCCCAGCCTCTCGATCCCGAGCATGCCGTAGCCGAGCACCTGGTTGTCGTGGACGACGTCGAAGTCGTCGACCCGGTCGGCCAGCAGGCGCAGGACGCGGGTGGAGAAGGTCTTCGGCTCCGGGAAGCCGGCCAGGCACATGGTGAGGAACTCCTCCACGTCCACGCGGTCGCGGAACTCCCGCAGCTTCGGCACCCGGAAGGGGTCCGGCTCGCGGTAGAGGTCGAGGGACGGGACCTTGGTCAGCGTGACGCCGGCGTCGAGGTCGGGGTAGGGCTGGCCCGAGAACACCTCGACCTGATGCCCCAGCGCCACCAGCTCACGGCTGAGGTGGCGGACGTAGACGCCCTGGCCGCCGCAGTGTGGCTTGCTCCGGTAGGACAGGAGTGCGACGCGCAACGGAGGACTCTCTTTCACCGGACAGGGACTGCGGCAAGGTTACCGGCCGGTTGTGTACGTCCTCACCGCGGCGGCCCAGCGGGTCGCCCCGGCCGCGTCAGGCCTCGCTGGAGTGCCCGGGGAAGACGTGCGCTGTCGGGTCGATGACCACCGCGGCGTTGTTGACGGCCGTGGCCGCCTCGCCGAAGCCGACCGCGATGAGCCGCACCTTGCCCGGGTACTCGGTGATGTCACCGGCCGCGAAGATCCTCGGCAGGCTGGTGCGCATCGCGGGGTCGACCACCACGTGGCGCTTCTCCACCTCGAGGCCCCACTGCTGGATGGCCCCGAGGTCGGCGATGAAGCCGAGCGCCGCCACCACGGCCTGGCACGGCCGCATGGTGGGCTCGGCGCCGTCGACGCTGATCTCGACCTCGCTCACGTGGCCGTCGCCGACCAGCTTGGTGACCTGCGCGTTGGTGATGATCTCGACGCTCGACGCACGGACCTCGGAGACCGTCCGCTGATGGGCCCGGAACGCCTCCCGACGGTGCACCAGCGTGACCGAGCGGGCCACCGGCTCCAGGTGCTGGGCCCAGTCGAACGCGCTGTCCCCGCCACCGACGATGACGACATCCTTGTCGGCGTACGGCGCGAAGCTGGGCACGAAGAACTCCATCCCGCGTCCGAGCCACCCCTCGCCGGCCGGCAGCGGTCGTGGGCTGAACTTGCCGATGCCGGCCGTGATCAGCACCGCCTTGGCCGTGACCAGGGTGCCGTTGTCGAGGCCGACCACGACCTGGGAGTCCGACTGCTCGAGCGTGCTCGCCGTACGGTCGAGGAAGTAGGTCGGGTCGGCAGTGGCCGCCTGCGAGACCAGCCCCTCGACCAGGTCGCGACCCTTGACGCTGGGGAACCCGGCCACGTCGAGGATCTGCTTCTCGGGGTACATCGCCGTGATCTGGCCCCCCAGCTCCGGCAGCGAGTCGACGACCGCCACCCGGAGCCCACGGAAGCCCGCGTAGTAGGCGGCGAACAGGCCCGTCGGGCCCGCTCCGATGACGAGGAGGTCGGTGTCGTGCTCGTTGGCGGTCACGGCCGCGATCCTTGCGTGCGAGCGGTCGACACTCAAGAGCCGTTCCGAAAGCGGGCCCCTAGACTCGCGCCGTGAAGCGACACTGGACCTGGCTCGTGCGGCACCCGTCGGCGGTGCTCCTGGCCGGCCAGCTCGTCTCCGTGCTCATCTATCCCTTCCTCGACGACTACGAGGTGGGCCGCGCGATCCTCGGCGTCTTCGGCATGGGCCTGGTGCTGACGGCCATCTGGGCGGTCCGGCTCACCCCCGTGCTGCGGTGGGTGGCGGTCCTCCTCGGCGCCCCCGCGATGGTGCTGACGGTCCTGGAGGCCCTCGCGCCATCGACCGACTGGATCGTGCTGACCTCGGCGCTGTGGCACGCCCCGTTCTACTTCTACGTCTCCTACGCGATGATCCAGTACCTCTTCGACGACGACCGGGTCACCCGCGACGAGCTGTTCGCCACGGGAGCCGCGTTCACGGTCGTCGCCTGGGGCTTCGCCTACGTCTTCTCCGGCGTCCAGGTCGTGTGGCCCGACTCGTTCACGGCGGCCACCGACGTGGGGTGGTACGAGCTGCTCTTCCTCAGCTTCTCCAACCTCACCAGCGTCGGCCTCTCCGACGTGCTGCCCGTGCTGCGGCACGCACGCGCGGTCGTCATGGTGGAGCAGGTCGTGGGCGTGCTCTACGTCGCGCTCGTCGTCGCCCGGCTCGTCGGCCTCACCGTGGCTCGCGCCGCGGGACACGACCGGCACGACTCCTGACCGACCGGTTGGGCTAGCGCCCCGGTGAGTCCGACGGAGGCCCGCCCTGGGCGCTCCCGTCGTCGGGCACGGCCTGCTGGTGGGGTGCCCCCGGGGTACGCCGGTCCTCCTTCATCTCGGCCTCGAACAGGTGCCGCCGGCCGCCGACGAGCTGGTCGCGGGCCTCCTGCTCGAGTGCGCGGAAGGCCGACCAGTAGGCGTCGTCGTACTCCTCGACGACCTGGAAGCTCCAGCGGCCGCGGAGGACGTTGCGACCGATGAGCTCGTGCGCGATCCGGTCGGCGAGCTCGTCGTGCCCGGCGGCGCGGAGCTCGTCGACCGCCTCGCCCAGGGTCAGGTCAGCGGTGCCGCAGCGACGGTGGAAGGCGTAGAGGTGCCCCCGCGCCTCCTCGACGACCTCGAGCGCCTCCGACAGCTTGCCCAGCGCCGACACGGTCCGGTCGGACACACCTTCGGGACGCCGGTGCTCGGGCGTCTGCCGGTCGGGTGCCCCGTCGCTCACTCCTCGTCGTCCCCGTCCCCGTCGTCGTCGAGCAGGCCCTCGCGACGCGCCGCGGCGACGAGCCTGCGCACGTTGTCGATGGAGCCGCAGTCCTGGGCAACCTGCTCGTTGCGCTCGCGGGCGAACGCCTCCCCCAGCGTGTCGCGGACCTGCTGGGAGACGTCCTCGCGCGCCGGGTTGAGGATGGTCAGCTCCTCCTCGGTGAGGTGGTGGTTGACCACCTTGGCGAGCTCCTCGACGGCGTCGTCGAAGGCCTGCGTGTCGGTGCCCTTGAGCTCCAGGACGGCCAGGAGCGCCTCGTTGCCCTCGGCGTGCTCCTCCTCCCCGTGCTCCTGCTCGCCCTTGTCGATGGCGTGCTTGCGTCGCAGGTTGGGGTAGACCTCACGCTCCTCGGCCACCGCGTGGGCCACGTGCAGGGTGGCGAAGGCGTGACGTACGGCGTCGCGGTCGGAGCTGCTGTCGCGCAGGTCGCGCAGCAACGTCTCGAACCGTCGGTGGTCGTCGAGGATCAGCTCCACCACGTCGCCGGAGACCGGCATGCCAAGGTCGATGGGAGTACTCATACGGTCAGCCTAGGGCGTCCCGCAGTGCTGAGACGGCGGTCCGCCAGGAGCAGCGCGGCAGCGACCGCGGCGAGGAGCAGCGCCACGAGGGCGCAGTTTACCGTGGTCCGCCACGCTCCCAGGTCGTCGGCGTCGAGGAACGGGTAGGGGTACCAGCCCGTGATGCCGCCACGCACCAGCGTGTAGACCAGCCACGCCGTCGGCCAGACGAGCGCGCCGCCCACGCGGCCCCAGCCGCCCAGTCCGTGCGGACCCACCAGCAGCCAGGCGGCGACGGCAGCCAGCGGCACCGCGACGTGCACCAGCTTGTCGGCGACGTAGGGGCCGCCGGACAGGTCGAGGATCGGCCGCAGGGCGAACCAGTGCACGACCGCAGTGACGGTGATGCCGGTGAGCGCGGACAGCCGCACCGCGCGCCAACCGCCGCGCGACACGTCGGTCCCCCACGCCACTGCCGCTGAGGTGACCAGGACCAGCAGGTTGGCCTGGATGGTGAAGTAGGAGAAGAACCGGACGATCCTGGTGCCCAGCTCCGGTCGGGCCGCCCCCTCCGCCAGGATCGCGGTGCCGTGGACGACCAGCCAGAGCTGGTAGACGAGAGCGACGAAGGTCAGCAGTGCGACGGCGGCGTGCAGCCGCCTGGTCAGGTCCGGCCGCTGTGACATGGCGGCAGCCTAGGGCCCGGTGGTCAGTCGAGGCAGAACTCGTTGCCCTCCGGGTCGGCCATCACGATGAAGCCGTGGCTCATCGGAGGGGCAGGCTCGTGGCGCTCGAGACGCGCCGCGCCCAGCGCGACCAGGCGCTCGCACTCGGCCTCGAGCGCCGACATCCGCTTGTCGCCCGTGAGCCCGGGCGCGGCCCGGACGTCGAGGTGGACACGGTTCTTGGCGGACTTGCCCTCCGGCACCCGCTGGAAGAACACTCGCGGACCGGAGCCGTCGGGGTCGTGGCAGGCCGACGCGTCGTTGCGCCGGTCGGGTGGCACCCCGAACGACTCGAGCGCGGCGTCCCACGTGTCGAACCCCGGCGGGGGTGCGTCGATCTCGTAGCCGAGGACCGCGCACCAGAACGCGCACAGCGCACCCGGGTCGCCGGCGTCGAAGGTCACTTGGAACTCGCGACGCGCGTGGTCGGCGTTCGTCCTCACTTCGTCGCCTCCATCATCTGCCTCAGCTCCTTCTTCAGGTCCGAGATCTCGTCACGCAGCCGTGCGGCCACCTCGAACTGCAGCTCGCCCGCGGCGTTCTTCATCTGGGTGGTGAGCTCCTGGATCAGGTCGGCCAGGTCGCTGGTCGGGATCCCCGCGGTGTCGGGCGCGTCGTGGTGCAGCTTGGAGAGGCCGGGCACCGGCTGCTTGCCCGGCTTCGCGCCGCCCGCACGGCCCTTCACCCCGACGTCGGCCCAGGTCTGGAGGAGCGCCTGGGTGTTCTCGTCCTCGCGGGCGAGCATCTCGGTGATGTCGGCGATCTTCTTCCGCAGCGGCTGCGGGTCCAGCCCGCGCTCGGTGTTGTAGGCCACCTGCTTGGCACGGCGCCGGTTGGTCTCGTCGATCGCCGATGCCATCGACGGCGTGATCTTGTCGGCGTACATGTGCACCTGGCCCGACACGTTGCGCGCGGCTCGGCCGATCGTCTGGATCAGGGACTTGTCGGAGCGCAGGAAGCCCTCCTTGTCGGCGTCGAGGATCGCGACCAGCGAGACCTCGGGCAGGTCGAGGCCCTCGCGCAGCAGGTTGATGCCGACCAAGACGTCGTACTCGCCCATCCGCAGCTCGCGCAGCAGCTCGATGCGTCGCAGGGTGTCGACCTCGGAGTGGAGGTAGCGGGTGCGGATGCCGGCGTCGAGGAGGTAGTCGGTGAGGTCCTCCGACATCTTCTTCGTGAGCGTCGTGACCAGCACCCGCTCGGACTTCTCGGCGCGGATCCGGATCTCGTGGATGAGGTCGTCGATCTGCCCCTTGGTCGGCTTGACGACGACCTCGGGGTCGATCAGGCCCGTCGGCCGGATGATCTGCTCGACGACGTCGGGCTCCCCGCCACCGGAGCTGACCTTGTCGAGCTCGTAGTTGCCCGGGGTCGCCGAGAGGTAGATCGTCTGGCCGATGCGGTCGAGGAACTCCTCGAACTTCAGCGGGCGGTTGTCCATCGCGCTGGGCAGCCGGAAGCCGTGGTCGACGAGGTTGCGCTTGCGCGACATGTCGCCTTCGTACATGCCACCGATCTGCGGCACCGCGACGTGCGACTCGTCGACGACGAGGACGAAGTCCTCGGGAAAGTAGTCGAGCAGGCAGTTCGGCGCGGAGCCGGGACGACGGCCGTCGATGTGCATGGAGTAGTTCTCGATGCCGGAGCAGGAGCCGACCTGCCGCATCATCTCGACGTCGTAGGTGGTGCGCATCCGCAGCCGCTGGGCCTCGAGCAGCTTCCCCTGGCGCTCGAACGTCGCCAGCTGGTCCTCCAGCTCGAGCTCGATGCCCTTGACCGCGCGCTCCATCCGCTCCGGGCCGGCGACGTAGTGGGTGGCCGGGAAGACGTGGAGCTCGGAGTCCTCGGTGAGCACCTCGCCGGTGATCGGGTGGAGCGTCATCAGACGCTCGATCTCGTCGCCGAAGAACTCGATGCGCACGGCGAGCTCCTCGTAGACCGGGAAGATCTCGAGGGTGTCACCGCGGACCCGGAACGTGCCGCGGGTGAACGACATGTCGTTGCGGGTGTACTGGATCTCGACCAGGCGGCGCAGGATCGAGTCGCGGTCGTGCTCCTCGCCGACCTTGAGCCGGAGCATCCGGTCGACGTACTCCTGCGGGGTGCCGAGGCCGTAGATGCACGAGACGGTGGAGACCACGATGACGTCGCGCCGGGTGAGAAGGGAGTTGGTCGCCGAGTGCCGCAGCCGCTCGACCTCCTCGTTGATGGAGGAGTCCTTCTCGATGTAGGTGTCGGTCTGCGGGACGTAGGCCTCGGGCTGGTAGTAGTCGTAGTAGGAGACGAAGTACTCGATCGCGTTGTGCGGGAAGAGCTGGCGGAGCTCGTTGGCGAACTGCGCGGCGAGCGTCTTGTTGGGCTGCATCACGAGCATCGGCCGCTGGACCTGCTCCGCCACCCACGCCACGGTCGCCGTCTTGCCGGTGCCCGTGGCACCCAGCAGCACGACGTCCTGGGTGCCGGCGTTGATGCGCTCGGTGATCTCCTTGATCGCGGCGGGCTGGTCGCCCGACGGCTGGTAGTCGGAGACGACCTTGAACGGCGCCACCCGGCGCTCGAGATCGGTGACTGGTCGCATGCCTGCGAGCCTAGACGGGGCCACCGACAGTCCGAAGGGACCGTGACCCCCGCCTCATCAGGTGCGACCGCAGTTGCGCACCTGACCGGTCGACCCCACCAGGCCGAAGACCTTCAGATCGCGCAGCACCCGGGCGGGCGCGAGGTCGCGCCAGTAGGAGCACTCCCCGATCCCGCCGCCCTGCCAGCCGACGACACGGAACCGGTGCGTGCCCGGCTTGCGCTTCAGCAGGACACCCGAGAAGCCGTCGGTCGCGACGTCGGCCCACGCGAAGCGCGTGTTGGGCGTCGAGACCCGGGCCCCGATGAACTTGCAGGTGTCCTGGCCGCACGCCTTCAAGGCCTGGGCGCGGATCGAGCGGACTTCAGCGAGGCTGGGCGCTCGGTCTGCGGCGACCGCCGGGACCGGCGCGAGCAGGGCGAGGACGAGGAAGGCGAGGGCCGGGACGCGCATCGACATGCGCAGGACCCTAGCCGGTGCCGCGTGCCCGAGGTCGCACTAGATTGACCGCGTGAGCCGACCGCCGACCCCGACCGAGCGCGTGCTGCGGATCCTGCGGCGCACGCTCTTCACGTTCCTGGGGGTCCAGCTCGCCCTCGCGGTCGGGATGTCCCTGGTCGACTCCTACCGGCGCCGCGGCAAGAAGCCCAAGCCGTTCCCGACCACCGCACCGAAGACGGTCGCGATCGGCGACGGCACCGTGACGACGTACACCTACGGCCAGGACCTGTACGACGACATGCTCGCGGCGATCGACGCAGCGAGGAAGCAGGTCCTGTTCGAGACCTACATCTGGAAGGGCGACGAGATCGGCGAGGCGTTCAAGCAGGCGCTGGCCTCGGCGGCCGACCGCGGGGTGGAGGTCTACTGCATCTACGACGCCTTCGCCAACCTCGTCGTGTCCCCGCGCTTCAAGCACTTCCCCTCCTCCATCAAGGTGCTCCGCTACCCGGTGTACGCCGCGGGCCTGCGCTTCTGGGAGCTGCGGCGCTACGGCCGCGACCACCGCAAGATCCTCGTCGTGGACGAGGAGGTCGGCTTCGTGGGCGGCTACAACATCGGGACGCCGTACGCCACGGAGTGGCGCGACACGCACGTGCGCATCACGGGCCAGGGGGTCTGGGACCTCAAGCGCGCGTTCGCGGACATGTGGAACCTCAACCGGCGGCGCCGGATCGGCCACTCCGGGCGGCCGCTGCTCCTGGAGACGGCCTCCCAGTGGGAGCCCCGGATCCGCTTCGCCCGCAACGTGCCGCGGCTGTGGATGTTCCCGATCCGGTCGATGTACCTCGAGGCGATCAACCGGGCCACCGGCAACATCTGGATGACGCACGCCTACTTCCTGCCCGACCAGGACTTCGTCGACTCCCTCAAGGACGCGGCCCGGCGCGGGGTCGACGTACGCCTGCTGCTGCCGCTGAAGTCCAACCACATCGTCGCCGACTGGATCTCCCGCGGCTACTTCTCGCAGCTGCTCGAGGCCGGCGTGCGCATCTTCCGCTTCCGCGACGCGATGGTGCACGCCAAGACGTCGACCATCGACGGCAGCTGGTCGACCGTCGGCACCGCGAACATCGACCGCCTGAGCCTGCAGGGCAACTACGAGATCAACGTCGAGATCATCGATCCCGACATGGCCAGCGCGCTCGAGCAGATCTTCCTGACCGACCAGGACAACTGCCTCGAGCTCACCATCGGCGAGTGGGAGGCACGCGACCTCCACCGCAAGTTCACCGAGAGCTTCCTGGCCCCGCTGCGGCCGCTGCTCTGATCAGCGCGCCCGGCGGTGACCGGGCGTACGTGCGGGCAGGTGGGTACGCGGGGCCATCCGCGGCCCGTGGCGCGGCCTCGACAGCCGGGCCATCCCGAGCAGCGCGGGCACCCGGCCACGGTGGGGTCGCCACGGCTCGAGGAACTCCTCGAGCTGGGCGTCGTCGAACTCCGCGCCGGTCAGCACGTGGCCCACGTCCTTCGCCACGTGGTAGTCGCCGAAGCTGACCGCGTCGGCGTCGCCGCACGCGTGCTGGCGCACCTCGGCGCTGCTCCACACCCCGACGCCCGGAAGCGAGCGCAGGCGCCTGTCGACCTCGGCGCAGTCCAGCCCGGCGAGGCGCTCGATCGACCCGGCCACCCGGGCGGCCTGCACGATCGTCCTCGAACGGGCCGGGTCGATGTGCGCCTGCAGCCAGGCCCAGCTGGGGATCGCCCGCAGCACCTCGGCGCTGGGCTGCACGCGCAGGCCCAGGTCCGCGCCGGGGCCGGGGGCGTGCTCGCCGAAGCGCTGCACCAGCATCCGGAACCCTGAGAACGCCTCCTGGCCGGTCACCCGCTGCTCGACGATCGTGGGCACCAGTGCCTCCATCACGAGCCCGGAGCGGCCCAACCGCCAGTGCGGGTGCCGGCGCCAGGCCTCCGCGACGACGGGGTGCCGGGGCTCGAAGCCGGCGACGTCGTCGGCGGCGCCCAGCAGGTCGGGTACGCCGTGGAGGGCCCACGCGGCCCCGGGGCCCCACGCCTCGGCGTACACCTCGGCGGCGGCGGGGCGTGGCTCGATGCAGAGGGTGGCCGGGCCCTCGGGCGTCCCGATGCCGCGCCAGTGCCGGCCGGCCGCGTCGATGCGGTAGGTCGGGTCGTGGGGGCCGCGGCGCT
Source organism: Nocardioides sp. LHG3406-4 (assembly GCF_049897745.1). NCBI lineage: Bacteria > Bacillati > Actinomycetota > Actinomycetes > Propionibacteriales > Nocardioidaceae > Nocardioides > Nocardioides sp. LHG3406-4. Next base: position 106,730 of record NZ_JAFCWV010000005.1, read on the forward strand.
GCTGCAGCAGGATCTGGCCCGCCGGGCACGCCCACCCGGGCCGCCAGGTCCGCGTGGCTCCCATCACCTGCCCGACGCTAGTCGTTGCCCCCGACAGGAGTCCCGGCGGTAGGTTCGCACCCATGGGCGAGGAGAAGAGCCACCGCGAGCTCGAAGAGGGCATCCAGCGCGACTTCAGCCGCGACATGTCCTACGGCGACTACCTGCGGCTCGACCTCCTGCTCTCGGCCCAGGAGCCGCAGTCGGAGCCGCCGCAGCACGACGAGCTGCTGTTCATCATCCAGCACCAGACCTCCGAGCTCTGGCTCAAGCTGATGGTCCACGAGCTGCGCTCGGCTCGTGACCTGCTGCGCGGCGACGACCTGTCCCCCGCCCTCAAGCGGCTCGCCCGGGTCAAGCACATCCAGCACACGCTCACCGACCAGTGGTCGGTGCTGGCCACGTTGACCCCCAGCGAGTACGCCGAGATCCGGCCCTTCCTGGCCACGTCGTCGGGCTTCCAGTCGGCGCAGTACCGCGAGGTCGAGTTCCTGCTCGGCAACAAGAACGCCGACATGGTGAAGGTCTTCGCCCACGACCCCACCGCCCGGGCCGAGCTGCAGACGCTGCTGCACGAGCGCTCGCTCTACGACGAGTACCTCGCCCTGCTCGCCCGCCGCGGGTACGCCGTCCCCGCCGAGCTGCTCGACCGCGACTGGTCCCAGCCCTACCGCTCGAACCCGCAGCTCGTCGACGTCTTCGCCCGCGTCTACGCGGCTCCCCACGAGCACTGGGGCATCTACGAGACCTGCGAGGAGCTGGTCGACCTCGAGGACAACTTCCAGCTGTGGCGCTTCCGGCACCTCCAGGTGGTGTCGCGCACCATCGGCCACAAGATTGGCACGGGGGGCTCCTCGGGAGTCGACTTCCTGCGCCGGGCCCTCGACCTCACCTTCTTCCCCGAGCTGTTCGAGGTGCGCACGCGCGTCGGCGACTGACGCGCAGGCGTTGTCGGCGGGGCGCGGTTGAATGGCGCCATGCTGCTGCACGACGTGGTCGAGACCTCCCGCACCGTGGCTGCCACCCGCTCGCGCAAGGCCAAGGTGGAGGCACTGTCCGCGACGCTGGCACGCGTCGACCACGACGACCCCGACGAGGTCGAGACGGTCGCGGCCTATCTCTCGGGCAGTCTCCGGCAGCGGCGCACGGGCCTGGGGTGGCGTGGCCTGCAGTCCCTGCCCGAGCCCGCCCCCGAGCCGACCCTGACCGTCGGCGAGGTGCACAGCGCCTTCGAGGCGCTCTCGGTCATCGCCGGTGCCGGGTCCCAGGCCGCCCGCGCGGGCGCCGTCGCCGAGCTCTTCGGTCGCGCGACGGCCGAGGAGCAGTCGTGGCTCCGCTCCCTCGTCACCGGGGAGGTCCGCCAGGGCGCCCTCGACGCACTCCTCCAGGACGCGGTGGCGGCGGCCGCCGGGCTGCCCGTGACGCAGGTGCGACGCGCGGCCATGATGGCCGGCGCCACCGTGCCCGTGGTGCGCGCCGCGCTCACCGGCGGGGCCGAGGCGCTCGACGCCTTCACCCTCACCGTGGGCCGGCCCGTGCTGCCGATGCTCGCCTCCAGCGCCCCCGACGTCGAGGCGGCGATGGCCAAGGCCGCGCCGGGCCTGGCGGTCGCCATCGACACCAAGCTCGACGGCATCCGCATCCAGGTGCACCGCGACGGCGACGAGATCATCGCCGTCACCCGCTCGCTCGACGACATCACGGCTCGGCTGCCCGAGGTGGTCACCGTGGCGAGGTCGCTGCCGGCGCGGCGCTTCATCCTCGACGGGGAGGTGCTGCGCCTCGACGAGCAGGGCCGACCGCACGCCTTCCAGGACACCGCGTCCCGCACCGCCAGCAGCGAGGGCGAGGCGCTCACGCCGTACTTCTTCGACCTGCTCCACCTCGACGGGCGCGACCTCGTCGACGAGGCGGCCGAGACCCGCCTCAGGCTCCTCGACGAGCTGGTGCCCGAGGCCCACCGCACCCGCCGGCTGGTCACCGACGACGCCGACGCCGCCGCCGTGTTCGTGGCCGGCGTGCTGGCCGACGGCCACGAGGGGGTCGTCGTCAAGGACCTCCGCGCGCCGTACGACGCCGGGCGGCGCGGCTCCTCGTGGGTGAAGGTGAAGCCCGTGCACACCCTCGACCTGGTCGTCCTCGCGGTCGAGTGGGGCTCCGGGCGACGCCGGGGCTGGCTCTCCAACATCCACATGGGCGCCCGGGACCCCGAGTCCGGTGACCTCGTGATGGTGGGCAAGACGTTCAAGGGGATGACGGACGAGATGCTGGCGTGGCAGACCACGCGCTTCCAGGAGCTCGAGACCGGACGCTCAGACCACGTGGTGACGGTGCGTCCCGAGCAGGTCGTCGAGATCGCGCTCGACGGCGTGCAGCGCTCGACCCGCTACCCCGGCGGCGTCGCGCTCCGGTTCGCCCGCGTCGTGCGCTACCGCGACGACAAGCGGCCCGACGAGGCAGACACCATCGAGACGGTGCGCGCGATGCTGCCCGGTCAGGTGGTCGACGAGGCCTGACCAAGCCTGAGGGGACGCTGTCACACGCGTGTCACGCCTGTGCCACACGGTGTTGCACAACACCTACACTCGGGTCATGGCCATCACCGCGGCTCGGGAGGGCGGCACCGACGGACGCCGGTCGGCGGCAGCCGCCCGACGTCGCCAGCGGGAGCGCGAGATCCTCGCAGCCACGCGGGCCCTCTTCGACGAGCGCGGCGTCCGCGACGCGCAGATCGAGGACATCGCGCGTGCGGTCGGCATCAACCGCGCGATCGTCTACCGCCACTTCACCGGCAAGGAGGAGCTCTTCGCGCTCACCCTGGTCGGATACCTCGACGAGCTCCGCCGCCAGCTGGTGCGTGCCGCGGAGTCCCCCGGCACCCCCACCGATCGCCTCGCGGCCCTGGTGTCGGCGTTCGTCGACTACGGCATCGCCCACCCCGCGTTCGTCGACTGCGCCCAGTCCCTGATGCGCCGCACCGGTCCCGAGCTCCTCCAGGAGATCAGCGAGGGAGCGATGTACCGGCTGGGCCGCAGCATGTCCGGCTGCCTGGCCGTGCTGTCGACCCAGCTCCAGGCGGGCGTCGCCTCGGGCGAGTTCACGGTGAAGGACCCGGTCGTGCTGGCGAACATGCTCTACGCCAGCGGGCTGGGCACGCTGCAGCTCGCCCGCGTCGGCATCCTGGTGATGGAGGCCGCGCCCGGGGTGCCGACCATCGCCTCCAGCTCACCGGACCAGGTCAGGGAATTTCTCGTGGCGTCGGCGCTCGCACTGGCCACCCACAGAAGCTGAGGAGGCGTCATGAGCCGCACGCACACCCTTGCGCCCTACGGGGCGGTGCCCGGGACGCGGCCCTTCGATGGGATAAAGTCCACAACGCATCGATGGCAGCGAACGGGGCGTGTCCTCTGCGCTGGGGGCCGACTAGGGGAACGTGTGTGATGACCTCACAGGAAGTATCCGCTCCGACCGGGTCGACCTCGAGCGACGCGGCATCCGACACCGAGTCGAACGTCGACCGCGCCCGGCACCTCAGCCGCCTGCTCGCCGACCGGATCATCGCGATCGCCAACCCAGAGACGGTCCTGGTCGTCGGCTGCGGCCGGGGCCTGCTGGTGCAGGCACTCGCGGACAAGGGCGTCGACGCGCACGGCATCGACGAGTCCGACGACAAGATCTCCGCGGCCCCCGTCGACGTACGCCCCCGGCTCGAGGTCGCCTCGCCCACCAAGCCTCTCGGCGGCCGCTACGACGTGGTCACCTGCCTCGACGTGCTCGCCGCCCTCGACCCGGCCGATGCCCAGGCCGGCCTCGACTCGATCTGCGCGGCGACCGACCGCATCGTCTTCGCCGCCACCCCCGGTGCCGGCTCGGCGCACGCCAGCCTGTTCGCGCCGTCCGACTGGATGGCGGCGTTCGCGGAGCGGGGGTTCTTCCGTCGTACCGACGTCACCCTCGACTTCTGGACCCCGTGGACGACGCTCTTCGAGCGGGCCGACCTGCAGCCGCGCGACATCGTCCACCGCTACGAGATGTCGCTGGGCTCGCTGGAGGCCGAGGTGCGGGAGAAGCGCGCCGCGCTGGCCGCCGCCGACGGCCAGACCAGCCAGCGGCACGCCGACCTCACCGACCAGCTCACCCGGGCCCAGCACCAGGTGCTGACCACGCGAGACCACATCATCGGCCTGGAGGCGGAGGCCGCCCAGCTGCAGTCCCAGGTGGAGCGGCTCAACAAGCGGCTGATCGCGACCCAGGAGCGCTCGAAGAAGCTCCGCGACCGCCTGCACACGACGCGGCGACGCGCGACCCGCGCCGAGCGCAAGCTCGCCGCGATGACCGGGTCGCGAGCCTGGAGGATCGGCACCTTGCTGACCGGTTCCCGGCGCGCCAAGCGGTGACCCGATGACCGACGCCCCGCTGTTCTCGATCATCACGCCCGTCTACAACCCGCCGCTCGACGTGCTCACCGACACCATCGAGTCGGTGCTGGACCAGGAGTACGACGGCTGGGAGCTCATCCTGGTCGACGACTGCTCGCCCGACCCCGGTGTCCGCGAGCTGCTGCGCGCCTACGCTGCGAAGGACCCGCGGATCCGCGTGATCGAGCGCGAGACCAACGGGCACATCGTCGCCGCGAGCAACGACGCGGTCGCGGCCGCGCGCGGCACCTTCCTGGCGATGCTCGACCACGACGACCTGCTCACGCCCACGGCGCTGGCCCGCAACGCCGAGCGCATCGCCGACCACGACGACGTCGACTACCTGTACTCCGACGAGGACAAGATCGACGACGAGGGCACGTTCTACGACACGTTCCTGAAGCCGACGTGGTCACCCGAGCGACTGCGCGGCCAGATGTACACCTCGCACCTCTCCGTGGCCCGCACCGCCCTGGTGCGCGAGGTCGGCGGGTTCCGCGAGGGGTACGACGGCTCGCAGGACCACGACCTCATCCTGCGCGTGACCGAGAGGGCGCGCCGCGTCGTACACATCCCGGAGATCCTCTACCACTGGCGGATCATCCCCGGGTCGGCCGCGGAGAGCGCCGACGCGAAGCCCTACGCCTGGGTCGCCGGCAAGCAGGCCGTGCAGGACCACCTCGACCGGCTCGGCCTCGCCGCCACCGCCGGCTTCGGGGAGCACCCCGGTCTCTACACCCTGCACCGCGACCTCGACCCGGACCTGACGGTCAGCCTGGTCATCCCCACCATCGGCAAGAGCGGGATGATCTGGGGCGCCGAGCGCGTGTTCGTGCTCGAGGCCGTGCGCACCGTGATGGAGAAGACCCGCCATCCCAGCTTCGAGATCGTCGTCGTCTACGACCCGCCCACCCCCGAGTCGGTGCTGCGCGACCTGCGCGAGGTCGCCGGCGACCGGCTCCGGCTGGTGAAGTTCACCGAGCCGTTCAACTACAGCCGCAAGATGAACCTCGGCGTCCTCGCGGCCACGGGCCAGCGGCTGGTGTTCCTCAACGACGACGTGTCCGTGCGCTCCGACCGCTGGCTCGAGGACCTGGTCGGGCCGCTCGACGAGCCCGACGTGGGCATGACCGGCGCCAAGCTGTACTTCAGCAACACCACGATCCAGCACGCCGGGCACTCCTACAACGTGGGCCAGTACCTCCACCCGTTCATCGGGGAGCCCGGCGCGTCAGCCGGGCGTTTCGGCGCGCTGAAGATCAACCGCGAGGCCAGCGGGGTCACCGCCGCCTGCTCGGCCATGCGCCGTGAGACGTTCTTCGAGGTGGGCGGCTTCGCCGAGTCGCTGCCGCTGAACTTCAACGACGTCGACCTCTGCTACAAGACGCGCAGCCTGGGCTACCGCATCGTGTGGGTGGCCACGGCCGAGCTCTTCCACTTCGAGTCGCGCACCCGGGAGCGGGTCGTCGAGGCCTGGGAGAAGGCTGCCGCCGTAGCCCGGTGGGGCAACCCCTCACACGACCCCTACCTGCCCGCGAGCCGGCCGGTGCCGATCACCGGGGTGGCGACCGGCAAGGTCGGCCGCAGCGGCGTCGACGCCCGGGTCGGGGTTCGCGTCGCGGGCGCGGAGCGTGGTCCACGGCTCACGGGCCGCCAGGCCGGTCGCAAGCCGGCGAAGCGCCGCGCCTGACCGGCAGCCGCCTGATCAGGCGAGGGTGGCCTTGTTGCGCATCAGGTTGCCGAGGATGCCGTTCACGAAGGCCGGCGACTCGTCGGTCGACAGGTCGCGCACCAGGGCCATCGCCTCGGAGACGGCCACCGCGTCGGGCACGTCGTCGGCGTACAGAAGCTCGTAGAGGCCCACCCGCAGCACGTTGCGGTCGACGGCCGGCATCCGGTCGAGCGTCCACCCCTCGGAGTAGGCGCTCAGCAGCTCGTCGATGCGGGCCTGGTGTGCCACGACCCCGCGCACTAGCAGGGAGGTGTAGTCGTTGGTGGGGCCCTCACCCTCGGCGATCGCACCGTCGAGCGCCGCCACCGGGTCCTGCGAGCGCAGCTCGGAGGCGAACAGGATGTCGAGGGCCCGCTTGCGGGCCTTGGAGCGGGCTGCCATCGATCAGGACTTGACGCGGCCGAGGTACGAGGAGTCGCGGGTGTCGACCTTGACCTTCTCGCCGCCGGTGATGAAGAGCGGCACCTGGATGATGTGTCCGGTCTCGAGGGTGGCGGGCTTGGTGCCGCCGGTGGACCGGTCGCCCTGCAGGCCCGGCTCGGTCTCGGCGATGAGCAGCTCCACGGCCGCGGGGAGCTCGATGTAGAGGACGCGTCCCTCGTTGGTCGCCACGATGGCGTCCTGGTTCTCGAGCATGAAGTTCTTGGCGTCGCCGACGATCTCCGGCGGGACCTCGAGCTGGTCGTAGGTCTGGGTGTCCATGAAGACGTACGACGTGCCGTCGTTGTAGAGGTACTGCATCGTGCGCTTGTCGACGCTCGCCGTCTCGACTTTGGTGCCGGCGTTGAAGGTCTTGTCGACCGTCTTGCCGGACTCGACGTTCTTGAGCTTGGTGCGCACGAACGCGGGGCCCTTGCCCGGCTTGACGTGCTGGAACTCCACGACGGACCACAGCTGGCCGTCCAGGTTGAGCACCAGGCCGTTCTTGAGGTCGTTGGTCGATGCCATGCGCGCGAGTCAGCCTTCTGGTCGAGGTCGGGGACTGCCCGCTCGATCGAGGCGATCGTCGCCGGCAGGAGGATGGAGTCTATCGGTCGTGGTGGTGGCGCCGAAATTGCCCGGGAATCTCGGCGACCGACGTAACAACGGGCGTGGCCGGCGACATGTACGGGGTGCAGTGCCACCGACGGCGCGGCTGCGTGACGTCCGTCCCCCCGAGGCGTCACGGTGGCGGCCGTCGTCGGTGCCAACGCACGGGCGCAGCGCCCCGACGGTCGTCAACCCCCGAGACGCCGTCGGGGCGCTCGCTCCCCGGAGGGTTGCCGTAGCCTGTGGCCAGCCCCGCACCGGAGAGGCCGATGATCGACCACCGACCCCACCCCGACCCGTTCGGTCTGCGGATCGACGTCGCCCCCCGCGAGATCGACCCCGAGCTCCTGAGCCAGCTGGTCAGCGTCTCGAGGGAGCGCGCCGAGTCTCCCGTCTCCGCAGCCTCGTGGTGGCGGCTCCTGGCCGTCGCTGCGGCCGTGGCGCTGATGGTGTCCGGCGGTGGCTACCTGGCTGCTCGTCAGGTCGAGCGCGATCTCGCGCCGGCCCCGGCGAGCCCCGTGGTTCCACCGCCGGCACAGTCCCGCGACAGCCGGGAGGTGCTCTCCCGGGACCACGAGAGGTCGCCGGCGAGCACTCCGGGCGGAGAGCGTCGGGAGCGGACCGAGCAGCACGAGCCCGTCGCGCGCGGCACGGGCACGGATACCGGCGCCGGCACGACCGGCACCACCGGCTCCGAGGACGGCGCCCGCACCAGCGACCAGGACCGCCGCAGGGGGCACGGGGACCGGGACGACAAGGGCAAGAACGGTCGCGAGAAGCAGCACAAGAGCAAGGACAAGCACGCCGACAAGCACGCCGACAAGCACGCCGACAGGAACCGTGGCCGGAACGGCCATAGCCATGGTCACCAACAAGGTCACCAGCACGGTCACCAGCATCAGGGCAAGCGGTGAGCGGGTCGGAGGTAGAGCGCGCCCGCCTCGGCGACGGCGAGGGCTGGCGTCAGCTGTACGCCGCCCACGCGAGCCGCCTGGTGCTGTGGCTGCAGACGTCGGCGAGCGGCGACGTCGTCGACTCGGCCGAGGACATCGCCGCGGAGTCCTGGCTGGTCGCAGCCGAGAAGATCACGGCCTTCCGGGGCGACGACGACGACTTCGCGGGCTGGCTCTTCGGCATCGCGCGCAATCTCGCCACCAACGCCCGTCGGCGTACCCGTCGTCGCGACACGCACCCCACCGATCCCCACCACCACTCCCTGCACGGCGAACCCGCCCGCACCGGCATCCCGGGGGCGCTCGACCACGCCCGGAGCCTGCTCGACGAGCTGCCCACCCGCGAGCGCGAGGTGGTGGCGTGCCTCGAGGTCGTCGGCCTCGACATCGACACCACCGCCCGCGCGCTGGGCATCAGCCAGACGGCCGTGCGGGTGGCTCGACACCGCGGCCTGTCCAGGCTGAGGCGCGCCAACCTGGTGCTGGTCGCTACCTAGGAGTCTCCGCCAGCAGGAGCAGCGCGTCGCGGTAGCCCTGGATGCCGCGGCCGGCGATCGTCGCGACGGCATGCGGCTCGACCACCGACGTGTGCCGGAACGTCTCGGGCCGCTGCTTCGGGTCGGAGATGTGCACCTCGACGAGCGGCGCCTCCAGCTGGGCGCACGCGTCGAAGAGGGCGAGGGAGTAGTGCGTCCACGCGCCGGCGTTCAGGACGACCGGGATCCGTTGGTCGGCGGCGTCGTTGAGCCAGTCGAGCAGCTCACCCTCGTGGTTGGTCTGCCGCAGCTCGACCACGAGGCCGACCTCAGCGCCCCAGACCCGGCACGCCTCGGCGAGCTCGGCGTGCGTCGTGTCGCCGTAGATCTCGGGCTGTCGACGGCCGAGGCGGCCGAGGTTCGGCCCGTTCAGCACGAGCACGTTCATCGGCCGGCTCCCGTCATCGTGTCGTACGCCGCCCGCATCGCGTCCTCCGGCGGCCCGGGGAGGATCCGGGGCCGGGCGAGGTCGTCGAGCACCACGAACCGCAGCTGCGACCCGCGCGACTTCTTGTCGATCCGCATCGCGTCGAGGAGCTCCTCGAACGTCGCCCCCGACCAGGTGGTCGGCAGGCCGACGCGGGCGAACGCCGTGCGGTGCCGCTGAGCCACCGCGTCGTCGAGCGAGCCGGCCCGGCGCGCCAGCTCGGCGACGTAGACGCAGCCGATCGCGACCGCCTCGCCGTGACGCACGGCGTAGCCCGACGCCCGCTCGATGGCGTGCGCCATCGTGTGGCCGTAGTTGAGGACCTCGCGGCCCGGGTGCCCGTCGGCTCCGCCGGTCTCGCGGAGGTCGTCGACGACGACGTCGATCTTCACCGTGATCGCGCGCTCGACGAGCTCGCGCAGCACCGGGCTGTCGGCTGTGAGCGACTCCGGGTCCGTGGCCTCGACCAGGTCGAGGATCGCCGGGTCCGCGACGAAGCCGCACTTGATGACCTCGCCGAGCCCGGCCACCAGCTCGTCACGCGGGAGGGTCCGGAGGAGGGCCAGGTCGCACAGCACGCCGGCGGGCTCGTGGAAGGCCCCGACCAGGTTCTTGCCCGCGCTCGTGTTGATGCCGGTCTTGCCGCCGACCGCGGCGTCGACCATGCTCAGCAGCGTGGTCGGCAGGTGGATCACCGGCACGCCTCGCAGCCAGGTGGCCGCGATGAAGCCACCGAGGTCCGTGGTGGCTCCCCCGCCGAACGTGACGACGGTGTCGGACCGGGTGAAGCCGGCCGAGCCGAGCGCCTCCCAGCAGTCGTTGACCACCTCGGCGCGCTTGCCCTGCTCGCCCGGTGGCAGACCGAGGGCGAGCACGTCGTAGCGCTCGACCAGCGAGTCCACGACCGGCTGGGCCAGCTCGCCCAGCGTGCCGTCGTACAGCACGGCGACGCGCTGCGACTCCCCCAGCATGTCCGGCAGGCGACCGGCGAGGTCGTGGCCGACCACCACGTCGTACGGCGCGGCTCCGCGCACCGGCAGGACCGTCTCGCTCACGGGACCGGCTCCCCGATGACCTGGGCGACCTCGTGGGCCACCTCCTCGGGGGTGCGTCCGTCGGTGTCGACCGAGTGGGAGGAGACCGACTCGTAGACCGGGGTGCGCTCCTCGAGCTGCTGCTTGATGCGGCCGCGGACGTTGCCCAGCAGGAGCGGGCGACCGACACCCAGCCCCACCCGGGAAGCGGCGTCGGCCAGACCGACGCGGAGGAAGACGACGGTGTGCCCGGCGAGGAGGGCACGGGTCGCCCGGTCGAGCACGGCGCCTCCCCCGAGCGCCAGCACCCCGTCGTGGGTCGCCAGCGCCGCCGCCACCGCGCTGGCCTCGAGCTTGCGGAAGTAGGCCTCGCCAGAGTCGACGAAGATGTCCGCGACCGTGCGTCCCTGCTCGCGCTCGACGTCCTCGTCGGTGTCGCGGACGGCCACTCCCCAGGCCGCCGCGAGCAGGTTCGCGACCGTCGTCTTGCCGGCGCCCATGGGCCCGACGAGCACGACCCTGGGTCGGGTCACCGGAACCTCAGCGTGTCGAGGTAGCTCTCCGCGTTGCGCCGGGTCTCACGCACCGAGTCGCCGCCGAACTTCTCGATCACGGCGTCGGCCAGCACCAGCGCGACCATCGCCTCGGCGACGATCCCTGCCGCAGGCACGGCGCACACGTCGCTGCGCTGGTTGTGGGCGACCGCGGCGTCGCCGGTGGCGACGTCGACGGTGCGCAGGGCCCGCGGCACCGTGGCGATCGGCTTCATGGCGGCGCGCACCCGCAGCACCTCGCCGGTGCTCATCCCGCCCTCGGTGCCGCCTGAGCGTCCCGACGTACGCCGCAGCCCGTCGTCGGTGGGCACGATCTCGTCGTGCGCGAGCGAGCCGGGAGTGCCGGCCAGCGCGAAGCCGTCACCCACCTCGACGCCCTTGATCGCCTGGATGCCCATCAGGGCGCCGGCCAGCCGCGCGTCGAGGCGGCGGTCCCAGTGCGCGTGCGAGCCCAGACCGGGCGGCATCCCGTGAACGGTCACCTCGATGATGCCGCCGAGCGTGTCGCCGTCCTTGTGGGCCTGGTCGATCTCGGCGACCATCGCCGTCGAGGCGTCGGGGTCCAGGCAGCGCACCGGGTCGGCGTCGAGTCGCTCGACGTCGTCGGGCATCGGGATCAATCCGTCCGGGGCAGTCACCGTGCCGATGCGGACGACGTGGGAGACGATCTCCGCGTCGACGGCCTGGCGCAGGAAGTTGGCGGCGACGCGGCCCAGGGCCACCCGGGCGGCGGTCTCGCGGGCGGACGCGCGCTCGAGGATGGGCCGGGCCTCGTCGAAGTCGTACTTCTGCATGCCGACCAGGTCGGCGTGACCCGGCCGGGGCCGCGTCAGCGCGGCGTTGCGAGCCAGTGCGGCCAGCTCGACCGGGTCGACGGGGTCGGCGGACATCACCTTCTCCCACTTGGGCCACTCGGTGTTGCCGATGGAGATCGCGACCGGTCCGCCGATCGTCTCCCCGTGCCGGACACCGCCGAGGATGGTCAGCTCGTCCTGCTCGAACTTCATCCGGGCGCCGCGGCCGTAGCCGAGGCGACGACGGGCCAGGGAGTCGGAGATGTCGGCGGTCGTCACCCGCACATGGGCGGGGAGGCCTTCGAGGATCGCGACCAGGGAAGGACCGTGGGACTCGCCCGCAGTGAGCCAACGCAGCATGCACGCAGTCTTTCACGCAGCAGTGGGGTCCCCGCCCCGACGTAGCAGTTCGCGGACAGCGATGCCCAGGAGACTCTGCGCCCGCTGCACCGGCATCGGCGCGACGGGCGCGCAGACCGCGGTTCGGAGACCCTCGATCGTCGCCAGGGCGAGGTCGAGCCGATCGCGCTCGAGGCGGAAGTCGAGCGCCCACGCGAGCAGCCGCCGCTCGTGGTCGCGGCCCTCGGTCACGACGTACTCGAGCGCGTCGTCGCTGCGCCAGAGCTCGAGCCAGCCCAGCCACGCCCGGGTTGCGAGCACATCGTCGTCGTCGACGGGCACGAAGGCGCCCACGCCCTCGGTCCTCACTCGACTCTCGATCCGCTCCAGGCGGGCTCTCGACACGATCGAGGCCGACACCCGCATCAGCCGTTCCCGGTTGGTCAGGTGACTCGAGAGCGCCGCCGGACTGCGGCCCACGAGTGCTGCGATGTTGCGGAGGGTCACTGCTGCCAGGCCACCGGTCACGAGGAGATGGTCGACGGCCTGGGCGGTCTCGTGAGCACGGCCGGGCACGCACCGACACTTTGCGCCGGCCGACGACGGTTGTGCACAGGCCATGCCTGCTGCTCAGCCAGAAGGAGCCTTCCCCGTTGGCCGACCGTTCGACCACCCGGCGCCTTGGTCGAACGATTGATCAACGCCCGGCACCGTGCTCGGGTCAGCGGAGCCGGCTGAGGAGGAGACGGCCTGGACGGTCTCGTGAGCACGGCCGGGCACGCACCGACACTTTGCGCCGGCCGACGACGGTTGCGCACAGGCCATGCCTGCTGCTCAGCCAGAAGGAGCCCTCCCCGTTGGCCGACCGTTCGACCACCCGGCGCCTTGGTCGAACGATTGATCAACGCCGGGCACTGTGCTCGGGTCAGCGGAGCCGGCTGGGGAGGAGACGGCCTGGGCGGTCTCGTGAGCACGGCCGGGCACGCACCGACACTTTGCGCCGTCCGACGACGGTTGCGCACAGGCCATGCCAGCTGCTCAGCCAGAAGGAGCCTTCCCCGTTGGCCGACCGTTCGACCACCCGGCGCCTTGGTCGAACGATTGATCAACGCCGGGCACTGTGCACGGGTCAGAGCGTGAAGTACGCCGCCGCCGCCTGCCCCGCGACCAGCCCGAGGACGGCGCCGGCCAGCATGAACGGGCCGAACGGGTAGTCCTTCCGCTCGACGATCCGGAGCCGGCTGAGGAGGAGTCCGCCGACGCCGCCGATCAGGAACCCGGAGTACACCCCGATGGCCAGCTCCCCCCACCCGGCGTGACCCAGGGCGAGACCCAGCACCCCCGACAGGCGCACGTCGCCATAGCCCAGGCCGCGGGGATGCACGAACCAGAGCAGGAAGAACAGCCCGCCGGCGATCAACCAGCCCAGGGCGGCTCGGGTCAGGTCACCGGTGCCGCCCGTGATCGCCCAGACGACGAGCACGCAGACGATCACCAGGGCGTACGTCGGCGCGATGATGCGAGTCGGCAGCAGCCGGGTGCGCCAGTCGACCAGCGCGAGGGCGACGCCGATCGGCACCAACGGCAGCACCACCAGCAGCTGCCAGGTCATCCCGACCGCTGCCGCCACGACGCCGCCGACGATGGCCGCCGCGGTGGCTGACTTCCACGCGAGGCCCGGCAGGGCCGCGATGTCGGCGTAGAGCTCCTTGGCCCCGCCGTCCTGAGGTGGCTCCGGCACCGCACGGATCAGCGCTGGTACGCCGAGCCCCGCTGCGCCACAGGCCAGCACCCCGATCAGCACCGCCACCAGCACGTCGCTCACGTGACACCCCGGTCAGCGAGGGCCTGCTCCCCCGCCGTGCGCATCGCCGTCAACGGTGCGTCGAGACCGGTGAAGAGGGTGAACTGGAGCGCAGCCTGGTGCACCAGCAGGTCGAGACCGGAGACGAGCACGCGGTCACCGGCGGCCAAGGCGAGCGGGGTCGGCCAGGGGTGGTAGAGCACGTCGAAGACGACCGGCACCCGCGCGCACCGCGCGACGAGGCCAGGATCCTGGGCCTCGGCGGGGATGGTCGACACCGCCACGTCCCCGATCACGTCGTCGACCAGACCGGCCACGACCACCTCGGGCCTGCCTGGGTGAGCACGCAGCGCCGTGACCGTCTCCGTGGCCCGGTCGGCAGAGCGCACCAGGAGGCGGATCTCTCGCGCGCCCAGGTCGCACAGCGCGAGGCCGGTCGACGTCGCCGTCGAGCCGCCACCCAGGATCGTCGCCGACTCCACCGAGGTGGCACCGCGCTCAGCCAAGGCCGCCCGCGCACCGCCGATGTCGGTGTTGTCGGCGCGCCATGTCAGGTCGTCGTCGCGGACGAGGGTGTTCGCCGCCCCGGCGAGGGCCGCCGCCGGCGAGACGCCTCCCGCCAGCGACATCACCTCCCGCTTCAGCGGCATGGTCAGCGACAGGCCGCGCCACTCCTCACCGAGCGAGCCGAGGAAGTCCGCCAGCGTGCCCGCCGGCACCTGGTGCGCGTCGTACTCCCAGTCGAGCCCCGTCACGGCGTAGCCGGTCCGGTGCAGCACGGGCGAGAGCGAGTGCCCGATGGGGTCCCCGAGGACACCGCACCGACGACGTGCCGGCATCAGCAGGCTTCGGACTCGTTGGCGCAGTACTCGGTGTACTCGGCCTTGTACTGCAGGAACTCGTCGTAGGTCTCGGCGAACTTGGTCTCTCCGGTGGCCAGGTTGACGGTGACGTAGTAGTACCAGCCGCCCTCGGCCGGTGCGGCCGCCGCGGCCAGTGCCTCGTCACCCGGGGCCTCGATCGGGGTCGGCGGGAGCCCGACGTTCTGGTAGGTGTTGTACGGCGTGTCCACCGCCTTCTGCTCGTCGGTGAGCGTCACGCCCAGCTTCTGGTCGAGGCCGTAGTTCACCGACGCGTCGATCTGCAGCAGACCGTTGGTGCCGCCCTTGTCGCCGGGGCCGTCGAGACGGTTGTAGATGACCCGCGCGATCTTCGGCATGTCCTCGCCTCGGCCCTCGGCCTCCACCAGCGAGGCGATGGTCATCAGCTCGGCGGGAGTGCGACCGAGCTCGCTCGCCGCATCCTCCAGGCCGACCTGCTCGGCCGCCTGGCGCCACCGGTCGACCATCGCCTTGAGCACCGACTTCGCGGTGGCGTTGGGCGGGATCTCGTAGGTGGCCGGGAAGAGGTACCCCTCGGGGTTGCCCTCGGCGTAGTCGGGAAGCCCCAGCGCGGCCGGGTTCTCGAGCACCTTCTCGTAGGCGCTCCTCTTGATGGGGGTGTCCTTGGCCAGGATGTCGAGTACGTCGACCACCCGCAGGCCCTCGGGCACCGTGACCGTGCTCTTCACCTGGTTGGCCGGGTCGATGAGCACCTCGACCGCGTCGGCGGCCGGCATCTCCTTCCGCAGCGTGTAGAACCCCACCTGGATGCCTTGCGAGTCGGGCTCCTCGTTCGCCGCGTCGATGAAGGCCTGCACCGAGGCGACGATGCCGTCGGCCTTGAGCGCCCGACCCATCTCGGCGATCGTGTCGCCCTCGGAGACCTCGAACGTCACCTCGCCGCTGCCCGGCCCGGAGAAGTCCCTGGCCGAGGAGAACTGGTCGGAGAGGAAGTCCACGCCCTTGGTGATCACCACGTAGAACCCGCCCGCGAGCACGGCGAGCGCGACGATGACCGCCAGGCATCCCGAGAAGCTGCGCCGCTTCTTGCGACTGCCACCGACGGGCACGTACCTGTCTCCGGGATCCCCAGGCGCATCCACTGGCGCATCCACTGGCGCATCCACTGGCGGATCCAGTGGCGGTTCGGGGCGGACCTGGTCGTCACTCATCGCTGACCTCGACGATCTCTCCGGGCGCGGCTCCCGAGCTTCGCTCGGTGTCCAGCGCGTGTTGCAGGATCACGACGGCGGCGGCCTGATCGACCACGGCACGTCGCTTGCTGCCGGTACGGCCACGTTCGCGGAGCATGGCCTCCGCGGACACCGTGGTCATCCGTTCATCACACAGCCTCACGGGCACGGGAGCAACCTGCCGCGCCAGCGTCGCGGCGAACTCCCGCACCTTGGCGGCGGCCGGGCCCTCGCGCCCTGAGAGCGACCTGGGCAGCCCGACGACCACCTCGACCGCCCCCTCCTCGGCCAGGATGGCCTTCAGCCTGCGCAGGTCGCCGCGACCCCGGCGTACGGTCTCGACCGGCGTGGCCAGGAACCCCGACGGGTCGCTGCGCGCCACGCCGATGCGGGCATCACCGGGGTCGATGCCGAGCCGAACGCCTGCACGCACGCTCAGGCACCAGCCGCACGAGCTACCTCTGTGGCAACCAGCGCCAGCGCCTCGTCGACGCGCGAGGCGTCACTGCCACCACCCTGCGCCACGTCGTCCTTGCCACCGCCCCGGCCGCCGACCAGCTGGCCGACCGCGCGCACGAGGTCGTTGGCCGACACGCCACGCGCGCGACCGGCGTCGTTGACCGCGGCGACGACCGAAACCTTGCCGTCGGCCACGCCGGCGATCACGACCGCGCCCGGCCGGGACGCGTCGAGGCGACCTCGTACGTCGAGTGCGAGGGTGCGCACGTCGCCACCGGCGGCACCGTCGACGCGGTGGGCGACCACCGCCACCCCGGCCACGTCGACCGCCGCTGCGGCCAGCCCGCCGCCACCGGCGAGCAGCTGCGCCTGCCTCGCCCGCTCGAGCTCCTTCTCCGCGGCGCGGAGCCGCTCGACCATGTCCTGCACCCGGCCGACGACACCGTCCGGCTGCACCTTGAGCAACCCGGTCAGCTGGGCCACCAGGTCGCGCTCGCGGGCAAGGTGGGCGAAGCCCTCGACGCCGGTCAGCGCCTCGATGCGCCGGTTGCCCGAGCCGACGGACGCCTCGGAGGTCACCACGACCGTGCCGATCTGCGAGGCGTGGTCGACGTGCGTGCCGCCGCAGAGCTCCCGCGACCAGGGGCCACCGATCTCGACGACCCGGACCTTCGAGTCGTCGTAGGTCTCGCCGAACAGCGCGATCGCGCCCCACTCCTTGGCCTCGGAGAGAGTCATGTACTGCCAGCCCACGGGCAGGTCGGCCCGCAGTGCCTGGTTGGACACCGTCTCGATGTCGCGCACCTGCTCCTGGCTCAGACCCGTGGTCCAGCCGAAGTCGAGGCGCAGGTAGCCGGGCCGGTTGTAGGAGCCCGACTGCAGCGCCGAGGGGCCTAGCACCTCGCGCAGCGCAGCGTGCACGACGTGGGTGCCGGAGTGGGCCTGGCGGGCGCCCGTGCGCCAGTCGGGGTCGACGCGGGCGTGCAGGTCGCCCCGCGGAGCGAACTCGCCCTCGAGCACACGCACCTGGTGCACGACGAGCCCGCGCACGGGACGCTGTACGTCGACGACCTCCAGTACGCCGCCGTCGAAGGCGATGGTGCCGGCATCGGCCACCTGGCCACCCGACTCGGCGTAGAAGGGCGTCCGGTCGAGCACTAGCTCGCCGATCTCGCCGGCCGCCAGTGCGGTCGCGGGCCGGCCTTCCTGCAGCAGGGCGAGTGGTCGCGACTCGGTCTCGAGGGTCTCGTAGGCGAGCCACTCGGTGGGGCCGTTGGCGTCGAGGATGCCGCGGTAGACAGAGGTGTCGGCGTGCTGGCCCTTCTTCGACCTCGCGTCGGCCTTGGCGCGCTGACGCTGCTCGCCCATCAGCCCCCGGAAGCCCTCCTCGTCCACGGTGAGGCCCTGCTCGGCCGCCATCTCGAGGGTCAGGTCGATCGGGAATCCGTAGGTGTCGTGCAGCGCGAAGGCCTGGTCACCCGACAGCCGGGTGCCGCCACGTCCGACGACGTCGCGGGCGGCGAGGTCGAAGATCTGGGTGCCCGCCTGCAGCGTCTTGCGGAACGTCTCCTCCTCCGCGAACGCAACCCGGGCGATGCGCTCCCAGTCGCGCACCAGGTCTACGTAGGTCTCCCCCATCTTGTCGCGACTGAGCGGCATCAGCTCGGGGAGCGCCGGAGAGTCGTACCCCAGCAGCCGCATGGAGCGTACGGCGCGCCGCAGCAGGCGTCGCAGCACGTAGCCGCGGGCCTCGTTGCCCGGCGTGACGCCGTCACCGATCAGCATCATCGAGCTGCGCACGTGGTCGGCGACCACGCGGAAGCGGACGTCGTCCTCGTGGTTGGCGCCGTATCGTCGGCCGGTCAGCTCCTCGGCGCGCTGGATCACGGGGAACATCACGTCGATCTCGTACATGTTCTGCTTGCCCTGGAGCAGGAAGGCGACCCGCTCGAGGCCCATGCCCGTGTCGATGTTCTTGCGCGGCAGCGAGCCGGAGATGTCGAAGTCCTCCTTGGACCGCACCGCGCTGAGCTCGTCCTGCATGAAGACGAGATTCCAGATCTCGAGGTAGCGGTCCTCCAGCTCGACCGGCATCGCCGTGCGCGTGGTGGTCGCGAACTCACCGTCCGGGCCGTACTCGGGCCCGCGGTCGTACAGCAGCTCCGAGCACGGGCCGCCGGGCCCGGGCACGCCCATCGACCAGTAGTTCTCCTTGGGGCCGAGCCTGACGATCCGCTCGGCCGGCAGGCCGGTCACCTTCATCCACAGCTTCAGCGCCTCGTCGTCCCCCTGCAGGATGGAGGGCCAGAGGCGGCTCTCCTCCAGGCCCCAACCGCCGTCGACGACCGGCTTGGTGACGAGGTCCCAGGCCAGCTCGATGGCGCGTTCCTTGAAGTAGTCGCCGAACGAGAAGTTGCCGCACATCTCGAAGAACGTGCCGTGCCGGGTGGTCTTGCCGACGTCCTCGATGTCGGGGGTGCGCACGCACTTCTGGACACTCACGGCCCGGTCGTACGGCGGCGTCTCCTGACCCAGGAAGTAGGGCTTGAACGGCACCATGCCGGCGTTGACGAACAGCAGGTTCGGGTCGTCGAGAAGCAGGGGCGCCGACGGCACCGCGGTGTGACCGGCGTCCTCGAAGTGCGCGAGGAAGCGGCGGCGGATGTCAGCGGTGTCCATCAGTGTTGCCTTCCGGTTCTTCGGTGGTCGAGGTGTGGAGGCGCCCTGGGGCCTGAGCCTCGAACCCACCTGCTGTCAGCTCGGGGAGGCCATGAGGCACCAGGCCGAGCCGCTCCCGCAACTGGGTTTCGGACTCGTGCTGTCCGGCCCGGACCTCGTCGCGGAACAGCCGGGCCCCCACGACGAGCGCGCCGAGGCGGTCGCGCAGCCCCTCGCTGGTGAGGGCCTCGGCGACCCGGCGGGCGCGGGAGACGGCATAGACCCCAGCCCCCGCACCTGCCACGAACCAGATGCTTCGGCTCATGCAGCGTCCTCCGACCCCAGCTTCGAGTCCGGTCCGCCCTCGCGCTGCCGGGCGCGGTGGGCGCGCAGCGCCTCCTGCACCTCGGCCCGGCGCGACTTTCGCGACCGCTTCAGCTCGCGGCGCATCTCGAACGCGATGCGGTTGCGGTTCTCGGGCGACAGCGCCCGGCGTACGCCGTGGGCCCAGGAAGCCGCCTTGACGACCGACTCACGCAGCACCAGGTCGGCGAACAGCCGGCCCTCGATGGGCGCAGGCCCTGCCAGCGAACGCGGGAGGTCGAACGAGGTCGAGACCACGACGGGCTCGATGGCCCCGTCCTTGGCCCCGTCGTCGTGTCGGGTCGCGATGGTGCGCTCGAGCTCCTCGAGACGCCGCCGCAGCTGGGCGGCCTCGGCCCGCGCGGAGGCGACCTCACGGCGTGTGGTGGCCCGCACCCAGGCGAGAACGATCGCGCACAGGGCAGCCAGCAGCGCGCACGCGCCGACCACCACCCACGCGGAACCGTCCCACTCATTCACACTGCCGAACCCTACCCGCCGCGGATGATCCGGCGAATACGCTCCCAGCGCTCCTTGACCGCCGCTTCGGCGCCGAGGGATGTCGGCCGGTAGTACTCCGCGTCAGCGACGACATCGGGGGCGTACTGCTGCTCGGCGATGCCGTAGGGCTCGTCGTGGCTGTAGGTGTAGGTCTTGCCGTGCCCGAGCTTCTTGGCGCCGGAGTAGTGCGCGTCCCGCAGGTGCGGGGGCACGCTGCCGATCTTGCCCGCTCGCACGTCGGCGCTCGCCGCGCCGATCGCCGTCGTGACGGCGTTCGACTTGGGCGCGACCGCCAGCGCGATGGTGGCCTGCGCGAGGTTGAGCCCGGCCTCCGGCATTCCGATCAGCTGCACGGCCTGCGCCGCGGCCACGGCCGTCGTGAGGGCTGTCGGGTCGGCCAGCCCGATGTCCTCGCTGGCGAGGATGACCAGGCGCCGAGCGATGAAGCGCGGGTCCTCACCCGCCTCCATCATCCGCGCGAGGTAGTGCAGGGCGGCATCCGCGTCGGATCCGCGCACCGACTTGATGAAGGCGCTCGTCACGTCGTAGTGCTGGTCACCCTGGCGGTCGTAGCGCACGGCCGCCTGGTCGACGGCGGTCTCGGCCGTCGCCAGGTCGATCTCGTCGAGCCCCTTGTCGCGGGCCGCACCGGCCGCCGCCTCCAGGTAGGTCAACGAGCGCCGGGCGTCTCCCCCGGCCAGGCGGACCAGGTGGTCACGGGCATCGTCGGCCAGCCTCACCTCACCCGCGAGCCCACGCTCGTCGGTGAGGGCCGACTCGATGACCCGACGCACGTCGTCGTCGGTCAGCGACTCCAGGCGCAGCAGCAGGCTGCGCGAAAGCAGCGGCGAGATCACCGAGAAGAAGGGGTTCTCGGTCGTGGCCGCGACCAGCGTCACCCAGCGGTTCTCGACACCGGGCAGCAGAGCGTCCTGCTGAGCCTTGCTGAAGCGGTGCACCTCGTCGACGAACAGCACGGTCTCGGAGCCGCCGCGGGCGAGCTCGCGGCGGGCGGCATCGATCGCAGCCCGAACCTCCTTGACCCCGGCGGCGACCGCCGAGATCTCCACGAAGCGCCGGTCGGTCTGCTGGCTCAGGATCGAGGCGATCGTGGTCTTGCCGGTCCCCGGTGGACCCCACAGGAGCAGGGACATCGGCTGGTCACCCTCGACCAGCCGCCGCAGCGGCGATCCCTCCGCGCGCAACTGGGCCTGGCCCACCAGTTCGTCCAGTGTGCGCGGCCGCATGCGCACGGCCAGCGGTGCGGACGCGTGCGAGACCCCGGTCAGGGAGCCGCTGGACAGTCCTCCCCGTGGCGGATCGTTCCCCGGAGAGGTCTCGAACAGGGCCTCAGGCTCGTCCAAACGTCTTCTTGTCCAGGTCGAACCAGGTGTCGCGGTAGCCGGGGGTGCTGGTCAGCTCCGCCGAGGGGCTGGCGCCGGGGTCGGCGTTGCCCTGGTCGTCGGTGCCGAGCAGGCCAGCCGTGACCGGGCTGCTCGGGTGCTTGCCGATCTCACCGGCGAAGTGACAGGCGGCCTTGTGGCGGGGGCCGATCTGGAGCAGCGGCGGCTCGTGCTTGGCGCAGATCTCCTGCGCCAGCGGGCACCGCGTGCGGAAGCGGCAGCCCGAGGGCGGGTTGATCGGCGAGGGTACGTCGCCCTCGAGGCGGATCCGCTCGCGACGGCCGCCGATGACCGCCTGCTTCACGTCGGGCACCGCCGACAGCAGTGCCTGTGTGTAGGGGTGGTTGGCGTGGGCGTAGATGCTGTCGCGGTCGCCGATCTCGACGATCTTGCCGAGGTACATCACCGCGACCTCGGGACAGAAGTGCCGCACCACGGCCAGGTCGTGGGCGATGAACAGGTAGGCGACGTCGAACTCGTTCTGGATGTCCTGGAGCAGGTTGACCACCTGTGCCTGGATCGAGACGTCGAGAGCCGAGACCGGCTCGTCGGCCACCAGGAGCTTCGGGTTCAAGGTGAGCGCCCGGGCGATGCCGATGCGCTGACGCTGCCCGCCGGAGAACTCGTTGGGGTAGCGGTTGTAGTGCTCGGGGTTCAGGCCGACCACCTCGAGCAGCTCCTGCACGCGGCTCAGGATCTGCTTCTTCGGCACGATGTCGTGCACCGCGAGCGGGGCGCCGACGATCGCACCGACCGTGTGCCGCGGGTTCAACGAGGTGTAGGGGTCCTGGAAGATCATCTGGATGTCACGCCGCAGCGGCTTCATCTGCCGTTGCGAGAGCTTCGCGATGTCCTGTCCCTCGAACATCATCGACCCGCCGGTCGGGTTGTAGAGCCGAGTGATCAGCCGACCCGTGGTCGACTTCCCACAGCCCGACTCGCCCACCAGGCCCAGCGAACCGCCATGCGGGACCTGGAACGAGATCCCGTCGACCGCCTGGACCTGACCGATGGTGCGGCGGACCAGGCCGGCGGACTTCACCGGGAAGTACATCTTCAGGTTCTCGACCTCGAGCACCGGCTTCGCATCCGGGTCCAGCACCGAGGCCGTGTGACCGTGCTGGGCCAGCTCACCGAAGGTCTCGTAGCTGACCTGGACCTTGTCGACGTCCTGGTTCCGCTCGTCGGTCGCGGCGACCTCCGACCCGTCGGGCAGCGGGGCAGCGAGCTGCTCGTCCGGGTCGTCGGCGTGGCGGCCGCCGGTCCGGCGGGGGGCGTCGGTGTCTTCGGGGGCGGACATCAGTTCTCCTCGACCAGGTCGGGTGCGATCTCGGGCAGCACTTCGGTCTGGTAGATCGCGTCGGGGTCGGGCAGATGACAGCGTTTGACGTGTGCGGTGCCGTTGGAAGCGGGGGTGAGCTCGGGCAGCTGGGTGGCGCACAGGTTGCCCGGGACCTTGTCACGGTGGGCGCACCGGGGGTGGAAAGAGCACCCCGAGGGCGGGTTGAGCAGGCTCGGCGGATTGCCCGGGATCGGGATCAGCCGGGCGTCGGTGTCGGACTGGACGTCGGGGATGCTGGAGAGCAGTCCCCAGGTGTAGGGCATCTCGGGGTGGGAGAGGATCTGCTTGGTGGAGCCGTACTCCACCGCCCGGCCGGCGTACATCACGAGCACGTCGTCGGCCATCTCAGCCACCACCCCGAGGTCGTGGGTGATGATGATGACCGCGGAGTTGAACTCGCGCTGCAGGTCCTGGAGCAGGTCGAGGATCTGCGCCTGCACCGTCACGTCCAAGGCGGTGGTCGGCTCGTCGGCGATGAGAAGCGAGGGGTCGTTGATCAGGCCCATCGCGATCATCGCGCGCTGCCGCATGCCCCCGGAGAACTGGTGCGGGAAGTCGTCGACGCGCTTGTCGGGCTGCGGGATGCCGACCCGGTCGAGCATCTCGATGGCCTTGCGCCGCGCGTCACGCTTGGACGACTTGGTGTGGTGGACCTGGTAGGCCTCGGCGAGCTGGGACCCGACCCGGTAGAACGGGTGCAGGGCCGCCAGAGCGTCCTGGAAGATCATCGAGACCGCGTTGCCGCGCAGCTTGCGCATGCCGGACTCGCTGAGCCCAACGACCTCCTTCTCGCCGATCCTGATGGAGCCGGTGATCTTGGTGAGCTTGGCGTCGTGCAGGCCGAGCACAGCCATGCTCGAGACCGACTTGCCAGATCCGGACTCCCCCACGATCCCAAGCGTCTGACCCATCCCAACCGTGTAGGACAGGCCGTTGACCGCCCGCACGGGACCGTCGGGGGTCGGGAACTCGACCGTGAGGTTCTCCACCGCGAGGTAGGCGCCCGCCTCGGACATGCTGTGGGTGCTAGACCCGGCCACGGGCGTGGCCGCGGAATCGGTCCTGCTCTCGGTCATGAAACCCTCACTCGGGGGTCGAGGATGCCGTAGACGACGTCGACGGCGATGTTGCTGACGATGATCACGACGGCACCGAACAGGGCGGTCGCGGAGATGACCGGCAGGTCCAGGGCAATCACCGCGCGCAGGCCCCACAGGCCGATGCCCTGGATCTCGAAGATCCGCTCGGTGAAGATCGTGCCCGCCAGGAGGAGGCCGAGGTCGATGCCGAAGATGGTCACGACCGGCACCAGGGCAGAGCGCAGGCCGTGCCTGTAGACCACGGTGCGCGCCGGCAGGCCCTTGGCCTTCGCGGTGCGGATGTAGTCCTCGCCCAGCGACTCGACCATCGCACCGCGCGTGTATCGGGTGTAGGCGGTGCAGTTGAAGATGCCCAGGCACAGCCAGGGCAGCAACAGCCCGGCGAACCACTTGGCGGGGTTGTCGAACAAAGGTGTATAGCCACTGTCGCCCAGCACCGGCAGGTCCCAGATCAGCGTGCAGTAGAGCCACGCCACGAGGGCGAAGAGGTAGTAGGGGATCGAGCTGACCAACAGGAAGCTGGACACCAGCAGCTTGTCGCCGAGGGTGCCGCGCCGCCGGGCCGCCGCGATGCCGATCGGGATGCCCAGCAAGAGATAGAGCGCCGCGCCACCTGCGGCCACCGACATGGTGGCAGGCAGGCGGTCAATCAGCTCGTCCCAGACCAGGTTGCGGGTGCGGAAGGAGAACCCGAAGCACGGGGCATCGCAGTCCACCACGGCATCGCTGCCGAGCTTGATCTCCCGGCCGAACACGACACCCTTGGCGAACTTGCCGTACTCGGAGTAGACCGGGTTGTCGTACCCCATCGACTTCTCGAAGTTAGCTAGCCGCTCGGGCGTGCACCGACCGCTCGTCTCCTGGTTGCAGATCGGCCGCGCCGGGCTCTCGGGCCCGAACCACAGCAGAGCGAAGATGCCCATCGACACCAGGACGAGCACCACCACGCCGGTCAACAGCCTCTTGACGATGTAGGCGAACATGCTTGCCTTCCCTCCGGTCTTCCCCGCGGACACCGGCGACGGCACCGCAGGCGCGCCCGGGACGGGCGCCGCTGACGGGCGGAGTGGGGGCCAGGCAACCGCCCGGCCCCCACCGCACCTACTAGTTGAGCACTACATGGTCAGTTCGTCACTGCTTGACGAACAGGTCCTTGTAGTTGATCGCACTCATCGCCCCGTCACCGGTGAAGCCACCGATGTTGGCGCCCGCACCGAACAGGTCGTTGCGGTAGGCGGTGACGATGTTCGGCAGGTACTTCGTGCCGATCTCCTCGTCGAGGTCGCCCCAGGCAGCGGGCTGGTCCTCAACCGGAAGCGTCGCGATCTCGTCCATGCGCGCGTCGACCTCCGGGTTGGAGAAGTACGACGTGTTGTAGGCCTGGTCCGTGCCCACGAGCGGCGGGAGCATGGTCGAGCCGGCCGGCCAGTCCGAGCACCAGTTGGCCATACGCAGGTTCAGCTTCTTGTTGATCGGGTTGTCGGCGTCGTCGAACAGGGCGTAGAAGTCCTCCTGGTAGGGGATCATCTCGACGGTGAAGCCGGCCTGCTCGTAGCCCGCCTTCTCCGCCTCGGCGCCGGCCTTGAGCTCGGCGTCGGAGTCGTCGTAGACGAACGTCAGCTTGAAGCCGGGCTCGCCGGCCTCCTCGAGGAGTGCCTTGGCCTTGTCCGGGTCGAACTTGAACTGCTCACCCGCCGGGAAGAACTTCTTGTAACCCGACATGCCGGGGGGCATGAGGCCCTGGGCCGGGATGCGCGTCACGCCGGGGATGTTGCCACTGGCGAGCTGCACGTTGTCGAAGTCGAACGCCCAGCCGATCGCCTGACGGACCTTCAGGTCGGGAATCTTGTTGACGTCCGGGGTGCGGGTGCTGATGCACTGACCGGTCTGCTGGATGTAGTTCGAGCCCAGTGCCGCCTTCAGCTCGTTGGCGTTGGTCGCCCCGAGCGAGTTGGCCACCGTGGTGGCCGAGTCGGCGTTGGCCGACAGCAGGATCTGGTCGGTCTTCTCCTGGTCCTGGTCGAACTTGAAGACCCACTCGTCGGCGTACTGGTGGCGAGCCGGGTCAGAGGCCGGGTCCCACTGGTCGTTCTTGACCAGGGTCAGCGACTCGTTGACGCGGAACTCCTTGATCTTGTACGGGCCGGTCGAGAGCGGCTTGCGGCCGTACGCCGGGAACGTGGAGTTCTCCATCGGGATCGGACCGATCGCCATGAAGGTGGACCAGAAGTTGTAGTCCGGGAACGGCTTGCTCGTGCGGATCGTGAGCTTCTGGCCGTCGGCCTTGACCGCGTCGCAGTCGCCGCTCTTGTCGGGGCCGGCGTAGTCCTCGGGGCAGTCGACCCAGCCGACGGTGTAGGCCTGGCCGGGGCCGGACGTGAAGGTGTCGGTGTCGAACGAGCGCAGGATGCCGTTCTTGACCTCCTCAGCGGTCACCGGGTCGCCGGTCTCCCACTTGGCGTCGTCCTTGATCGTGAACTCCCACTCGGTGAAGTCCTTGTTGGGCGTGCCGAGGTCGGTGGCGAGGTCGGGCACGAGCTCCATCTCACCGGACTCGGGGTTGCGGCGGTACTGCGTCAGCGACCGGTTGGTGAGGGCCTGCTGGATCGAGTTGCCGAGCACCGACCAGCCGTTGGTGGGGTCGAGGTCCTCGGGACCTGGGTCACTGGGGATCAGCACGGTGATGGTGCCACCGGTGGCAGCGCCCTCGACCTCGGGCGCGGGGCCCTGAGCGTCCGCAACCTGCTCGAAGCCGGAACCGGCCTCCTTGAACGTGTCCTTGCTCGTGGAACCGGAATCTCCTCCGTCACCACCGTCTCCACCACAGGCCGCAAGCGTGACCATGGCGAAGCCGACGACAACGGCAAGCGACTTGGTGCGCTTCATGTTGTCCAGCCTTTCTTTCTTCCGTGCCACGAGACGGGCGCTCGCGACAACATTCCTGGGGACTGCCGAGCTCGGCAGATGGGGCCGTTCAGCGCCGGGTCTTGGGGTCGACGGCGTCGCGGATCGCGTCACCGAGCAGGTTGAGAGCCACCACCAGGATCACGATGCCCAGCAGGGGCTCCCAGAGGTAGAGGGGGTACTTCTCGAAGTAGGGGCTCGCCTGCAGGATCGTCTGGCCCCACGAGGCGCCCTGGGTGACGCCGACCCCGAGGAAGGCCAGGCCGGCCTCGGCGGCGATGAAGGCCGGCAGCATCAGCGAGACGGCGACCACGATCGGGGCGACCAGGTTGGGCAGCAGCTCCTTGAACAGGATGCGGCGGGTGGGCATGCCGATCACCCGGGAGGCCTGGATGAACTCGCGCTCGCGCAGGGACATCGTCTCGCCGCGCACCAGGCGGCACACGCCCATCCAGCCGAACATCACCAAGATGGCGACCAGGCTCCACTTCTGGAGCGTCGGGTACGCCGGGTCGTCGGCGAACCGGGAGTTGATGATCGGCGCGATGACCAGGGCCATCAGCAGGAACGGCAGCGTGAGGAACAGGTCGGTGACGAACGAGATGACCTTGTCGAGCACGCCGCCCGCAAAACCGGCGACCAGGCCCATCACGACACCGATGAGCGTGGCGAACAAGGTCGCGGTCGAGGCGATGGTCAGGGAGGTGCGGCAGCCGTAGAGCCAGTAGGCGAGGTTGTCGACGGCCGTCTTGGGCGCGACACCGAACGGGTGCTCGGGGTCGAAGCTGTAGTTGGGCGGGCCCTTGAGCGGCATGCCGTCACCGAGGAAGTCGAGCTGCTGGGCCGGGTTGCCCGGCCCCAGGGCGACGTCGAAGAAGCCGGCGATCACGCCGGCGAAGATCGCGATGAGGACGAAGACGGCCACGATCGCGAGACACACCATCGCCACGGTGTCCTGGCGGAGCCGGCCTACCGCGATCCTCAGCGGTGAGCGTCCGGTCGTCGACTCTCTGGGAGCGGTCGCGTCCTCGACGACCGAGTCCTCCGAGTGCGTGGTCATGACCTCGCCCGCGCCGGGAATCGACATACTCACCTCGTTCGGACGGGCAAGCCGTCTTCAGTCCGTGCCGGGGACTCGTCCCGGTGACGCCGTCGGCGCCGAACGGGACTCTATGTGACACAGACCGCACGAGCGATCACCTGAGCGTAACGATCTGGTCTCGACCTGTTGTCCTGCGCGTCATCCCTCTGACGGGACGTCCTTCGACGCGACTGCGTCGACACCGGCCTCCTTGCGCTGCTCAGCCGTGATCGGTGCAGGGGCGGCGGTCAGCGGGTCGTACCCGCCACCCGACTTCGGGAACGCGATCACCTCGCGGATCGAGTCGGCCCCGGCGAGCAGGGCCACGATGCGGTCCCAGCCGAACGCGATGCCGCCGTGCGGGGGCGCGCCGTACTTGAAGGCCTCCAGGAGGAACCCGAACTTCTCCTGCGCCTCGTCCTCCCCGAGGCCCATCACCGCGAAGACGCGCCGCTGGATGTCGTCGCGGTGGATACGGATGGAGCCGCCGCCGATCTCGTTGCCGTTGCAGACGATGTCGTAGGCCCAGGCCAGCGCGCTACCGGGCTCGGAGTCGAACGTCTCGAGGTCCTTGGGCGAGGTGAAGGCGTGGTGTACGGCGGTCCAGGCGCCGCCGCCGACGGCCACGTCGCCCGCGGCGGTCGCGTCACCGGCCGGCTCGAAGAGCGGTGCGTCGACGACCCACAGGAAGCTCCACGCGCTCTCGTCGATGAGGCCGCCGCGGCGACCGATCTCGAGGCGGGCGGCGCCGAGCAGCGCCCGGCTGGTCTTGACCGGGCCGGCGGCGAAGAAGACGCAGTCACCGGGCTCCGCACCGACGTGGGCGGCGAGACCGGCCTTCTCCTCGTCGCTGAGGTTCTTGGCGACCGGGCCGCCCAGCTCGCCGTCGTCCTGGACGAGGACGTAGGCCAGCCCCTTGGCACCGCGCTGCTTGGCCCACTCCTGCCACGCGTCGAGCTGCTTGCGCGGCTGGCTCGCGCCGCCTGGCATCACGACCGCACCGACGTAGTCGGCCTGGAACACCCGGAACGGGGTGTTCTTGAAGTAGTCGGTGCACTCGACGAGCTCCAGCCCCATCCGCAGGTCGGGCTTGTCGGACCCGAAGCGCGCCATCGCCTCGGCGTACGTCATCCGGGGCAGCGGCGTCGGCACGTCGTACCCGACGAGCTTCCACAGCGCCGACAGCACCTCCTCGGCGATCGCGAGGACGTCGTCCTGCTCGACGAAGCTCATCTCGAGGTCGAGCTGGGTGAACTCCGGCTGCCGGTCGGCGCGGAAGTCCTCGTCGCGGTAGCAGCGCGCGATCTGGTAGTAGCGCTCCATGCCGGCGACCATCAGCAGCTGCTTGAACAGCTGCGGGCTCTGCGGCAGGGCGTACCAGCTGCCGGGCTGGAGCCGGGCGGGCACCAGGAAGTCACGGGCGCCCTCGGGCGTGCTCCGCGTCAAGGTGGGCGTCTCGATCTCGACGAAGTCGTGGGCGTCGAGGACGTCGCGTGCGGCTTTGTTGACCTTGCTGCGCAGGCGGAGGGCCTTGCTCGGAGCGGTACGGCGCAGGTCGAGGTAGCGGTGCTTGAGCCGGGCCTCCTCCCCCACGTCGCCCCCCTTGTGGGAGGCGGTGTCGTCGACGGGGAACGGTAGCGGGGCCGACGTGCTGAGCACCTCGAGGTCGGTGGCGATGACCTCGATGTCACCCGAGGGCAGGCTCGGGTTGGCGTTGCCCTCGGGACGCAGGGACACCTCGCCGGTCACCTTCAGGCAGAACTCGCTGCGCAGGCTGTGCGCGACGGCCTCGTCGCGGACGACGACCTGGACCACGCCGCTGGCCTCGCGGAGGTCGAGGAAGGCCACGCCGCCGTGGTCGCGGCGACGCGCCACCCAGCCGGCGAGGGTGACGGTCTGTCCGACGTGCTCGGCGCGCAGGGCGCCGGCGTCATGGGTGCGGATCACAGCTCTTGCTCCTTCATGACGACCCGCGGGCGCAGGTCCTCGGTGGGTGGGGTCCAGGCCGCCGGGTCAGCGGCCACCTGCTCCCCCGTGCGGATGTCCTTGACCTCGTGGCTGCCGTCGGCGCTCGGGAACCACACGAACGGGATGCCACGACGCTCAGCGGTGCGGATCTGCTTGCCGAACTTCTGGGGATGCGCGACCACCTCGCAGGGGATTCCGCGGGCGCGCAGCTGCTGCGCGACGGCGAGGCTGTGGCCGCGGGAGTCCTCGTCCACCAGCGCGACCAGCACCGCGCTCGGCACCGGGCGGCTGCCGTCGAGCACGCCGTCGGCCAGCAGCGGGATCAGGGTGCGGGAGACACCGAACGAGACGCCGACGCCGGGGTACGTCGTCCGGCCGTCGCTCGCGAGGGCGTCGTACCGTCCGCCGCCGCCGACCGACTTCAGCCGCTCATAGCCGTCCATGAAGACCTCCAGGACGGTGCCGGTGTAGTAGTCGAGGCCCCGCGCGATGCGCAGGTTGGCCTCGACCCGGACGTGGTCGTTGACCGCGGAGGCGCAGCCGTCGATGACGGCCGCCAGCTCGGTGAGGCCCTGGTCGAGCAGCTCGTCGCCGACTCCGAGCTCCCGGACCTGCTGGACGAACGACGTGTCGGCGACGCGGATGCCGGCGAGCTCGAGGCAGCGCTGGGCCTGCTCCGGCGTCGCTCCCGCCTGCTCGACCAGCAGCCTGGCGACCTCGTCGGACGGCAGCTTGTCGAGCTTGTCGATCGCCTTGATCGCCGCGGTGACATCGGGGATGCCGAGCCCGCGGTAGAAGCCCTGGATCAGCTTGCGGTTGTTGACCTGGAACGACAGCCCGGGCAGCGGCAGCGCGTCGAGCGCCTCGACCATCACCCGCACGACCTCCACGTCGTGGTGGAAGCCGAGCTCGTCGCGGCCGACGATGTCGATGTCGGCCTGGGTGAACTGCCGGTAGCGGCCCTCCTGCGGACGCTCGCCGCGCCAGGCCGGCTGGATCTGGAAGCGCCGGAAGGGGAACTCCAGCTTGCCGGCGTGCTCCAGCACGTAGCGCGCGAAGGGCACGGTGAGGTCGAAGTGCAGGCCCAACATGTTGCCGCCGGAGTCGACGTCTGAATCCTCGGCCTGGAGCCGGCGCAGCACGTAGATCTCCTTGTCGATCTCGCCGCCCTTGGCGAGCCGCTCCAGTGGCTCGACGACGCGGGTCTCGATGTTCGCGAAGCCGTGCAGCTCGAAGGTGCGCGACAGCGAGGCGACGATCTCGCGCTCGACGACCCGCTGCGCGGGCAGAAGCTCGGGGAACCCGCTCAGCGGGCTTGGCTTGCTCATGTCTTCTTCACAGTCCTCGGGTGGTCCGCCCCGCGGAGCCGCTGTCGAGCAGCTCCTGCAGGAAGGGGTTGGTGGCGCGTTCGCGACCGATCGAGGTCTGCTCCCCGTGGCCCGGGAGCACGACGACGTCGTCGGGCAGCGGCAGCACCTTGTCGGTCAGGCTGCGCAGCATCGTCGGATGGTCGCCTCCGGGCAGGTCGGTGCGCCCGATCGAGCCGGCGAACAGCAGGTCACCCGAGAACATCAGCTGCGAGACGTCCTGCTCGTCGTACGGCGTACGGAACGTCACCGAGCCCGCGGTGTGACCAGGTGTGTGGTCGACCACGAAGCTCACCCCAGCCAGCTCCAGGCCCTGCGCGTCGGCAAGCTCGCGTACGTCGTCGGGCTCGGCCCACTCGTAGCTGCCGCCGAGGAACATCTGGGCCGTGTCGGCCGAGACGCCGGCCATCGGGTCGGTCAGGAGGTGCCGGTCGCTGGGGTGGATGAACGCCGTGGCGTCGTAGCTGCCGGCCACGGGGGCGACGCACCACATGTGGTCGACGTGCCCGTGGGTGACCAGGACGGCGACGGGCTTGAGCCTGTGCTCGCGCACGACCTGGTCGACGCCTGCGGCGGCGTCCTTGCCCGGGTCGACGACCACGCACTCCGCACCGGGGCCGGTCGCGACGACGTAGCAGTTGGTCCCCCAGGGGCCGGCAGGGAAGCCTGCGATGAACACGGCATGGGTCCTAGCGCTCGGATGGAGGTGTCGTCGATCGGTGGGCCAGCCTACCGAGCGGCGGATCGGCATTGCATCGGCCGGTCCCGGCAATGGCTCGCCATTGACTAGCCATTGACTAGCATGGCCACCCATGAGCGCGCAGCAGCAGTCCGAGTGGGGCCGGGTGGCCGAGGACGGCACCGTATTCGTCAAGACCGCCGAGGGCGAACGTGCCGTCGGCCAGTACACCGAGGGCACACCCGAGGAAGCGCTCACCTTCTTCACCGAGCGGTACGCCGCGCTCGAGTTCGAGGTCGGCCTGCTGACCCAACGCATCGCCTCCGGCGTACTCAGCCCCGAGGAGGCCTCGGCGTCCGTCAAGACGGTGCGTGAGCAGGTCGTAGGGGCACACGCGGTCGGTGATCTCGACGCGCTCACCGCCAAGCTCGACTCCATGGGCCCGGTCATCGCCACCCAGCGGGAGGCGCGCAAGGCGGAGCGCGCGCAGAAGGCGGCGGAGTCCAAGCAGGAGAAGGAGAAGCTCGTCGCCGAGGCCGAGCGGCTGGCCGACAGCAACGACTGGCGCAACGGCGCCAACCGGCTGCGCGAGCTGCTCGACCAGTGGAAGGCGCTCCCCCGCCTCGACAAGGCCACCGACGACTCTCTGTGGCGCCGGTTCTCCACCGCCCGCACCGCCTACACGCGGCGCCGCAAGGCGCACTTCGCCGAGCAGCACGAGAAGCGCGACAGCGCACGAGTCGTCAAGGAGCGGCTGGCATCCGAGGCCGAGACGCTCGCCGACTCCACCGACTGGGGCCCGACCGCGGGCCGCTTCCGCGACCTGATGCGCGAGTGGAAGGCCGCGGGGCCGGCCCCCCGCGAGGTCGACGAGAGGCTCTGGCGACGCTTCCGTGGTGCGCAGGACAGCTTCTTCGGTGCCCGCGACGCCGCCAGCGCCGAGCTCGACCAGGAGTTCGCCGCCAACGCCGAGGTCAAGGAGGCGATCCTGGCCGAGGCCGAGGCCCTGCTGCCGGTCACCGACCTCGAGGCCGCCAAGCGGGCCTTCCGGGACCTCTCCGACCGCTGGGACGCCGCCGGCAAGGTGCCCCGCGACCGGATCAAGGACCTCGAGGCCCGCATCCGCAAGGTCGAGCAGGCCATTCGCGGTGTCGAGGACGACAAGTGGAAGCGCACCGACCCCGAGAAGTCGGCCCGCGCCGACGACATGGTCGCCAAGCTCGAGGCCGCCATCGCCGACATCGAGGCCGAGCTGGAGCGGGCCAGCGCCGAGGGCAACGAGAAGGCCGTGAAGTCGCTGGAGGAGAACCTCACCTCCCGCCGCGCCTTCCTCGACATGGCCAAGCGGGCGTCGAGCGAGTTCGGCGGCTGACCCCGCCGCTGGCCATCAGCCGACCATGGTCGGCTGATGGCCAGACTCGAGCCCCACGATTGCTCACAAACCGCAGGTGTCCTACCCGATTTCATGCGGTTTGTGACCAATCGTGGGGGTGTGGTTGATGAGCCAGCGCGCGCGGGCCCGCACGCCCCAACCGGGACGAGGCTGGGCGCCTACTGGGTGACGCGGTAGGCGTCGAAGACGCCCGGCACACCGCGTACGGCGCGGAGCACGTTGTCGAGGTGCTTGGCGTCGGCCATCTCGAAGGTGAAGCGGCTCTTGGCGACGCGGTCGCGGGTGGTCGACAGGGTGGCGCTGAGGATGTTCACGTGGGTGTCCGACAGGGCCATGGTGATGTCGGAGAGCAGGCGGGCCCGATCGAGCGCTTCGACCTGGATGTTGACGAGGAAGGTCGACTGCGACGTCGGTGCCCACTCCACCGGCAGCAGCCGCTCGGGCTGCCGCTCCAGGCTGGAGGCGTTGGTGCAGTCGCGCCGGTGCACCGACACGCCGCCGCCCTTGGTGACGAACCCCAGGATCGGGTCGGGCGGCACCGGCGTGCAGCACTTCGCGAGCTTGACCCAGACATCGTCGACGCCCTGGACGACGACCCCGCTGTCCCCGCCGCTCGAGGTCTTCGTGCGGCCCCGGGTGCCGGTGATGGTCACGCCCTCGGCCAGGTCCTCCGCGGCACCTTCGTCGCCGCCGTGCAGGTCGATGACGCGGCGTACGACGGCCTGGGCCGACAGGTTGCCCTCGCCGACCGCGGCGTAGAGCGCGGAGACGTCGGCCAGCTTGAAGTGCACCGCCGCCAGCATCAGCGACTCGTGGGAGAGCAGCCGCTTGAGGGGCAGGCCCTCCTTGCGCATCAGCCGGGCGATCTGCTCCTTGCCCCGGTCGATCGCCTCCTCGCGGCGCTCCTTGGTGAACCACTGGCGGATCTTCGAGCGAGCCCGCGGCGACTTCACGAACCCGAGCCAGTCGAGTGAGGGAGCGGCGGTGGCGGCCTTGCTGGTGAACACCTCGACCACGTCGCCGTTGTCGAGGGTCGACTCCAGCGGCACGAGCCGACCGTTCACCCGGGCGCCGATGGTGTGGTGCCCGACCTCGGTGTGCACGGCGTACGCGAAGTCGACCGGGCTGGCCCCGACCGGCAGGGCCATGACGTCGCCGCGCGGGGTGAAGACGTAGACCTCGGCCCGGTTGATCTCGAAGCGCAGCGACTCCAGGAACTCGCCCGGATCCTCGACCTCGCTCTGCCAGTCCATCAGCTGGCGCAGCCAGGTCATGTCGTCCATGTCGCCGGACCGGTCGGTGTCGACGCCGGCGCGGCCGTTCTCCTTGTACTTCCAGTGCGCGGCCACGCCGTACTCGGCGCGTCGGTGCATCCCGAACGTGCGGATCTGCAGCTCGACGGGCTTGCCCTGGGGCCCCATCACCGTGGTGTGGAGCGACTGGTACATGTTGAACTTCGGCATCGCGACGTAGTCCTTGAACCGGCCGAGCACCGGGTTCCACCGGGAGTGCAGGACGCCCAGGACGGAGTAGCAGTCGCGGTCCTCCTCGACGAGCACGCGGATGCCGACCAGGTCGTAGATGTCGGAGAATTCGCGGCCGCCGACGATCATCTTCTGGTAGATCGAGTAGTAGTGCTTGGGCCGGCCGGTGACCTTCGCCTTGATCTTCGCCTCTTTGAGGTCCTCGTCGACCTTGGCGATCACCTCGGCCAGGAACTGGTCGCGCGACGGGGCACGCTCGGCGACCAGCCGCACGATCTCGTCGTAGATCTTGGGGTGCAGGGTCGCGAACGCCAGGTCCTCGAGCTCCCACTTGAGGGTGTTCATCCCGAGCCGGTGGGCCAGCGGGGCGTAGATGTCGAGCGTCTCGCGCGCGGTGCGCTCCTGCGAGGTCTGCGGCACGTAGCGCAGCGTGCGCATGTTGTGGAGGCGGTCGGCGAGCTTGATGACCAGCACGCGGATGTCGCGAGACATCGCCACGATCATCTTGCGGATCGTCTCGGCCTGGGCGGTCTCGCCGTACTTCACCTTGTCGAGCTTGGTGACGCCGTCGACCAGGTGGGCGACCTCGTCGCCGAAGTCGGCCCGCAGCTCGTCGAGGGTGTACGGCGTGTCCTCGACGGTGTCGTGGAGCAGCGCGGCGACGAGCGTCGGCTCGGTCATGCCGATGTCGGCGAGGATCGTCGTCACCGCGAGCGGGTGGGTGATGTAGGGGTCACCGCTCTTGCGCATCTGGCTGGCGTGCATCTTCTCGGCGACGAGATAGGCGCGCTCGAGCAGGGCCAGGTCGGCCTTGGGGTGGTTGGCGCGTACTGCGCGGAAGAGCGGCTCGAGCACGGCGTGGCCGGGCTGGCTGCGGGTGCCGATCCGGGCCAGCCGGGCTCGCATGCCGCGACCGGACTGGGCGACCGGGGCGGCGGGCGCCGCCGACGGGGCAGCAGGTGTCTCGGGTGGCGCCTCGGGCCCCTGGGGCGCACCCTCCCGCGTCTGCGGGGCGGTGACGTCGTCGGGCATGTGTTCGAGTCTAATGACGTGCGCCAGTGGCCTCCCGGCGCGACCCGGTGTCAGACCGACATCAGCACCGTGAGCGGGAGGTCCCCGACCGCCTCGCGGCCGGGCAGGAACGTCAGCTCCATCAGCATCGCCACGCCGACCACCTCGCCACCGCACGCCTCGACGAGCTCACGCGCGGCGGCGACCGTGCCGCCGGTGGCCAGCACGTCGTCGACCAGCAGCACCCGCTCGCCCGGCGCCACCGCGTCGCGGTGGATCTCCAGGGTCGCGGAGCCGTACTCGAGGTCGAAGGTCACCGCGTGCACCTGGCCGGGCA
The DNA here is from genome assembly GCF_049897745.1 of Nocardioides sp. LHG3406-4. Lineage (NCBI taxonomy): Bacteria > Bacillati > Actinomycetota > Actinomycetes > Propionibacteriales > Nocardioidaceae > Nocardioides > Nocardioides sp. LHG3406-4. Next base: position 142,513 of record NZ_JAFCWV010000005.1, read on the forward strand.
GCTTGCCGGCCTTGCGCACCGGCACGAACCCGGCGCGCAGGGCCAGCGCGACGGGCGCCGCGACGATGAAGCCGCGGGCCTCCATGCCGATGACCTTGTCGACCGTGGTGACCCCGTCGGCGTCCCGCCCGGCCGCTGCCAGCGCGTCCACGACCGCCTCGAAGGCCTCGTGGTCGGCGAGCAGCGGGGTGATGTCCTTGAACATCACGCCGGGTAGCGGGAAGTCGGGTACGTCGCGGACCAGTCGTGCCGTCGCCTCGCGGGCGTCGATCACGGCTTGCCGCGCTTGGACCGCGGCTTCCGGCTGGGCTGGTTGCGGCCTCCTGAGCTGGCGCTGGGCTGCACCGGACCGCGGGCCGCGGGAGCCACCCGGCCGCGGCCGGTCGCCTCCTGCTGCCGGCGTGGCGCCGTCCGGGCCGGAGCGGCGGCCGGCACGGCACCGTCGACGGGATCGTGGTCCGGGTCGACCACCGGAGTGTCCTCGGCGAGGGTCGTCGGGACCGCGGCGTACTTGTCGGCGGCAGCCCTGGCCCGGGCCTTGGCCCGCTTCTCGGCGAGAACGACCTCGGTCTCGTTGGACTTCAGGTGCACGAGCACGCGGGGTGCCAGGAAGATGGACGAGTAGACGCCGACCGCCATGCCGACGAACTGCGACAGGGCGAGGTCTTGCAACGAGCTGGAGCCGAGCTGGACGGCGCTGACGTAGAGGATCGCACCGATCGGGATCAAGGCGACGATGCCGGTGTTGATCGAGCGCACCAGGGTCTGGTTGACCGCGAGGTTGGCCGCTTCCGCATACGTCTGGCGGCTCTGCCGCATCTGGTGGGTGTTCTCCTTGATCTTGTCGAACACCACGACGGTGTCGTACAGGGAGAAGCCCAGGATCGCGAGGAGGCCGGTGACCGCCGACGGCGTCACCTGGAAGCCCGACAGCGCATAGACGCCGATGGTGATCGCGATGTCGTGGAACAGCGCGACGAAGGCGGCGATCGACATCTTCCACTCGCGGAAGTAGATGCCGATGAAGAGCATCACCAAGACGATGAAGACGGCGACACCGAGGGCCGCCCGCTGGGCGACCTCCTCGCCCCAGCTGGCGCTGATCTCGTCCTGGGAGATGTCCTGGACGCCGTCCATCGACCCCTCGATGGCGGTCGTGATCTTGTCGCTCTCCGCCTGGGTGAGCTCCTCGACCTGGACCAGGACGGCCTCGCCGGCGGTCGTCACGATCGGCGCCTCGGCCTCGGCCACCCCGGCCCCGGCCACCGCCTCACGGATGGTGTCGGCACTGGTCTGGTTCACCTGGCTGGCGGGCAGCGACACCTTGTACTGGGTGCCGCCGGTGAACTCGATGCCGAAGTTGAGGCCGCGCAGCAGCACGACCGCGATCGCGGCGGTCACCAGGACGATCGAGACGAGGTACCAGAGGGTCTTCTTGTGGACGAAGTCGTAGGACTTGCGGCCGCCGTACAGCTCGTTGCCGAGTCGCGAGAACTTGCCCATCAGGCCTTACCTCCCACGGGTGCCGGGTCCATGCCGAGTGTCTCGGTGCTGAGGCCGGACAGCCGGTGTCCACTGTTGAAGAACCTGAATCGGGCCAGCCACGACACCATCGGCTTCGTGAACCAGAAGAGGATCGCGAGGTCGACGATCGTGGTGAGGCCGAGCGCGAACCCGAACCCCTTCACCACGCCGGTGGCGAAGATGTAGAGCACCGCCGCGGAGAGCAGCGAGACCACCTGGGCGGCCAGGCGGGTGACCTTGGCGCGCTTCCAGCCGGTCTCCACGGCGACCCGCATCGACTTGCCCTCACGCATCTCGTCGCGTATTCGCTCGAAGAAGATGATGAACGAGTCGGCCGTGATGCCGACGGCGATGATCAGTCCCGCGATGCCCGGCAGGGTCAGCGTGAACCCGGCCGTCTTGCTGAGCAGCAGGACCAGGGCGTACGTCGTCGCGGCGGCGACCAGCAGGGACGCGACCACGACCAGACCGAGCCCGCGGTAGTAGAGCAGGCAGTAGATCAGCACCAGGCCGAGGCCGACGGCGCCTGCGGTCAGGCCGGCGGTGAGCTGGTCACCGGCGAGCGACGGGCCGATCGTCTCGGTCGAGGGGTCCTCGAAGGAGATGGGCAGGGCGCCGAACTTCAGGCTGGTCGCGAGGCTGTCGGCGCTCGTCTGGGTGAAGTCGCCGCTGATCTCCGCCTGGCCGTCGGTGATGAGGCCGTTCATCGTGGGTGCGGAGATCACGTTGCCGTCGAGCACGATCGCGAACTGCTTCTGGGTGTTGAACAGGGTCTGGCTGATGGTCGTGAACGTCTTGGTGCCGGGACCGTCGAACTGGAGCTGCACGCGCCACTGGGTGTTCGACTGGTCCGGGGGTGCCGTGTTGGCGTCGTCGAGGGCGGTGCCCTCGATCATCGCCTTCGACAGCAGGAACTTCTGACCCGACTCGTCGCAGGTGATGAGCGGCTTGGCCGGGTTGTCGTCGACGACCGGGATGGCCCCACCGGGCGGGCAGGTGAACTCGTTGAACTTCTGGGTCCACTGCTGGCCGGGGTTGTTCATCCACTGCAGCGGGTCGTCGACCGACGCCTCGCCGCCGCCGCCGGTCGCACCGTCGCTCGGCACGACGACGGTCGAGTCGTCGGACGGGGTGGCCGGAGGATCGCTGGGCGTCGGGGACTCCCCGTCGGCCCAGGCGTAGGGAACCCGGTTCTTGGGGGTGGCCGTCGGCTCCCCGCCGGGCTCGTCGCCCGACTGGCTGCCAGTCTTGCCGTCTCCCGGCTTGGTGCTCGGCGTCGGCTTCGGCGGCGCGAGCACGCCGTCGCCCGGGGTGTCGGGAGTGGTGGGATCGGTCGGCTGGGCACCGACGCCCTGGGCGCTCAGGGCCACGAGCCGGAAGCGCAGCTGTGCCTGGCGCTCCACGGTCTCCACGAGGTCGCGCCGGTTCTCGCCGGGGATCTCCACGACGATGATCCCGCTGCCCTCGGTGACGACCTCGGCCTCGCTGACACCGGAGCCGTTGACCCGCTGGTCGATGATCTTGCGGGCCTCCTCGAGGTTGGCCGCGTCCGGGTTGCCCTTGGCGATCAGCGTGATCCGGGTGCCGCCCTGGAGGTCGAGTCCGAGCTCGGGCTTCCAGGCGCCCCCGAGCGCGACCAGCCCGAACAGGATGGCGAGCCCGGCGAAGTACGCCACGAGGGTGCGCCCGGGCCGGTAGCCCTTGGTCCGGGTCGCCATGTCAGGCCTCGCCCGCGGTCGGCGGGGCGGTCGGGTCGTCGGAGCCGGACGCGTCGTCGGAGGCGTCGATCCGGTCGACCGCGGCGACGGCGGCACGCGCCACCTCGACGACGACGCCGTCGGCGATCTGCACGTGCACGCGGTCGTCGGTGGCGGCCGTGATGACGCCGTAGATGCCGGCGCTGAGCATCACCTTGTCACCGGTGTCGAGCCCGGACTGGAGACGGGCGACCTCCTTCTGGCGGCGCGACGCAGGGCGCACTATCAGCAACCAGAAGATCAGGGCAATGGCCACGATGGGCAGAAGGGAGGCGAGCTCCGGCACAGCAGTTCCTCGCGATCACGACATGGAGTGGCGGCCACCGATTGGCGGGGTTTTCCCCACACAGGCCGACCAACGACGGAGTGTACGCCGCGACACCTTGCGGCGCGGAACCTAGGGCGTGTCCAGCTCCTCGAACAGCGTGGCATCGCCGATCCCGGCGCCTGCGGGCACGGCGAGCCCGAGGTGGCGCCACGCAGCGGCCGTGGCCACCCGGCCCCGCGGGGTGCGGGCGAGGTAGCCGCAGCGCACCAGGAACGGCTCGGCCACCTCCTCGACCGTCTCGCGCTCCTCCCCGACCGCCACCGCGAGCGTGGAGACGCCGACCGGTCCGCCGCCGAACCGGCGGCACAGCACGTCGAGCACGCCCCGGTCGAGGCGGTCGAGCCCGGCCTCGTCGACCTCGTAGAGCTCGAGCGCCGCGCGCGCCACGTCAAGGGTCACCACACCGTCGGCGCGCACCTGCGCGAAGTCACGGACCCGGCGCAGCAGCCGGTTGGCGATGCGTGGCGTGCCGCGCGAGCGCGAGGCGATCTCGCTGGTGCCGTCGGGCCGGACGTCGACGTCGAGCAGACCGGCCGAGCGCTGGACGATGCGGTCGAGCTCGTGCGGCTCGTAGAACTCCAGGTGCGCGGTGAAGCCGAACCTGTCACGCAGCGGGCCGGGCAGCAGGCCGGCCCGGGTGGTGGCGCCGACCAGGGTGAACGACGGGATGTCCAGCGGGATCGCCGTGGCACCGGGCCCCTTGCCGATGACGACGTCGACGCGGAAGTCCTCCATCGCCATGTAGAGCATCTCCTCGGCGGGCCGGGACATCCGGTGGATCTCGTCGACGAAGAGCACGTCTCCCTCGTTGAGTCCGGAGAGGATCGCGGCGAGGTCGCCGGCGTGCGTGATGGCCGGGCCGCTGGTCAGCCGCAGGGGCGTGGACATCTCCGCGGCGATGATCATCGCCAGCGTCGTCTTGCCGAGCCCTGGTGGCCCGGAGAGGAGCACGTGATCGGGAGCGCGGCCGCGCTGCCGGGCTGCCTCGAGCACGAGCCCGAGCTGGTTGCGCACCCGCACCTGCCCGACGACCTCGTCGAGGCTGCGCGGCCGCAGGGCCGCCTCGACCGCGCGCTCGTCGCCGTCGGCCTCGGCGACGGTGAGCGAGCGGAGGTGCTCCTCCTCGGCGGCGCCCAGCTGGTCGTCGTACATCTCGGGCTCGCTCCTCATGCCTTGCTCAGGGTGCGGAGGGCGGCGCGCAGCAGAGCACCGACGTCGGGGGTGTCGCCGGCCACGTCAGCCTGGTCGGCCACGGCGTCGACGGCCTGGTCGGCCTCCTTCGCCGACCAGCCCAGGCCGACCAGTCCCTGTTGCACCTGGTCGCGCCACGTGGCGGCCGGGACCGCGCTTCCGGCGTGCACGGCCGCAGCGGGCGCCCCGAGGCGGTCGCGCAGCTCGAGGATGATCCGCTGGGCACCCTTCTGGCCGATGCCGGGGACCTTGGTGAGCGTCGCGACGTCCTCGGACGCCACGGCGCGCCGCAGGTCGTCGGGAGGGAGTACGGCGACCATCGCCTGGGCGAGCTTGGGCCCGACCCCCGACGCGGTCTGCACGAGCTCGAAGGTCGACTTCTCGTCGTCGTCGAGGAAGCCGAAGAGGGTCAGCGAGTCCTCGCGCACCACCATGCTGGTGGGCAGCGTCGCGCGCTGGCCGGTGCGGAGGGTGGCGAGGGTGGCGGGCGTGCACATCAGCTCGAGGCCGATCCCGCCGACCTCGACGACCGCCGAGCTCAACGTGACGGCGGCTACCTCTCCACGGACGAACGCGATCATCGGCGGCTGCTCCTCTGGTGTGCGGCGAGCGCGAGCTGCTGGCGAGCCATAGCGGCGTCGATGCGGGCCTGCGCGCCCCCTCGCCAGATGTGGGTGATGGCCAGGGCCAGCGCGTCGGCGGCGTCGGCCGGCTTCGGCGGCGCATCGAGTCGCAGGATGCGGGTGACCATGGCCGTGACCTGGGCCTTGTCGGCACGCCCGCTGCCGGAGACGGCGGCCTTGACCTCCGACGGGGTGTGCAGCGCGATCGGCAGCCCGCGACGGGCGGCGGCGACCATGGCGATGCCGCTGGCCTGCGCGGTCCCCATGATCGTGCTCGAGTCGGAGCGGGCGAAGACGCGCTCCACGGCCACCGCGTCGGGCGCGTAGTCGTCGAGCCAAGCGTCGATGCCCTTCTCGATCGTGACGAGTCGCTCGGCGACGGGACGATCGGCGGAGGTGCGGATCACGTTGACGTCGACGAGCGTGAGGGGACGACCGACCTCACCGTCCACGACGCCGATGCCGCACCTGGTCAGGCCGGGATCGATCCCGAGCACCCGCATGCGCGTCTCCTCCACCTGCCGAACCGTCCGGCATGTCCGAACGTGTGTTCGGGAGACACGCTAACCCGGCCGACGCGGCGTACGCCGGACGACACGCGTGCGGGAGGCCGACCCGCCGGTCAGGCGTCGAGCTCGGCCATCACGGCGTCGGGCACGTCGAAGTTGGCGAAGACGTTCTGCACGTCGTCGAGGTCCTCGAGGGCGTCGACAAGGCGGAACACCTTGGCCGCGCCGTCCTTGTCGAGCTCGACCTGCAGGTCGGGCACGAACGACGCCTCGGCGGAGTCGTAGTCGACCCCGGCCGCCTGCAGGGCCGTGCGCACGGCCACCAGGTCGGTGGGCTCGGAGACGACCTCGAAGGACTCACCCAGGTCGTTGACCGCGTCGGCGCCCGCCTCGAGCGTCGCCTCCAGGACGTCGTCCTCAGTGACCTGCCTGCCCTCCTGCTCGACCGGCACGAGCACGACGCCCTTGCGGTTGAAGAGGAAGGACACCGAACCGGGGTCGGCCAGCGAGCCGCCGTTGCGGGTCATGGCGGTGCGGACCTCCATCGCCGCCCGGTTGCGGTTGTCGGTGAGGCACTCGATGAGCATCGCGACGCCGGACGGGCCGTAGCCCTCGTACATGATCGTCTGGTACTCGGCGCCGCCCGTCTCCGCACCGGATCCGCGCTTGACCGCGCGGTCGATGTTGTCGTTGGGGACCGAGGACTTCTTGGCCTTCTGGATGGCGTCGTACAGCGTCGGGTTGCCGGCCGGGTCTCCCCCGCCCATCCGGGCGGCGACCTCGATGTTCTTGATCATCTTCGCGAAGAGCTTGCCGCGCTTGGCGTCGACGACCGCCTTCTTGTGCTTGGTCGTCGCCCACTTGGAGTGGCCTGACATCGGGTGTTCCCTTCCTACGACTGCGTGACGAGGTGCACGAAGGAGCGGTGGACGCGATCGTCCGTGGCCACCTCGGGGTGGAAGGACGTGGCCATCAGGTGCCCTTCGCGGACCGCCACGATCCTACCCATCGCGGGTCCGGCCGGGACGGTGGCAAGGACCTGCACGCCGGGGCCCGCCTCCTCCACCCACGGCGCCCGGATGAACACCGCCTGGACGGGTGCGTCGAGCCCGGCGAACTCGAGCCCGCCCTCGAACGAGTCCACCTGCCGTCCGAACGCGTTGCGGCGCACGGTCACGTCGAGGCCGCCCAGGGTCTCCTGGCCCGCGATGCCGTCGAGGATGCGGTCGGCGAGCAGGATCATGCCCGCGCACGTGCCGAAGGTCGGCATCCCGCCGGCGATCCGCTCGCGGAGCGGCTCGACCAGGTCGAACGTGCGCGCGAGCTTGACCATGGTGGTGGACTCACCGCCCGGGAGGACCAGGCCGTGGCAGGCCGCCAGCTCGGACGGGCGGCGTACGCCGACGGCGCGAGCGCCGAGATCCGTCAGCACGCGGAGGTGTTCGCGGACGTCGCCCTGGAGCGCGAAGACGCCGATGGTGGGGGCAGGCACCCGGGGATCGTAGTCGTCAGACGCAGAGGCTCAGCACCGCAACCGTGTAGCCGTGCGTCTGCGACGGGGCCGAGGTCCAGGTCGTCGAGCCGTAGCTCCGGTTCGCCTCCACCCAAGCGGTCCCGCCGTCGAGCGCCGAGTTCAGGGTGATGGTCGTGCCCGTGACGGTCTGCGTCTGGTCGCCCCCGAGGCCGGAGTGGACGGTGTAGCTCGTTGCTCCCGGCACCGCGGTCCAGTTGAAGCGTACGGACAAGAAGCCGAGCGTGCCGCAGGTGAAGCTGGCAGGCGGTGGCACGCTCGTCGTCGCAAACGCGCCACCGGGTGCCCCGGCGCTGTCGGTGAACGCCGCGAACGTCCCGTCGACACGGCTGGCACCAGCCCCTCCCACCACAGTGAAAAGGGTGACCGCGAGCAGGGTGGCGGCCGGTCCGGACGTGCGACGGCGGCGCGGAGCGCCCGGGCCGCGCCGAAAGGCCAACATCACCAACAGCACGGCCAGTCCGCCACCGACGAACGCTGCGGCCGGGCTCGACAGCCAGGCGACGGCGTAGCCCAGTCCATCGACATGGAAGAAGACCAGGTCCACTCGCTCCACGACGTACGGCGTGGCGTCGGCCAGCTCGTTGGCATCCCCACGCAGCGTCAACTGGGTGCGCCCCCCGAGACTGCCGGGCTCCACGATGGTGACCCGATGACTGATCCGGGTGCCCTCTCTGGGCACGCTCACGACGTCGCCGACCTTGACGTCGGTGGCGGGGATGTCGCGGGCCAGCGCAAGCGACCCGGTCGGGATCGTGGGTGCCATCGAGCCCGAACGGAAGACGAGCGGCGTCACCCCGAACGCCAATGCAGCCACCGTCGCGAGCACACACACCACTCCCAGGACAGCTCCCACGGTGAGCAACACCTCTCGGGCGATGTGGGTCGGTCGGATCATGGTCGCGCTCTCCTGGACGGTCGTGGCTCAGCTGGTGGTGGCGATGAGGGTGATGGTCACGATGCTCGTCGTGTCTTGCAGCGCCGAGACCGCGGTCGCCGGCAGGGTGGCCTGGAAGCACAGGTCCCGAGTCGCGCCGTCCGCGAGTGCAGGTTGCGCTGGCAGGAGCGGACCGTTGGCGGGGCCGTCGGGCACGATCGCAGCCCCCGTGCACGCACCGGCGCTGCTGCTGGGGTACACCGCAAGCCGCAGGGCCGAGCCCAGCTGGTCGGCGCCTCCTCCGCTGTTCGTCGCCGCACTGGAGGCGGTGAACGTGAACGGCAGACTGCCGGAGTTGACAACGCGCAACACGGCGTCCTTCGACGATCCGGGCGCCATGTCTGCCATCGAGAAGACGGTGGAGAACTCGGGCGGATTGTCGTCCACGGCCGGGTCACCTAGCTTGAGGTCGAGCGTCCCGGTGACGAAGGCTCCCGAGGTGGCGGAGGCGTCGTCGGTCCAAGCGGCCATCGTGCTCGTGGCGCCGAGGCCGAGCAGGACACCGAGTGAGAGCAGCGCCCGGATCCGCTGGCTGGTGGTGGGACCGGCGGTCAACCTGCCCTCAGCCGGCGTGCGATCGGTCGGGGTGCGATCAGTCATGGTGCGGACCTTTCCGATGACGAGCAATCAGGGCGAGCCCTACTCCAAGGCTCAGCGCGCCCAACAGCACCAGCCCGCGGACCGCAGGCGCCCCTGTGCCGGGCAGGGAATCGGAGTTCCCTCCGCCGGCATCGCGATCCTCGGCATCCCTGGCATCGGCATCACCGTCGTCCGGGCTGCTGTCGCCTGGGTTGCCCGGCGTTCCGGTGGTGGAGCCGCCCGCGTCGGCTTTCTGCTGGGTCAGCTGGGCGCCGAGGTTGAGCAGGGTGGTGCGTCTCTGCGAGAGGTTCGTCGACGTGCCGGCGATCGCCACGGCAAGGTCGACACGGACGGGAGCCCCGCCGGCGACCCGGCCGAGATCGACCAGCCGGCTCCTTCCGTCTTCGCGGACCTTTACCGATCGACCACGCACGGTCGCGACGAGGCTGGTCTCCCCTGCGCCGAACAGTGCGCCCGACCCGCGGGTGGTCAAGGTGATGGTGAGCGCGGCATCGTGGTGGGTTTGGTTGCGCACCCATAGCGATGCGGTGAGCCGGTCACCGGGAACCCATCGATGGGCGGCGGGGAACAGCGGGCGATCGAGGTGTGCGGTCCAGGTCTGGCCGTCCAGGCTCAGGCCGATCTCGCCATCCGCATACGACGGCGCGGCGCTCAGCAGTACGACAGCACCTACGACGGCGGTGACCAGAGGGGTGACCACGGAAGGACCGTGGCGTCTCATGGCTGGCCCTTGCCTTCCCCGGCCGCACCGTCCGTGGCGTCATCGCCATCACGAAGCCTGCCGAAGGCCGCGCTGGCGAACATGTAGGCGGCATACAGCGCAAGCCCACCCGCGACCATGAGCACGAGCGCCTGGTGCTGGCTGCCGTTCAGGGCGGAGTTCAGGTAGCCGACGTAGGGCAGGGCATACCAGACCCTTCCCCTGATCTGCACCGGTCGCACCGGCTCGGGGTCGTTGGCGTTGTTGGCGTCCCCCCGGGTGACGTAATGCATCTCCCCGTCGGAGTTCTGCTGCACCTGCACGATCCGGTGCGTGACCACGGCGGGTTGGCCGGAGTCAAGTTGATACGTGATCGGCACACCGACGCCCAGCTCCGACGGGTCGGCCGGCTTCGCCACGACCAGGGTGCCCGGGGGGTAGGTCGGCGTCATCGAACCGGTGAGCACGGTGTACGGCGTGGCTCCGGCGAGTCTCGGCACCAGCACCATCGCGGTGAGCAGTGCCGCGCACGCCAGAATCACCAGCCATGCGAGAAGCCGCCCGAGCCACCTTCCGGCAGCGGTTGCGTCCTGACCGGGACCGATGCTGATCTGAGTTGCGGTCACAGGTCCTGCTCGGCATACCACTCGAAGGACACCGTGCCGGACATGGCCGTTTGCGGGGTCGCGTTGGGGAGCGTCATCCGGATGCACAGCGTCTCGGACGCGTCCGCCCCCAGGGGGCGCAGGGTCGCGGGCGCGACCGGAGCCCCGGGTTGGGCGCCTGTGGTCGGGCAGTCCGCCGCGCTCGGCACCACGGTGACGGTCAGCTCGAGGTGCGCTCGCAGGTCGGGGCTGGTCGAGGTCCAGCCGGCAAGGCGGTATCGCAGGTCGGCGGTGCCTGCGTTGGCCATGCTGAGAGGTGCCTGCGCGAAGTCCCCCGGTCCCATCTCGGTGTTGGAGAGGGCGGTGAATCCGAAGGTGTTGACCTCGTTGCCCTCGTCCCCGTTGAGCAGGATCAGGTTCCCGGTCCGTACAGCGCCGGCATCGAGGCTCTGTCGGTCGCGCCAGGACGCTCCGGTGGTCCCCCACGTCGCTAGAACGCCGAGGCCCACCAGGACGACCATGAGCACGAGAATTCGGCTCATAGCCTGGTGGCTCAGTTGCCCTGCGCGGCGCCTTGGCTCTGATCGAGGTTGATGGTGAGCGAGGACAGGTCGAGGCCGTCGTCGTCCCCGGCGTTGACGCCGCCGTTGGCGACCTTGCCGGGCGTCGCCGGGTCGAAGGCCACGTCTACCAGCACTGTGATGGTGGCGCCGTCGTCGGCGCTGGTGACCACAGCGGGGGCGGCGGTGCCGGAGGTGCTGACCGTCGAGCTCACCCAGGCGGCGAGGTCGGATGCCGGCGGCGTCAACGCGCTCGTGGAGAGCCCGGCCGTGAGGTTGTCGCCTTCAGCGTCGATGGTGAAGGTGCGGGCGTACTGCAGGGTGTCACCCGGCGCCATGTTGAAGGCCGCCAGGTCGCTGATCGCGGCCGAGCCACCGTCCGTGATGTCGGTCCACGTGCCCGTGTCGCCCGGTACGGCGACCATGCTGAGGTGACCGGTGCTGATCGACCCGGCGTCGACGTCTTGGCTGTCGGTCCAGAAGGCGAGCGTGCCCGCTCCACCCAGCAGAAGCACGGCCGCGACGACGGCTGCGAGGGCGCCCTTGGTGATCTTGTTCATGGGTGGTCCTACTCATGGTGGATTAAGGCACATTCACCCGAGATGACGACTCACCATCGACCCGACTACCGCAGACGCGCGAACGCGTAGTCATCGGTGGCCCGAACGGGCCAGGTGCGAGTAGCCCGAACGGACTACTGACCTGGCCCTCTGGCCAGTCACCTCGCGGCGCGCCACAGGTCCTTCCCGCGTCACAAATGGGTCGCCGGGCTCGCTACCGGGGCAGCGCGCCGCACGCGAGCTATCTCGCCAGCGGAGACGTCACCAACCGCGCTCGGCGAGCCGGTGCGGCTGAGGGATGTCCTCGACGTTGATGCCGACCATCGCCTCACCCAGACCACGGCTCACCTTCGCGACGACGTCGGGGTCGTCGTGGAAGGTCGTGGCCGCGACGATCGCCGCGGCACGCTGCTCGGGGTTACCGGCCTTGAAGATGCCCGATCCGACGAACACGCCCTCGGCGCCGAGCTGCATCATCATCGCTGCGTCGGCCGGCGTCGCGATGCCGCCCGCGGTGAAGAGCACCACCGGGAGCTTGCCCGCCTCGGCGACCTCCTTGACCAGGTCGTACGGCGCCTGCAGCTCCTTCGCGGCGACGTAGAGCTCGTCGGGCTCGAGGCCCTGGAGCCGGCGCAGCTCGGCCCGGATGGTGCGCATGTGGGTCACGGCGTTGGAGACGTCGCCCGTGCCGGCCTCACCCTTGGAGCGGATCATCGCGGCGCCCTCGGTGATGCGCCGCAGCGCCTCGCCGAGGTTGGTCGCGCCGCACACGAACGGCACGGTGAACTGCCACTTGTCGATGTGGTTGGCGTAGTCGGCCGGGGTCAGCACCTCGGACTCATCGATGTAGTCGACGCCCAGGCTCTGCAGGATCTGCGCCTCGGCGAAGTGGCCGATGCGCGCCTTGGCCATCACCGGGATCGACACCGTCTCGATGATCGAGTCGATCATGTCGGGGTCGCTCATCCGGCTGACGCCGCCCTGCGCGCGGATGTCGGCCGGCACGCGCTCGAGTGCCATCACCGCCACGGCCCCGGCGTCCTCGGCGATCTTGGCCTGCTCGGCGGTGACGACGTCCATGATCACGCCGCCCTTGAGCATCTCTGCCATGCCGCGCTTCACGCGGGAGGTGCCGGTCGTCGGGGTCTGCTCGGGGGTGCTGTCTGCCATGGTCGAATCGTACGGCGAGCGGTGCCGCACCCCGACGCCGGGATCAGCCCTCGGACCCCGTCGGGGCGAGCGCCTGCCTGCGGACGAGCAGCACGCGCTGCACCACGGTGACCGTGCTGGCGACGGCGAGCGCCCACAGGGTCACCTCGTAGAGGATGGGCAGGTCCAGCACGTCGCCGAAGAAGGTCAGTACGAGGATGGCCACGAGCCGGTCGGCGCGCTCGGCGATGCCGGTCTTGGCGTTGAAGCCCAGCCCCTCGCCGCGCGAGCGGGCGTACGACGTCACGCCGCCCATGACCAGGCACACCAGCGAGAGCGCGAGGTAGAGCCGGTCGTCGGCGACCCAGGCGAAGTAGAGCGCGAGTCCGCCGAAGACCGCTCCGTCGGCGATCCGGTCGAGCGTGGAGTCGAGGAACGCGCCGAACTTGTCGGTGCGGCCGAGGGTGCGGGCCATCTGCCCGTCGACCAGGTCGCTGAAGACGAACGCGGTGATGAACAGCACGCCCTGCCAGAGCATCCCCTGCGGGAAGAAGATGAGCGCGCCGGCGCACACCCCGAGGGTGCCGACGAGCGTGACGGCATCGGGGCTGATCCCCAGCTTGATGAAGAGCTTGACGAACGGCGCGAGCATGACGCTCTGCCAGAAGCCCTTGAACCTGTCCAGCACGGGCCGCACGCTACCCGGACTTGAGCGCCGCGCAGACCTCGGCCACCGCGGTGGGCGCGCCGGCGACGTACCACTCGACCCCGGCGGCGGTCGTGCGACGGGCCTCGCCGCCGAGGGCACGGATGATCGCCTCGCCGGGCAGCCGGTCCCAGTCGGCGACGGAGTGCTGGAACGTGACCCCCAGGTGCCCCTGCGCCACCGCCATCGCGTCGAGGGTGCCGGAGCCGAGCATCCGCAGGGTCGCCAGGCCGCCGACGACCCGGGCGAAGGCAGCTCCCCGCTCGTCGTCGATGGGCGGGTGCAGGTAGGTCGCCGCGCAGGTCTCCGCCAGCGCGACGTCGCGGATCGGGGCCATGGGCTCGCCGTTGCGGGTGGTCGGGAGGCCCGGCCCGCCGACGTACACGATTCCGGCCGCGGGGTGGGCCACGGCGCCGAGCACGACCTCGTCGCCGTCGCAGAGCGCGATCGCCGAGCACCACCAGTCGAGGCCGTGGGCGAAGTTGTACGTGCCGTCGACGGGGTCGACGACCCAGGTCCGCCCGCTGGTGCCGGCGTGGTCGGCGCCCTCCTCCCCCACGATCGAGTCGTGCGGGCGCTCGACTCGGAGCCGGTCGACCACCAGCCGCTCCGCCGCCCGGTCGGCGGCCGTGACGACGTCGGAGACCGACGTCTTGCGCTCGGTGTCGAGTCCGGCGGCGAGCATCCGCAGCGCCAGGGCACCCGCCTCGCGGACCAGATCGGCGGCCAGCTGCGCATCATCCACGGCCGGCACGCTACCGGGACGGGGCGACCGCGCCGTGTCCGGCCGGTTGCCGGGCGGCGTACTGTGACGGCACGGAGCCATTCAGGCTTCCAACCAGGGAGCCGCTATGAGCGACAAGTCGCCACGGCAGGGCATGACCAAGAAGTCAGGCAAGTCCATCAAGGAGAAGCGTGCCGACAAGCACGCGAAGGCCTCCGGCGCCAACACCGCTGTCGAGAGCCTCAGCACCAAGAAGAAGTGAGTCTCCTCAGCCTGGGCGTGGTGGGCACGTCCTCGAAGGAGAACGAGCACCGGCTCCCGCTGCACCCCGAGCACCTGGGGCGCATCGACCCGCACATCGCGGCCCGCATCACCCTCGAGCACGGGTACGGCGAGCGCTTCGGCCGCAGTGACGCGGACCTGGCGGGGCAGGTGGCCGGGTTCGCCTCGCGCGACGAGATCATCGCGACCTCCGACGTGGTGGTGCTGCCCAAGCCTCAGCACGAGGACGTCGCCGCGATGCACGCCGGCCAGGTCCTATGGGGCTGGCCGCACTGCGTGCAGGACACCGAGATGACCCAGCTCGCGATCGACCGGGAGCTGACGCTGATCGCCTTCGAGGCGATGAACCACTGGACCGCCGACGGCTACGTCGGGCTGCACGTCTTCCACAAGAACAACGAGCTCGCGGGCTACTGCTCGGTGCTCCAGGCCATGGAGCTGGCGGGCATCACCGGCGACTACGGCCGCCGGCTGAGCGCCGTCGTGATCGGCTTCGGCGCGACTGCGCGCGGCGCCGTGACGGCACTGAAGGCCCACGGAGTCCACGACGTCGCCGTACTCACGACCCGCGGTGTCGCGGCGGTCGGCTCCCCCATCCACTCGGTGCGGATCCGCCAGTTCGACCACGACCCCGACGAGCCGTGCGCGAGCCACGTCATCACCGAGCGTGGCCGCATGCCGTTGGCGCCGTACCTGGCGGAGAACGACATCATCGTCAACTGCACGCTCCAGGACACCGCCGCGCCTCTCACCTACCTGCAGACGGCCGACCTCGACGCGTTCCGCAAGGGCAGCCTCATCGTGGACGTGTCGTGTGACGAGGCCATGGGCTTCGAGTGGGCAACGCCCACGACGTTCGACGAGCCGATGTTCACCGTCGGCGACCAGGTGCACTACTACGCGGTCGACCACAGCCCGTCGTACCTCTGGAACTCCGCGACGTGGGAGAACAGCGAGGCGCTGCTCCCCTTCATCGAGACGGTGCTGTCCGGACCCGACGCCTGGTCGGCGAACGAGACCGTCTGCCGCGCCATCGAGATCCGGGACGGCCAGATCATGAACCCGGCCATCCTGTCGTTCCAGGGCCGCCCAGAGAAGCACCCCTACCCCATCGGCTGATGCCGGCGCCGGCGCCTACCAGGCGTCGGCGAGCAGGGCGCGGCTGTCACCCAGCAGCTCCGGCAGGGTGCGCGTGCGACCGATGATCGGCATGAAGTTCTGGTCGCCCGGCCAGCGTGGCACGACGTGCTGGTGCAGGTGCGCCGAGATGCCGGCGCCGGCGACGGCGCCCTGGTTCATCCCGACGTTGAACCCCGCCGCACCCGACACCGCGCGGATCGTCGCCATCGCCCGCTTGGTCAAGGTGGCGATCTCGGCCGCCTCGGCGTCGCTGGTGTCGGTGTAGTCGGCCACGTGACGGTAGGGGCACACCATCAGGTGGCCCGGGGAGTACGGGTAGAGGTTGAGCACGACGTAGGCCAGGTCGCCCCGGTGCACCACCAGCCCCGCTTCGTCGTCCAGCGTCGGCACCCTGCAGAACGGACACTGCCCTGACGTGTCGTCGAGAGGCTTGTTCTCGCCGCGGATGTAGGCCATCCGGTACGGCGTCCACAGACGCTCGAGCTCGTCGGGCACGCCCGCCCCGTCCTGGTGCGCGGCATCGTCGGACATGACGGTCACTCTAGGAGGAGCTCGCGGCGCGTCAGGCAAGGGTCGGGAAAGCGGACTGTGCGGTCGCTGGGTGTCACCCGGTGACACCGCAGGACCGCACAGCGCATCGGGGACACGGGGTCGTGACGCCCGACCAGCCACCCGCCTGCAGTAGTCGCCCGACCTTCTCCGCCGTCTCGCATGGCTTGCCGAACACCTGTCCCCAGCCGAGGCGCACCGTCGTGCGTCCCGTGAGGGCCGCGTCGAGATCGCGACCCAGGTCGCGATCGCGGGATCGAGCGTTGTCGTGGAACAGCCGGCCGTCCAGCTCGACGACCAGTCCGAACGACGCGTAGCCGACGTCGCGGAGGACTGGCTGCGGCGAGGCGACGCGCAGCTGGCGCACCGGCTTGGGGAGACCGTGAGCGCGCTCGACCCAGTGCAGGTACCCGTGCTCCAACGCCGAGCAGGTGCCCTCACTCACGTCGTGCAGCACACTCAGCAGCAGCGGCCTGCGAGCGATCCGGGCACGCCCCTCCAGCGTGTCGAGCAGACGAGCCGGGCGTCGTGCGGCGTGCCTGCACCGCGTCGGCCACCGCGGCGATCGCAGCCATCTCGTCGAGCGCGGAAGCCGCCACGTCCAGCACCGCCTCCTCGATCCGCACCCGGGGTGGGCTCAGGTGCCACTGCACTCGCTCGTCGAGGTGAGCCAATCGGTGCAGGCGCACACCCGGGGGCGCTGCTGGTGAACGGTCGCGATCGATCGCGATGTGCAGAACGTCGTCGCCGCGTCGACCCGGTCCGTCGCCTGCCCGCAGCGCCGAGTCGTGGCTCAACGCCGACGGCCAGAGCGCCAGCACCCCGGCCCACGCCCGCTGCAGCCAGGTCAGCGGACCCGTGTGGTCGACGTAGACGCCCTGTTGGACCTTGACCAGGTCCCGGCGCCGCAGCAGGCGGCGTACGGCGAACGCCGGCAGGCCGAGCTCCACGAGCTGGTGGCGCGCAACGACGCCCGCCTAGCGTTCGAGCAGAGCGTCGAGATCCCCCATGACCGGGCATCCTGCCCCTGCATAGCCTGCGGCTGCGGGGTCCCGGACCCGACCTGTGGATGACCGCGGTAGGTGGGTGTCACCCGGTGACACCCGAGTACCGCACTAGACCTGGACGCGCCCCGCGACCGCCTCGGCGACGCGGGCGATGGCCTCCTCGACGGGGACGCCGTTGTCCTGGCGACCGTCGCGGTAGCGGAACGACACGGCGCCCGCCTCGATGTCGTCGTTGCCAGCGATCATCATGAAGGGCACCTTCTGGAGCTGCGCGTTGCGGATCTTCTTCTGCATCCGGTCGTCGGAGTCGTCGACCTCGACGCGCAGGCCCTGCGCCTTCATCCGCCGTGCGATGTCGAAGAGGTAGTCGGCGTGCACGTCGGCGATCGGGATCGCCTGCACCTGCACGGGCGCGAGCCAGGGCGGGAACGCGCCGGCGTAGTGCTCGACGAGGACGCCGATGAAGCGCTCGATCGACCCGAACTTGGCCGAGTGGATCATCACGGGCTGCTGGCGCGTGCCGTCGGCCGCCTGGTACTGCAGGTCGAAGCCCTTGGGCTGGTTGAAGTCGTACTGGATCGTCGACATCTGCCAGGTGCGGCCGATCGCGTCGCGCGCCTGCACCGAGATCTTCGGGCCGTAGTACGCCGCGCCACCCGGGTCGGGGACCAGCTCGAGGCCGGACGCGGTGGCGACGTCGGCGAGCACCTGGGTGGCGACCGCCCAGTCCTCGTCGGAGCCCACGAACTTGTCCTTCTTCGAGTCGTCGCGCGTCGAGAGCTCGAGGTAGAAGTCGTCGAGGCCGAAGTCCTTGAAGAGGCCCAGGCAGAAGTCGAGCAGGTGCTTGATCTCGTCGGGCGCCTGCTCCTTGGTGACGTAGGAGTGGGAGTCGTCCTGGGTCATGCCGCGCACACGGGTGAGGCCGTGCACGACGCCGGACTTCTCGTAGCGGTAGACCCCGCCGAACTCGAAGAGTCGCAGCGGCAGCTCACGGTAGGAGCGCCCGCGCGAGCGGTAGATCAGGTTGTGCATCGGGCAGTTCATCGCCTTGACGTAGTAGTTCGATCCCTCGAACTCCATGGGCGGGAACATGCCGTCGGCGTAGTACGGCAGGTGGCCGGAGAGGTGGAACAGCCCCTCCTTCGAGATGTGCGGCGTGCCGACGTACTCGAAGCCCTCCTCGATGTGCCGCTGCCGGACGTAGTCCTCCATCACCCGCTTGATCACGCCTCCGCGCGGGTGGAAGACGACCATGCCGGAGCCGATCTCGTCGGGGAACGAGTAGAGGTCCAGGTCTCGGCCGAGCTTGCGGTGGTCGCGGCGCTCTGCCTCCTCGATGCGGTGCAGGTGCTCCTCGAGTGCCTCCTTCGACTCCCAGGCGGTGCCGTAGATGCGTTGGAGCTGCTTGTTCTTCTCGTCGCCGCGCCAGTACGCCGCCGCTGAGCGCATCAGCTTGAAGGCCGGGATCCGCTTGGTGGTGGGCAGGTGCGGGCCGCGGCACAGGTCGCTCCAGGCGACGTCGCCGTTGCGGCGTACGTTGTCGTAGATCGTCAGCTCGCCGGCACCGACCTCGACCGAGGCGCCCTCCGCGATCTCCTGCGCACCGCTGGAGCCGCCCTTGAGCCCGATCAGCTCCAGCTTGTAGGGCTCGTCCTTGAGCTCGTCGAGGGCGTCGGCGTCGGTGGTGACCCGGCGGTCGAACTTCTGCCCCTCCTTGATGATCTTGCGCATCGCGGTCTCGATCTTCGCGAGGTCCTCGGGCACGAACGGGGTCTCGACGTCGAAGTCGTAGTAGAAGCCGTTCTCGATCGGCGGACCGATGCCCAGTCGCGCCTCGGGCCACAGCTGCTGCACGGCCTGCGCCATCACGTGAGCGGTGGAGTGGCGCAGGATGTCGCGCCCGTCGGGGCTGTCGATGGCCACGCCCTCGACCTCGTCGCCGTCCGCCAGCACATACGCCAGGTCCTTGAGCTGTCCGCCCACCCGGGCGGCGACGACCTCGCCGTCGTCGGCGAACAGCTCCCACGCCTTCGTGCCCTCCCCGAGAGTCAGAGTCGTGGTGGTCCGCTCC
The DNA here is from genome assembly GCF_049897745.1 of Nocardioides sp. LHG3406-4. NCBI lineage: Bacteria > Bacillati > Actinomycetota > Actinomycetes > Propionibacteriales > Nocardioidaceae > Nocardioides > Nocardioides sp. LHG3406-4. Next base: position 161,566 of record NZ_JAFCWV010000005.1, read on the forward strand.
TGACGCTCACCGGCGCGGACGCGGACGACCTTGATCTCGGACACGGCAGTGCTCCCTGATGGGTGGTTTGTGGATCGGACTGGTTGATCGTATCGGCGCGGCCCCGGTTGGCTCGCATGGGTTTCCGGGCCGCCTCGCCCGATGCCCGGGCCCGACCGGCAATGTAGTTTCTTGAGGAGAGCCCGTCCTGTCGAGAGGACAATACGCCGGCCCGCAGCCCACCTGCCGATCCTTCTCACAGCAGGGCGGAACGTTCTCGTCCGAATCGGGTCGTGTCGGTCTTGACTGTCCCGTCCTAAGGATCTAACGTCTTCTCCCAAGGACAATTCAGACAGGTTGGTTCATGAAGCTCTCCTCGCAGTTCGACCTCCCCGCCCCGCCCGCCAAGGTCGTGGCCCTCTTCTTCGATCCCGTCACCATGCGCGACTGCCTGCCCGGCTGTGAAGAGCTGGAGCAGGTGGATGAGAAGACCTATCGCGGTGTGCTCACCAACGAGATCGCGCACGTCAAGTTCAAGGCCGGCTTCTCCGCGGTCATCACCTCCGTCGAGGAGCCTGCTGACAGCAGCAGCCCCACGATCGTGAACGCGGTGCTCAAGGGCGAGGACCGCCGCCTCGGCAGCACCATCAAGGTCGACGCCAAGATGACCATCGCCCCCGTGGGCGAGGAGTCCCGCGTGACCTACGAGCTCGAGCTGGCCATGTGGGGCAAGCTCGGCCGGCTCGGCGAGTCCGTGATCCGCCGCCGCAGCGTCGAGGTCGAGCGCCAGTTCTCCGAGAACTTGGCCGCGGTCTGCGCGGGCAAGCCGCTCCCGCACGGCGGGCCGAAGGCCTCGAAGGCCCAGAAGCTCCAGCAGGCCGTCTCGGCCGTGCCCTCCGCCGGCACCGCCCAGGCGACCCAGGCAGGCCAGGCTGGTCAGCCCGTCGGCGCCGGCAACTCGGTGGTCGAGGTCGTCTCGGCCCCGAGCCGGACCCAGGACCTGCCCTTCCTCATCGCCGTCGCGGCTGCCGCCTTCGCCTACGGCGTCATCCTCGGTGGCCGGAAGCGCGGCCGCTGATGGCGACCTTCCACGTTCCCGAGACCCTCGACGAGGCCCTCAGCCTGCTGGCCGAGCTCGAGGACACGATGGTGTACGGCGGCGGCACGGCCATCCAGATCCTGCTCAAGCAGGGCATCCTCTTCACCGAGCACTTCATCGACATCAGCCGGGTGCCCGGCCTGCGCGAGATCTCGGCCGACTCCGACGGTGTGGCGGTCGGACCGCTGGTGACCCTGCGCCAGATGGAGACCGACGCCCGCGTCCGGTCGGTCGCGCCGCTCGCGTCGTCGACGTACGCCGAGGTCGCCAACCCGCGGGTGCGCAACACCGCGAGCGTGGCCGGCAACATCGCCCACGGCGACTACCGGCTCGACCCGCCGACCGCCCTGGTCGTGCTGGACGCCACCGTGCAGCTCAGCTCGGTGCGCGGACAGCGTGAGGTCTCGGCGCGCGAGTTCTTCGTCGACTTCCAGGTCACCGAGGTCCAGCACGACGAGATGATCACCGGGATCCGGATCCCGAAGCAGCCGTCGACGGCCGGGGCCTTCGTGAAGTACAGCAGCCTCGCCGAGAACGACTGGCCCTGCGCCTCCGCCGCCGTGCTCGCCGTCCCCGGCGACGCGAGCGGTGAGCCGACCGAGGTCCGGATCGGGTTGGGCGCCCTCGCGCCCACGACCCGCTACCTGGCGATCGACATCGACCCGGGCACCACGGACCAGGACGCCGTCGACGCAGCCATCGACATCGCCAACACGGCGATCGACCCCATCGAGGACATCCGCGGCAGCGCGACGTACAAGGCCCACCTCGGCCGCGTCGCCGTCGAGGAAGCCGTCCGTGCAGTGATGAAGGAGCTCCAGGATGCTTGAGGTCGACACCGCGACGAAGAAGTCCAAGCCCGCGCCGTCATCCGACGAGCCCACTGACGCCGCCGACGCGCCGAACGGTGTCGGGACGCGCCGCCGCCGCTTCGACGCCGTGGGCCGGGTGCGAGGCACCATCCGCTACACCGGCGACGAGGCGGTCGCCGTAGGCACCGCGCACGTCGCGATCCACCGCAGCACCCAGCCGCACGCCCGGATCGTCTCCGTCGACACGGAGGCGGCCGCCGCGATGGACGGCGTCATCGCCGTGGTCACCGGAGCGGACCTGTTCGCCGAGTACGGCGACCGCTTCCTCACCGGTCCCGCCTTCGCCGACCAGCCCTCGCTGGCGTTCGACAAGGTGCGCTACGTCGGTGAGCCCGTGGCCGCCGTGCTAGCCCGGGACCTGGCCACGGCCCACGCGGCCGCCGACACCATCGCCGTCGAGTACGACGAGCTGACGCCGGTCTACGACCTCGACACAGCGCTGCGCGGCGAGACGTTCGTGCACGACGAGCTGCGCCCGTCCTCGGTCTTCGCCGACCTGGCGCACCTCTCGGGCGTCCGCGACACCAACGTCAACTACGAGTACCACCAGATCAACGGCGATGCCCCCGCGGCCCACCAGCGCGCCGCCACCACCGTGGAGGCCACGGTGGTCGCCCCGCCGACGCACCACGTCACGATCGAGCTGCCGGTGACCACGGCCTGGGTCGACAGCGGACGGCTCGAGATCTTCACCACGACGCAGACTCCCTCCTACGTCCGGCAGATGGCCGCCGACCTGCTCGACCTTCCGCTCTCCCGGGTTCGCGTGCGCACCCGGGTCCTGGGTGGGGGCTTCGGCGCCAAGATGTACGACCGGCTCGAGCCGCTGGCCGCGGCGCTGGCCTGGAAGTTCCAGTGCCGGGTCCGCATCCCCACCACGCGTGAGGAGGCCTTCCAGTTGACCACCCGCCACGGTGCCGAGGTGATCGGCTCGCTCTCCGCGGACGCCGACGGCAATCTGATCGCGTCCACGGCGGACGTGCGCTACGACACCGGCGCGTTCGCCGACGTCGGGCCCCGCATCGCCGCCAAGTCGGGCATGGTCGTGGCGGGCCCGTACCGCATCGAGAACGTGGACGTGCGCTCGCGCTGCATCTACACCAACAAGGTCTCGGCCGGCCCCTTCCGCGGCTTCGGTGTCCCGCAGGTCACCTGGTCGCACGAGACCCTCATCGACGAGCTGGCGCACAAGCTGTCGGAGGACCCCTACGAGTTCCGGCGCCGGCACCTGCTGCGCGAGGGCGACGTGGCGAGCATGGGGACCGTCATGCACAGTGCCGACTTCGTCGGCTGCCTGGACGCCGTCGCGGACGCGATCGGCTGGTCCGACCCGACCCCCGCCAGCGATGGACGGATCCGCTACGGCAAGGGCATCGCCGTCGGCATGAAGGCGGTGCTGACCCCCACGGTCGCCAACGCGACGTTGAACCTCAACCAGGACGCCTCGGCCACGCTGCTGATCAGCACGGTCGACATGGGGCAGGGTTCCGACACGATGATGGCGCAGATCGCCGGCGAGGTGCTGCACCTCGACTCGACCCGCATCCACGTCGTCCAGACGGACACCGACGCCACGCCGTACGACACCATCACCGCCGGCAGCCGCTCGACCTACCACACCGGCAACGCGGTGCGGCTGGTCGCCGAGGAGATGCGCGACCGGCTGATCGCCATCGCCGCCGAGCAGCTCGGCGAGGATGCGGCCGGGCTCGAGCTCACTGCCGCCGGGGTGTGCCGCGACGGGCGACCGCTCGTGACCGTCCAGGAGGTCGTGCACCGCAAGTTCGGCGCTCGCGGGGCCACGGTGACCTCGACCGCGAACTTCACCAGCTGGTGGCACCCCTACGACAAGGTGACCGGGCTCTCGGAGAAGGTCACCGAGCACTGGTTCGCCGGTGCGATCGCGGTCCGGATCGGGGTGGACACGATGACCGGCCGGATCCAGACGCAGCACCTGGCGATCGCCGGGGACGTCGGCAAGGCCATCAACCCGATCCTGGTGGAGCAGCAGCTCACGGGTGCCGCCATCATGGGCATCGGGCACGCGCTCTTCGACCAGCTCGTCTTCGACCACGGGCAGATGGTCAACGCCACACTGCTCGACTACCAGCTGCCCTCGATGAGGGACATGCCGGAGAAGATGACGCCGATCATCATCGAGGATCCTCACCGTGACGGGCCCTTCGGCGCCAAGGGCGTCGGGGAGACCGGCATCCTCGGCATCGCGCCCGCCTACGCCAACGCGCTCCGCGATGCCTGCGGTGTCCGCATGACCACGCTCCCGCTGACCCCGGAATCGGTCCTGGCAGCGATCCAGTCAGGAGTTACGCCGTGAAGTCGATCAACCTGAAGGTGAACGGGACCGCCCACCCGGTGCAGGTGGCAGACGACGAGCTCCTGCTCGACGCGCTGCGCCAGCGGGTTGGCGTCACCTCCGCCCGCGAGGGCTGTGGCGTCGGCGCCTGCGGTGCCTGCACCGTGCTCGCCGACGGCAAGAGCGTCTCGTCCTGCCTGGCCAACGCCGCCAGGTACGACGACGCCGAGCTGACCACGGCCGACGGCCTGCCGACCGACGACGTCGTGGTGACCGCGTTCGTCGAGAGCAACGCGATGCAGTGCGGCTACTGCATCCCCGGCTTCGTCATGATGACCAAGGAGCTCCTCGCGGAGAACCCGAACCCCTCTGACACCGAGATCGCCGAGCACCTCGAGGGCAACATCTGCCGGTGCGGCACCTACCCCGAGCTGATCAAGGCGGTCCGCCTCGCGGCCAGTCGGAGCCGGGCATGAGGATCGAGACCTCCTGGGGCACGCTGTCCGCCATCGACGAGGGCAGCGGCCCCGTCGTCGTCCTGCTCCACCCGCTGGCGCAGGCCGGCGAGGTCTGGCGGCCGCTGATCGACGAGCTGTCCCCGCACTTCCGGGTGCTCGCCCCGGACGCCCGCGGCCACGGGCAGTCGACCTGGGACGGCGAGCCGTTCACCATCGAGGACCTGGCCGCCGATGCGGCGACCCTCATCGAGGAGGTCGGCGGCCCGGCTGCCGTGCTGGGGATGTCGATGGGCGGATGCACCGCCATCGCCCTCGCCGTACGGCGACCCGAGCTGGTCTCCCGGCTCGTGCTCGCGGACACCACCGCCGACTACGGGCCCGACAAGCAGAGCGCCTGGGCGGCCCGGGCGGAGACCGCGTCCAACACGCCGCGCGAGAAGCAGCTCGGCTTCCAGCACGACCGCTGGTTCTCGCCGTCGTTCCTCGAGTCCGACCCCGCCGAGGTGGACCGCGTCTCGCAGGTCTTCCTGGCGACCGACTCGCGGGCGCACGCCGCCGCGTCACTGGCCATGGGGGCCTACGACGACAGCGGCAGGCTGGCCGAGGTGCAGGCGCCCACGCTGATCCTCGTCGGCGACGAGGACTACGCCACTCCTCCGGCCATGGCGCAGGCCCTGCACGCGGGCATCGCGAGCTCCACGCTGACAGTGCTGCCCGAGACCCGCCACCTGAGCCTCCTGCAGAATCGCACCACGTGGCCGAGCATCATCGAGCACATCCAGGGCAGCAGCCAGACCGCCTCCGCCTAGGGAGAGCACCGTGTCAGTCGATCCGTTCATCCAGGGCTACGACGAGCTCCGCGAGCAGTACGCCGCCACCGGTCTCGGCGGCCGGATGGGGTTCGGTGCTCGTCCGGCGATCGTCGTCGTCGACCTGATCAAGGGCTTCACGAGTGCGACGTCGCCCTTCGGGAGCGATCTGGACGCCCAGGTGCACGCGACCAACCAGCTGCTGGCGCTGGCCCGCGAACGGGACATCCCGGTCATCTTCAGCACCATCGTCTACGACCCGTCACTGCGAGACGCCGGCCTGTGGGTCCGCAAGATCACCTCGAACAAGTGGCTCGTGGAGGACAGCGAGTGGATCGAGCTCGACCCCCGTCTCGACCGTCGTCCGGGCGAGACGGTGGTCGTCAAGAAGTACGCGTCCTGCTTCTTCGGCACCGACCTGGTGTCGCAGCTGCAGGCGCTCGCCGTGGACACCGTCGTGATCACCGGCTGCACCACCAGCGGCTGCGTCCGGGCGACGGCCGTTGACGCCTGCTCCTCGGGACTGCACACCATCGTCGTCGAGGAGGCCGTAGGCGACCGCGCGAGGCTCCCCCACCTCGCGGCTCTGTTCGACATCGACGCGAAGTACGGCGACGTACTGCCTCTCGCGGAGGCCCTCGCGAACCTGCGCGGGCTCACCGAACGCACCTCCCCCACCAGGCCGTCACGGTCCCTGGCCGGTTCCGACAGTCCGAGCCCCATCCCCTGAGGAGCACCATGAGAGTCCGACGTCTACTGACCACCGTCTGTGCGGGGCTGGCCCTGCTGGCCGCCGCGGGCTGCGGAGCCGATGACAGTGGAGGCGGCGGCGACGCCGACACGCTACGCATCGCCAGCAACTCCAACGCCAGCTGCCTGACCACCTGGGTCGCCATCGAGAAGGGCATCTTCAAGGAGCACGGCATCGACGCCGACTACACGAAGGTCGAGAACGTCGGCACGCTGCCGCCGGCCCTCGACAAGAGCTTCGACGTCGTCTTCGTGACACCCGTCCAGGCCATCGCCGCGGTGGCCCAAGGGATCCCCATCACGGAGATCTCCGGCTCCACGCTCGACACCACCGAGAACCCCAACAGCTACCTGATGGTCGCGAAGGACTCCCCCTACAAGGACCTCAAGGACCTCGAGGGCAAGACCATCGGCGTGCTCACCGAGGTCGGCACGCTCCACTACGCGACCTTGAACATGCTCCAGCAGGCCGGCGTCGACCCCGCGTCGATCAAGATCCAGCAGGTCGACGGTCCCACCCAGCTCGACCAACTGCAGGCGGGACGCGTCGACGCGGTGGAGACCCTCGCCCCGTTCAGCCAGCAGCTCGAGCAGGCCGGTGCGACCAGCCTCGGCACTCCGTTCGCCTCCCTGGGCGACGAGGTCAGCGTGATCTGGTGGGCGGCCAGCAACGACTGGGTCGACGAGAACCCGGACAAGGTAACGGCGTTCCAGGACTCGCTCGAGGAGGCCGAGAAGTTCATCGAGGAGAACGACGCCGAGGCGCGCGAGATCCTGCAGAAGTACTCCGGACTGCCCGCCGAGGTCGTGAAGACCTTCCCGCTGCCCGACTACGACGCGAGCGTGCGGCCCGACGACATCGACCGCTGGCTGAAGGTCATGCAGGACGTCGCCGACTTCCAGGGCCAGGTCGACACCAGTCAGCTGACCGCCACTCCCTGACCCGGGGTTCGGTCGGAGCCGGCCACAAATGCGCGTCGCGCCCCCACCCCTCTCGGGTGGGGGCGCGACGGCGTTTATCAAGCAGTGACGGAGTCCGGGACCCGGCCGCCGATCCGCTCGGTGATCCGCATGCCGCACTCGGCGAGGAGCTCGCCGGTGGCCTCCATGTTGTCCTGGGTCAGCTCGGAGGAGAACGCCAGCGTGCACAGCACCCGGCTGACCTTGCCGTGGTGGTCGAACACCGGGGCGGCGACCCCACTCTGGGCGAGGTCGTACTGCTGGAGGCTCAAGCTGTAGCCGCGCTCCCGGGTCTGCTTCATCTCGGCCAGGACCGCGTCGTGGTCGGTGATCGTGTGCGGCGTGAACGCCTTGATGCCGATGCGCTTCTCCGCCTGCTCGAACACGCCGGGCTCCTGCCAGGCGTGGAAGGCGTACATCAGTGCGGGTGCCGAGAACTGGAAGTACTCCCCCACCCCGACGGTGACCCGCACCCCGCGGCGCTGCTCGGCGCGCGCGACGACGACGTACCCACCCGACCCGTCGGGCTCGGCCACGAACACCACGAACCCGAGACGGCGGGTCAGCCGCTCGATCTCCTCGCGGACGATCCCGAGCGCCATGTCGTCGGTGACGCCGGTCAGCGTGAGCAGCTTGGGGCCGAGGGTCCAGCCGGCCCGGGCGCCCAGCGAGCGCACCCAGCCGGCGGACTGCAGGGTGGCCAGGATGTTGTAGCAGGTGCTGCGGTTGAGGTCGAGCTCGTCGACGAGGACACGAGGTGACACGGGGTCGGGCCACTCCGCCGACAGACGCTCGATGATGCGGACTGACGACGCTACGGCCGGGACAATGTTCGCCACGAAGTTCCTGCTCTCTCCTCCAGGCTGCGACTGCAGCGATTGTGTCTCAACGCGGGTCGAGATCGGGGTCAACCGACTCCTCGCCCGGCGCGCCGTCGTCGGCGGCCAGCGCCGAGGCCTCGCCCAGGTCGCCCTGCCACCGCCGATAGAGCTCGTGCTCGACGCCGCACTGGTCCAGCACGCGTCCTGCGACGAAGTCCACCATGTCCTGCAAGCTCTGCCCGCCCGCGTAGAACGCCGGGCTCGCGGGCATCACGACCGCCCCCTCGTGAGCGAGGGCGGACATGTGGTCGAGGGCGGCCGCGCGCAGCGGCGACTCACGGACCACCAGCACCAGCGTGCGCCGCTCCTTGAGGGCCACGTCTCCGGCGCGCTGGATGAGGTCCTTGCTCATCCCCGTGGCGATGCCGGCGATCACGGCGGTCGTGGCCGGGACCACGATCATCCCGCGAGACCGGTAGGAGCCGCTGGACGGGCCGGCCGAGAAGTCGGTCGCCGACCAGTAGGCCATGTCCTTCACGTCACGCCCGAGCCACGCACTCACGTCCTCACGCCACGACCGGTCGCGGACGGCGTACCCGAGCTCGTCGAGCATCGTGAGCCGGCCCGCCTTGCTCACGATGAGGTCCACGCTCTCGCCGGCGTCGATGAGGCCGCGCAGCACGCTGGTCGCATAGGCGACCCCGCTGGCGCCGGTCACTCCGACGACCCACGGGATCCGGCCGGGGCCGGTGGCGGGGGTCCTCATGTCAGCACGTGGGACCAGTCGCGAGCGACCTTGGCGAGGTAGGCCGGGTCGCCCTGGGAGACCTTCGGGAAGGTCGACCGGCGCTCGTAGGGGATGCAGGCGTCGATGATCGCCCTGCTGTTGTGGGGCGTCTCCCCGTCCGGGACCAGCGGGTCGAGCTTGCTGCCCCAGGTACGGCGCAGGATGTCGATGTCCTGGGCCGGGTCGGAGCGCGTGCACATCGCCCACACCACCTCGTCGAGCGAGGAGACGTCGATGTCGTCGTCGACGACGACGACGTAGCGGTTCATGTACGCCGCGGTGGGCAGCTGGGCGGTGAGATGGGCGACCTGGCGCGCGTGGCCGGCGTACTTCTGGGTGATGGCGACGGCGACCAGCAGCCGGCCACCGCCGGACTCGTGCGCCCAGGCCTTCTGCACGCCGTTCACCCCCGCGGCGATGAGGTCGTCCTCGATCATGGCCGACTTCATGATGGTGCGCATGTAAGAGTAGTCGTGCGGCGGCTTCCCGGGAGGCGCCCCGAGGATGATCGGGTCGTCACGGTGGTAGAGCTTGGTGATCTCCATGTTGAGGATGGGCCGCTGGCTGCCGGAGTAGTAGCCGGTCCACTCGCCGAAGGGCCCCTCGTCCCGCAGGTTGTCGGGGGTCAGCCACCCCTCGATGGCGAACTCGCTGCCGGCCGGGATGGGCAGCTCGGTGTCCGTCCCGAGGACCACGGGGACCCGCTCGCCCACGATCGCGCCCGCGTAGTCGAGCTCGGAGATGCCGCCGGGCACCTCGGTGCCGCCCGTGACGAGCAGGACCGGGTCGTGACCGAACGACACCGTCACCGGCGCCTTGCCGTGCAGCTCGAACCACTTGGCGATGTTCTGGGCGCCGTGCTTGCCGGGCACCGCGCTGATCGTGACCGACCGCCCGTCGTCCTGCACCTGCATGCGGTAGCAGCCGCCGTTGACCTGGCCGGTCTCGGGGTCGCTGGTGACGACGAAGCACCCGGTCCCGATGAACCGTCCGCCGTCGTCCTCGTGCCACATCGGCACCGGGAAGTCCAGGAGGTTGATGTCGTCGCCCTCCACGACGTTCTGCAGCAGCGGCGCGTCGTCGACGACGACGGCCGGTAGGTCCGCCGCGGCGGCCGCCCACACCGAGGGCTTGCCCCGCAGGCGGGCCACGACCTCGGCGTCGTCGAGCCCTTCGCCCAGGCGCAGCGTCCGCCCGAGGCGCTGAGCGGAGCCCGTGCTCCCCGTGAGCACCCGGAGACCGGGCCGGTAGTCGGTGATGTTGTCGAAGAGCAGCGCCTTCTGGACCAGTGCGCGGTAGCTCAGCTCGGCGATCGCCCCGAGCTCCTGGTCCCAGTGCGCCCCGTCGACGCGGGTCAGCTCGCCGGTGGCATCGACATCGTCGATCCAGGAGCGGAGACTCAAGATGGGCTCACGGTCGGTCATCGGTCACGTTCCTCACATGTCAAGATCGGGGAGAATGACCACCATATTGCACTTGTTGACCTTGTGAGAAGACATTCAGCCGCCCGATCGTGGCGCATTCAGGCGCGTGAACAGGGGCAGTAAGAACCTGAGGGGCGCCTTGACCCCAGCGGACACCACTCGTAGGCTCTTCCCCACGAGATCGGTTGTTCTCTCTAGAGGTCAATCTTCGGGGATCTCCGAAGCGCCTCACCCAACCGGGGTGCTGGTCGCGAGACGACCACATCCACCACGAGGAGTGCCTGATCACGATGCCTGTCTGGGACAGCGTGGTGCCCGCCGACGAGCTGAGCATGCTCGCCGAGCGAGGCTTCGGCGGAGACGTCGCCCTCGGGCGACGCCCCTGCCTCCTGGTCGTCGACGTCACGGAGTCCTTCCTCGGCCGTCGCCCGGGCGACACCGAGGGCGTCGACTACGCCACCGGCTGTGGCGAGGTCGGGTGGGCACGGCTCCCCCGCATCGTCGAGGTCCTCGAGGCGGCTCGCAGGGCGGGCATCCCGCGGGTCCTCACCAAGGGCTCGCCCGAGGCCGCCGCGGTCGTGGGCGGCGCCATCAAGCTCAGCGGCGACCCGGTCACCGCGCGTCGTACCCACTCGGCCGGATTCCCCGACGAGATCAAGCCGGCCGAGGACGAGTTCGTCCTCGAGAAGACGAAGGCGAGCGCCTTCTTCGGTACGCCGCTCCTGACCTTCCTGCACCAGCAGCGGGTCGACTCGATCATCGTCGTGGGCACCACCACCTCCGGCTGCATCCGGGCGACGGTGGTCGACGCCTGCTCGTACGGCTTCCCCACCATCGCGGTAGAGGACGCCTGCTTCGACCGGTCAGCGTTCGCCCACGCCGCCAACCTGTTCGACATCCAGATGAAGTACGGCAGTGTGATCGAGGCGGCTGCCATCATCGAGCGGCTGGACAACGTAGGAACACCATCATGAACGAGGAAAAGGGACACTCCATGACCATCGACCAGGACGCCGGCCGCGACGTGGGCCCGCCCAGCTTCGACTGCCGCGACCTGGAGGTGACGCTGGTAGGCGCGAGTGGCGCCGCCGTGATCCTCCAGCACGTCGACCTGCAGGTCCGCCAGGGCGAGTTCCTCTCCATCCTCGGCACCTCCGGGTCCGGGAAGACGACCCTGCTGCGGGTGCTCGGCGGCCTCCAGCAGGCCTCGTCCGGTGCGGCCGAGTCCGGCGGCAAGACCATCACGGGTCCGCCGGACGGTGTCGTCACCGTGTTCCAGAACTACGCCCACTCGCTCCTGCCTTGGCGCACGGTGCGGAAGAACGTCGCGCTCGGGATCGAGCGCAACCTGTCGAAGTCGGAGTGCGCCGAGCGCATCCAGGAGGCCCTGTCGATCGTGGGTCTCGAGGCGAGCGCCGACGAGTACCCCTGGCGACTGTCCGGCGGCATGCAGCAGCGTGTGCAGATCGCTCGCGCGCTGGCGATGCGACCCTCCGTCCTGCTCATGGACGAGCCCTTCGGTGCTCTCGACGCGATGACGAAGGCGAGCCTGCAGGACCAGCTCCAGCAGGTCCAGGAGCTCACCGGCACCACCATCGTGTTCGTCACCCACGACGTCGAGGAGGCGGTCTACCTCAGCGACCGCGTCGTCGTACTCAAGGGACGTCCTGCGAACGTGGGCGTCGAGCTCGACGTGCAGCTGGCCCGGCCGCGCCACCAGGTCACGACGAAGGAGCAGCCCGACTACCTCCAGCTGCGCCACCAGATCTACGAGGCACTCGGGCACGGTGTCGGCCATGCGTAACCTCGGCTTCTTGAAGAGGATCAACTTCCTCGGCCTGCTCACCGGCGCGGTGCTCATCGTGCTGTGGCAGCTGGCCGTCGTGTCGGGCCTGCTCGACTTCGACTACCTGCCCAAGCCCACAGAGGTGGCCTCCGGGCTCCGGGAGATCGCCGAGACCGGCGAGCTCGCGGAGAACCTCCAGCACACCCTCACCGCGTCCCTGACCGGATGGGCGCTGGCGGCGGTGGCCGGTGTCGTCGTCGGTGTCGTGCTCGGCCTCTTCCACCCCGTGTGGAAGTACTCCATGGCCAGCCTCGAGGCTCTCCGCGCCCTCCCGATCGTCGCGTTCGTGCCGGTGGCCGTGCTGCTGCTCGGCTTCACGCAGACCATGGAGATCGTGGTGGCGTTCTACGCCGCGCTGTGGCCGATCCTGCTCAACACCCAGGCCGGGGTCCGCAACGTCGACCGCCGGTTGATGGAGGTGGGCGACGTCATGGGGTTCGGCCGCATCGAGCGCCTCTGGAAGCTCGTGCTCCCGGCGAGCACCTCGCACATCGTCGTCGGCCTGCGCCTGGGCCTGTCCATCTCGCTGGTGCTCACCCTCGTCGCCGAGATGGTGGGCAACCCGGCCGGCCTCGGCTACGCACTCATCCAGAAGGGCCAGACCTTGAACCCGGACCAGATGTTCGCCTACGTCATCGTCATCGGCCTGTGCGGGATCGTCCTCAACACCGCGCTGATGCTCCTGGCTCGGATCGGCCTCCGCGGCCAGATGCTCGCGGCGGGTGACGTCGGATGAGCCTGACCAGGAGCTCCGCCACGCGCGAGCCGAACAAGACCGTCAAGCCGGCGCCCACCCAGCTGGAGATGTGGTCGGGCACTCCGGTGCGCGGCATCATCCCGCTCGTGCTCGCCCTGGTCGTCTGGCAGCTGATCGGCGACAAGGAGTCGCCGTACTTCCCGCCGCCCAGCGAGTGGTACTCCGCGACGAAGCCGCTGATGGACCAGGACCTCCTGCTCCCTGCCCTGGGCGCGACGACGCTGACCTTCCTCCTCGGACTGGCCATCGCCACCCTCATCGGCGCCGTCGTCGGCTCCCTGGTCGGCTCGAGCCGGCTCGCCGACCGAGCCCTCGGGCCGACGCTGGAGTTCCTGCGCATCCTGCCGGCCGCGTCGCTGGTGCCCATCGCGGCGCTGATCCTCGGCTACACGATGCAGATGAAGCTCGTCGTCGTCGTGATCCCCGCGCTCTGGCCCATCCTGCTGGCCTGCCGGACGGCGCGGCGCTCGATCAACCCGGTGCTGCTCGACGTGCCCCGCACCCTGGGCCTGACCCGGCTCGAGGGGCTGTTCAAGGTCACCGTGCCCTCGATGCTGCGCCCGGTTCTGCTGGGTGTCCGGGTGGCCGCCCCGCTGGCGCTGATCATCACCATCCTGGTCGAGATCGTGACTCGGATCGACGGCCTCGGCGCGCTGCTCGGCGCGGCGCAGTCCAACTACGCCTCCGCACAGGTCTACGGCCTGCTGCTGATCGCCGGGCTGCTGGGCTTCCTGGTCAACTGGGTCGTGACGAAGCTCGACTTCGCCGTCTCCCGCCGCATGGGCAACTGAGCGGTGCGGATCGTCCGGGTCGACCACGACGGACCGCGGTACGCCGAGCTCGACGAGGACGGCAGCACGCTGCGGCTGCTGCGCGGCGACCCCTTCGGCGAGCTCGACCACTCGGGCGAGACCAGCACCCTGGCGGCGTCCCCGGCCCTCGTGCCGGTGACGCCCACCAAGGTGCTCGCCGTGGGACGCAACTACGCCCGGCACGCCGAGGAGATGGGACTCGCCCTCGGTGACAACCCGTCGGTCTTCCTCAAGCCGCTCCAGACGCTGCTGGCGCACGACGGCGACGTCGTACTCCCTCCCACGGACCTCTCCGGCCACGTCGAGCACGAGGCCGAGCTGGCCGTGGTCATCGGCCGGACGGCCCGCAACGTCAAGGCCGTCGACGCGTTCGACCACATCCTCGGCTTCACCTGTGCCGACGACGTGAGCGCGCGCGACCTGCAGCGCGGCGACCCCCAGCTGACGCGCGGGAAGGGCTTCGACACCTTCTGCCCGCTGGGCATGTTCATCGAGACCGACGTCCGTGACACCGACTACGAGGTCACCTGTCACGTCAACGGCGAGGAGCGTCAGCGGGCCAGCACCGCCGAGCTGATCTACCCGATCCCGTTCCTGATCGAGTGGCTCTCTGCCTGGACGACGCTGGTGCCCGGCGACGTCGTGCTCACCGGCTCCCCCGCCGGCACCGGACACCTGCGTGCGGGCGACCGCGTCGAGATCGCCGTCTCCGGTGTCTCGTCGCTGCGGCACGGCGTCGTCTCCGCCTGACGCGGACCAGCAGGAGCGGGCCCTCAGAGTCTGCGTATAAATGTGCGAACGCCACGGGACACCGTCTCCGGCGTCCCGTGGCGTATCGCGCCCCCTCAAACGGGTCAGCCGGGCAGGCTGATCCGTACGTGCCGTGCGCCCTTGACGCGGCTCGCCTCCCGCACCAGCTCCGCGATGGACCCGGACTGCGCCATCGACAGAGGTGCGCGCTGGGCCTTCGCCCGCTCCGCTCCGCGGAGGTTCTCGATCACGTCGGGCATGAAGAGCGTGGCCATCAGCAGGTCCTCGTCGGTGTGGAACGGTCCGTGCTCGCGCCTGACGTCGTCGAGGATCGGCGGGACCAGGGCCCCGGGACGCTCGGTGACCGGCTCCTCCCCCTGCGAGACCCGGTCGAAGACGTCCGGGTCGATCGGCGCCGGAGTCCGGCCCCAGTAGCCCAGCGCGTACTTGCGGATCTCGTCGGGCACGATCTCGTAGCGACCGTGGATCACGTTGAGCAGCGCCTGGGTGCCGATGAACTGCGAGAACGGCGTCTGGACGTTGGGGTAGCCCATCTCCTGGCGCACCCTCGGCATCTCCTCCAGCACCGCGTCGAGCCGGTCGCCCATGCTGACCTGCTCGAGCTGGGCCTTGAAGTTGGCGAGCATGCCGCCGGGCATCTGGTGCACGTAGATACCGGGGTCGTACTCCGCGATCTGGCCCAGGGGTCGGCCCTCGCGGCGCGCTGCCGCGGTGAAGTACGCCGAGATCTCCTCCAGCGCCTCGTGGTCCACGCCCGTGTCGTGACCCAGCCACGCGAGGCTCCGGGCCATCGACGCGTCCGCGGGCAGGGACGGGCCGTTGGCCAGTGGCGTGGACGCCGTCCAGACGGCGCTGGCGCCGTGCTCGACCGAGGCCAGGTTCGCCGCCGGACCGAGACCCGTGATGCAGTGCGAGTGGACGTAGATGGGTACGTCGCCGGCCACCGCCTTGAGGGCGGGGATGAGGGTCGCGGCCCGCTCCGGGGTCAGCAGCCCACCGGCATCCTTGACGATGAGGGCGTCGACGCCCAGTGCGATGAAGTCACGCGATGCCTGCGCGAAGAACTCGTCGGTGTGCACCGGGCTCACCGTGAACTGGATGGAGCCCTCGGTGCGGAGGCCGGCCTCGCGGGCGGAGCGGATCCCCACCTCGGCCGTGCGCACGTCGTTGTTGGCGGCGGTGATCCACATGTGCTCGATGCCGGCCCGGGCGCACGACGCGTTGAAGAGCTCGACGACCTCGTCGGGGTACACCCGGGAGATGCTGAAGAACATCGCCATCCCCATCATCCGCAGCGGCGTCTGCCGCACCTGGCGCCGGATGAGGCGGATGCGGTCCCAGGGGTTCTCCCCCAGGAACCGGACGCAGACGTCCATGTTGACCGTCGCCATCATCTCGATGGAGTGGTAGCCGGCCCGGTCCATCACCGGCAGGATCGGCAGCATGGTGTCGGTCGTCATCCGGGTGGCCCACAGCGACTGGTTCCCGTCGCGCAGCGATGTGTCGATCAGTCCAACGTTGCTCATGATGACGTCGATCCCTTCCAGTTGCTGTCCACCCAGGTGGTGTGCAGCGTCGAGTTGATGAAGTCAGGGTGGTCCAGCAGCCACTCGTGGAACGGAAGCGTCGTGGGCACTCCGGCGGCCTTGAACTCCCGGACCGCGCGCCGCGCCCGGGCCAGGGCCTCCTCGCGCGTCCTGCCGGAGACGATCAGCTTGGCCAGGAGCGAGTCGTAGAACGGGGACACCAGGTGCCCCTGCTCCACGTGGGTGTCCACCCGGACCCAGGGCCCGGCCGGGGCCCGCCACTCGTCCACCGGGCCGGCAGCGGGGCGGAAGCCCTGGTGCGCGTCCTCGGAGTTGACCCGGAACTCGATCACGTGCCCTTGGGCCCGCACGTCGTCCTGGGTCATCGGCAGCGGCTCCCCCGCCGCGACGCGGAGCTGCAGCGTCACGAGGTCCAGGCCGGTGAGCACCTCGGTGACGGGGTGCTCGACCTGCAGGCGCGTGTTCATCTCGATGAAGAAGTGCTCGCCGGTGTTGGTGTCGTAGAGGAACTCCACGGTCCCGGCACCCTCGTAGCCCATCTTCCGCGCCAGCAGGCTGGCATCGTCGGTGATGCGCGCCCGGGTGGCCGCGTCGAGGACCGGCGACGGCGCCTCCTCCAGCAGCTTCTGGTAGCGGCGCTGAGTCGTGCAGTCGCGCTCGAAGAGGTGTACGACGTTGCCGTGCTGGTCGCCGAAGACCTGCACCTCGATGTGCCGCGCGTTGCCGAGGTAGCGCTCGACGTAGAGGGTCGCATCGCCGAACGCCGCGCGCGCCTCGGCGGCAGACTCGGCCAGCGTCGGGGCGAGCGCCTCAGCCGAGTCCACCCGGCGCAGCCCTCGACCGCCACCGCCGGCGGCGGCCTTCACCAGCAGCGGGAGGCCGACCTCGGCGATGACCGCCTGCGGGTCGACGGAGTCCGCGTCCACGGTGCCGCCCGGGACGATCGGGATGCCCGCTGCCGCCGCCGTCGTCCGGGCGGTCAGCTTGTCGCCCAGCAACCGCATCGTGTCTACCGACGGGCCCACGAAGGTGAGCCCGTTCTCGGTGCAGGCCTCCACGAAGTCGGCGTTCTCGGAGAGGAACCCGTAGCCGGGGTGCACGGCGTCGCAGCCGGTCTCGAGAGCAGCCGTGAGCAGCGCGGGGATGTTCAGGTAGCTCTGCCCCGGGCTGGCCGGTCCGACGCAGACGGTCCGGTCGGCCAGGCGGCTCGCCAAGGAGCCCCGGTCGGCCTCGGAGACGGCGAGCACCGTCTCGATGCCGAGGTCCCGACAGGCCCGCACCACGCGTACGGCGATCTCCGCGCGGTTGGCAATCAGCAGTCGTGTGATCGCCATGGCCGTCAGGAGCCTGCCGGGTCGACGTAGAACAGCGGCTGGCCGTGCTCGACGAGGACGGCGTCGTCGACGCAGATCTCGGTCACGGTGCCGGCCACGTCGGAGGTGACGGTGGTGAACATCTTCATCACCTCGATGGTGCCCACCGCGTCCCCGACGGCGACCTGGGTCCCGACCTCGACGAAGGCCGGCTGGTCGGGGGCCGGACGGCGGTAGAACGTGCCGAGGGCTGGGGAGCGGATCTCCGCCAGCCCCGCGCGATCCGGGGCTCCCGACTGGGCCGGGGCGGCTGCCGGCTCCTGCGCGGGAGCGGACTCCTGCGCCGGCGCGGCCGGGGCCAGGGCTGCCGGAGCGGGCGCCTGGTGGACGGCCGGCGCCGGCGGCGCCGCGGGACGGGCACCCGACGCCTCGACCTGCTCGTTGCGGGAGACGAGCAGCTCGACGGCTCCCACGGAGAGCCTCAGCTCCCGCATGTCCGAGTCGGCGAAGACCCGGACGATCTCCTGGAGCTCTGCGGGCGAGATGGACGTCGTGGGGGTGGGGTCAGTGGCTGACAAGGCTGTCTCCTCCGTCGTTGGGGTGGCCGGATAGTGGGGCTGCGCCCGGGTCGTCGGAGGTCACGACCTCCGCCGCAGTGGCCGCCTGGACCTCCTCGAGGGAGACCCCGTCCGCGAGCTCCAGGAGCTCGAAGCGGCCGGCGCCGGCCGGAGCCAGCACGGCGAGGTCGGTGTAGATGCGCTCGACGACGCCCGGAGCCGTCAGCGGGTAGGAGCACGTGTCGAGCAGCCGGGCCTCGCCGTTGCGGCCGGTGTGCTCCATGGCGATCCAGACGCGCTTGGCGCCGGCGGCCAGGTCGGCTGCCCCGCCCAGGGCGCCCGTGCGCTGGTGGGGCAGCTTCCAGTTGGCGAGGTCGCCCGTGGAGGACACCTGGAAGGCACCCATGACCGTGAGGTCGAGGTGGCCGCCACGGATCAGCCCGAACGACATCAGGGAGTCGAAGAAGGCGCCCCCGGGCACGACCGTCGCTGGGCGCTTCCCGGCGTTGACCAGGTCGGGGTCCACGACGACGCCGTCGGCGGGCGGTCCGCCCATGCCCAGGATGCCGTTCTCGCTGTGCACCAGGGTCTCCGGGTGCGCGACGTGATGGGCGATCAGCGTCGGGATGCCGATGCCCAGGTTGAGCACCCAGCCCCGGCCGATGTCCTGGGCGACGCGCTGGGCGATCTCGTCACGGGTGCGGCCCATCTCAGCTCTCCTCCTGTCGGGGCACTTCCACCACGGCGTCCACGAAGAGGCTCGGGATGGTCACGTCCTGGGGGTTGATCTCGCCGACCTCGACGACCCGGTCGACCTGCACCACGGTGTAGGACGCCGCCATCGCCATGAGCGGGTTGAAGTTGATGCCGGCGGAGCGGCAGACCACGTTTCCGTAGCGGTCCGCGACCGCACCCTTCACCAGGGCCACGTCGGCATGCAGGGCGGGCGCGAGCAGCCAGCGGCGGCCGTCGTGCTCGACGACCCGGTAGTCGGCGGCGAACTCCATGTCGAGTCCCGTCGGGGTGAGGACACCACCGAGCCCGGCGCCCGCGGCGCGGATCCGCTCGGCCAGCGTGCCCTGCGGGGTCAGCTGGAGATCGACCACGCCGTCCTCGATGCCCTGCTTCACCGGACCGGAGCTCGGGCCGACGGGGAAGGAGCAGACCAGGCCGGTCAGCCCGCCGTCGTACATGAAGCTGCCGAAGTCGGCGTTGTTGGCCACCAGGGTGAGGTCGCGCACCTGGCGCGCGGCCAGGGCCTCACGCATAGCGAAGGGGGTGCCGGCATCGCCGAAGCCACCGATCATCACCACCGACCCGTCCTTCACCGGGGCGAGGGCCTCCTCCATGGTGGTCACCTTGCTGAACACCTCGGAGGTGCCGGTCGCGGCGCTCACGACGTCCAGCCCAGGAGTCGGCTGGCGTTGTCGAGGAGCACCTTCTGGCGCACCTCGTCCTTGAGGTCGAGCCGCTCGAACTCCGTCATCCAGCGGTCCGGCTTCAGCCACGGGTAGTCGGACCCGAAGAGGAACTGGTCGGGGATGACGCTGTTCATGTACTGGATCACCTCGGCGGGGATGTACTTCGGCGACCAGCCTGACAGATCGACGTACACGTTGGACTTGTGGCGGGCGATCGCCATCAGGTCGAGGTGCCAGGGCCAGCCGAAGTGGGCGGCGATGATGTTGACGTTCGGGAAGTCCGCCGCCACGTCGTCGACCGACGGCAGTGGGTGGCCGTACTTCAGGTGGAAGCCGCGACCGCCCGGGGAGCCGGCACCGATGCCGGTGGTTCCGGTGTGCACCAGGATCGGCCAGTCGTGCGCGGCGCAGAACTCCCAGAGCGGGTAGAAGCGTCGGTCGCCGAAGCTGAACTGCTGGGTGATCGGCTGCAGCTTGAGACCCTTGAGCCCGAGCTCTGCGCAGCGCTCCAGCTCGGTGAGCGCGGCGGCGCCCTTCCAGGGATCCACCGACGCGAAGCCGATCAGCTGGCCGTCGGACTTGGCGACCAGGTCGGCGATCGCGGTGTTGTCGATGCGCAGGCCGGTGCTGGTCTCCTTGTCCACGTCGAAGATGACCCCGCCGATGTTGCGGCTGCGGTAGTACTCCAGGAGGTCCGAGGTGGCGGCGTCCGAGTCGAACACCTTCTTCGCGTCCTGGATCGCCGCGTCAGGCGGCGTCGTGTGCAGGTGAACGTGTACGTCGATGGCCCGCAGGGACATCAGCGCCTCCTCGGTGTCGTCGGTGGTGTTCTCGATGTTGTCAGGCCGTGTCGGCTGCGTCGGCGGGGGCCGCGGTGGTCAGGCAAGTGCCTGCCGGAGGAACGCCAGCAGGCGCAGGTCGTCCCCGGGCCTGCCGACCAGGCTCGTGCCGACCGGGACGCCCTCGGTCCGCACCCCGGGCACGGTGACCTCGGGGCTGCCCCAGAGGCCGGCGATCGCCCCGAGCGCGAAGACACCGGTCCGGCGCTCCTCGGATCCTTCGTCGAGCCGGTCGAGCGCCGGCGCCGGGGTGGGCGTCGTGGGCAGGCAGAGCACCTCGTCGGGGCCGACACGGTCCTCGAGCACCTGGCAGATCTCGTCGCGGCGACGGCGAGCGTCGTCGTACTCCGTCTGCGTGGTGTGCGCGCTGGCCTCGAGGCGGGCGCGTACGCCGCGTCCGAGCTGCGCCAGACGCGGCGCGCCCCACTCACCGTGGGCTTGCCAGGTCTCGAAGGTCTGGATCCGGTAGCGCACCGCCGCGAGGTCGTACAGGTCGAAGCCGAGGGAGCGCGGTGCGGTCACGCTGGCACCGAACGTCTCGGTCAGGCCGGCGAGGACGTCGGCGGCGACGTCGGCGCGGGCGACCTCGAAGGCCTCGGCCAGCGGCACCAGGATCAACGCGTCCGGAGCCACGGCACTCGAGGCGAGCAGCACCTCGCCGACCCGTTCCAAGGTGGCCGCGTCGCGCGCGAACCACCCGACCGTGTCGAAGGACGGCGCCAGCGGCACGACGCCGCTGGTGTCGCTTCGGGCCCAGCTCGGCCGGACCCCGAAGATCCCGCAGTAGGAGGCCGGCACGCGCACCGAGCCGCCGGTGTCGCTGCCCAGCGCGATGTCCACGTCGCCCGACGCCACGGCCGAGGCCGAGCCGGACGACGAGCCGCCGGGGATGTGGCCGGGCGCCGCGGGGTTGGGCGGCATGCCGTAGTGCGGGTTGGTGCCATGGACACTGAAGGCCAGCTCGTCGCTCACGGCCTTGCCGGCGATGATGGCGCCCGCAGTCAGGAGCGCCTGCACGGCACCTGCGTGGTTCTCGGGCACCTCATGGCTCTCCGCCCAGGCGGGGCTGCCGGCCGAGGTCGGGACGCCGGCGACGTCGATGACGTCCTTGACGGCGACCCGGAGGCCGGTCAGGGGCCCGCCCGCCGGGCCGGGGATGTCCAGTTCGTGGAGCATCCACCGGCCCGGCGGCGTGGTGGGACCGTCTTGTGCGGGTCCCGGAGTCGTCTCGGTCGAGCTCAACTCAGTTCTCGACCACCAGCGAGGCCACGTCGACGTCTCCGGTGAAGCCGCCGACCTCCTTCATGGCGTTCTCCCACTTCTCGAGGTCATCGGGGCGGACGTCGGAGGTGTAGGTCGGGAGGACCGTCTCCTCGACGACCTCCGCCGGGAGACCGGTCTGCTTCTCGAGCACGGCCTTGGCCTCCTCGTCGTTGCCCTCGATGAACTCGCGCGCCTTGTCGAGTCCCTCACGGAAGCAGTCGAGACCGTCGGCGTTCTTGTCGATCCACGTGGGGCTGGCGGTCCAGAAGATGCCCGAGACCTCGGGGGCGATGGACGACTGCGGGTCGAAGATGCTGTGGCCGAGCTTCAGGACGCTTGTCGAGAACGGCGCCAGAGTCTCCACAGCGTCGAGGCGTCCTGCCTCGAGCTGGTCCGCCTGGGCGGGCCCGTCGACCTGGACGACGTTGATGCTGTCGTAAGGGACGCCTGCCTCCTTGAGCCACATCTTGGTGCCGAGGTGCGTGCTGCCCGTGATGGTCTGCACGCCGAGGGTCTTGCCCTCGAGGTCCTTCGCGGACTTGATGTCGCTGCCCTCGGGCACGACCATGAACGTCTGCGGGTTCTCGCGGGTGTTCAGCGTGGCGCCGGCGACCTCCTTGATCCCGATGCCCTGGTCGGCAGCGGTGACCAGCAGCGGCGGAACCGACAGCGCGACGTCGAAGGACTTGCCCAGGGCAGACGGCAGCGTGCTGATGTTCTCGATGAGCGTGTACTTCGCGTCGACACCGCAGTCCTTGAAGAACCCGTGCTCGATGCCCACCCACACCGGCAGCGCGGCGGCGTTCGAGTTGCCGGCGATGCGGACGACAGTGTCGCCGCCACCCCCGCCCTCGTCGGAGCCGCCACAGCCAGCCATCAGGATCGCCGCGGTGACCAGCGAGGTCACCAGGATCGGTTTGCGCATCAAGCACTTCCTTCTTCTAAAGGCCCCAATAGAGGACTTGTAATCTCGACCACAGGACAATAGCGCAGTCCTTGGCACCTGCGTCAAGGAACTGCGCCCACGAACTTCCAGCAGAGGTGACACCGAGTCCTCTATAGCGGACACTTCGGGTTGAAATGTACGACATGGGGACAGTCCGAGACCCCCCGGTCTCACCAGGCGGGCGTCCTATAGATAGGCAGGGCGACGCCGATGCGGACGGATAGCGGTCGTCGTACGCCGGGGCCGACAGCCCGGCCGCGCGGCGCGCGCGTGCGGGTCCATGCCCGAGCACGCCGCATCGCCCTACCTACAGGTGTAGGTAGGGCGGGGTCTGCGGACTCGGCGCGAGGCCGTGGAGACCGCGCTCTCTAGTGGTCTGCCCGGACGACGCCGTGCGTGCCCGATCCCAGCAGCCACAGGGCGGTCCTCGCCTCGACCGGGACTCGGATCGGGCCCGTGCTGGTCGACGCCAGCACGCTGAAGCTCAGCTCCCGTCCGACGCCGGTGGTGACGAGGACCGACATCGGGCGCACGTCCGGCCCGAGCTCGCGACGAGCCGCGTGCTCGTCAGGAAGCTCGTCCACCTGGAGCTCGACGGCCGCCTGGTCGGGGAACTGCAGGCCGAGGATCGTCGCGCCGCTCTCGCTCGTGACGCTCTCGATGCGTGCCGTGGTGTGCGGCAACCGGTCCAGCGACTCGTGGGACCACCGCGGCACCTGCGTCATCGTTCCCAACGTCTTCCCCACCTCGGATCGGACCGGCGACCAGAAAAAACCGTCCTAGACGAGGGCCGGCTCATCCCGTGCTCTCAGCAGCGCCTGGTTGGCGCCCTCCGGAAGCTCGAGAAGGGGCTGCTTGATCTCCTCGACGGTCGGGCCGTACTGCTCCGCGAGCGGCGCCAGGGCGTCCAGGTCGAAGTCGTAGAGCTTCGCCGCGTTCCCCCCGAGGATCATCCGCAGCTCGTCCTCCGGGGTGTCGTGGAAGACCAGGCGCAGGTGTTCACGGGTGAACGGGCCGGTGCCCTCGTCGTGCGGGTAGTCGCTACCCCACATGAACCGGTCGGGCTGCATCGACGTGCGGGCCTCGGCGTCGGCGATGGACGGGAAGCTGGAGCCGACCCAGACGTTCTGGTTGAAGTAGTCGGAGGCGTTGCGCGGCAGGCTCGCCTCCGCGGCGTACCTCAGCTCGCCGATCGACCCGCTCCGGATCATCTCCATGTTCGCGTCGAGCTGCTTGAGCAGCGGCGGGAAGGCCGCGGCGGAGCTCTCGGTCACCACGAACTTCAGGCGCGGGAATCGCTCGAACACACCGGCCAGGATCAGGTGCACGAACGCGCGCAGCCCGTAGAAGCCGACCTCGCTGATCATGATCGACGGCGTGGAGGGGAAGTTCCCGTAGTTCGGGGAGCCCGTCCCCGAGTGGAGGTTCACCGGGACGTCGAGGTCCTGCAGCGCCGCCCAGAGCCGGTCGTAGTCAGGGTGGTACAACGGCTTGACCCAGGTGACGTCGGGGGCGACCGTCGGCAGCAGGACGCCGCCGCGCAGACCGTGCTCCTTGATCCAGGAGGCGTCGGAGATGGCGTCGTCGAGGTCGTTGAGGAAGAACTGGCCGATGCCGGCACGCTGGGCAGGCTTGCGTCCGCAGAAGTCCGCCATCCAGCGATTGTGCGCGTGGATCCCCGCGCGTCGCCGGGCGTAGTCCTCAGCCTTCGGCGGCCCGGCGAAGAGGACGAAGCCCGGGTAGAAGGGCGGAACCGTGTTGGGGAAGACCACCTCGCCCACGACACCGTCGGCGAGCTGGTCGGCGTCACGCCGCTCGTCGTCCCAGTTGCGGACCCGGAGATCGGTGTCGCGGAGGTCCTTCCACGGATTCTTGTAGCGCCCCCGCCAGGCGTCGAACTCCTCTCGCCAGTCTGGGTCGAGGTACTCGCGGTACTGCTCGTGGCTGCCGCCGGCGTGGGTGTCCGCCGAGATGATCGTGTAGTTGGCTGAGCTCATGTCGAGTTCCTCTCGCTGTGGCGCGCCGCGACGATGGCGATGACGCACTCTAACAAGAATCGAACCCTAATTCTAGTTCAATCAAAGATCGCCCTGCTCGTGGGCCACCGTGACGACCTTGATCCCGAGCACGTCGACGACCGTTCCCGCGTCGACGAGCGCGCGGCAGCCGGCAGCACTCCAGCTGTCACCCTCGAGCACCCCGATCCCCTCGACGCCGTGCCCCGCGGTGGTGCCTCGATGTGTCGTCAGCACGAAGTCGGCGCCCTGCTCCCAGCTGAAGCGAGTCGTCGACCACCCGTCACCCTTCTCCACCTCGGTCGCCTCGGCGCCGAGGACGTCGACGAGGACGCGACGAGCACTCCCCCACTCGGGCAGACGCCCGAAGAGGAAGGGGATGCTGGCCGGCGCCACGGTGGCCGGGGGCAGCCAGGACGGCTTGGGGACCTTGAACTGATCGCTGCTGTCGAGCTCACCGGGATCGTGCTCGGCTTCGACGAACTGGACCAGGAAGCCGAGCCCGGTGTCCTTGGGGTGCAGGAAGCCTTCGCGCCAGACCTCGTTGTCCAGGCGCAGCTGGATGGGCTCGAACCCGTTGTCACGAACCGCCGCGATCGTCTCCTCGACGTCCTTCACCTTGAAGGTGACGTGGTGCGGTCGAGCCCGGCCACCGGCCGCCGCGAGGTAGCGGCCGATGAACGACGTCTCGTCCGTGCCGGGCGCCAGGAGCTCTATCCGCATGTCGTCGGCGAAGGCGAGATGACAGGGGTTGAACTCCGGCAGGACGAAGCCGTGCCTCCACGCACCACCGAGGTGGGCGACGAGGTACTCGGTCGCGGGCTGCCACGCCGGTACGGCGATGGCGAGGTGGTCGAGCTCGTAGGCGGTCACGTGCGACTCCTGGCGATAGATTGGAATCTGATTCCATTCTTCTACCGCATCGGGACGCTTTACTCCACCCCGATGTCACCCACCACGAGATCGACCGCTCGGTTGATGATCCGCAGCGCCTCCGCCATGGGCAGCCGCCGATAGGCGTAGCTGGTCAGCACGGACGACAGCGTGGCATTGAGGATCATCACCCGGTCGTCGGCGTCGGCCCCCGTGAGCGGACGCAGGTCGCGCACGAGCGTGTCGTGGTTGCGCGCGGAGAACTCGGCGAACAGCAGCTCGGCCCGCGGGTCCGTCGTCGTCTGCAGCATCGCCTGGACCTTGTAGAACTGGGGGCGTCGCTCGAAGGCCTTGAGCGCCCGGTGAAGCCGCCGACGGATGCGGTCGGCCGCGGTGTCGTCCGGCCCGGAGTTGTCGATGGCGTAGGACGCCGACCACTCGAGCAGCACAGCCGCGTAGAGCTGCTCCTTGGAGACAAAGTAGCGATACAGGGTGCCGAGGGCGACGTCCGCCCGGTCGGCGACCACCCGCATCTGCACCTGCTCGTAGTCGGTGCTCTCGAGCAGGCGGGTCGCGACATCGATGATCCGCCGCCGACGGGCGAGCTGACCGGGCGGCAGGGTGGCGACGTCCAGGGGCGCCGGCGCCTCCACCTTGTCCGATGCCATTGGTCCCTGAGTCCCCTTCTCCGGCGGACGTGGCCACGGTGCACGGGCCACGATGATCGAATTCCAGTTGCATCGTAGCCCCAGGAGCAGCTGCGCCTCGCCGCTACCGCGGCAGTCCGAGCACCCTCTCGGCGATGATGTTGAGCTGGATCTCGACCGTCCCGCCACCGACGAGCGAGCTGGGCAGTGCCAGCACGTCGTGGACGAGCCCACCGGGAGCGTCGTCGAGGCACCCCTCTGCGCCGAGCAGCCCGAGGGCGGCGGTGTGGGTCTGCCGGGCCGCCAGTGCGCTGGCCACCTTCGCCACACTGGAGCCCGCGCCGGGTTCGAGCCCCGAGAGCCGCCGGAGCAGCGCACGCTGGTTGAGGGCGAGCAGTGCGAGGTCGTGTGCCACCGCCCTCCCGAGTACGGCGAGCGCCTGGTCGCGTCCCACCGCGACGGGCTCCTTGCGCAGGAGGCCGAGCAGGGTGTCAGCCGTCCGGTGCCCACCCATTCCCGAGCCGATGCTGAGACGCTCGTTGGCGAGCGTCGTCGCCGTGAGCCGCCACCCCTCGCCCGGCTCTCCGACGACGAGGTCGTCCGGGACGAACACCTCGGTCAGAAACACCTCGTTGAACTCCGCCGCACCGGTGGCCTGCCGCAGCGGCCGCACCTCCACGCCCGGTGAGTGCATGTCGACCAGGAAGTAGGTGAGGCCACGATGCTTGGGCACGGTGGGGTCGGTCCGGGCCAGGCAGATGCCCCAGTCCGCCTCGTGAGCCGACGACGTCCACACCTTCTGGCCGTCGAGGACCCATCCACCGTCCGTCTTCACGGCTCGGGTTGACAGCCCGGCAAGGTCGGAGCCGGCCCCCGGCTCGCTGAACAGCTGGCACCAGACGATGTCGCCGAGCAGCGTCGGCATCGCGAACCGCTCGCGTTGGGCGTCGGTGCCGTGGGCGAGGATCGTGGGCATCGCCCACTCGCCGATCACGGTGCTCGGCTGCGGCAGGTCGCGACGGGCGTACTCCTCGGCGATGACGATCTGCTCCACAGGTGTCGCGAGCAGCCCCCAGGGCTTGGGCCAGTGCGAGGACACGAGCCCGTGCTCGGCCAGGAAGCTGCGTCGAGGCCCGGGTGCCGCTCCCCCGGCCCAGCCCTCCCGGCCGCCGTCGCCGTCCGCATCGATCGTGAGGGCCTCGTCCAACAGGCCGGCCACCCACTCCCGGAAGGCCGGATCCTCCTCCGCCAGCTCGAGCGTGACGTCTCGCTCGTGCCGCAGCGCCACCTCCCCGAGGTGGCGCTCCCATCCGCCGGGCGGGCGGCTCGCCGCGGCGATGCTCATCGCCCGGCGCAGGTAGAGGTGGATGTCGTGCTCCCAGGTGAAGCCGATGCCGCCGAACATGGTGGTCGCCTCGACGACGGTGTTCACGACTGCATCGAGCGCGACCACGCCCGCCGATCCGACCGCGAGCGCCTGTTGGCTGGCCGACTGGGTCAGGCTGCGGGCGGCGTCCCAGGCGGCCGCCGCGGCGAGCTCGCTGTCGATGAACAGGCGGGCGGCCTTGTGCTTGACCGCCTGGAACGAGCCGACAGGCACCCCGAACTGCTCACGGACCTTCACGTACTCGACTGCCGACTCGCGCACCCATCGCGCGACGCCGCTGGCCTCCGCGGCGTAGAGGGCGGCGATCGTCGACTCGGCGGTCGCGGTGTCGATCCCGCTCACGAGCGCGGCGTCCGGGACCTCGAGGTCGCAGAGCTCCAGGCGGCCGAGGTCGCGCGTCAGGTCCGTGCCCTGCTCGGCGACGCGGGTCAGCGTGGCGGCCTCGAGCGCGAACCAGCGCACTGCATCGGCGCCATCGGGCTCCGTCGCGCCCACGAGCACGACCTCGGCGCAGAGCAGCCCCAGCACCGGGACGCTGCGCCCGGTGAGGACCCACCCGTCGTCGAGCCGCCGGACCGACAACCCGGGGCGGGGCGGCACCACCGCCGCGGGAGTACCGTGGGCGAGCCGCACCAGCACCTCGCGCCCGTCGCCCGGAGCTGCCGTCGCGAGCACGGCACTGGCGGTCACCGTCGGCGTGAACGGTCCTGGGAGGAGCGAGTGTCCGGCCTCCTCCACCACGACGGCGAGGTCGACGACGGTGCCGCCCTGGCCGCCGACCGCTTCCTCGAGGTGGATCGCGTGCAGGCCCTGCGCCACCAGCGCGTCCCAGAACGGGGGGCGCTCGCCCCGCGCGAGCAGGTCGAACGCGCCGCGCGTCCAGCTCGTCGCGGCGTGCCGCTCAACGAAGCCGCGGGTGGCCCCGGCGAGCTCATGGTGGTCCTCGGAGATGGGGATGGGCATGGGTCGCCTCCGTCGTGGTTGAGTCGTGTGCTCCGGGCGCGTCACCCGGTCAGGCGCCGCCCTGGGTGAGCAGGCGCCCGTCGCCGAAGGCGCCGTCGCGCGCAGTCAGCGCCTGGGTGAGCCCCTGCTCCCGGGCCGACTCGATGAACGCCTTGAACCCGTCGGTGTGCACGGCGACCGCCGAGAGCTCGGTGCCCGCCCGGATCGCGTCGCGGAAGCCCATGCGGTCCATGGCACGGTGCACGGTGCGCTTGTTAATCTGCAGCACGTCGGCCGGGATCTGCGCGATGCGCCGGGCCATCTCGAGCACCTTCTCCTCGAGCTCCTCAGCCGGGAACGACCGGGTGGCGAAGCCGTACTGGGCGGCCTCGACGCCGGAGAGCGAGTCGCCGGTCAGCATCAGCTCCATGCCCTTGCGCATGCCGACGAGCCAGGCGTGGTACTGCATGTCGGGCGTGCCGAACCGGACCGCCGGATAGCCGATCTTGGCGTCGTCCGCGGCGTAGACGAGGTCGCAGCCGGTGGCCAGCTCCGACCCGCCGGCCAGGCAGTGACCGTGTACCTGCGCGACGACCGGCTTCTTCAGGTCCCAGATGCTGATCCATCCGTCGACGACCGACCGCTGGAACGAGCCCTCGGTGGCGTCGACGCCGTACTCCTCACCGCTTGCGGCGAGGTCGTAGCCGGCGCAGAAGGAGGGGCCGTTTCCACGCAGGATGGTCACCCGCACGTCGGGGTCCGCGTCGGCCTCGCGCAGCGCCGCGAGAATCTCGCGACGCAGTGTCGCGTTCAGCGCGTTGCGCTTCTCCGGTCGGTTGAGGGTCACCCGCCGCACGAAGGGCGCAGGGTCGTCGGTGAGGACGAGCGTGTAGCCCATCAGAACTCCCCTCGGGTGGAGGGGACGAGGTCCGGGGTCGGGTCGACGGCGTTGCTGGGGCGAACGGGAGCCTCGCTCATGCGGGGTGCCAGGTCGCGTTGCTCGAAGATCACCCGGAGCAACCAGAACCGCATGAACCGCTGGGCGCTCATGACGGCGTAGACGACGCCGCCGACGATCGCCAGGGCCGTCCCGAAGCCTCCGAGGATCACCATCTCCAGCTGGTCGCGTACGTCGGTCATGGACGCGGCCTGGTTGAAGGCCACCAGGATGACGACGAGACCGATGACGACCAGGCCGACGCCGAAGGCACCGATGGCCTTGTCCCTCGGGCCCGGACCCGAGTTGGCGCGCAGTCTCTCCAGCTCGGCGCGGAAACCGGTCTCGGCCTGCTCGCTCATCTGGAGAGCACCGCTGCTCGTGGGTGCGGTGTCGGACATGTGGACCTCCAACTGTTGGTTGCGTGCGGATTCTCTTGCGGGCTCAGCCATGCGGGCCGTTCGCGAGGTAGAGGCTCTCGAGCTGCTCGCTGATGTCGCCGGGCAGGCCGCGGGCGACGACCACGCCGTGGTTGAGCACGACGGCCTCGTCGGCGAGTCCGAGGACGTCATGGATGAACTGCTCGATGATGACGATCGCGACGCCGTCGGCGGCGAGGGCGCCGAGATGCCGGTAGAGGTCCTCGACCACCCGGGGAGCGAGCCCCATGGAGAGCTCGTCGACGATCACGAGCCTGCTGTCGAGCGCCACGGCCCGGGCCATCGCGACCATCTGCTGCTCACCGCCCGACATGGTGCCGACGAGCTGGGCGCGGCGGTCTCCGAGGGCCGGGAAGCGAGCGAAGAACCTCTCCTGGACCCCCTTCAACGCGCGGGGGTTCGGGGCGATCAGCCGCAGGTGCTCGTCGACCGAGAGTCGAGGGAAGATGCCGCGACCCTCCGGCACGATGCAGACACCTGCGCGCGCCAGGCCGTCCGGGGAGGCGCCGGTGACATCGACGCCCTCGATGCGCACCTGCCCGTGAGTCGGTGGGACGAGCCCGCTGACCGCACGCACGGTCGTCGTCTTCCCAGCCCCGTTCGGTCCCAGGACGGCGAGGACCCCGCCCCGGCGCACACTCAGCGAGACACCGTGCAGGACCTCCACCACGCCGTAGCCGGCATGGAGGTCGACCACCTGCAGGGCGGGGGGTTCGTCGCTCGCGGCGGGGCGCGCATGTGTTCCGGCAACGGAGGTCATGACGAGGCTCCTGTCGTGTGCTCGGCCCCGAGGTAGGCCTCGATGACCGCGGGCATGTGGCTGACCTCGTCGGGGGTGCCGTCGGCCACCAGCCGCCCCTGCTCGAGCATCGCTATCCGGTCGCACAGCCCCATCACGAAGGACATGTCGTGCTCGACCAGCACGATGGTGAGGCCGTCGTCGGCGAGCTGACGCAGCGTCGCGGCCACCTCCTCGGTCTCGAAGGAGGTCAGCCCCGAGGACGCCTCGTCCAGGAGCAGGAGACGGGGCCCGGTCGCGAGGGCACGCGCGATCTCCACGAGCCGTTGGGTGCCGGTGGCCAAGGAGTCGGCGCGATGCTCGGCGAGCTGCCCCAGGTTGAAGCGAGCGCAGAGCTCGTCGGCCAGGTCCTGGGCACGGCCGGCCCCGCCGCGGCGACCGCGTGCCTCAGCACCGACCAGCACGTTCTCCCGCACGGTGAGCGTCCCGAAGGTCTCCAGTCGCTGGAACGTCCGCGCGATGCCCCGGTGCGCCCGCACGTGCGGTGGCCGGTGCGTGATGTCGCGCCCCTCGAAGAGCACCGAACCCGCGGCCGCGCGCTGGATCCCGGCGATCACGTTGAAGAGCGTCGTCTTGCCGGCGCCGTTCGGGCCGATCAGCCCCACGATCGTCCCGGGCTCGATGTCGAGCGAGACGTCGTCGACCGCGGTGTTGGCACCGAACCTGACGGAGACGTTCCGGACCTGCAGCAGGGCGGTCATCGCGCCGCCACCTCCCTCACGCCAAGGACGCGGTCGAGCGCGGAGAGGCTCGCCGGGTCGAAGGGCCTGTCGACCCCGGTCGCGGGGGCCAGGTCGGACTGCGCGGCGGGGTCCTGGTGGGGCACCGGGAGCTGCCCCTTCCCCCAACCGGTGAGGACGAGTACGGCGAGCCAGCCGAGCGCCACCCCCATCGCGGTCGGGACCAGACCCGGCAGACCCGCGACCACGCCGACGGTGATGCCGCCGGCGACTCCTCCCAGCACCGACAGGACGTGCCACGGTCGGTGGCGGACCAGCTCGACCAGCAGGGGGATCTGGCCGCGCGGGTAGTCGCCGAGCGCGAGGACCGCCAGGGCGGGGCCGAGGAGCTCGATCCCGTGCGTCAGCGTTCCCGGGGCGATGTCCTTGGCGAGCGTGGTGAATACGACGGCCATCAGACCGGCGACGAGCGGGCCGCTGACCGTGCCGACGCCCCAGATGGTCAGGGCGAGCACCACTCCAAGCCCGGCGACCATCGAGAACTGGTCGACGCTGCCGACCCTGGCGCCCTGGACGAGCACGCCGCCGCCCACGCCCGAGATGCCGCCGGCGATCGCGAACACGAAGGCCTTCTGCCGGGCGACGTTGACACCGACGCAGGCCGCGGCGGCCTCGCTGTCGCGCAGCGCCACCAGGCGGCGGCCGACGGCGGTGCGACGCATCCACACCAGTCCGAGTGCGACAAGCAGGTACATCGAGGCCGCATAGATGAGGAACGCCTGGGGCGAGGAGAGATCGATCCCTGCGACCGAGATCGGCGGCAGGCTGCGCATCTCCGCGAAGAACTCCGGTTGGACGAGGATCAGTCCGGTGGCGATCAGCGCCAGCGCGATCGAGCTCAGCGCGAGATAGAGCTCGCGCAGGCGCAGGGCCGGCAGCGCGAAGACCACGCCGAAGGCCGCCGTGCCGAGCGCGGCCGGGATGAGCGCCAAGATCGACCCGCCGGCGTAGTAGGTGATCGCCGCCCCCACCCCGCCCAGCGCGTAGGGGGCCAGCACGGGGATCCCCGCCCAACCCATCAGCGGCACCAGGCCGAGCAGGATCACGCCGATCGACAGAGCGGTGATGAGCCGCGACTGGATCGTCGTGCTGGCCACGAACCCGGCCAGCGTCGCCAGCGCGAGCAGGATGACCGCCCAGCCGAGCACACTCCGGTTGGAGGGGAGTCGCTCCAGGGCGTAGGTGCGTGCCGCCCCGGCCATCTTCACCGTCGGCTGGGGCAGGAAGAGCAGCACCACGAAGAGCGCCAGCGCCGGGATCGCGTTGGGGACGAGGTTCCACCGTCCGCCGAACTCCAGGAACGTCGAGGTGAAGGTGACCAGGAGCCCGAGCAGCAGGGCACCCAGGTAGGTCATGGACAGGCTGCGAAGCCGGCCGAACACCGCAGCGGCGAACGCGTTGACGATGAGCAGGGACAGCGTCTCCGCGCCCATGTTCCCGACCTCGGGCGCGATGAGGATGCCGGCCAGGGCGGCACTCACCGCCCCGATGATCCATGCGGTGGCCGACACGCGGCCCGGCCGTACGCCGTACAGCGCTGCGACGTCCTCGTTGTCGACGACCGCGCGCATCGAGATGCCGAGCCGGGTCCGGCGGAGCAGCACCTGGACCGAAACGGCGAGGACCACGGCCGTCGCGATGGTGATCACCCGGTGCCAGGTCAGGGTCACGTCGGCGATCTCGATGCCGCCCGAGCCACCCAGACCCTGGATTGGGTACGGGTTGTTCGGGTTCCAGATCAAGGTGGCGATCCCGAGGAGCGCGATGAGCACTCCGACCGAGCCGACCAGCTGGGCGACCAGCGGCGCGTGCTTGAGATGGCGCATGACATAGCGCTCGAGCAGGTAGCCGAAGAGCGGCGCGAAGACCCCGATGACCAGGATGAGTGCGAGCGGGACCGGGACGCCCCGGTTCACGCTGATCTCCCAGAAGACGAAGGCGCACACCATGCCCATGGCGCCCTGCGCGAAGTTGAAGATTCCCGTGGCGCTGTGGACGACCACCAGCCCGGTCGCGCTGATCGCGTAGATGCCCGCCACAGGGAGCGCGAACACCAGCAGCTGGATCAGTGACTCGACGGTCACCGGGCGGCCGGCCCAGGTGGATCGAGCGATCAGTCCGAAGACGGTGACCAGGACGACGGCGAGCGCTCCATGGCGCCACGGGATCTTCCTCATGGGTGCTCAGCCCTTGAAGTCAGCGACAGGGTCGACCGTGATCGTGGTCGTGTCGGAGCAGTGGAACGTTCCGGGCTCCTCGGGGAAGGCGCGCTTCCACGAGCCGTCCTCCTGGAGCTGGACCGCGACCACGCACGTGGCGGGGGTCGCCGCGTCGTTGGGGTTGAAGGGAGCCACCATGCCGTCGTTGTCGAACTCCGTGATCGCCTTCAACGCCGCGATGATCGACTCGCGGGTGACCGCGTTGGGCCCTCCCGAGGCAACGACGTCCTCCACCGCCTTCTGGAACAGCCGGGCTGCGACCCAGGACGGCTGCGAGAAGGTGTTGTGGGTCTTGACCTTCTCCGTGAACGTCTGCAGCTCCTCGTTCGTGGACGCCTCCTCGTAGGGCAGGCCGTTCAGCATCGCGACCACGCCCGTCGCTGCGGGGCCGGCGGCCTTCGGGAACGCCGGGTCGTAGCAGGTCGTCTGGCAGACCCACTGGACGCCCTCGAGACCCTGCGCCTGGGCCTCCTTCAGCGCGACGATCATGCTGGGGAACGTGGCGGAGGTGATGGCGAACGTGGAGCCTGCCTCCTTCATGTCCTGGATGAGGGGCGTGTAGTGGCTCTGGGTGTCGGTGCCCTTCGACCCGATCTCGCCGTCCGAGGTGAAGCCTTGGACGGTCTGCAGGGTGCGCCACAACGGGAGGATCGAGCCGATGGTGACCGGTGAGGTGTTGGCGACCATGTACCCGCCGCTCGCGCCCTTGCCGACGAGGGACTCGAGCGCCTCGCCGAACGCGAGGCCCTGGGTGATCTCACGCTCGCCCTGCTTCGGGGGGCAGGCGTCTCCGCTCCCTGGCCCGGCACGGAAGGTGGTGGCGTTGCAGCCGTGCA
The DNA here is from genome assembly GCF_049897745.1 of Nocardioides sp. LHG3406-4. Classification (NCBI taxonomy): domain Bacteria; kingdom Bacillati; phylum Actinomycetota; class Actinomycetes; order Propionibacteriales; family Nocardioidaceae; genus Nocardioides; species Nocardioides sp. LHG3406-4. Next base: position 195,746 of record NZ_JAFCWV010000005.1, read on the forward strand.
CGGGATTGAGGATGGCGGCCGGGATGTCGGGCAGACCCGTCTTCGCACCGTTCTTGTCGACGCAGTCGGCCACCGCGGTCGCGTCGGCCACGGCGAGCATGAAGCTGCCGACCATCGCGACGCTGTTCTGACAGGCGTCGAGCATGGCGTTGCGCGACTCCGTCGGGTCGATCTTCGTGTCGTAGGTCCTCACCTCGACCTGCCTGCACGCCAGGCCTCCCTCGGCGTTGACCAGGTCGGCCCAGGCCTGGACGGCCTCGACGGAGCCGTTCGCCATGCCCGGGATGGCCTGCGACCCCGTGTCGGCGCCGATGGTCACCGTGAGGGTGTCCTCGGTGACTCCGATCTCGGTCGCCTCGACCGTCTCGCCCTCGCAGGCGCTCGCCGCGGCGGGCTCACCGCCGGCGGACCCGTCATTGCCGAGGCCTCCGTCGGAGTCGTTCCGCTCAGCGCCTCCGCAGCCAGCGAGCAACAACGCCGTCGCGACGACGACTGCTGAAAACCTGGACCCAGCACGCATACTCTGTCTCCCTCTGAAGTGACGGTGGTCACACGTCGTTGGGAAGTGAAACAGGATTCTTATCCTCTGTCTAGCCCCAGTTCGGCTAGGACGCCGGATGAACCCTGGCAGGGCGCCTTGGAGCCTCGTGAAAGAACTAGATTCTAGTATAAGATGAAGCCTCTGGGTAGCGAGGAGGCGAGACGTCATGGGCCTGATGGGCGTGGCAGCGATCGCGGGGATGTTCGAGCTCCCCCCACGGCGGAGACCTGTTGGGGGCTCCGAGTTCACGATCGAGCAGTACGCCCGGCTCGCCGGGGCGGTGGTCGCCGACGCCGGTCTCGACGGCAGGGTGGTCGACGGGCTGGTCACCGGCCATCTCGGCGAGTCCAGCACGTTCGTGCCCTCGACGATCGCCGAGTACCTGGGCATCCCCGCCAACTTCGCCGAGATCGTCGACCTCGGTGGCGCCAATGCCGTGGGCATGGTGTGGCGGGCGGCTGCTGCCGTGGAGCTCGGCATCTGTCAGGCGGTCCTGTGCGTGATCCCCGGCAGCTGGGACGTGCCGACGTCACCCCGAAAACCCGTGCCGGGGCTCGAGGAACGCTCCTGGTTCGGTGCCTCCAGCAACCTCTACGGTTCGCCGCAGGCGGAGTTCGACGTGCCCTTCGGCAATCTCGGTCAGAACGCGCCGTACGCGCAGATCGCCCGGCGCTACGGCGAGGTCTACGGCTACGACGACAGGGCCATGGCCAAGATCGCGGTCGACCAGCGCACCAACGCCTGCGCGATGCCGGACGCGGTCTTCCACGGTCAGCCGATCACGGTCGAGGACGTCCTGGCCAGTCCGCTGATCGCCGACCCCCTGCACAGGCTGGAGATCGTGATGCCCTGCCAGGGCGGCGCGGCCGTGCTGGTGACGAACGCCGACCTGGCCCGGAGGTCCCGCAACCGACCGGTGTGGATCAAGGGCTTCGGGGAGCGGGTCCCCTACAAGACTCCGACGTACGCCGACGACCTGCTCGTCTCCCCCATCAAGCACGCCGCCGCGCAGGCGTTCGCGATGGCCGGCCTGGCCCCGGACGACGTCGACATGGTCTCCCTCTACGACTGCTACACGATCACGGTCCTGATGAGCCTCGAGGATGCCGGCTTCTGTGAGAAGGGCAAGGGCATGCAGTTCGTGCGGGACCACGACCTGACCTTTCGCGGGGACTTCCCGATGAACACCGCCGGGGGTCAGCTGTCGTTCGGTCAGGCCGGGTCCGCCGGCGGCATGCACCACGTGTGCGACGCGACCCGACAGCTGACCGGACGCGCCGGCGAGGCCCAGGTGGCCGACTGCGACATCGCCTTCGTCTCGGGCAACGGCGGCATCATGAGCGAGCAGGGCGCGCTCGTCCTGCAGGGCGACTGACGACCTTCGAGAAGGAGAACGATCAATGACGACAGGACGCCCCCCGAAGCCGATGCCGGTGCCGACGCCCACCAGCCGGCCGTACTGGGACGCCCTCGCGGAGCACCGCGTGCGCATCCAGTACTCCCCCTCACTCGAGGAGTACGTCTTCTACCCGCGCGTGGTCTCGCCGGGCACCCTGGCCGACGACCTGGAGTGGCGCGAGATCTCGGGTCTCGGACGTCTCTACACCTACACCGTGGCGGAGCGGCCGGTCTCACCGCACTTCGCCGACGACGTCCCCCAGTTGCTCGCCGTGGTGCAGTGGGACGAGGGCCCCCGATGCACGACCGAGCTCGTGGACACGACCGTCCACGAGCTCGAGATCGGGATGAGGGTGGAGCCGGTGTTCTGCGACTACCCCGAGGACGGCGTCACGATGCTGCGCTACCGGCCGCAGCGCTGACGTCCGTGCGGCCCGGCCGCCAGAACACGGCCAGCAGCAGCACTCCCCCGCCACCTCCCAGCGCCACGGTGCCCAGGATCTGCCACCAGCCGCCGGCCAGGATGCCGAGCACGTGGTCGAGCGAGAGGCTGCCCGCGCCGAACCCGCCGATCACCACGCTGCACATCGACAGCACCAGGACGTACTCGTAGCCCTCCCCGGGCCTGAAGACGAAGAACCCGTTCCTCAGATGGTTGGTGATCAATGCGACGACCATCGTCCCCAGCAGCGCCGCGGCCGCCAGTGGTGTGAGCAGGCCGACCGCGAGCATGGCGCCGGCGCCCAGCTCGGTGATGCTGGCCAGCCAGGCGTGCAGCCGGCCGGGGCGCATCCCCATCGACTCGAACCATCGAGCGGTGCCGTCGATCCTGCCACCGCCGAAGACGTGGTTCCATCCGTGCGCGATGAACACCCCGGCGATGGTGAGGCGGAACAGGAGCAGCAGGAAGTCGGCCCACTGACCGGGGTCGCCGTCCATGACGTGATCCTTTCTGTAGGTCTGTGGCTAGTCGCGAGGAAGACCGAGCACGTGCTCGGCGATGACGTTCAGCTGGATCTCCGACGTCCCGCCGCCGATGAGGCCGGGGGGAACCGACAGGTAGGCCTGGGCCGCTCCGCCGTCCGCGCCCGTCAGCACGGCTCCTTCCGCACCGGCCCACGACAGCGCGGACCGCCGTACGTCGACCGCCACCCACGACGAGACGAGCTTGAGCACGCTGGACTCCGCTCCTGGCTGCAAGCCGTTCAGCTGCCGCAGGAGAACTCGGGCGGTCAGCGCCTCGTAGGCGTTGGCCTCGGCCGTCAGCCGCCCCACGTCACGGCACACCGCGCCTCCGTCCGCCTCGACCCCTCGCGCCAGCTCGGCCGGGTTGTCGCGGAACCCCGACGAGCCCGAGCCGATGCTCACCCGCTCGTTGCCGAGGGTGGTGCGCGCCAGGCGCCAGCCTTCGCCCGACTCCCCGACCTGCATCTCGTCGGGGATGAAGACGTCGTCGAAGAAGACCTCGTTGAAGAGGTAGCCGCCGTTCGCCTCGCGCAGAGGCCGCACCTCCAGTCCTGGGGAGTGCATGTCGACCAGGAAGTAGCCGAGACCACGGTGCTTGGGGGCGTCGGGCTCGGTGCGCGCGAGGCAGATCGCCCAGTCGGCGGACGCCGCACCGGAGGTCCACACCTTCTGGCCGTTGAGCAGCCAGCCGCCCTCGGTCCTGACCGCCGTGCTGCGCAGCGAGGCCAGGTCTGAGCCTGCCCCTGGCTCGCTGAACAGCTGGCACCACTCGATCTCGCCACGCAGCGTGGCAGCGACGAAGCGCTCGCGCTGCAGGTCGGTGCCGTGGGCGAGGATGGTCGGCAGCGCCCATTCGCCGATCACGGTGCTCGGTTGCGGGATGCCGACCCGGTCGAACTCCTGCTTGATGATCACCTGCGAGACCGCGTCCGCAGAGCGGCCATACGGCGGCGGGTAGTGCGGGGCGACCAGGCCGGCGGCGGCGAGCAGCCCACGGCGTTCAGTCTCCGGCTCGGCACGGACCCGGTCGAGCACGGCCGACACCTCGGCGCGGAGCCCGTCGGGCTCCTCGCCCAGGTCGACCACCCGGGACCGCACGAGGTGCGAGGCGATCTCGCCGAGCCGTTCCTCCCAGCCGTGCGAGGGCCCGAGCAGGCTGTCCAGGGAGATGGCGCGTCGCCAGTAGAGATGGGTGTCGTGCTCCCAGGTGTAGCCGATGCCGCCGAAGAGGGTGACCGTCTCCAGGGCCACGTCGACCGCGCTCGGCAGGCACACGGCCACCGCGGCCGCGCCGGCGAATTCGGCCTGCGCGTCGTCCTGGTCGGCCGCGACAGCGGCGTCCCACGCAGCCGCTGAGAGCAGCTCCACCTGGCTGAACAGCCGGGCACACTTGTGCTTGATGGACTGGAAGGATCCGATGGTCCGACCGAACTGCTCGCGCACCTTCGCGTACTGCAGCCCGGACTCCTGGCACCACCTCGCGACGCCGGCCGCCTCGGCCGCGAAGAGCGCCGCCATCAGCGAGCGCAGCTGCGACGTCGTAGCGAGCAGCACCTGGTCGTCGGTCACGTGGTGCCCGCCGAGCACGACGCGACCGATGTCCCTGGTCAGGTCCACGCCCTCCGCCGGCTTCACACTGAGCGACTCGGCAGCGTCGCTGTCACTGAGGAACCACACGTCGCCGTCGGCGGCTCGGGCACACAGCAGCAGGACCTGCCCACTGAGCGCACCGAGCGCCGGTGCGCTGACGCCGTCCACCAGCCACCCGTCATCGGTCCGCACTGCGGTCAGGCCGTCGGGAGTGGAGAGCAGTCCGGCCGGCATGCCTTCCACGAAGCGCGGCAGCACCCGGTCGGTGAGGGCGGGTGCGCCGTACCGCGCGACCGCCGCGCTGACGACGCAGGTCGGGAGCACGGGTCCCGGGACGAGGGCCCGGGCCATCTCCTCGAGGACGACAGCGAGGTCCAGTACGTCGCCGCCCCCGCCGCCGACCTCCTCGGGGAGGTGCACGGTGAGGTATCCCTGGGAGCAGACCGCCTTCCAGACCGTCGGCAGGTCGCCCGCGGCCAGCGCGTCGAACTGGTCGCGGGTCCCCTGGCTGTCGACGTCACGGGTGGAGAAGCCGCGGACGGCTTCGGCAAGCGCGAGGTGGTCCTCCGTCAGTGCGATGCCCATCCCGACCCCCTAGGCGTCGAGCTTGAGCACGCGGCGGGCGTTCTCACCGAGGAACTTGGGCCAGACCTCGTCCTTGAAGGGCACGTGAGGCATGTCGGTGAAGATGCGCTCCAGGCTCAGCCCCATCGGGAAGTAGCCGGCGTAGATGATCTTGTCGGCGCCCCGGGTGTTGGCGTAGTTGATGATCTCCTCGGGGTAGTGCTTGGGGGCGAACGCCGAGGTGGAGTAGTAGAGGTTGGGCCACTTGAGCATGAGCTTCCACGCCAGCTTCTCCCACGGCTCGCAGCCGTGCCGGGTGACGAAGACCAGGTCTGGGAAGTCGTACATGACGGTGTCGATCCGGGAGACCTCCTGGACCGCGAACTTCAGGCGGGGTCCGGGGATGCCCGCGGTGCAGAAGATCGGGATGTCGAGGTCGACGCAGGTCTGGTAGACGGGGTACATCTGCGGGGCGTCGATGGCGACCTGCGGGAAGGTGCCGGCCGGGAAGACCCCGGTCGCCTTGATGCCGAACTCCTCGTAGTCGCGGCGCAGCTGGCGCACGGAGCCGGTGACGTCGTTGGGGTCGCTGATGTCGCTGGACGGGATGAACCTGTCGGGGTGCTTCTTCAGCGCGAGCCGCGAGGTCTCGTCCGACACGCCGACGAGGCCCCGCTCGATGCCGTACTTGTCCATCTCCCGGAGCGTGACCGCGACCGGGTCGCCGTCCGGCAGGTCCTTCGGCACCTGCTTGAACATGTACTCGGCCGGGAACTCCATCTCCTCGGAGCCCTTGTCGCGGGTCTGCTTCCGGATGAAGTCGTACTGGGCGAATCCCTCGTGGGGGAACCCGATCATCGTGTCGATGATGGGGATTCCGGCTGGCATGGGCATGCGGTGCCTCCTTGAGATGGGGGACGTCCGAGCACCCGGACATCCCGCATGACTATGAAACCAGATTACAGTTTCGTCAAGCATGGGAGGGGGTCTGACCCTCCTCAGCGGCGCTCCGGGCCTGATAGAACTGCGTTCCACACACCAAGGAGGAGACATGTCAGCAGCGGGAATGCTCGACCATCTGGCGATCGGTGTCGTCGACTGGAGCGACGGCTTCGACGTCTACGCCGCCGAGCTGGGCGGCGCCTGGTCGCACGGCGGCGACGCCGGCGAGTTCGCGCCGTACCAGCTCGTCTACCGGCACGGCTTCCGGCTGGAGTTCATCGCCCCCGGCTCCCAGCAGGGCTTCATGCACCGGTTCATCGATCGCGACGGTCCCGGCGCGCACCACATCACCTTCAAGGTGCCGTCCCTCGAGCGAGCACTCGACGAGGTCGCAGAGCTCGGGATCGAGCCGCTGGGCGGGCGGACCGACGTCCCGTTCTGGCAGGAGGCCTTCCTGCACCCGAAGACCAGCGCGCTCGGCACGCTCATCCAGCTGGCCGAGGTCGACGACGAGCTGCTCAGGTCCCAGATCAGGGACTCCCCGCGCCCGCCCGGGTTCCCCGAGGAGCAGCGGCCACAGCGGACGATCGCCTGGGTCGGCCTCACCACCTCCGACATGGCCGTCGCGCGAGCACTCCTGCTGGACACCCTCGACGGCACGGTCGAGGCGTTCGGAGACGACTGGATGCTCGCGAGCTGGGGGCCCGGCCGACGACTCCTGGTCCGCAGCGGCTCCGCCACCCCGGGCGGCGCGGCCCTGTGGGCGGACGCCCCGCTCCTCGGCGTCGCGCACGTGGTGGTCGAACCGTCGGAGACGACGCCCGACCAGCTCTCCAGCGGCTCGGCGCCGGCGCGACGACTCCCCCACGACCCCCGCACCCGGGTGCCCGTCTGGATGGCGACCGACAGATTGGATGCTCCAGGACCCTTGTAAGATCGGGAATTCAGTTCTAGTTTGTCGCCATGACCGCACTCTCCTTCAAGTTCTTCGACTGCGACAACCACTACTACGAGGCACGTGACGCGTTCACGCGCCACATGGAGCCCGAGTTCCGCAAGCGCGCGATCCAGTGGGCCCAGATCGACGGCAAGACCCGCCTCCTCGTCGGCGGCAAGGTCAACAAGTTCATCCCCAACCCGACCTTCGACCCGGTCGCCGCCCCCGGCGTCATGGACGAGTACTTCCGCGGCCGCAACCCCAAGAACGCCGACCCCGGCCAGCTCTTCGGCGAGCTCGAGCCGACCCGGCCGGAGTACCAGGACCGCGACGCCCGCATCAAGCTGATGGACGAGCAGGGCATGGAGGGCTGCCTCATGCTCCCGACGCTGGGAGTCGGCATGGAGCAGGCCCTCGTGCACGACCTGCCGGCGCTCCAGGCCGCCGTGCGCGCCTTCAACCGCTGGATGGACGACGACTGGGGCTTCGCCTACCAGGGCAGGATCTTCACGGCGCCGTACATCACCCTCTCGGACCCGGTCGGTGCCGCGAAGGAGCTCGAGTGGGCCCTCGAGCGTGACGCCAGGTTCATCGTGATGACGCCCGGTCCCGTCATGACGGCCACCGGCTGGAAGGCTCCGGCCGACGAGTACTTCGACCCCTTCTGGCAGCTGGCCAACGACTCCGGCATCACGGTCTCGTACCACAGCGGCGAGACGCCGTACACGAAGTACCTCTCCGCCTGGGGCGAGAGCGAGTTCACCGAGGCGTTCCGGGCGAACGCCTTCCGCAGCCTGGTGTCGGCGGACCCGATGCAGGACACCATCGCCAACCACCTGGCCCACGGCCTGTTCCACCGGTTCCCCAACCTTCGGATCGCCACGATCGAGGTGGGCTCCGCGTGGGTGTTCCACCTGTTCGAGAAGCTCCACAAGACCTACGGTCAGGTGCCGCACCTGTTCCCCGAGGACCCTCGCGAGACGTTCAAGCGCCACCTGTGGGTCTCGCCGTTCTACGAGGACGAGCTGGCGAGCCTGCTCCGGCTGCTCGGTCCGGACCACATCCTCATGGGGTCCGACTACCCGCACGTCGAGGGCCTCGCCGAACCCGCCTCCTACATCAAGGATCTGAAGAACTTCGACTACACCGACGAGGAGTGCGAGAAGGTCATGCGCACCAACGGCACGTTCCTCGCGACTCGTCGACCCGCCTGAGGGAGAGCCACACCATGCTGCTCACCAAGGCAAGCCTGTGCGGTCTGCTGCTCGAGGAGGGCGAGGAGGACCTGGCGGTCCTCCTCGCCCGCTCGGGCATTCCCGAGCTCCTCGACACGGAGCGGGACGCCCAGGCCCTGGCGACGATCGGTCTCACCCCGGAGGACCTGATCCCCCTGCTCCCCGCGATCGACGTCGACCCCGCGCGTGCCGCCGTCCTCTCTGACGAGGAGGCCGCGGCGATCAAGCGCACCATCTCCCACCGGTGGGCGTCCCTGGTGGACGTCTGGCTGGGCGGGACCCCCGGAGCCGCCCAGTCACCCCAGCAATGAAGGCGTCCACACGAGCCGAGTCGGACACAACGCATAGAAGTGGATGTCGTGACATGTCCCAGCCCACACCCTCACACCTCGACTGGCGGGGAGCCGAGCTGCTCCCCCAGGACGTCCGCACGGCCCTGCTCGGGCCGGGCGCGCCGTTCGAGCTGGTCACCGAGCAGGTGCTCGGCCACGACCACCTGGTGTTCAAGGAACGTCCCCGGACCCTGCGAGGCATGCTCGATGAGCAGGCATCGGCCTCCGCGGACCTCCCGCTCCTGATCTCGCCCGACCGCGCCTGGACCTACGCGGAGGCCCTGCAGGACATCGATGCGATGGCCCTCCTGCTGCAGCGGCGGTACGGCATCGGCGTCGGCGACAGGGTCGCCATCGTGGCCACGAACTCCGCCGAGTACGCGATCCTCATCTGGGCGATCGTGACCTCCGGGGCCATCGTCTCCAGCCTCAACGGCTGGTGGACCACGCCCGAGCTCGAGTACGGCATCGAGCTCAGCAAGCCGGCCCTGGTCGCCGGCGACGAGCGCCGCCTCGCCCGGCTCGAGCCGGGCTCGGTGCCGGACGGCGTACCGGTCAAGCTCCTCGACGACCTCCACTCGGAGGCGATGGAGTACCGCGGGAGCGCCCCGGCGCCCCCGGACATGACGGAGGACACCCCGGCGGTCATCCTGTTCACCAGCGGGACGACCGGGCGCCCCAAGGGTGCGACGCTCTCGCACCGCAACATCATCAACTTCGCGATGGTCAACCGGCTCGGGGCGGCGATGGCTGTGGCGGTGACGCCGGCCCCACCGGCGCCCGCCGGAACCCCCAGGCCGCAGGGGGCGACCATCGTCTCCAGCCCGATGTTCCACGTGTCGGGCATGGTGGCCACGTTGATCACAGCGGCCGCCTTCCCGTCGAAGCTGGTCTTCCCGCCCCCTGGCGCGTGGGAACCCGAGACCTGGCTCGCCCTCACCAGCCGGCACCAGGTGACGATGTGGTCCGGAGTGCCGACCCAGTTCCTGCGGCTGCTGCGCCATCCCGACCTGGGGTCCTACGACATCTCCTCGGTGCGCACCATCGGAGGCGGGGGCGCGGTCTTCGCGCCGGAGCTGGTTCGGGAGATGCACGCCAAGCTCCCCGACGTCAGGCTGAGCTGCGGGTTCGGCATGAGCGAGACGGTCGGTCTCGGCACGCTCACCGGCGGGGACCTGTTCGTGAACACCCCCGAGTCGGTCGGCGCGGCTCAGCCCACGACGCAGATCGAGGTGCGCGATCCCATGGGCTCGATCCTCCCCGAGGGGAGCATCGGTGAGATCCACATCCGCACGCCGTCGGTCTTCGTCGGCTACTGGGACAACCCCGTCGCCACCGCGGACGCCCTCGACGAGAACCGGTGGTACCGCACCGGGGACTTCGGCCGCATCCAGGACGGGCTGCTCTTCCTCGAGAGCCGGCGCAGCGACATGATCCTGCGCGGCGGGGAGAACATCTACCCGATCGAGATCGAGAACCGGCTCGTCGAGCACCCCGACATCGAGGACGCGGCGGTCATCGGCATCGAGCACCCGGAGCTGGGGCACGAGCCCAAGGCGTTCGTCGTACCCCGGGCGGGCTCCGACGTCTCGGCCCAGGACATCGTCGAGTGGTGTGCCGCCGCGCTCGCGCGGTTCAAGGTGCCTGCGGAGGTCGAGTTCCGCGCCGCACTCCCCTATACGCAGACCGGCAAGGTGATGAAGCACCAGCTGGCCCGCGAGCAGCGGGCGAACGCCGGCTCCTGATGGCGTCGGACGCCTCGGCCCGGGTCGGGGCCCCGGCCCTGCGACCTGCGGCGGCGCAGCACCCCCGCTCGACCCGGGGACGACTGGTCACGCCGGTGCTCGCCACCGGGAGCCTGGTCGTGTCGCTGACGCAGACGCTGGTGGTTCCGGTCCTCCCGACCCTGCCTGCGACATTGCAGGTCAACGCCAGCACGGCCAGCTGGCTGGTGACCGTCACCGTGGTGGTGGCGGCCGCCTGCAACCCGGTGCTCGGCCGGCTGGGCGACCAGTTCGGCGTACGCCGGATGATCCTCACCGCTCAGGCCATGTTCGTCATCGGGTCGCTCATCTGCGCCCTCACCTCGAACATCGCGGTGCTCATCGTCGGTCGCGGTCTGCAAGGGGTCTCGACGGCGGCGATCCCGCTGTCGATCAGCCTCATCGCGCGGTTGCTGCCTCCCGAGGCACGGACCGCGGGCATCGCGCTGGTCAGCGCCATGCTGGGCATCGGCGGCGCGATCGGCCTCCCCCTCGCCGGCGTCATCGCGCAGGCGTGGGGATTCCACGGCCTCTTCTGGGTCGCCGCCGCGATCGGCCTGCCGACCATGGTCGCCACCCGGCTTCTCGTGCCGGAGGTCCGTGCGGCCGGCGCCCGGTCACCCGTCGACATCGCCGGCGGGGTGCTGCTGCTGGTCAGCGTCACCTGCCTGCTCGTGCCGCTGAGCCGCGGCACCCAGTGGGGCTGGACGGCGCCGGAGACGCTCGGCCTTCTCGGCGTCGGGGTGCTGGGGGCCGTCGTCTTCGTGTGGTTCGAGCTGCGCCGGCGCTTCCCGATGGTCGACGTCCGGCTCGCCAGGAGCCGGTCCGTCGCGCTGACCAATGCAGCCTCCGTCCTGGTCGGCTTCGGCCTCTTCGTCAGCTTCCTCGGCACGACGGCAGTCCTGCAGGCGCCCCGCTCGACCGGCTACGGCTTCGGGATGTCGGTGCTCGAGGCAGGGCTCTACCAGCTGCCCGGCGGCCTGGTGATGGCGCTGCTGTCACCGGTCGCGGCTCGGATCATCGGCTCCCGGGGCGCCCGGGAGGCCATGCTGGCCGGCACGCTGATCCTCAGCCTCGGCTTCTGCCTGCGCGTCTTCCTCGACGAGAGACTGTGGGAGGTCGTCGGCTGCGCCGTCGTGATCGCGTGCGGCACCGCGATCGCCTATGCGGCGATGCCGTCGCTGATCCTGGCGGCCACACCGGCGGGCCAGCAGGCCGCGGCGACCGGACTCAACGCCCTCGCCCGGCTGCTCGGCACGAGCCTGTGCAGCGCGGTCTTCGGTGCGCTGACGGTCGGCTCGGCCGTAACCGACCTGCCCACAGGGGCGGCGTACACCCTGTTCTTCGTGCTGGGCGCGATCACCTCGCTGGTGGCGGTGGCCGCCGTCTTGGCGATCGACGCGGCACCCGCCAAGACATCAACCTGAGAGGACGAGCGTGACCACCACCCTCATCACCGACGAGATGCTCGGCGCGGTCGGCACCGAGCTCGGCCGGCAGGTCAGCCATCCGGTCTCCAACTCCGACATCCGGCGCTGGGCCATCGCCGTCTACTGGCCCGAGCCGCCCCCAGCCCGCTTCCTCGCCACGGAGGAGGACCTGGTCGCCCCGGAGGAGTTCAACCCGTTCGCGTGGTCCGTCGCCTCCTCCTCGCACTCCCGCTCCGGCAGCCTCACCGACGGCGTCGAGGGCGCGCTCGGCATCCCTGGCCCCAGCCTCGCCAACATCCTCAACGGCGGGATGGAAGTCGCCTACGGGACCCCGATCCGCTGCGGGGACGTGATCACGTCGGTCAACCGCCTCGCGGCGTACTCCGAACGGTCCGGAAAGCTCGGCAGCATGCTCTTCACCTACACCGAGGACGTCTGGACCAACCAGGCCGGCGAGCACGTCAGGACGCTCCGCTCCACCACGATCCGCTACTAGGAGGACCGCATGCTCCACGACGTGAAGGCCGGCGACGAGCTGCCCCGCTTCGTACGGCGTACCGGCTTCGAGAACTGGAACCGCTACGCCGCAGTCAACGACGAGTTCGTCCCGATCCACATGGACGACGCCGCCGGGCGCGCGGCCGGCTACCCCGGGGCGTTCGGGATGGGGAACCTGCAGTGGGCCTACCTCCACAGCATGCTTCGAGACTGGCTCGACGGCGAGGGCAGGATTCGCAGGATCGCCTGCCAGTTCCGCAACCCCAACATGCAGGGACAGGTGGTCACCGCCCGCGGCGTGGTCGAGTCCGTCTCCGCGAGCGACGGTGGCACCGCCGTCGCGCTCCGGGTGTGGACCGAGGACCAGGACGGGACGGTGCTGGCCCCGGGCACCGCGGAGGTGTGGCTCCCGACGGCCTGACGGCAGCTGCTACGCGCCAGGACGATACGTCTCGGGCCTGCTGAAGGCCCTGAGCATGTGGTGTGGCGGCATGCGTCCGGGGACGTCCTTGCCGGCCTGCACGTCGCGGAAGAAGGTCGAGAAGCCCTCGATCTCCTCGGCGGTCCCGTCAGCGAGATCACGGAAGCCCATCGACCAGTCCGGGAAGGTCCGGTCGTCGACCGTGTCCTCGAGCTCGACGACGACACTGTGATGACGGTCGTCCGCGCAGATCCTGTCGAAGGTTGCGCGGACCGCGTGTTCGTCGCCCTCGAGCACCTGGGCGAAGTTGCCGCGGTGGAAGATGAGCATGCCCGTGATGCTGTCGTCTGTGTTCCGAGCACGGCTCTTGGAGAGCAGCTCACGCAACGCCTGGTCATCGAAGGCCACGGCCGCGGAGCTGAAGTAGGTGATCGTGAGCAAGGCATCCTCCAAGGGATCCGATGCGGTACGACGCCAGTCGGCAGCCGTCCACCCCACCCATCATGCCTAGCCGCGGCCTGCAATGTGTGCAGTCGGAGGAACTGCGCCGATTTCAGCGGCGCAGCGGCGGCGAGACAGTCGTAACGCGCCGTGCTACTTCGCGGTCAACCCAGCAGATCACACTTCACCTGTCCGTGCAGCAGACCCGATCCCGCGTACGTGCCAGTCGCGTGACGTGTGGTCAGTGGCATTCAGCTACGAGTGCGCGTGAGATTTAGGTCAACCAGATGGTCAGGATAAGGATCACGACACCCACGAACAAAGCCGATCCGGTAGCGACCGTCCACGGGTGATTCCACCAAGGCGCCGAGTTGACTTCTACCGACGACGCGGCTGGCGTGGGCGCCACAGGCGCGGGCAACGCGGCCTCCACGGCTGAGGCGTGCGCAACACTTGGATTCGACTGAGCGTGAGTGATCTCGGCTAACAGCAACTCTGCTAACCCAATCGATTCTGACTCATCCTCGGACTCCACAGAGATGACGATGTTCGGATGCCATATGCCAGTGTCCGCTTTGTCGAGGTAGGTGGCCCAAACAGACACCGAGCGAATACGCGCCCCCTTGGTGGTCTGACTGCGGGCCGACATCCACACGGACTCGAGCTCGTAGCGGGAAGCGCCTGCGGCCTGTCGAGCCAACGCGACGGTGTCCTCTGTGGACGTACCACCCTCGTCATGCACATCTACGTCCCAGGTAGTGCGAACTCCCGACTCGCTGGTGAAGCGAGAACGGAAGACAGCTTCGGCGCTCGTGAACATTGCCCAAAGGTCGTCTTCGGGGTTCAGGAGCACCTGACGTGTTTGCTTGTGAACTCGGGGCATCAGGCGAGTAAGCCTACTTTCAACCACCGATGCGCAACGGGATCGACACCAGTTCTGCTGGGACGACCAGGACCGTGCCGATTGTCGACGTGTGTCAAGACTGTGTCAGAGAACGAAGCGACCCCCGCACCGATGAACGGGGCGGGGGTCGTTTTGTGCCGCTGACCTGCGGAAACTCGGTGGGCGATACTGGGTTCGAACCAGTGACCTCTTCGGTGTGAACGAAGCGCGCTACCACTGCGCCAATCGCCCCTACTGTGCGGTGCAAAACCTTAGCCCATGCCCGCCGCGAACTCACATCCCGGGCGGTTCCAGCCACGCAATGCGGGGATCTCCGCAAGAAGTCTTCAGAAAGCCGCGTCATGGACCGATGTTGACGGCGTCTCGCCTTCGTCAGGGGGACTTCGAACAAGGGGAACGGCCGTGGGACATCTCTTCGAGCGACGCGCGACGGGAGCCGTCGAGCAGGACATCACTATGGAGTGCGTCGACTCGCGTGGACGCGCGCAGGCACTCGACACCGTCTTCTCCTATGAGCAGTCCGATCCGTACGCCGTCACGATCAGGTTCCTGACCCGCGCGGGCGACCTGCCCTGGACGTTCAGCCGCGACCTGCTCAGCCACGGCCTCACCGGCCCGGCCGGCGAGGGCGACGTCCGCATCGCTCCCGGCATCGGTGACGACGGCCGCGCGCTCGTCAACATCGAGCTCAGCTCCCCCGACGGGCGGCTGACCACCCAGGCCCGCACCCACGACGTACACCGCTTCGTCACCCGGTCGCTCACGCTCGTGCCGCCCGGCACCGAGAGCCAGCACCTGGACCTCGACGACGCGATCAACAGACTTCTGGCCCGCTGAGTCGGTGGGCGCGTCTCCCGTCATGGGGTCCGGAGACGCGCTCACCGCCCCTGGTCAGGGATCGACGTCCTCGCGCTCCTTGCGGAGCCACACCTCGCGCGCCTCGCGGGTGACCGGACCGGGAGCCTCGAGGTCCCTGTCGTCCCAGCGGTGCACTCCCTGCACGTCGCGGGTCGTCGACACGAGGAACACCTCGCTCGCCCGGTCGATCACGTCCATCGGCTCGTCGACCTCGCGGCCGCCGTACCACTCGAGGACGAGCTGGCGCGTCACCCCGGCCAGGCAGCCGCTCTCGAGGGTCGGCGTGCGGAGCTCGCCGTCGACGACGTAGAAGACGTTGGAGCCCGTGCCCTCGCACAGGTGTCCGGCCAGGTTGCCGAAGATGGCCTCGGTAGCCCCCTGCTCGGCCGCGTGCGCGAGCGCGACGACGTTCTCGCCGTACGACGTCGTCTTGAGGCCCGCCAGGGCCCCTCGCTCGTTGCGCGGCCAGGGCACGGTGGCCACCGCCGTCGTGGCCGGCCACTCCTTCATCGGGGCGGCGACGATCGCGACGGTCGGCGGTGCGTCCCCACGGCCGCTGCCCAGGGGCGCGGGCCCGCCGGTGTAGGTGATGCGGATCCGGCCCAGCGGCAGGTCCTGCCCGTCGAGGACTTCGGCGACGCCGCGGCGTACGGCGTCCAGGTCGGGCTCCGGGAGCCCCAGACCGGCGGCGGACCGCTGGAGGCGCCGGAGGTGCCTCGTGAGGGCGAACGGCTGCCCGTCGAGCACCTTGATCGCCTCGAACACACCGTCGCCCACGGTGAGCCCGTGATCGGTGACGGCGACCGCCGGAGCGCTCGCATCGGCCAGCAACTTCCCGTTGACCCAAGCCCGCATGAAGCCACCTTAGGGAACGACACTGGTCGAACACGCCCGCATAGGGGTGATTTTGGTGCCCGGTTGGCCATCGGCTACTGTTCTGCTCGCACCAACGGCCGGGAAACCGGTCGGGAAGCGCAGGCGGACATAGCTCAGTTGGTAGAGCGCAACCTTGCCAAGGTTGAGGTCGCGAGTTCGAGTCTCGTTGTCCGCTCGGAGAGGTCTCTCCCGCAGGTGGCCTTCCTTGGAGGGCTTGCACGGTGGGTTGGCCGAGAGGCGAGGCAACGGACTGCAAATCCGTGTACACGGGTTCAAATCCCGTACCCACCTCGATGAAACTGTAAGACCTGGGCGATTGGCGCAGCGGTAGCGCGCTTCCCTGACACGGAAGAGGTCACTGGTTCAATCCCAGTATCGCCCACACTATAACCGCAGGTCAGAGGCGGTTTTCTGAAATCGAAACTGACGCGAGGAACATACGAGGAACAAGGAGCGGCCAGTTCTGGCCGCTCCTGTCCTGGTTTGGCGCCACTACCTGGCAGTTGAGAAGCGAGCGCGGCAGGGCCTCGAACCCAAGATCTCGTCAGCACCGGTATCGTCTTGGCCGCTAGAGGGATCGGCTGTACTCGAGGCAGAAGACACCGACCCTGCATGGCAGTCGCGATTATGATCAATGGCTGAACCCAAGCTCAAGCCGACCGCCTTTTCCGGGACGAGGCCTTCAGTTGGACCGTTGGGGGCCACTGGCACCGACAGTGCGTTTACCTCCCAGATGCGGCGCGACGGAGCTTCCTGTCGTCGGCGGGGACCTCGCGGCACAACTCGGCCAGATCGCACTTGGTGCACTTGTCATCCCAGATCGGGAGCCTGGGCAAGTCGTTCTCACGGAGTGAGTCGCCGGCGTCTTTGATGCGCCCGCGGACAGCAGTGAGGAGCGGATCCTCGACGAGCTCGCGGATCGTCTTGCCTTGCTCGTCAAGGTTCAGCACCTCGATCAGATCAGCTCGCTGACCGGTGAGCTCTTCATACCCGACTGCGTAGACGTGCAACTGATCCCGGGTGACGTCTTCGTCCTGAGCGCGAGCGGTGGACTTGAAGTCAACGATGGCCAACTCATCACTGTCGAGGCGCCTGACCAAGTCGATCCTGCCGTCTACCGTGATGCCCGGAGCAACGTGCACCTGGATCTGCTTTTCGCTGTGGACGGTGCGTTCGAGGTCGGCCCCGTGCTCATTGAGATACCGCTCCACAGCCTTGATGGCAGCAGCCCTTAACGTCGCCTTCAACGCTGGATAGGCGTATGGCGCATGCAGGTGTCGGTCCACTAGTTCCTCGGCCGCGGCCGCAGTCAGCAGGTCCCCCTCCAGCGCGCGCTTATGGGCCTCGGCGAGAGCGTCGTGGAGTCCCTTCCCGTACCCGAGCGCCTCATGTAGCGGCGGGTTGAAGCCGTAGAGGAACCTGAGCTTGAACTGGTAAGGGCACTCGAAGAGGTACTTCAACTCCGAGAACGACAACGTGACGTTCGCGATCTCTCGCTTCGCATGCGGCTCCAGCGATGGGGCCGGCGCTCCCGGATCCCGGGTTAGGAACCAGCTCTGCCTTGCGCAGTGATCGAAGAACGCCGATCGCCGCCCATAGAGGCGGTTGCCCGGAACCGGCGAGTACGACACAAACAGGTACTTCTGCGCACGGGTTACCGCAACGTAGAACAGACGAGTCTCGTCCTCGATGGTTCCCCTGTAGCGATCCGGACCCGCGACTGCAGTGTCAGGAATGACGTGGAACAGGCCGAGACCGCCTTGGCGTTTCGCGGGAAATCGGTTGCTACGAAGGCACGGGACGAACACGACCGGCCACTGCATGCCCTTGGCCTGGTGGACCGTCGAAATGACGACGGCGTCAGGCGCGGCATACCCCACGTCGGCATCGGCGTCGGCGTAGTAATCGGGTGCTTGGAACTCCAGCCAAGCAGCAAACGACTTGTACTTCTGGGCGGGGTCGGTGTTAAAGTAGATCGCCTCGAAGTCCGAAATTGCCTGGCTGAACTTCCCGAGTTGATAGAAGACAAGTTCGGCGCGAGCGGGGTCCCCAGGCACGGTGTCCTCGCGGAGCCGCAGTGCTTCGAGAAACTCGAGGTAGAGCCGCTGGATGTTGTAGACGCCCCACCTCTCACCGCGATCGAAGTCGCGGCCCTCGTTCAAGACCCTCATCGCCGCTGCCCAATCGCCAGTGGCTGGGACCAAGTCGGCGTCCTCAAAGAGGCTGCGAAGTGCCGCTGCGTCGATCTCGGCCACCACATAGCGGAAGACCCCGACGATCGCATGGATCTCGGGGCTGTCGAAGAGACGATTCAGACCCTTGATGACGTAGGGGATCTGCCTGCTTCTCATCTCGTCGACGAGGGGGCCGGCGTCCCGAGCTACCGAGCGAAACAGCACGGCACAGTCGGACCATGAAAGTCCTCGGGGCTCGGCGTCAGGCCCGTCCGTGAACGCGACTCCGCGCATTGCCTGAAGGCGATCGCAGATCGACGCAGCCTCGGCCTCGGGATCCGTGAACTCGAGGGCCAGTAGGTCACCGCGGTCGAACCCTTGGTGCCCAGACGCGACCATCGCCTTCGGGAGGCGGGCGCCGATTGGGATGAGCTCGGCTACCGATCGACCAACCTCGACGACACCCTCGCTAGATCGAAAGTTGTCGTCCAGCGTGACCTGTCGGACCCCGGCGTATCGGTCCTTGAACGTCACGATGTTGCCGACGTCACTCCCGCGCCACTGGTAGATCGTTTGGTCATCGTCTCCGACCACGCAGAGGTTGGCGCCAAACTGTGTCATGCCCTTGACGACGCGCTCCTGAAGCGGGTTGACGTCTTGGTACTCGTCGACGACTACGTAGCGAATGTCATCGCTGATGTGTTTCTGAACAAGTCGCGCTGCATCATCCTCGTCCGGGTCACCCTCTAGGAATTGCACTGCAAGGTTGATCATCTCGGTGAAGTCGAAGTACAAGTTGTCATAGAGGAGATTCATGTAGTCCCAGTGCGACTTGAGAACGCCCGCCGGAACGAGTGACTCGTCGACGGTGTCTTCTCTGAGCACGCTGGTCGCCTGCATGTATAATTTCGAGTGCACGAATCTGCGCAACCGTGGCGTCCCCGCCGAGAGAGTCGGACATTCGGCGAGACCCGACTTGCGACTGTTGCGGTCGACGAGGAGCCGGTTTGTGATGTCTGTCAGGACCGAAAACTTGAAGGTCTCGGGTACTAGTCGTTGCACCAGATCAAGGGCGTAGCCGTGCATGGTTCCGAGGTACATCTCCGCCATGCCCTGCGTGCTGACGCCCTCGGCTTCCAGCACCGTATGGATGCGCTCCTTGAGTTCAGCCGCCGCCTTCTCTGTGAATGTGAAGGCGATGACGTTCCGCGGCTCAACGCCGGGCTGCTTCAGGATTTCGGCAACGCGTTGCGAGATGACCTGCGTCTTGCCGGACCCGGCACAGGCAATGATCTGCAGGGGCTCGTCCAAACAAGCGATGGCAGCGGCCTGTGCAGCGGTGTACGCCGTCATTTCGGCACCTTGGCCAGGTGCTGAGCCGCCGACTCGTTCGCAGCCTGAACCTTCCCGAGTCGTTCGTTCAACTGTTCGGCGAGCCAAACTAGGTCGGCGCTGTCATGCGCCTTCATGAGCGTTGGCAACTCCTCGAGCGCACGTTGCTTCCAGGCCTCGCTGAACTCGTAATGCCACACGCCATCGCACTGTCGCTTCGCCGTCACAGCGATGGGCTCCCCGAGTTGATCGATGATCTTCGCCGCGATGCTATGAGGAATCAGGTCTTCAATCTCAGCCTGATGGTTGTGTTTACACCTGCCGGCCCACGTGCCAAGGCTCACGATTTCCCGAGTCTTCGACCAGCCGAAAGCCTCAAGTTGCCCCTGAGCACGCTTGCCCTCGTCATCGAAATCGAGCACTGCGACGACAGGCAAGTCGGTTGCCGCACGCGCGAGCACAGCCTGGACGATGATCCGTTTCGCACCTCCTGCATCGATGATGTGGAGACCGTCCATCAATTCCGACCGGCCGGCGGCCTCGCACGCGGTACGTATGAAGACCCCGTCGGTGTAGCCCTCAGTGATTACGACGCCCCTGCATCCAACTGGGATATTCAATGATCGGTCGAGAACCGCAGCCATGCCTGCGTCGCGGTACAGAGAACCGAGTACCTGAGCGTGACTGCTATCTCCCGCGGCAGTACGGATCCGGCTCGATCCACCGTCCGTCGCCTTCCCTACTTCTGTCACGAGTGCCTCTGCATCGCGCGAGATGACGTATGGCGAATGAGTGGTCACCAAGAGCGTCACATCAGCGCGCTTTGCCAGAGCCCCAAGTTCGTCACGGATCGCCTCCTGCGCTCCAGGGTGAAGGAACGCCTCCGGCTCCTCGACCGCGAGCACGAGCGAGCGTCTACTTTGCTCGGCAAGGTACTGCAGCATGGCGACGAGCACCCCACCACGCAGGCCGGTGCCCTTGTCGGAGAGCCCGGTCATGATGACGTCGCCCAAGCGGACGTCCACCGACGAGAGTGTTCGTTCAACCGTAGGAACATCGGGAACGAGTTCGGCGAGTGTCACCTCGGGGAAGATGACTGAGACCCGGTCGCGCACCTGCATACGCAGCGGCTCCAGAAGCTTCGTTTGGAGGTGCTGCAGGTACTTGCTGCGCGCCTCCTCCGCCTCGGCCAGCGCGTCACCAAGATGATCGCCAATTACTAGCTGCAAGATGTCGCGGAACTTGCCACTCAGTAGAGACTCCAAGTCTTCTCCACTGTGGATGACCGCGAAACGAACGACGCTCCGCATCTGCTCTTCGAGCTTCTTGTGCTCGTCACTGTCCGCCGGAAGTGACGCAGCTCCAGCGCCTCGAGCGCCGAACGTTGTCTGGCGAACGCCACCGGCGAACGAGGCCACGATCCTGACCTCGCGATCAACGGCATACGTCTTGCCGGCCTTCCCCCTTTTGACCGCAAGCTCATACTTCTTGGCCCGTCGAAGCAGTGTCGACTCCGGAGCAGTCGTACCGATATGGAAGGTGAGGGTGATTCGCGTGACGCGAGGTTGACCTACGCCCACGGTCGACGCGGGTCGATCGCGGTCTGCCATGTACTCAGCGTCAGGATCCAGCACCAGCTCAATGGCCCGGATCAGATTCGACTTCCCGCTGTTGTTAGGCCCGACGAAGTAGTTCACGCCAGACGTCAGGTCGAAATCGTGTTCACCGACGAAGCTTCGAAAGTCCTTGATGCGGACATGGGTCAGTTTCATACCTCGAAGACCTTCATGACTTCGTCGCCGTAGTCGTTGATGACCTTCACTGCGATCTTGTTGCCCTCGGAGGGCGTTGGGAAGGGCCGCGAGACTGTCTGATACATCGACTCCCACGCGTCCTCGTCGACGTCGGCCTTGAGCGCCGTCTTCAGCCTTCTGTAAGGATCGTTGCCACCCGTGAAGTAACAGTGGCGGACGAAGAACGACTCACCGTTGTAGTCGGTGTCGATCATCCAGAGGGCGATCTGGCTGGTGTCGTTGCTCCGCACCTCACCCGTCGTCGGGTCGTAGATGTCAACACCCTTGAGATCGACGACGTAGCCGTCGGTGGTCTTGCTGATGTCGATGTCTGGCTCACCGAAGACCGTAAAGAGGTTGCCCGCTCCCGTCTTCTTGAGTTCCTCCCCCATGAGAAGGTCAGCGTTCATCCGCACCATCAGCACCGGAAGCTTGCCCAGCAGGCGTGCTCCCTCGACCTGGGCGAAGCCCTCGTCGGACGCCTCTACGGTCACACCATCGGACTCGGTCACGTTCATGACATTCGGGTCAAACGCGAAGCCGAGGATGCACAGGAGGTCGACATCGTCAGCCCTGATGGCTTCCTTGGCAGCGTTCTTCACGTAGGACGAGCTGACCGTGCCGTACTGCGGACCCACCGCGATGGCCACACGCGCGGGCTTCGCGTGATCGCCTGTCGGAACCTGTTCGCCGATGGCTTGGATGTACGAGCCGGCGTAGGTCTCGAATGCGGCAAATTTGATCCGCTCGGCCTTGGTGCCGTTCTGGATGCCGGCCTTGGCTAGGTTGTCGAGGATGGATTGCTCGAAGTTCGGCGCATCGGCGTCCTTCGCCGCCTCGGTCTCGGAAATCGGCTCATCCCAGTCCTTGAAGGAGAGCGCCCGGTGGGGGCTTAGCGATTCGACGCTGAAGGGTCCAGCGACCCGGACCTTCTTCGTGTCCTCAAATGGTTTGTCGTACAACACCTCAAATTCAGCGTGGCGCTTGATCGCCGCGTCGATTTCCTCGCGCTTCATCCCCTCCTTGATGTCAGGGTTGTTCGTAATCGACTTGAGCATGATGTGAGGAACTCGCTCATAGACGAAACCGTGTCGAATGTCGTTGCTGAACTCCACCCGAGGAAGAACCTGAGCAGTCAGGGTCTGCTCCTTCTTGTGACCTTCAGCTGAATCGGACAGGAGGTACCACGGGTAGCGCGAGCCCATGATCCGTTGACGGGCAAGCGCCAACGCCACTCGTGAAGTATCGACGGTGATCCACCGGCGTCCCCATTGTTCAGCCACGATGGCCGTTGTTCCCGACCCGCAGGTTGGGTCGAGCACGAGGTCTCCCGGGTCGGTGCACATGAGCATGCATCGCTCGACGATCGTTGTGCCGGTCTGAACCACGTAGATCTTGTCCGAACCGCTGCCCTGCTGAACGTCTTCCCAAAGATTGGTTACCGCGACGGCCGGAAAATCGTCTACGTATCGAACGTAGCGAATATTGTTTCCTGCGATTCCAACGCGACCGGCCGCGAGGAGTCGGTTCATCCCAACCTCGCTGGTCTTCCATCGCGCAGTCATCGACGGGCGGAATGTGCGCCCGTCGACCTCGACCGGGAACCACGACGCCGCGCCATCGCCCTTTTCGCGTCCCGCGCTTTGGCTCGTGAGAATCGTCATCTGAAGTCGCCTGCCTGGTGCCTCGCCCCGGGCGAGCCCAGCCCTTTCCTCGGCAGTCATTCGTCGACGCGTTCCGTCTGCCAACTCGACGATGTCGTACCCGGGGACTTCCTGCGACAGGTTCTTCACCTTGTAGAGCTGCCGAAACTTCGCAACCTCGCGGTTCTTTGCGTACCAGATCACGAAGTCCGTAGTGGCGCCCAGGAACTCCGTCGTCGCACCGCTCGCCTTCTTCAGTGTGATGATGCTGATGAAGTTCTCTGGCCCAAAGACTTCATCCATAAGTGATCTGACGAGGTGGACGTTGTCGTCACCGATCTGCAGGAAGCAGCTACCACTTTCGCTCAGGATCTCGTGGCTCGCGAGTAGCCGGTCTCTCAAGTAGGCGAGGTACGAATGGATCCCCAACGCCCAGGTATCCCGGAAGGCCTTGATCTGCTCGACCTCGCGGGCCGCGTCCTCAAGTTTCCCGTCACGGACATCCCTGTTTCGCACGGAAATCTGCCAGTTGGAGTTGAATTTGATGCCGTATGGCGGATCGATGTAGACCATTTGGACCTTGCCACGGAGCTTCTCCCGTTCGGCTAGCGAGGCCATGACCTGAAGGCTGTCACCGAGGATCATTCGATTCGACCAGTTGGCGTCGTGCTCATAGAACTCAACCTGTTGGAGGTCGTCGAGGCCGTCGAAGGAGTCGAATAGGGCGAGTTCGGGCTCGTCCTCGGGCCTCGCGGCAGTGCGCCGGAGATTCTCGATCAAGACCCGCGGGTCGATCTTCTCCTGGATGTAGATCGGCGGGGCGTCCGTGACGAGGTCCTCGTCGTAGTTCCCTAGGTCATCAGCAGCCGGGTACTTCCCGCGCCACACGAGCTGAGGGTCAAGCGACTCGTCCCGGGTGTAGCGGACCTGGCGGATCTCCTCGAGCACCGGGCTGTCGTGGAAATCAATCGCGTCGGCGGTGGGGATGTTGGTCCGCTTCTCGTCGTGGGTGATCGAACTGACGGGGGTCTGGCCCTTGGGGACGTTACGCGCCACGAGCGCTCCTATCTGCGTGCGTCTCGTTGAAGTCAAGAAGGTCAGGGTCGCCGATGATCGGCGCGTCGTCGTACAAGGCCTGGATGGCGTCAGCGATCCGGACCTTGAAGCTATTGGGGTCTGTCATCTCGATGTATCCCCATCGTCCGAAGCCGCCGTGGTTGTTCACGGCGACGCACCAGGAGTCGCGAGCCGTTGTGGCCTTCTGCTGCGTCGGACCGGGGCTCTTCTGGCTGCCGGAGACTTCGATGATGAGGGTGCGCTCGACGTCTGAGTCACCGTGCTTGTTAAGTCGTACGAGGAAGTCGGGAATGTAGGAGTGACTGCGGCCCTTGTGGACGTACGGGATCGTGAAGCCGAGGTGGTCGTTCTTGACGAAGGCGTGAACGTTCTTGTTCAGCTCAAGCTCGCTGGCCATGAGCTGCTCCCAGGTGTTGCCGTCCTTGCCATCGAGGGTGACGTGGGAGACCTCGGACTTTTCAACTCTGACCACTCGCTTCCGGGTGATGAAGTCGACTTCGCCCGTGGACCCCTCCGGATCGAAACGGTTGATCATCGGGCGGAGCCGCTCACGTCGGTTGCCGACGTGCCGAGTGATGGCGTTCCACACCTGCTCGGCCGCCAGCACCCGGGCCTCGGTGATCGTCATCAGGTAGCCCAAGGTGTAGTCGCCCTTTAGTTCAACTCGCTGCTCGATCCAGTCCTGACAGATCTGCACCAGCTTCGGAAAGAGCCACGGTCGCTTGTCGCCAGCCGACGTGAACTGCTCGTCCAGGATGCGCTTTGCCAGCGCGAACGCCACCTGCTGGGGTCGGTACGTTGTCGGGTCGCCGTCCTCGAACTCGCGTTGTCCGACCACGCCACCCATTTCTACCCATGTGGGCACGGTGTTCGGGCCAATCTCGAAGACCGGAGCCTTCTCCAGATCGAGCCAAATGTCCTGGTCTGGCAGTTCCACCCGATACCCGTCAAGCTTCGGGAAGCTGATCCGCAAGTGCTCGCGGCCCTCGAGTGCACACACTTCGATCGATGGCTTGGGCGGAGCTGGGTCAACGGTGGGCTTGTCGCTCGAGATGAACTGAAATGGGATGCCGTAGACGTTGGCGTACTCCGGTTCGAAGTACCCCTCGTCGTTGGTCGCATAGTTGCGGCGCCGCAAGCCACGGCCGACGACCTGCTCGCACAGCAGCTGGCTGCCGAACGCTCGGACTCCGAGGATGTGGGTGACCGTGTTGGCGTCCCAGCCTTCGGTGAGCATCGAGACACTGACGACGCAGCGGACGTCTGCGCCGAGCTTGCCCTGCTTTCCGACGGTGTTCATGACCTCGCGGAGGAGGTCTTCATCGGTGAGCTTCTCGGCATCAGCGCCAGGGTTGCGCTGGCGGTACTCGGCCTTGAATTTTGTGATTTCGAGACCGGCTGCCTTCTTGAAGTCGTCCTTGAGCGCCTCGCCAGACTCAAGCTGCGCTGAGTCAATAAGGATGCTGAAAGGACGTGCGACCGGTTGGCCATCGACGACGTTGCTGAACAGCGGAAGGTTGCCTGCCCTGTGCGCCAGGATCTCGCCGTCTTCGACGATCGCCTCCCCAGCGATCCAGTCGTAGACCAGCTTGCTCACCACGGTGTTGGGACAGACGACAATGAAGACGGGCGGGGTCTGGCCGGACTGGCTTAGTTCGGTCTTCCAATGCCGATAGGCCTTCTCGTAGCTGCGGTACAGGCTGCGCAGCGCGCCCTCGAGTTCCTTCGGCGGCAGCCAGTCCTTGACCTTGTCCTTGGCTGCGCGCTTCGGGAGGAGTTGTCCGACGTAGTCCCAAAGCCGCAGGTAGGTGACAAGGTCCTCGTCAGCGTCGTCGTCGACGGGGGTCCTTGGGACCTTCACGATGCCGGCCTCGATCGCATCCATCAAGGAGAAGTCGCTAACGGTCCACGGGAAGATGTAGCCCTCGTTGTATCCACTGCCCGACAGGTAGAACGGGGTTGCCGAAAGATCCCACACCTGTTTGATGCCGACGCGCTTGGCGATGGCCTCCAGCCCTTTGAACCAGACGCCCGCATTCTGGTTCTCGGCCTGCTGCTCCTTGTCGCGCTTCTCCCCCGTCTGGATTGGGCGTGCGAGGTAGCAGTGATGCGCCTCGTCGTTGAGCACCATGATCTGCTGCTTGTCACTGCCCAGGTCCCGAAGCACGCGGCTGACCATCGCCTGGGGCGTTTCCTTGAATGGGTCGACCTTCTTGTCGCCCTTGAGGAGGAGCCGCGTGTTTCTTGCGATGCCCTTGATCTCCTTGGCATCCCTGAGCATGAACGAGTGGTAGTTGGTGATCACGATTCGCGCGCTGTCGAGGCCACCCTTGAGGTCCGAGGGGACCAGGTCACGCAGGTCGTAGTAGTTCTCGCCGTCTTCGGGGAAGAGAACGCGGAGTCGGTCGCGGATGGTGATGCCGGGCGCGACAATCAGGAACCGGTTGGTGAAGCGAGCATCGCGCGGCGCGTACTGCTTGTTGAGGGTCTGCCAGGCGATGAGCATGGCCATGACGATGGTTTTGCCCGAACCGGTAGCCATTTTGAGGGCAGCACGTGGCAGCCCGTTGTTGTGGGCTTCGTTCTCCGGCTCGAGGCGCTTGCGCCAGTCCGTCGGCCACTCCTTGCGGCCTGCGACTTCGGTGAGGAAGATCGCCGTCTCGGCCGCCTCACGTTGAGCGAAGATGACCCGGTTCTCTCGGGTCGGGTCGGCCCAGTGCTGCAGGAGCTTCCGGGAGATCGGGGTGACACCGGCGTACTGCCCGTCGCGGCGCCACTTGTCAACGTCGCGGCGGATGTCGTTGATCAGGCTGTTCTTCTCACGCCGCTCACGGGTCGCATCGAAGTCGAAGCCCTCCTGTTCAGAGCCGTCTCCGCCCTTCTTACCCTTCCGGCTGACCGCGATCGGAATGAACGACTCGCTCGGACGTCGGCCATCCCGGATCTCTCCTGTCGGTCCCTGAGGGCCGATGGCGTAGTGGCGATCTGGCTGCTCGTAAGGCGTGTTGAGGATGGGATTGTCAATCGTCCCCGTCATGCGCACCCATTCCTGTCGACTCCTTTGAAGTCCCACCCTAGTGAGATCGGGCGCCTCGCGGGTCCCTTCCGCTGACGCAGGCCCGTCAGATCGATGGGGCAAGCGACCGATAGCCCGCGGTCTCCGATGACGTCAGGTGCCAGCCCTGGCAGGCTTGGCATGGGTAGGCGCGACACTCTTGCCTGCGGGTCTCGGTGTGTTCCCCGATGGCCAACCGGCGGGCCGCCACAGCGTGGTGGAGTGCCGCCACAGCGTGGTGGAGTGCCTCCACAGCCTCGGTCTGGTCGCGGAACCGGCGCTTTTCGCAGCCCGGGCACCGTGCGAGATGACGACGAGTGTGTGATGCCACGGTCCGGACTCCCTCATTGACGCGGTCCCGAGAGTGGACACACCACACAATGCACGGCACTACCGACAGAACCGAGCGAGGCAGATTCGCCTGCGGTCCGCGCCTGGTCCCACTAGCCTTGCCCCGAGGGAATGAGGACGACTCGGATGACCAATGGACTCGAAGGCTTGACCAGCCTCTCCAGGTCGTCTGATCACCTCGGCAATCTCGCGAACGTGCTCAAAGACCTCGGCGGTGGCGGAACACTGCTGCACGAGTTGACACAGAACGCGAACGACGCCCGAGCGAGTCAGGTTCGCTTCACCGCCACCGATCGCGAACTAGCAGTGTGGAACTCAGCCGTCTTCACCGATTGCGGGCGCCAGGAGCTTCGGCAATGTCCATGGAAGGTCAGGGACGGACGGCGCAGCTGCGACCTTCACTCGTTCAGGCAAGTCGCCGGCCGGCACAAGGCAGGCGACGATGCCACGACCGGTGCGTTCGGCGTGGGCTTCACTGCGGTCTACCAGGTCACCGACCACCCAGAGCTGGTGACCGGCGGCAGTCACTTGGTCCTCGATGAGTCCCGTGCCGAGGACGACCGTATCGAAATCTGTTACCGGGCATGTGGGCGTGACCACGCGACAGCCGGAACGACCTTCTACCTTCCGTGGGCGCGGCAGCAGACGGCGCTGCGGACCGAGCTCGGTGCGTCCGCGCTCGGCGACGACGAGATTTCGAAGCTAACAGACGAGATGGTCGCGGCTGCCGGCCCCGCACTCGTGTTTCTTGAACACGTCGAGCGCCTAGATGTGGTCGTCGCCGGTGTTCCCACCATCGTCACGCGCGCTACTGATGGAAATCGCGTCGTTCTGTCGACAGACGGTAGCCGAAGCGAGTGGCTCCTTCTGGCCGACAACGCAGCGGGCTCGGACGAACTCAAGGAACGGTTCGACCAGGGCCGCTCGCGATCGGATCTCGTCCAGGTGGCGGTGCCTATGGATGGCGAGGTCATTGGTCGGATCTACGCGGATCTACCAACCGAGACGCCGAGCGGTTGGAGTGGGCACATCAATGGGACGTTCTTCCCGCGCCAGGACCGGAAGGGCATCGAGTTCGACGGGGCAGGTTTTCGGGGGCGTTGGAACGACCTGCTGATCGCTACCGCTGCCCGCATCACGGCCGAGCAGTTGGAGACGATCGCAAGTGCGCTCGGGCACCGAGTGGCGTGGGCGTACGTCGTCGACGCGGAGCTTGTCAATCGAGCGATCCAGAAGACTGGCCAGTTCCCCGAGGCGTTCAACGCCTTCTTCGAGCAGGCGAAGGCGTCGGTCCCGCGGGCAAAGATCGCCCTACTCGCCGACGGTACGTCGGTTGTTCCCGGGGGCACCGTCGTGCCGCTCAAGGAGGTTGAGTACGACGCCGCAGACGCACTAACGAAGCTCGGCCTTTGGGTCATCGATCGCGGACTCCGACCGCTGATTCAGCGGATCACGTACACGGAGTACGGGATCCGTCTGCTCAGCGCCGCCCACGTCGTTGATGCCCTCCAGGATGCGGATCTTGTCGAAGCCTGGACACCCACCGACACAACCGACTTCACCGCGAACGACGTCGAGGTCGTCCTCCGCTTGCTGGACAACCTCCAAGATCGAGGAAAGTCGATCCTGGTTGACGCAGGAGCTGGCGAGGTGGCCATCGTGCCCTGTATCGATGGCTCGTTCGCGGTCGCAGACTCGGTCTCAAGGCTCCATGGCGACGACCGTGCACTGTTCGAGCTGCTAGATCCCGAACTCAAGATCCTCGACGAGCCCCGGCTCGCGGCACTCTGCCCCGCCCTGGTCGAACTATGCGACGACATCACCCCGAGCCGCGCGATCGAAATCTTTGAGGCCGACTCAGAGGCACTCTCGGTTGGTCCCGACCTCGTTTTGGAGTGGCTGGCAAACCACCGTGCTGCCCTCGTCAGCGAGGACTTGCGAGCACGTGTTTGTGCCCTGTCGATCTTCCCGAGTGCGTCAGGCGAGCTTCGACCGCTCAACGACCTGTCGCTCCCGTCCGACTTTGATGATGTTCTCGGGGTCGCCGATCTGGTGGATCAAGACAGGATCGCCGGACACACCGACTTGCTACGTCTTCTCGGTGCCAAGGAACTCGACGCGTCGGAGTACATGACCAGGCACGTCGCGCCGTTCGCAGCCGATGGCGATCTGACCACGGCGTTGGCTGCGGGCGTCCTAGAGATCGTCCACAGGCACCGCCCGGAACTTGAGGCGCAAGGCGCACGGGATCTTCTCCGTCGAACCCCGCTCGTGCCCTGCACTGACGGCGTCATGCGGGTCGGACCGGACGTGCACCTTCCCAACCGAGCGCTGAGCCTGATCGCCCCGGACACACCCATCGCCGACACAGCGCTCCTAGGGGACCACCTGCGGAGCGCTCTTACCTGGCTTGGCGTCGCTGACCAACCCAGTCACGCCGTACTGAACGAGGCTGCTCGACGCCTCGGCGAGGAGGCCGCACAGCCCAACGTCGATGTTGCGCTCGCTGTCCTCAATGCCTTGCCAAATCCACCAGAGTCCGAAAACCCGCCAACCACCCTGAACCAACTTCGCGCTTCAGCCTGGCTTCCGTGCGAAGGCGGCGTTCGCGGTCGCCCTGATGAGGTCTTCGCCATCTTCCAGCGGTACCTGTTCGAGTCCCAGGGCAAGAAGCTGGCTGTTGCCAGAGAGGACCAGCAGCGCCTCACGAAGGTCCTCGACTGGCTGGGCGTCCAAAGCACACCGACAACGGCCATGGTCGTCGCTCACCTTCGTCATTGCGCCGAGCTTGGGCTCACCATGAACCCCGAGGTATACAGAGCGCTTGGGCAGGCGAAGGAGGAGTACCTCGTCGCTGCCCTGCGTAACGTCCCGTGCATTCAGGTTGCCCAAGGCGAGTTCGTCGAACCGACCAAAGTGTTCTGGTCAGATCCGGGGTTCGGCTCATGGGCGCAGGTGCTGTCTCCGACGAGCCGTGAGTATCAAGCGTTTTATGACCGCGTACGGGTGAACGAAGCGCCATCGCCAGATCAGATCGAGCAGACGCTGCGAGGCATCAGCCGAGGTGCCAGCAACGACCGCCTGGGTGACGAGGTCAAGCGCGTCGTCCACCGTTGCTGGGAACTTCTAGATGAGGTCGTCGGTTCCGCGGGCGCAGAATTGGCGCGTCTCGGTGCCATCAAGTGCGCAGTCGGCCCGCGGGACATTCTCGAGATGCCCACGATGCTCCTGTTCGCTGACGGCCGGCGCCTCGCAGAGGGAATCCGGCTCATCAGAGACAACCTTGTCCGTCGAGACAAGACGACCCACCGCGCGCTCGCGGCTGCGGGTGTCCGTGCAGCCGAGGAGGTCATCACATCTCATGTGGACTCCGCACTCAGCTACGGCGAAGCAGTGGACCTGCCGTCGAGGATCCGAGATCGGGTGTCCGCGTTGGAGCGCCTCGTCGAAGCTCAACGGACCGACGGAAGCGACATAGACCTCGACCGGCTTGCGGGCCTACGCATCGACCTCATGCCTGAGCTTGCGGTTGAGTACGTCACCAGGTTTGCCCATCAGCATCACGTTGATCCCCCGCGACCCACCGAAGCCATCTACTTCGCCGAGGATCACCGCCTGATCGTGCGTGAAGACAAGCCGAGTCGACACGTGGCCCGGGAAATCGCTCTCTGTATTGCTCCAGATCTCGACGCCAGCTCCTTGGCTCCGTCAATCACTGAGGTCTTGGCCGCGCCGAGTCTCGCGGATGCCATGAGTGCGCTGGACGACTATGGTGTGCGCGACCTCGATGCGACGACGTGGCAGCCCGTCGAGAGCCAGTCTGCTGTCGAGATGGACGTTGATGACTCGGAGCGCTGGACCGACGAATCAGAAGCGAATCCGGCTGACACGCAAACCCGCGAAAGTGATGCTGAGTTCGACGAGATCCCGGACCCGGCGGACGAAAGTGACCGAACGCTAGAGCACGACACCGCATCAGGGAAACCGGACGGCACCAAGTCCAAAGCGCGAACACGATCCGGCACCGGGCAACGGCGAGCGCACATGGCGTCGTTCGTCTCATTCGACGAGGACGAACGTGAGCTCAACCAAGCCGGCGACGAGGCACCCGAACGGTCCGCCGTCGATGAGGCTGGGGTCGCCCGGGTCCTTATCTACGAACTGTCCTGTGGTCGCGTTCCGGAAGAGCAGGCTCACAACAACCCAGGCTTCGACGTGCTCTCAAGGGATGACGAGGGCGAGGTGGTTCGGCGCATCGAAGTCAAGTCGATCGGCGGCGCATGGACTGGATTCGGCGTGTGGATGTCCGCGACCCAGCTTGAAGACAACAGAGTATCTGGAGACGACTACTGGCTGTACGTCGTGGAGCACGCCGAGGACGATGACGCCGCGGTCATCCACCGGATTCAGAATCCCGCGGCCAACGCCACAAAGTTCGGTTTCGACCCGGGGTGGCAAGCGCTGCGCGAACCCGACCTTGAACGCGACGCCTCGGGGAAGCCTCTGACCAGCAACACCAGGCGCCTGCTCGGATGGAGCGGGCCAGGCAACACTCCGGCGGATTGAGAAGCACCGGCGTCGCACTTAGCCGGGCTCTGCGCAGACAAGGTCGTGACGGACGGCGCGGTGCAATGCGAGACATCCACGGGGTCCTCCGCGCGATTCGACAGCCCGGCTATTGAATACCCCGGCGCTGTTCAACCTCCATTAGTGCCCCACTCCTCGTGCGCTTGCCGGTTCAGGCTGACGACGAGTGACGGCTCCGGATATCGCGCGTCCCCCGCGCCTTAGAAGCCTTCCAAACTGAGCGGCACGCATGCTACGAAGGTCTGTAGATCGGCTCGCCCACCTGGGCGGGCCGAGCGTCATTTCAAGGCTAGTTGACGACGGCTGACGGGCGGTGACGAGGCGTGCACGGAGGGGTCAAGTTCTACCGCGGCTCCGCCTCCGCGGCGCGCTCATACGTTGAGGCCGACGGCTCCCGCGTCGACGACTACTACCTCGCCGAAGGCACCGGCGTTGCGACCAGGTACGTCGCCACCACTCCCACAGTGGAAGGGGGACGCGGCGTCTCCGCAGTTCAGGACGGGGGGACGCTGGACGGAGACGCCTACGAACGTTGGGTCGCCGGCTACCACATCGAAACCGGCGCTGCGAAGGGGCGGCTCCGAACCGACGACCGCGGGGTGCGGTTCGTCGAGGTCGTGGTGAACGGTCCGAAGACTTGGTCGCTCGCCGCGACCTTGCACCCGGAGATAGCCGTGGCGTACGACGCCGCGCAGGACCGAGCGGCGGTCGAGACTATCGATTGGCTCGCCCAGCACGGCACCACCCGGATCGGGCCGCGCGGGCGGCAGGTGCAGGTGCCCGTCGAGCAGCTCGAGGCAGCGGTCGTGCGGCACTACACCTCCCGCGCCGGGGACCCGCACCGGCACCTCCATCTGCAGATCAACGCCAGGGTCTTAGCCGCCGGCTCGTGGCGAGGCCTGCACTCGGCGGGCGTCGTCGACAGCATCGGGGCCATCAATGGGATCGGGCACGCTGCCGTGGCTTGCGACCCCGAATTCCGAGAGGCGCTCGCGGCACACGGGTACACCCTCGACCCCGACACCGGCGAGGTCACCCAGCTCGCGCCCTACGCCGCCAGCTTCAGCGCACGCGCGGCCCAGATCACCCGCAACATCGACCGGTACGACGCCGAGTGGCGCACCGAGCACCCCGGGCAGGAGCCTGGGCCAGCACTACGGCGTGCGTGGGACCGCCGGGCCTGGTCTGCAGCCCGTCCCGACAAGGTCGTGCCTGAAGACGGCACCGAGCTTCGGCGACGGTGGGTCGAGGAGCTTCAGGAGCTGGGCTTCACTCCCCCGGCCCGGCCGCCAAGTCTCGAGCAACTCGGGACCGCCACCGGCAGAGTGAACCGAGACGCGGTAGCTGCCTTGGCGCTGTCCCGCTTGGGTGCACGGAGGTCGAGTTGGAACGCCGCCGACATCCGCGGCGAGGTCGAACGGATCGTCGTCTCCCTCGACATCGTCGACCCGACCGTGGTGCGGTGCCAGCTCGCCGAAGACCTGACGGCTCGGACCGTCGCCGAGTGCCAGCACTTGCTCGACCGCAACGACGTTCCCGAACACGTCCGAGCGCTCACCTCCAGGCGCGTGCTGGACGTGGAAGCCGACCTCACCACCCGCCTCGTCGCGCGGTCAGACCACCGCGGCGCTTCCGACCAACTTGGCCACGTGGTCGCCGGACGCGACCTCGACCCAGCCCAACGCGAGGTGGTCGCGGCGTTAGCCGGAACCCACCGCCTGTTGGTCATCGAAGGCGCCGCCGGCGCGGGAAAGACGACCACACTCGCAACGGCACGTGACGTGTTGGAAATGCAGAGCCGGAGGCTGGTCGTCGTCACCCCTACCTTGAAGGCGGCCCGGGTCGCCGGACAACAGATCGGCACCGATGCCTACTCGGCAGCCTGGCTGATCCACCAGCACGGCTTCCGATGGAACGACGACGGCGACTGGTCCCGCGTCCAGACACAGCCGGGCGCTCGGGCCAGGCTCTTGCCCGGCGACGTCCTGCTCGTGGACGAGGCCGGCATGCTCGACCAAGACGTCGCTCGCGCCCTGCTCACCATCGCCGACCATGCCGGAGCACGCGTCGCGTTCGTAGGTGACCGACACCAGCTGCCCCCGGTCGGCCGCGGCGGCGTACTCGATCACGCCGCCCGATGGGCACACCCCGAAGCCCGTCTCACGCTGGAAACCGTCCACCGCTTCACCGATCGTGAGTACGCCGACCTGAGCCTGCTCATGCGCACCGGTGAGCGCAGCGGTGAAGTGTTCGACGTACTCCTCCGACGAGGGGAGATCGCCATCCACCACTCGGAGGTCGAGCGCGTCGCGGCGCTCACCACCGCGCTTACCACCACCGACGGACTGATCGTCGCCGACACCCGCGACCAGGTCCGAGGCATCAACGCCGCACACCGGGATCACCGGCTCACCATGGCCCAAACAACAGAGGTCAACTTGCTCACCACCACTGCCGGCGAGCAGCTCGGGATCGGCGATCGAATCGCCACCCGCCGCAACGACCGGGACCTCGGCGTAGCCAACCGCGACTGCTGGACCGTCACCGGGATCGATGACGACGGAACTCTGCACGTGCGCGGCCGCCCAGGAAGCCGCGTCCTGCCTGCGCCGTACGCGCGCAAGCACGTGGAACTCGCCTATGCCACCACCGTCCACGGCGCCCAAGGAGAGACCGTCTCCACCTGTCACCTGCTCGTCGGCGAGACCACCGGCGCCGCCGCGGCCTACGTCGGCATGACCCGTGGCCGGAGCAGCAACACCGCCCACTTGGTCGCCGAAACCGTCGAGGCCGCCCGCACGCAGTGGATCGACGTATTCAGTCGCGACGGCGCCGACCTCGGCCCCAAACAGGCCGCGGTGATCGCCGAGGAAGCCATCGACCGCTACGGACCTCAAAGCCCCAGGCACTCCCCTGCACTACAAGCCGCCGCGCTCCACCGGGCCCAGCAGCGCACGCGCGACCACCCAGTCCCAATCACGAGGTCGCCGTCGCAGGGCATCGGCCGCTGACCAACGACCACTTCGTCAGCCACCTCTGACCGCTCCCATGCCGTCAGAGGACATAGGTGTTCAACGGGCCACTGGCGACGTCACCGACGAACAAGAGAACCCAACGGTGTCCGATCCGCAGCCTGGGCTGCTGCTTCTCCGACCAGACCGTCGACCCGACACGACAGGAAGCGATCGCATGGAACCGATCGAGATCCCCACCGATTGGCAGGACCACGGACTCCTCACCTTCGAAGAGTTCTGCACCCT
Source organism: Nocardioides sp. LHG3406-4 (assembly GCF_049897745.1). Taxonomy (NCBI): domain Bacteria; kingdom Bacillati; phylum Actinomycetota; class Actinomycetes; order Propionibacteriales; family Nocardioidaceae; genus Nocardioides; species Nocardioides sp. LHG3406-4. The sequence continues at coordinate 230,714 of NZ_JAFCWV010000005.1, forward strand.
CATCCGTATCCCACAACGCACCGTTCGAGACTGGCGCCGACGCGGCGTTGGGCCGCGCTGGACCCGACTCGACGGATGCGGCCGGCTCTACATCAGCGTCGCAGAAGCACGACGCTTCCTCCGGTCAGCCCCGGGTGCTCCTGTCAGCCAGACGCCGAAGGTCCAAGCACCGGAGCGCACCCATGGCTAGGAAGCAACAACTCCCCGTCTACGTCAGCCTCGAAGAGGCGGCCGACATGATGTCGTTATCCACCCGCACAATCCGGCGACGGATCAGCGACGGCACCATCCCGGCCTACCAGTGCGGACGCCGCGCCATTCGCATCCGCGTTGACGAACTCGAGGCCGCACTGCGCCGCATCCCGTCGGCACGGTGGTGAAGAGCGCGGCGAGGCTGCTGCAAACTGATCTTTCAGCGCACGCAGATGTGTCCAACGAGTGCGCGCTCCTCGGTGCGTCCGGCGCGATCCTGGTCGAACGTAGCGCCCCTGAACTGTCGATAAGAGACTGAAGCCTGCTCAGAGGAGTTCGATCGGAGGCGGCAGGTGTTGGTCCACCTCTAGGTTGCCCAGCGATGCCGCGACGAGTCCGGCCTGTCGAAGCGTTCGCAGGAGTAGGTCTGAGAGAAGATGACATCGTGTGGACAGGAATCCTTGGTGGACGGCGAGTCGCGGGCAGCGAGGTTCTGCACAGTTACTGGACCCTCGCGGCCGAACGCCAGCGGGTCTATCACGCGCGACTAGACGGTGAACCCGCCCCGTGGACTGAGGATCCGGTCGTCTCTAAGTACCGGTTCACGAATGCCTACCGTGCGGCCGATCGGGTTTCACAGGACCTGATTCGGGTAATCTATAGCGGACCACAGGAGCCACGCGATGTGTTGTTCCGCATGCTGTTGTTCAGGTTCTTCAACAAACCCGAGACGTGGGCTGCGCTGGAGAATGCACGCGGGGAAATCTCGGCTGACGACTTCGACGTCGAGGGGTACTCGCGCATCCTCGACGATCGGCTCGCTCGCTGCGAACGGGTGTACTCAGCTGCCTACATCGTGCCACCCCCGCCGTTCGGCGAAGTACGCAAGCACCGCAATCATCTCCGGCTGATCGAGCACATGATGAGCAGCAGTTTGGAGAATGACCTCGCAACGGCTCCTTCTCTGCGGGCGGTGTTCTCCCGACTGATCTCTTTCCCGTCTCTGGGGCCGTTCCTTGGCTTCCAGTTGACGATTGACTTGAACTACTCCCCCCTGATCGACTTCGACGAGAACGACTTCGTCGTAGCGGGGCCGGGCGCGCTCAGCGGGCTAGCCAAGTGCTTCCCAAACGCGCGAGACATGGATCCAGCTGGTCTGATTCGCATGATGGTCGAGACTCAAGAGGATCAGCTGGACTTCTACGGGGTCAATTTCAAAGATCTGTTCGGTCGTCCGTTGAAACTCATCGATTGCCAAAACCTGTTTTGCGAGACTGACAAGTACGCCCGTGTGATGCATCCGGATCGTCGTGGGATCGGCAACCGGACGCGGATCAAGCAGCAGTTCGCGCCTTTCGGGCGGCCGGCCGTTCCTTTCTTTCCACCGAAATGGGGACTCGATCCGTCAGAAACAGAAGCATCCGTTGCAGCGGTTGGTTAGCCGTGGGCGAGGCCGAGCCGCTTGAGTTCGGCCGTCAGGAACTCGTGGGTGTCGTCTTCCGCCATCGCAGGGACGCGAACCACGGTCGTGAGGCTTTCGTCGGCAATCGCCTGGTACCCCCGGGCGACACCGTCGACGTTATTTGGGTCGGACTCGTAGGCGTGAAGAAAGAGAAAGATGGCGTCCGCCCGAAGCGGTGCCCAAATCTCCTCGATGAGGGCGCGAAAGGTGAGCTCTTGTATGCCGAAGGCGCTTTCATCTCTGCCATACCAGCCGTAGGACAGCGTTGACCACCACCAGCGGTCGAGTACCAGCGCCCCACTCCTGGCCTTCTCAACGAGGGTAGGAATGGATTCAACGTGACAGGCGAGGTGGGCCAGCTGTCGTGCCAGCGAATGCGACGGTGTCGTGTCCTTGTTCTCCAGTACCGCGTATACCGCGGCGGTGAACCCGCTGAAGCCGGATGGCATGTGTGCGAACGTTGCGCCGGCGGGGTCGATGGCCTGCCTCATCCGCTCCAGTTGGGTGGACTTACCGGCCTTGTCGAGGCCCTCGAACACAATCACGCTGCCGGCAGTGAGGGTCAGGGCGCTCGTCGACGGGCTCGAGGGCGTGTTTGGGGACATGGCCGTGGGCTCCTCACGGTTAGCTGCTTGGGGGCGTGAAGGTGAGGGTGCGAGCTTCGAGGTCGGCATGAAGGATGCCGCCGCGGTGGTCGCGCAGCGCGCGGAATGCTCGGTAGCCGGCGAGGATTGCGTACTCCCAGTCCGCCCCGCTTCGTTCGGACACTTCCAGGTGACTGGTCATGCGTTGGCAGGCTTTGATGAGGTCGGCGGGGACGCGGTCGCTGGTGGCGAACAGACTGTGGTCGGTGGCGACGGAGAAGACGTAGGCGGTTAGGCCCTCCTCCAGGGCGGCTGAACGGCCTCCGTCCTGGATGCGGTCGGTGTCGCGGTCGCCCTTGCGCTTCACACCGAGCAGGCCACGAAGGGTTGGGGACCAGCCGAGGACGGCCATATGTCCCAAGTGGAGTGCATCGTGGTAGCGGTAGTCGTCGTTGTCGTCACGGTTGTCATCTAGTGGGTCGCCGACCGAGTCGGTGCCCCTGTATATGCGCACCACGGGGACCGGGCGCGGACCGCGGTCGGTATCGGCCGTCTCGGTGAAGGTGATGTCGAGTTGGCGGGCGAACTGCTCGTCGATAGGGCGCTGTTCGTCGAAGAGGCGATGCGGCGGCGCGTGGGCGGGGCGGTTGAATCGCAGCTCAGTCTTGTGAAGATTGTCCGAGAGGACCTCACTTAAGTCGAGGTTGCAACGTCGTGCGAGGGCTGCGGCGTACCAGAAAAGGTCGCCGAGTTCTTCGCGGACTTCGTCACGGAAGGCGCGGTAGCCAACGGCGTCTCGTTGCTGCTTCTTGTACTCGGCTGAGAGGTGGCCGACCTCGCCGGCGAGCCCGAGCAGGGTCAGGGTGAGGTCATCGTTGGGCAATACGTCGCTGGCAGCAGACCGGCGCTGGTATTCACCGATGTCCATAAATGTTCCTGTCTCTTGTGTCGGAGTCAGCGGTTAATGACTACGGCGGCCTGGACGGCGTTGGCGACGAGATAGCCCAAGGGGAGCCAGCCGTAGCCTGCCGCGCCCCAGGCTTCGGACCAGCTGTTGCGGATCAGCAAACGTCTCCCCTTGATGGGGTCGGTGGTGGCGCCGATGACCAGAACGGCGTGATAGTCGCCGGGGGGGCTCCGGATGTCGGGCACGTCGATAGAGCCGTCAGGAGCCGGGTTCTGGAGCTCCTGGGTGATCTCGACTACCAAGACGAGTGGGTATCCCGCGGCGAGGGTGTCCTCTATCCGATCTTCGACTCCGTCGTGGGCCGGTTCGAAAATGAGTCCTCGCGCCCGCTGCCAGGGAGGCGCCCCGGCCGCGGTGGGCGGGTCTTCGGTCCCATACCCCAGATTCGGGTTCCACGGCCACTGGCCCAGCGGCGGCTGGCCCGACTCAGCGAGTGCCTGGCAGGCGTCGTGGAGGTCCATGCCATCGGGGTGGGTTTGGCCGCGCTGGGCGCAGTGCCACCAGATCGCCTCCGGCGCCTTCGCCGTGTCCACGGTCGGGTCTGAGCCGACAAGTGCATCGTGTGCCAGGCTGAGCGAAAGCGGCACACAAAGCGGTCTCGGCCCTTGGCTCATCAGTGGGCTGGAGATGCGGGCGCGGAGATCGACGTCCGGGCGAGGTACGCCGGCGGGCGTAGGCGAAGTGGAGTTACTCACCGACTACTCCCTCGGGCCGTCGTGGTCGATGTGCTCGGCGTCGCCTGGTTCGTCACCGTCGGAGCCCGCCTGATTCGCGACGCTGAGGTGGTGTTTGCGTTGGGCAGCGGAAGGCGACGGTGCGATGGTGACGTCGATTTGGTAGGTCTCCGCCGCCGTTGCGGCGGGGTCGTATGCGGAGCTGTACACGAGGCGGTAGGTGTCGAGTCCTTCTCCGGCCGAGCGCAGTGCGATGACGCGGGTTCCTGTTCCGCCGACCAGCAGATCGACTGCTGACGGTGCTGCGGGCTGCACGACACCGCGTGCCCGCTCAACAGGGGTGTCCATCGCCACCGAGAGCGACTCGCCGCGCGCGATGGATCTGCGCAGCGCCCGGCGTTCCGACGGTCGCACCGAGGTCCACGAAGCGCGGTAGGTGTCCTCCACAGTGCGCAGCTCGGGAACATGCAGAAGGGCTTCGACTTCCTCCTGCCCCATGGTGATGTTGTCAGCGGCTTCGCGTCTGGGCTCGCGGATTCCCAGGATGCGGGTCGCGCCGGTGTTGCCGGGGAGGGCGAGCAGTGCCCGGTCGACATCCCGGCGAGACTTGGCGCTGTGGCCGGTTGCAGGTACCCAGTCGGTTTCCCGGTCCCCGATCTGGGCGGTCGGATCGATCGGCGGCTCGGGTTGGATGCGTCGAGCGGCTCGTGCCTGAAGATCATCCTCGGTGAGCCACTGGTAGCCGGTGGTGCGGTTCTCGGGAAGCATGATGACGACCTCGTCGCCTTCGGTGACGGTGATTGCGCCCCCGGAGGAGCGCACGTCAACTGGCCAGACGTCGACGTTGCCGGCGGGTCTGTGTCCCAGGGCGAGCTGGCTCTTGATTGCGGCTGGCTGGATTGAGAGCAGCTCGTCGCGCTTGTTGCGGTTGATCATGTCGAGGTTGTCCAGTTGGCGCACGACGGCCTCGTAGCTGGCACCCATGTCGCGGGCCATTAAATAGACCAGTGGGCCGGTGGCGGTGGCCGAGGCCGTGACGCCGTATCGGCCGGCTGTGGCATAGACCAGGGGCGGGGGCATCAGCAGCTGGCCGGCAAAGACCTGGGCGAGCTGCTCGCGATCGTGCGTGGGGTAATAGAGATCCGCTTCGGTGTCGAACGCTGCTTCGTGATCCAGGATCCAGTGTCCAATCTCGTGGGCGGCGGTGTAGCGCTGGACGGCGGCACCGCGCTGCGTGCTTAGCATGATGCCGCCATCGCCGTGGGGAACCAGAGCGCCGAGAATCGTCTTCAGGTTGTTGAAGACGAGTTCGAGGCCGAGTTGCTCGATGAGGGCGAGCACATCGATGGGCGCGTCCTGGGGGACGTCGTACTCGCGCAGTAACGCATCTGCTTCTTGGAGCGCGTGACGGCGCGCTTGGATAGAGACCATCGTCAGCCTCCGTCAGTCGCAGGTAGGTTTCGGGCCGCGCGGATTCGAGGCTTTGAGGTTCCTTGAGTCTTCGCGGCGGCCAGGAACTCGGCGAACCGAAGCACTTGCTCCTTGTCCTCCGGTGAAAGTTCTGCGGTCGCCCGGTAGAGGGCACCGTTGTCGCCGATGAGCTCCGCGTCGGGCTCCTCGCCAAGCACCCACGCCACACTGCGTCGATACAGCCGCGCGAGACGGCGAAGTTCCACGGCGCTGACGTTTCGTTTCCCTGCCTCCAGTGCAATGACGCTGGTGCGCTGGATGCCGAGAGCGCCCGCTACATCTTCTTGTGTCAGACCGAGGGTTTCCCGCGCACTCCTAAGTCGCTGCCCCACCGCCTGCTGTTCGGTCAGGTCCATGTCCATCTCATTTCGCTTGGCTCGTCGAAGTTGTTGCCGTGGCGCACCGATCAGGCGGGGCGTAGGTCGCACAGCACCTTGTCGCGACAACCAACGCGGTGGCGAGGTCGGCCTCGTGGCTCATCGACAATGTCAATGAGACACCCGCCTGCTCCGCGAACGCGCTCGCAGTGCCTGACAACCTCAGCTCAGGCCGCCGGCCTTCTAAGGAGACGACTTCGATATCGAGTGGATCCACCTCGCCGATGCCGTGGCCCAGCGCCTTCATCACTGCCTCCTTGGCTGCCCACCGAGCGGCATATCGAGCGACTGACGCACCGCAGTAGGCCTGCTCTGCGCGGCTCCAGCACATGTCACGGTAGGGCTGCCCTGACGCCTCGAGCATGGCGTCCATCTGGTTGATGCTCACCATGTCGATGCCCGCCGCGGTGGCACACATCGCTACGCCGCCCCTCTGGCGGCCGTGATCAGTTCAGCCACGCCGGCCTTGGTGTAGTTGCTGTGCTCTGCGTCCGCGAAGGTGGCGTTAACCATCAGCTCTCCGACCTCGTAGCCGGTCTGTTGGGCTAGAAAACTGAGAAGGCGGCTGAGGCCAAGCAGGTTGCCGTATGCCTTGGTCACCAGATACTGATGCCGGTAGGTGGCGGCCATGCTGATGTGGTTCTGATACAGGGTGAGGTCCACATGGACCAGGCAAGGGAATCCGTACTCACGCAGATCGCTCGCTGCATAAATTTGGAGTCCGTCGAGAGGGTCTCCGGTCTCAGCTTCACCCGCTATCGCAATGTCCTCCAAATTTCTCTGGCTGACATTCCGTGTCCGCGCACTACGGAAGTGCCTGATTCGATCAGCCAGTTGATTGGCGCCGCCCCCGGTCTTGCCCGGCCAACTCACCATGCGCCCGAAGTAGGTCCCGCGCCGGTTCGCCGAATCGGTCGTCAGGATTGGCAGCATCTCCCCGTAGCACTCGTAGAGGTCCGCGGCGCTTGCATCCAGCTTGGCCAGCGACTCCTCGTCCATGCCAGGAACGAACATAATTCCGGTGTCAGCGTAGATGTCGCGGGGGAAGATCGTGCCGGCGACGGTCTCGACGGGCTGAACGCGAACTTTCTTTCGCGGAACCGCCAGGACCGCGTCGAGCGCTGCGCGAATCCCTTCGGTCTCGGGCGCCAGTGGGTCATTGATCGTCGTGATCACGTTGACTGCGTGCCCGCCTTCATTGGCCACGTGTTCCACGGTGCGCAGCCATGCCTCACTGAGGTTGGCTGCAGGCTCGATGTAGCTGCTCATACGAGGGTGCCTTCCGAATCTGCGCTGATGACTGATCCCAGGAGCCCAGTGAGGCCGCCCAGGCTGCGAAGCGACTCCAGGTCTTTCACGCGCGCCAGGTTGACAAGCTTCCGACGTCCGTATGCTTCGGAAACCCGACCGATCAACCAGACCGCGACCTGACTGCTGATGCGCGTGGTTCCGTCTGAGTGAATCTCACCCGCCGCAAGCTCCTGGGCTGGCCTGTTGGCCATCGCGGCCCAGAGCTCCAGCAGGGTGGCTGACATAGCCGCCGCGTCAGCGGCCCGCAGCTCGGACCGCCCGAGTCCTGGCACGGCGGCAACACGCTGCGCCAACGTCAAGACGGGGTGCGCGGAGGTGGCTGGCGGCGGGATCGTGTGTACGGCTGAGATGGACGAAGGGAAGAAGCTCCCGCCGCCGCTCTCTGCGCCAGCACTCACGTTCGATGTCATGACCCCAATGTCACATTTTCTGACATTGAAAGTCAAGGGCAAACAGACGCCGAGGATCCCTTGCCCGTGACCCGGTGCTCGTACAAGCGTTCAGAGTCTGCCCGGAACCTCTTACTCCCCCGCCAGCTCGGACAACCGTCGGGCGATCTCGGCGTCGCGATCGGCAGCAGCGTGCTGGTAGCGCATCGCAGCACTCGGCGTCGTGTGGCCGAGTCGACCCATCAGCTCCGCAAGTGTGGCGCCTGTCTGGGCGGCGAGGACGGCGCCGGTGTGGCGCAGGTCGTGCCAACGTAGGTCCTTGCGGCCGGCAGCCTCGCGGGCTGGATAGTAGACGCGGTACAGCGTCGACGGCGCCATGTGGGTGTTCTCATCGGCAGACGCGGGAAATAACAGCGAGTCTTTGCCGGGAGCGGTGTGATTCGCCAGGTGGTCCTTCACCAGCGGCACCAAGTGAGGCGGGATGGCCACGTCGCGAATCCCGGCGTCCGACTTGGGCTGACCGACGATGAACTTCCCATCGACGCGGACCACGCCGCGCCGGATCTTGACGCGGTTGGTCCGCAGGTCGATGTCACCGCGACGGAGCTCGGCGAGCTCCCCGAAGCGCATGGCGCACCAAGCAGCAAGGAGCCCCATCAGCTTGTAGCGCTCTGGGAGCTCCTCGACGATCACCCGCAATTCCTCCAGGGTCGCCGGCTCGACCTGATGGACACGCTTCGTGTTGCCGGCGCCCCGGATGTGTGCCGGGTTGTAGGGAATGAATGGCTGAGGACGCTCCGTGGCAGCGCTGTTGAAGATCGTGCGCAGGAGGCTGTAGGACTGCGCCCGAATCGTCTCGCGACCGGGCGCCAACGCGTCGTACCAGTCGTTGACGTCCTCGTTCGAGATCTTGTCGATGCGCTCGTCGCCGAACGTCGGGTAGATGAACTTGTCGAGCAACATGCGGTACTGCCCGCGCGTGGTGGGTCGCAGCTCACGGCCCTTGGTCCTCCGGGTCTCCAGCCAGTGATCGGCATAAGCGCTGAACGTTGGAGTCGTGCGCCGGAAGCTTGCTTGCGTGGTCGCGGCGGGGGCCCATACCTGCATCTCGATCTCGGCCCGTCGCGCAGACAGCCAGGCGGTCGCGTCGTCCCGGGCGCTGAACGTGACGGGCGCGCGGTAGAGATTGCCATCAGGACCGGTGTACGCCGCCCGGTAGCGACCCGACGAGAGCCGCTCGATGCGCCCGAAACTGCGCCTCGGTCTAGGCTGCTTGCGAGACATCTTTTGCCACCCCAGTATCGCCTTTTGAGGAACATACGAGGAATAGCGAGGTCATTTCGTGTCCGAAGCTGTCCTGACCTGTCACTGACTCATACGCCGTCTAACCTGCGAGTTTACCTCGAAAGTGGACGTCCGACGAGGTCTCGTGGTAGGCCTGTTCTCAAAGGTTCAATCCCAGTATCGCCCCGAGCAATTTCACATCCATCGGTGTTCTCCCGAGCTTTAGTCGCGCCGCAATAGGCATGAGGGTTTGCCGCCTTCGCTCGAGGCGCAATCACAGCGCCCACAACCCCGCCCGCCCATGGGAGGCTGCACACGCACATCGAGACCCGTACGAGCCGAGTGGAGCCCAGCAGATGGTGAGTGTCGACGCGGACGGCGTGCCACTCAGCCGGCTCGTGGAGACGCTGGGGTCGGCCGTCGTACGCGTCATCTCGACGCCCGGGCTCGAGACGGCGCTCGCCCGCGAGGTGATCGTGCACGACCCCGTCAATCCCCCGGTCATCCGGCAGGGCGACCTCGTGCTGGCGGTGGGTGTGCGGGCGCCGTCGCAGCAGGCCGTCGCGCTCGTCGAGGCGGCGGGCATAGCGCAGGCGGCCGCGGTGGTGGTCAAGGCGCCCGATGAAGGGCTGGCCAAGCTGCGGAGCGCCGCCGACGGGGCGGGCGTCACGCTGATGGTGCTGCCCACGGCGATGCGGTGGGAGCAGATCAGCGTCCTGATGCGGCACGCGATCACCGCCGCGCACTCGTCGTCGGGGAGCCTGCAGGCGGTCGGGGACCTGTTCGGGTTCGCCAACGTGCTCGCCAAGGCGGTCGGGGGCGCCGTCACGGTCGAGGATGCGACCAGCCACGTGCTGGCCTACTCGACGCTGCACGACGACGTGCTCGACGCTCCGCGGCGCGAGGCGATCCTCGGGCGGCGGGTGCCCGAGATCTATCTCCACTACCTCCGCGAGCGGGGCGTCTTCAACGCGTTGCGGCGCTCCGACACCGTCGTCGAGCTCGAGGCCGACGCCGAGCTGGGGCTGAGCCGCCGGCTAGCCATCTCAGTGCGCGCCGACACCGAGATGCTCGGCACCCTGTGGGCGCTCGAGGGGAAGGTGCCCCTCGGGCGCGAGGCGGAGAAGGTGATGCTCGACGCCTCGCGGGCGGCGTCGGGGCACCTGCTCCGCGCGCAGAGCGTGGGCTTCACGCTGCAGCAGCACCGCGAGGACATGCTCCGCCAGCTCCTCGAGGATCGCGTCGACGTCGGCACCGCAGCCGCCGCCCTGGGCTTCGACGCCGACCTCCCGGCCGCGGTCATGGGCATCGCGCTGGACTCCCGCGGCACGCTACCGGCCGACCACCACGCCTACCGCCGGCTCGACGAGCTCATCAACGCCCGCGCGATGGCCTTCCGGTGGCACGTGTCCAGCGCCCTGGCCGGCGTGCGCATGCTGGCGCTTCTCCCGGAGGTCACCGGCGACCCGGCGCAGGTCGAGACCGGCATCCGCCGGCTGGCCGTCGGGCTCGCGGGCGACGCCGAGCAGGCGGGCTTCCGTGTGCGCGTGGCCTGCGGGCCGGTCGTGCCGACCCTGCATGACGCCGCGGCCAGCACGGCGTCGGTCGACGAGATCCTGCAGTGCCTGGCGCGCGAGCCGGCTCGCGGGCCGGTCGCGTCGCACGCCGACGTACGCGCGTCGGTGTCGCTCTACGGCGCCCTCGCGGCCCTGACGCCGATGTCGGCGCTGTGGGAGGGGCCGGTGGCCCGGATCGTGGAGTACGACGCGGAGCACGGCACCGACTACGGCGTGACCCTGCGGGCGTGGCTCGACGGGTTCGGCGACACCGGCGCGGTCGCGAGGGCGCTGAACGTGCACCGCAACACGCTGCGCTACCGGCTGCAACGCATCGAGGCGCTGTCGGGCATGCGGCTCGACGACCCGGAGGAGCGGCTGATCGCCGCCCTGCACCTGCGCCGGCTCTGACCCCTACGCCGACACGGTCTCGCGCGAGGTGAGGACCTCGCGCAGCACGTCCTCGCGCACGGTGACCCCGAGCCCCGGCCCCTGCGGCACGGCGACCTGGCCGTCGACCAGCAGGAACGGCTCGGTGATGTCCTCGGCGTAGTAGCGCTCGGAGGCGGAGATGTCGCCGGGGAGCGTGAAGCCCGGGAGCGAGGCCAGGGCCAGGTTCGCGGCCCGGCCGAGACCCGTCTCCAGCATGCCGCCGCACCACACCGGGGTGTCCAGGGCGGTGGCGACGTCGTGAGTACGCCGCGCCTCGAGGTAGCCGCCCATCCGGCCGGCCTTGATGTTCACGATGCTGCAGGCGCCGGCGCGGATGGCGGCCGCGGTGTTCGCGGCCGTCGTCAGCGACTCGTCCAGGCAGATCGGCGTGATGCACCGGGCCGCCAGCTCGGCGTGCAGCCCGTGGGCGTCGTGCTCGAAGGGCTGCTCGATCAGCAGGAGGCCGAAGGCGTCCAGCTCGGTCAGGAGGGCCAGGTCCTTGGCGCGGTAGGCGGTGTTGCCGTCCACCTGGAGCGCGAGGTCGCTCCCGAACGCCTCCCTGACCGCGGCCACCGGCGCGATGTCGAAGCCGGGCTGGATCTTCAGCTTGACCCGGCGGTAGCCCTGCGCCCGGTACTCGCCGACGACGTCGACGAGCTGCTCGACGGTCTCGGTGATGCCCACCGAGACGCCGACGTCGACCCGCTCCCGCACTCCCCCGAAGTAGTCGGTCAGGCTCATGCCCACCGTGCGCAGCTGCGCGTCGAGCACCGCCAGCTCCAGCGCGGCCTTGGCCATCCGGTGCCCGACGATGCCCTCGGTGAGGTCGGCGACCTTCGCGGCGGTGAGGTCGGGCTCGGCGAGGACGGCCGGCACGAGGTAGCGCGCCAGGACCTGCGCCGCCCCGTCGACGTACTCCTCGTTGTAGACCGGGTCCGCCAGCGCGACGCACTCGCCGTAGCCGGTCACCCCGTCGGTCGTGTGCGCGACCACCACGAGGACGTCGCGCCCGGTCTGCACGCCGAACGACGTGCGGAACGGCGAGACCAGCGGCATCTTCAGGCGCAGCAGCTCCACGGACCCGAGCTTCATCAGGTTCTCCTCGAGAGTTCGACGATCAGGGCAGCGAGCAGAGCAGCGCGCTGTGGCATGGCGGTCGTGACGACATACTCGCCCTCGGCGTGCGCGCCGGCACCGACGGCGCCGAGCCCGTCCAGCGTGGGTACGCCGAGCGCGGCGGTGAAGTTGCCGTCGGACCCGCCGCCCACGCGCGCGGAGGTCAGCGCTGGCAGGCCGCAGCGGCTGGCCGCCTGCTGGGCCAGCGCGAAGAGGTCGGCCGCGGCCCGCTCCTCGAGCGGCGGCCGGTTGATCCCGCCCGCGACCTCCACCGTGGCGCCGTTCGACGGAAGCAGGGCGCGCAGTGCGTCGTCGACCCGCTCCTGCTCGGCAACCGTGGCGGCGCGTACGTCGACGGCGATCGACGCGCTGGCCGGCACGGTGTTCTGGGCGGACCCGGCGGTGCTCAGGGTCGGCGTGACGGTCGTGCCCACCGCGGCGTCGGCGATGCCGTCGAGCGCGAGCACCAGCTCGGCGGCGGCGACCAGCGCGTTGACGCCCTTCTCCGGCTCGAGCCCGGCGTGCGCGGCCCGGCCGGTGAGGTGCAGCCAGTAGTTGCCGACGCCCTTGCGCTCCACCTTCAGGGCCCCGTCGGCCGAGGCCTCCAGCACCAGCACCGCGCCGGCTCCCTCCGCTGCGGCCTCCACGAGGGCGCGTCCGGCGGGCGAGCCGATCTCCTCGTCCGCCGTCACGAGTACGACGACCGGCGGCCGCGGCAGGTCGGCCGCCGCGAGCGCGGCCAGCGCGAAGAGGGCCTGGACGATGCCGGCCTTCATGTCGAACGCACCCGGGCCCGTCGCGCGGTCGTCGGTCACCGAGAACGGCCAGCGGGCCAGGGTGCCGGCCGGCCAGACCGTGTCCAGGTGGTTCAGCAGGACGACCGGTGCGGCGTCGCTGCGCACCCCGGGCAGGTCCCAGCGCAGAGCCGGCGGGTCGCTCGCCACCCGCTCAGCCGGCCGACCCAGCAGGCGCTCCCCTAGGTCGGCGACCAGGTCGGCGGTGCGGTCCAGCAGAGCAGGGTCGTCGGAGGGAGACTCGCTGGAGACCAGCGCGTCCAGCATCGCCACCATGTCGTGCTGCTGGGCGGCCAGTCGGGCGGTCAGGTCCACGAGCGGATCCGGCGCGGGCATCAGGCGTCCTCCCCGTCGACGAGCTGGTAGCGCGCGTCGGTGACCCGGCCGACGCGCAGCCCGTCGTCGTACGCCGCCCGCAGCACCTCGCGGCAGGCAGCGCGCCAGGCCTTGCTGCGCGCGGGGTCGCGGCGCCGCAGGGTCTCGTAGTCGGCCGGGACGGCGAGTACGGCGCCCGCCGACGGCTCGGTGCCGGTCAGCTGCGGCCAGCCGTCACGCTCGACGAGCAGGGCCAGCAGCTCGTCATCGGTCGCGGGTGCCGGCGCAGGCGCGGGAGGCAGCGGCTTCGCCAACGCCCAGATCGCCTCCAGCCGGTCGGAGGCGTCGCCGTCGTTGATCGCGTCGTCCATCACGCCGTAGAAGTCGACGTAGAACGCGGCGGCCCGGGCTCCGAGCGCCTCCAGGTTGAAGGCCGCGTTGCGGCGTACGAGCGGGTCGAAGGTCCAGCGCATGTCGGTGATGCCCTGGGCCAGGCAGGTGTGGCGCTGGGCCAGCTTGAGGGCGTAGCCGACCCCGCGGCGCCGGTAGCCGTCCACGACCCCCACCTGGTGCGAGTGCACGTGCAGCACGGGCGCCCAGCCGAGGAACCCGACCGCGAACCCCACGGCGGGAAGTCCGGGCAGGGTGCGGTCCAGGGCCAGGTGCACCGGGTCGCCGGCGTGCATGATCGCCCGCAGCTCGTTGCGGGCGAACGTGCCGCCCGGGCCCCAGACCCGGTCGCCGACCTCCTCGATCTGGCGCGCGGCGGACTCGTGCTGGGGCTCGACGATCTCGATCTGCGCCCAGTCCGCTGCCTCGCGGGCGTCGCGCTCGGCGGCGGCGACCGTCTTGCCGAGCTCGTCCCGGGAGGTCGCACCGTCCCGCCCCCGTCCCTCGACGGGTGGCGCGGTCTGCGGCATGGCGGATCCTTTCGGCGGGCGTCGGTCGGCCGCCATGCTTCCTTGCGCCGCCCGCTCCCGGCATCGTGCAGATGCACCACCTTGAGGGCGAAAGCCTGTGCGAACGGCACAGGTTCTGCGGTCGGGGCCTCCCCTAGGCTCGCCGCACCCGGTGGACCCCGGCGTCCATCCGCCCGACCCCTGAAGGATCACTGATGGCCCACGCACCCAGCGGCTCTCCCACCACCGACTCCGGTCGCGTCGAGATCGACGGCGACACCCGGCTGCGCCAGCTCGGCTACAAGCCACGGCTCAAGCGAGGCCTGTCCACGCTCGAGTCGGTGATCCTGACGCTCTCGGACATCACGCCCGCCGGCTCCCTGCTGATCGTCGGCCTCGCCGTCGTCGCGGTCGCCGGCACCGGGTCGGTGCTCGCCTACGTGGCCGGTGCGGCACTGGCGGTGATGGTGGCGCTGTGCATGGCCGAGCTGGGCTCGCTCTACCCGATCGCCGGCGGCATCTACTCGATCGTGGCGCGCGTCCTCGGCACCTGGGCCGCGTTCCTCACCCTCCTGAGCTACGTCGTGCAGGCGATCTTCCTGCCCGCCAGCATCGCGCTCGGCGTCGGCATCTACCTCAACTCCCTCAACGACGCCTTCCCGGTCAACCTCTCCGCCGCCATCGCCATGGTCATCGTCACCGGCCTGGCGATGCTGAAGATCCACGTGAACGCGCTGATGACCGCGCTCTTCCTGGCCCTGGAGATGGTCGTCATCGTGGTGATCGCGGTGGCCGGTTTCTCCAACCCGACGCAGAGCATCTCGACCTTCTTCGACCCGGTCGGGGTCGTCGACGGGACGCTGCAGTCCTTCGGCACCGGAGCCGTCGTCGCCGCGGTGGCCATCGCGCTGCAGTCCGTCAACGGGTACGACGCGGCCATCTCGTTCGCCGAGGAGACCAAGGGCTCGACGCGCAACGTCGGCAAGGCCGTCCTGCTGTCCTGCCTCGTCGGCGTTGGGCTCGAGCTGGCGGCCTTCCTCGGTGCGGCCTTCGGTGCCCCCGACCTCAAGGACTTCCTCTCCTCCAGCACCCCGCTCACCTACGTCGTCGAGCAGCACTGGGGCCACACCGCCACCACGATCCTCGTCGTGGGTGCGGTCATCGCGTTCTTCAACGCCTGCCTGGCGATCACGCTCCAGTTCGCCCGGGTGCTGTGGGCGAGCGGTCGGGACGGCATCTGGCCGTCGCCGGTCAGCAAGGCGCTGCAGCAGCTGCTGCCCTCGACCGACGCCCCGTGGGTCGCCACCCTCTTCGTCGGCACCTGCGCCACGATCCTCTGCTTCGCCTCCGACATCGTCGCCGTGGTGACCTTTGTGTCCGTGCTGACCATCTCGATCTACGTCTTCGTCGGGGTGACCACGATCGTGAGCCGCACCCGGGACAAGTCCTCGGTGCGGACCTTCCGCCTGCCGCTCTACCCGCTGCCTCCGCTGCTCGCCATCGTGGGCGCCCTGCTGGCGCTGAGCCAGCAGGCTTCCAAGGACCTGATCGCGGTTGCGATCATCTACGCGTTGGGCCTCGCCTACTACTTCTTCTACCTGCGGTCGCGCCGCGAGGCGATGGCCGCCCTGCGCGAGCCGCAGCTCGTCGACTGACAAGGGAAACCGATGACGAAACCGACCGTGATGCAGCTGCTGCGCAACCGGGACCTCACCGTCCCGGCGGAGCACGAGACCGCACTCGAGGACTACTGGACCAAGCTCCGGGGGCTGAGGGCCCAGGTCGACGAGTCGCTGCTGGCCGACCACGAGATCGCCGTGACCTGGAGCGCAGCGGAGGAGCAGGCATGAGCGAGGACCTCGCGGCCCTGCCGGTGCACGAGCTGGCCCCGATGATCGAGTCCGGCCAGGTGTCGCCGGTCGAGGTGACCGAGGCCGTGCTGGAGAACGTCGGGAGGTACGACGACGCGCTCAAGGCCTACATCGACGTCTACCGGGACGACGCGCTGGCGGCAGCCCGGGCGGCCGAGTCGGAGATCTCCGGCGGCCGCTACCGCGGCCCGCTGCACGGCGTACCGCTGGCGATCAAGGACAACATCTACTTCGCCGACCGGGTCACCACGATGGGTTCGAAGATCCACGGCGACTTCGTCTCCAGCACCAACGCCACCGTGGTCGACCGGCTCGCCGACGCGGGCGCGGTCTTCCTCGGCAAGCTCAACATGCACGAGTACGCGCTGGGCGGCACGACGGACAACCGCTACTACGGCACCTGCCGCAACCCGTGGGACCTCGACAAGAGCCCGGGCGGCTCGAGCGGCGGCTCGGCCGCCGCCCTCGCGAGCAACATGGCGACCGCAGCCCTCGGGTCGGACACCTCCGGCTCGATCCGCATCCCAGCGGCGTTCTGCGGCATCGTCGGCCTGAAGCCGACGTACGGCCGGATCAGCCGGTACGGCGTCTTCCCGGAGGCCTGGACGCTCGACCACGTCGGTCCGATGACCCGCAGCGTCAGGGACGCCGCCATCATGCTCGACGCGACCAGCGGCTACGACCCGCGCGACCCCGGGTCCCTGAACCAGCCCGGCACCGAGACCGCCGGCTCGCTGCGCACCAGCCTCGAGGGCGTCACCATCGGTGTCGTCGAGGACTTCTACTTCCACGACGTCGACGACGAGATCGCCCGCGCCGTCCGCGCCGGCATCGAGTCGCTGCGCGGCCTGGGCGCGGACATCCGGGAGATCAGCATCCCGGGCCTCAAGGACGCGGAGTACGCCCTCACCATCATCGACACCAGCGAGACCAGCACGGTGCACCGGGCCAACCTGCGCGACCGGCCACAGGACTACAGCGACGACGTCAGGCTGCTGCTCGAGTGCGGCGAGCTGCCGTTGGCGGTGGACTACCTGGAGGCGCAGCAGATACGACGGCACCTCCGCGCTGAGGTGCAGGCCGCCTTCGCCGACGTGGATGTCATCGCCGGCCCCACGCTGCCGATCCGGACGCCGACGATCGGCGAGGAGACGGCGAAGCTCAACGGCGGGGACGTCGACGCGCTGGAGAACCTCATCCGCCTCGTCGGCCCGGCCAGCCTGCTCGGCCTGCCCACCCTGTCGGTGCCCTGCGGCCTCGCCGAGGGCCTCCCGGTCGGGATGCAGATCATCGGCCCGGCGCGCGGCGAGCAGAGCGTGCTCGACGTCGGGCACGTGCTCGAGTCGACGGCGCCGCTCGGGTCGCACCGGCCGACGGCGTACCTCGACCGCTAGCGCCCAGCGCAGCGCGCCGGCCGCGCGGGAGACTCTGTTCCACCGTCCAGCAGAGGGCGGATTTTCTTTACCCGGGCGATTGATCATTCGCCTGTGGGCATACCCCAATTTGGGTACGGTCGATCTCACTTGGTCCTCCGAACCCGCACTGGGTTCGAGACGTCTCGGGATATCCCTCGTCCCCCGTCGCTGCCCTCACCCAAAGGTCACACCCGCCGTGAAGAACCCACGAACCGTGTTCGAGCGCGCCCTGATCTCGGTACTGCTGCTCGCTCCCCCGACCGGTCTGCTGATGTCCACGCCCGCCGTCGCCAGCCCTGCAGGGATGCACAGCGTGCACCCCGACCCCGCCGGCGGGACGCTGTACGAGGAGACCTTCGAGCTCGGCACCCGCGGCTGGTCGGCGAGCGCCCCCGCCAGGCTCACCGCCGTGGCGCACGGCCGGAACTCCGGACGGGCCGCTCGGCTGCGCACCCACGCCTCCGGCCGGGTGACGGCCAGCACCGACGTCGTCGGCAGCGACCAGAGCGGCCCGCACGTCGTGAGCGCCTGGCTCCGCTCCAAGCGCGGCTCCGTGCCCGCGAGCCTGGTCGTCCGCGAGATCGACGCCGCCCACGGCACGGTGCTCACCACGGCGCGCGACAGCTTCGTGGTGCGCGACCGGTGGCGTCGTACGGAGGTCGAGCTGCTCCGCTCCTCGGCCACCTCGCGCATCTCCGTGCAGGTGCAAACCAGGCAAGGTCGGCGCGACCGGGTGCTGCTCGACGATGTGAGGGTCGTGCGCAAGGAGCCGAGCACCACGACCCCCACACCGACGCCCGTCCCCGACCCGACGCCGACCCCGATCCCCACGCCGACTCCTGTCCCGCCCACCGGTACGCCGACGCCGACGCCCACACCCCCTCCCACACCGGTCCCGCCGCCGCCGGCGCCGCCCACCAAGGACCTCCGCGGCTGGCAGCTCGACGCGACCAACGTCGGGCTGGCGCCGTACGGGCTCAGCTGCGCGTCGCTGCCGGCGTACACCGGTCCGGCCAAGCCGGCACGGGGCGCGGTCCTCGCGGGCGTCCGGATCACCGTGCCGCTCGACCTCTCCAACGGCGACATCACCGTCGAGCGGTCCTGCATGCGCCCGACGAGCACCGGCTACCACAACAACTTCCTGGTGACCACGACCATCTGTGCGGCCGACTGCAACGCCACGCCGGTCGGCAACGTCGTCATCCGCGACTCCGAGATCGACGGCAGCGCCCTCTCCGCGGCCACCGTCGCCAAGTCGTGCGCCTTCCTCGGCGTCGGCACCCTGCAGCGCAACTACATGCACGGCATGGGCTCCGGCATCTGCTTCTTCGAGACGGGCACCGTCCACAACGCGCTCGCCGCGCAGAACTACGTGACCGGTCTGCGCTCCTCCGGCGACTCCCACAACGAGGCGGCGACCGTGCGCGACTTCCGCAAGAACGCCGCCGACACTCGCACGGTGCAGTTCGTCGACAACCGGCTGGACGCCTCGGGGGGCAACACCACGGGCGGGCTGTTCATCCAGCCGACCTGGGTGCCGATCTACAACCTGACACTGCGCGGCAACTACTTCGAGGGCGAGGGCTACAACCTCTACGCCGAGACCAAGGGCGGCACCTACGGCAACATCCGCGCCGTCGACAACCGCTTCCGGCCGACCGGCTGGGGTGCGGTCTCCACCGCGGGCCCCGGCTGGGCGGAGTGGCGCGACAACTACCGCTTCGACGCCGCGCGGACCGGCGGCAAAGGCGCCGTCCTCAGTCCCTGACGGACGCCACGCTTAGGGTCAGTCCTCGTCCGAGGCGTCCTCGCCATGGGTGCCCGGCCGGGGCGCCCACGGCAGCTCCTTGGCCGGGCGTACGACGATCAGCCGGTCGCCGCGGGCGAGCTGGGTGACCACCGGGTCGAAGTAGCGGTAGACCTTCTCGTCGCGCGCGACCGCGATCACCTGGTCGGGGAGCTGCTGCGGCTGCTTGCCGACCTCGTTGACGAGCAGGTCGCGCTCGGCGACCTCGAGCCCCTCGCCGTACGTCAGCAGATCCTCCATCACCGAGCCGAGCACCGGCGACATCGAGGACAGGCCGAGCAGGCGGCCGACGGCGTCGGAGGAGGTGATGACGGAGTTGGCACCGGACTGGCGCATCAGCGGGACGTTCTCGTGCTCGCGCACGGAGGCGACGATCCAGGCGTCGGGGTTGAGCTGCCGGACCGTGAGGGTGGCGAGCACGTTGGAGTCGTCGCGGTCGGTGGTGATGATGACCTGGTCGGCGTCGGCCACGCCCGCCTGGCGGAGCACCTGCCGGCGGGTCGCATCGCCGGTGATGATCGTAAGGCCATCCTCGTGCGCGTCGTTCTTCGCACCGGGGTTGGGGTCGACGATGACGATCGACCCCTTGTCCTGGCCGTTGTTGATGAGGGTCTCGACAGCCGAGCGGCCCTTGGTGCCGTAGCCGACGACGACGACGCGCTTACCCATGTTTCTCCTCCACCGGGCGACCCGGAACATCTCGCGACCCTGCGAGGCGAGCACCTCGAGGGTGGTGCCGATCAGCAGGACCAGGAAGGCGATGCGGAACGGCGTGATGACGAACGCGTTGACCATCCGCGCCCCCGGAGCGACCGGCGCGATGTCGCCGTACCCGGTCGTGCTCAGCGTGACGGTCGTGTAGTAGATCGCGTCCTTGAAGTCGACGGCGTAGTTGTTCACCGGGTCGTTGCCGTCGCGGTAGCCGCTGCGGTCGAAGTAGACCAGGAGCACGGTGGCGACCAGGATCGCCAGCGCTGCCAGCAGCCGGCGGCCGAGCTCCCACCACGGGGAGCGCACCCGGTCGGGGAGGGCGACCATGCTCGTGGCGCGCATCGCCGCCGTCTCGTAGCGCGACGTCTTGATCACGCGGTCACTCTTTCATGCCGACCGTGCGCCGCAGCCGCGCCATCAGCTCGCGCCGCGCGTTGGCCGTGCGGGTCTGCGGGAAGACCGCGTCGAAGGCGGCGTTGACCGCTGCGCCGATGAGCACCGCGATGGCCAGGATGTAGAGCCACAGCAGTACGGCGATCGGCGCGGCCAGCGGCCCGTAGATCGAGCGCGACTCCGCCGCGGTGACAGTCAGCGTCCACCGCAGCAGGTAGGAGCCGAGGATCCACACGACCAGCGAGAAGATCGCGCCCGGCAGGTTGAAGCTCCAGTTGGTCCGCACCGGCACCGACACGTGGTAGAGCGTGGCGAGGAAGCAGATGCAGACCACGATCACGGTCGGCCAGTAGAACGACATCAGGAAGTCGAAGTCCTGCGGCAGCCACGAGCCGATCAGGTTGGGGCCCGCCACCACCAGCGGGATCGTGATGCCGCCGGTCACCATCGCCATCAGGTAGAGCACGAACGACAGGGCCCGCGTCTTCACGATCCCGCGGTGCCCGCCGAGCCCGTGCATGATCGTGATGGTGTCGACGAAGACGTTCAGCGCCCGGCTGCCCGACCACAGGGCGAGCACGAAGCCGAGCGAGATGACGTCGTACCGCCCGCCGTTGAGGACCTGGTCGATCGTCGGCTCGATGATCCGGTTCACCGCGCCGTCGGTCAGCGCCCGGGACGCGAGGTCGAGGACCGCTCGGCGTACGTCGTCGACCTGCGCCTCGGTGAAGCTGTCGGACACGAAGCCGACGGCGCCCGCCAGCGCGAAGACCAGCGGCGGCACCGACAGCACCGCGAAGAACGCCGCCTCGGCGGCCAGGCCGGTCACCCGGTAGCGCAGGCAGGAGCCGACGGTGGTGACGACCAGCCGCCAGATCGTCTCCCGGAGGCGCTCCAGGGCCGACTGTGCGGGGCGAGCCACAGGATGTTGCTGGCTCGCAGGCGGCATGGACCTACGGTATCCATATGGATCACCGAAACCGGGGAGCCGATCTGCGGGCCTCGAGCAACCAGGTGCCGCTGCTCGCCGGCCACGACGTGATCGCCTCCGACCGGGCGCTGAGCGAGGCCGTCGAGCGGCACGGGTCGGCCGAGGTGCTCGCCGGTCTCCGCCCCCTCGGCATCGAGGCCGGCAGCGCCGAGGCCCGCGAGCACGGACGGCTCGCCAACGAGTTCCACCCCCGCCTGACGTCGTACGACCGCTACGGCAACCGCATCGACGAGGTCGAGTTCCATCCCTCGTGGCACTGGCTGATGGAGCGCGGCGTGGGCCACGGCCTGCAGGCCGCCCCGTGGGCGTCCGACGACCCGCACGCGCACGTACGCCGCGCGGCCGGCTTCTTCGCGTGGTCGCAGACCGAGCCGGGCCACGGCTGCCCGCTCTCCATGACGTACGCCGCGGTGCCGGCGCTGCGGGCCGACGACGCGCTCGCCAAGGAGTGGACTCCCCTGCTGGCCTCGACCAGCTACGACCCGGGCGTGCGGAACCCTGCCGACAAGGGCGGCGCCCTCGCCGGCATGGGGATGACCGAGAAGCAGGGCGGCTCCGACGTCCGCGCCAACGTCACCCAGGCGCGTCGTACCGACGAGGACGGGCTCTACACGCTGCACGGGCACAAGTGGTTCACGTCCGCCCCGATGAACGACGTCTTCCTGGTGCTCGCGCAGGCCGAGGGCGGCGTCACCTGCTTCGTGGTGCCGCGGGTGCTGCCCGACGGGACGCGCAACCAGTTCGACGTCGTCCGCCTCAAGGACAAGCTGGGCAACCGCTCCAACGCCTCCGGCGAGCTGGAGTTCGACGGCACCCTCGCCCGTCGGCTCGGCGACGAGGGCCGTGGCGTGCGCACCATCATCGAGATGGTCGCCGCCACCCGGCTCGACTGTGTGCTCGGCTCGGCCTCGCTGATGCGCAAGGCACTTGCCGAGGCCTCCTGGCACGTCGCCCACCGGTCGGCCTTCAGCGGGCTGCTCGCCGACAAGCCGCTCATGCAGAACGTCATCGCCGACCTCGCCGTCGAGTCCGAGGCGGCCACCGCGCTCGCCATGCGGCTCGCCGCCGCGGTCGACGGGCGGGACGACCCGCACGAGGCGGCGCTGCGACGCATCGCCCTGCCTCTCGCGAAGTTCTGGGTCTGCAAGCGCACCCCGCCGATGGTGGCCGAGGCGCTGGAGTGCCTCGGCGGCAACGGCTACGTCGAGGAGTCGGGCATGCCGCTGCTCTTCCGCGAGTCGCCGCTCAACTCCGTATGGGAGGGCTCGGGCAACGTCAACGCCCTCGACGTGCTCCGCGCGATCTCGCGCGAGCCCGAGGCCCTCGCCGCGTGGATCACCGAGGTGGGCCTGGCGCGCGGCGCCGACCCGCGGCTCGACCGGGCCATCGACGACACGCTCGCGCTCCTGGGCGACGTGTCCTCCCTCGAGGCCGGCGCCCGGCGGCTCGCCGGCCAGATGGCCGCCTGCCTCCAGGGCTCGCTGCTCGTGCGCTTCGCTCCCCCGCAGGTCGCCGACGCCTTCTGCGAGACCCGCCTCGGCACGTCGTACGGCGGCACGTTCGGCACGCTCTCCGGCGGCGACCTGCGCTCGATCGTGGAGCGGGCCACGCCTGTGGTTGAGGGCTGAGCGCCGGCATGGACGAGGAGGGCTATCTCGCGAGGTTGCTCGCCGCGTTGTCGCGGCCCGGAGCAGTGCCGCCCGCTGACGATCGGCCGGTGACCGTGACCGGCCTGCGCACAGACGGCGGGCCCGGCCAGGAGGAGCTCGTCATCGAGTTCTCGCTGCCCGACACTCCTCCGGGGGTCTGCCGCCAGCCGTACAACGACGCCTACAGAGCTCGCCCTCGCCGCCCTGACTCCGAGGCCTACGCCACGGAGCTGGGCCGAGAGATCCAGGGCTGGGCGACCGAGCACCTGCGGAGGTACCACCCTCCCGAGCCCATCGATCGCGAGCAGGTGCGCCATGAGCTGCCGACGGGCGACGGGCTGTGGCGCATGCTGATCGACCACTTCGACGAGACGACACCCGTGCCCCAAGGGTTTCGAGGCACGGCGTACGGCAGCACCATCACCGTCGTCCTGACTCCCGAGGAGTGGCAAGAGCACGTCATCTCCTGCGAGATCGGCTGCCGGATGGACTACGGGGTGGACGCCGACCGCGAGGGTTCCGGGCCGTACGTCGCGTTCGATGCCCTCGACGAGATCATCGGCACGCTTGACCCCGAGGAGCTCTACGTCGTCTTCGACGGCAGAGAGTTCAGAGGCTCCACCCGCGCCGAGCTGCCTGCGGTCCCCGGCACCGCCGGAGAGCGCGAGCACGCCCAGTCGATGCGCCGGCTCGCCGAGGCCAGGGCGGCGAACCCCGACGTCGAGTTCGGTTGGTTCGCC
Source organism: Nocardioides sp. LHG3406-4 (assembly GCF_049897745.1). NCBI lineage: Bacteria > Bacillati > Actinomycetota > Actinomycetes > Propionibacteriales > Nocardioidaceae > Nocardioides > Nocardioides sp. LHG3406-4. The sequence goes on from NZ_JAFCWV010000005.1 coordinate 254,113, forward strand.
TATCGCCCCGATGGCAGCCAGACCCGCCTCGGTGACGACTGACCGTGCGCTCGACGTACATGTAACGCGCAGTTCATGACACTGGCGCGGGCGTGCACGGGCGCCCCAGTGCATTTAACTGCGCGTTACAAGGGGATCGGCGCCGCCTCGGCAGGTCGTACGGCGGCACGTTCGGCATGCTCTCCGGCGGCGACCTGCGGGCGATCGTGGAGCGGGCCACGCCGGTGGTCGAGGGCTGAGCTTGCGGCTCGGCGTACATGTAACGCGTAGTACATGACACTGGCGCCGGCGTGCACGGGCGCACCAGTGTCATTAACTGCGCGTTACAAGCGGGATCGGCGGCGAGACTCAGCCCCGGGCCGCCCGGTGGTCGAGCGCCTGCGCGACCCACCACTCGAGGTCGCCGGCCGACGACGTGCCGGCGGAGTCGACCACCAGCCAGCCGCGGCTCATCGGCTTGCCGCGCATCTCGGGCCAGCTCGCGCCCGGCCGCTCCAGCAGCTCGTCGACCCGCTCGGGGTCGCAGCGCACCATCAGCCGCCCCTGCGAGTCGGCCGCCACCGTCAGTTGCTCGTCGACCATGAACGACAGGCCGCCGAACATCCTGACCTCGCGCACCGACGGCCGGCCGGCCAGCGCGGCGCGGATCCGGGCTGCCAGCTGCTCGTCGTACGCCATCGGGCCGGTCGGCTCAGGTGAGCTCGAGGCCCGGGTAGAGCGGGTGCTTGTCGAGCATCTCGGCCGACGCGTCCTTGACCTTGTCGGCGACCCCGTCAGCCAGGGCGTACGACGCCTTCGACGGGCCGCCCGCCTTGGTCGTGCCCGCCGTGGTGTTCGACAGCACCTCGACGATCAGCTCCGCGACGGTGTCGAACTCGTCGTGCCCGAAGCCGCGCGTGGTCAGCGCGGGGGTGCCGAGCCGGATGCCGGAGGTGTACCAGGCGCCGTTGGGGTCCGCCGGCACGGAGTTGCGGTTGGTGACGACGCCCGCGTCGAGCAGCGCCGACTCGGCCTGCCGACCGGTGAGGCCGAAGCCCGACACGTCGAGCAGCACGATGTGGTTGTCGGTGCCGCCCGTGACCAGCCGGGCGTCGCGCTTGAGGAAGCCCTCGGCCAGCGACTTCGCGTTGTCGGCAACCGCCTGGGCGTAGGTCTGGAACGACGGCTGCCGCGCCTCGGCCAGGGCGACGGCCTTGGCCGCCATCACGTGCGAGAGCGGCCCGCCGAGCACCATCGGGCAGCCACGGTCGACGTCGGCCGCGAACTCCTCCTGCGCCAGGATCAGGCCGCCGCGCGGGCCGCGCAGCGACTTGTGGGTGGTCGTGGTGGTGATGTGGGCGTGCGGCACCGGGTCCTCGTCGCCGGTGAACACCTTGCCGGCCACCAGCCCTGCGAAGTGGGCCATGTCGACCATCAGCACGGCCCCGACCTCGTCGGCGATCTCGCGCATCTTGGCGAAGTTCACCCGGCGCGGGTAGGCGGAGTAGCCGGCGACGAGCACGAGCGGCTTGAACTCTCGGGCCTTCGCGGCCACGACGTCGTAGTCGAGCAGACCGGTCTCCGGGTCGGTGCCGTACTGCTGCTGGTGGAACATCTTGCCGCTGATGTTGGGCCGGAAGCCGTGGGTGAGGTGGCCGCCTGCGTCAAGACTCATCCCGAGCAGCCGCTGGTCGCCGAACTCGTGCCGCAGCGTCTCCCACTCGGTCTCGCTGATCTCGTTGACGTTCTTGGCACCGAGCCTGGCCAGCGCCGGGGTCTCGACGCGGTTGGCCAGGATCGACCAGTACGCCACCAGGTTGGCGTCGATGCCGGAGTGCGGCTGCACATAGGCGTACGGCGAGCCGAAGAGCTCGCGGGCATGCTCAGCCGCCAGCGCCTCGACGGTGTCGACGTTCTGGCAGCCGGCGTAGAAGCGGTGGCCGACGGTGCCCTCGGCGTACTTGTCGGAGAACCACGTGCCCATCGTCAGCAGCACCGCGGGCGAGGCGTAGTTCTCGGAGGCGATGAGCTTCAGCGAGGAGCGCTGGTCCGCCAGCTCCTGCCGGGTGGCCTCCGCGATGCGGGGCTCGACCTTGCCGATGACCTCGAGGGCCTGGCTGTACGCAGAGGAGAGCAGGGCGTCCGTCATGACCCACAGCCTAGTGAGTGTCCCGGAGCGGCCGACGGCGGCCGAGCTGTGACCTGGACCGCACGGGGCCCGAATCCACGCCTCGCTCAGACGGCGGTGTCTCAGTATGTGGAGACCCGTCTCACAGGTTGGGATTCCAACTTGTGGAACGCTCGTCCGCCCCCTGAGACTCCATCCCATGGTCACTGTTCTGACGCACGCGCACCTCGTGGTACGACGCCACGTGGACCTGATGCGCACGCGCAGCATGATCTGTTGGCCTCGCTGATCTACGCCGCCCCTCCTCCCGCGCCCAACGATGCGCGCGGCCCCTCAGCGACAGGACACCCCGTGACTATCACCCAGCCCGCACCCGCCAGTGCCGCCAGCGCCCGCACCGCCCGCCCCCGCCCCAAGCGCGGCGAGGGCCAGTGGGCCCTGGGCTACCGGGAGCCGCTCAACAAGAACGAGCAGTCCAAGAAGGACGACAACCCCCTCAACGTCCGGGACCGCATCGAGAACATCTACTCCAAGCGCGGCTTCGACTCGATCGACCCGGCCGACCTGCGCGGCCGCTTCCGGTGGATGGGCCTCTACACCCAGCGCGCCCCGGGCTTCGACGGCGGCAAGACCGCGCTGCTCGAGGAGGAGGAGCTCGACGACCGCTACTTCATGATGCGGGTCCGCACCGACGGCAAGATCCTCGACGCCGACGCGCTGCGCATCCTGGGCGGGATCTCCACCGACTTCGCGCGCAACACCGCCGACATCACCGACCGCAACAACATCCAGTACCACTGGATCGACATCGCCAACGTCCCCGAGATCTGGGACCGGGTGGATGCCGCCGGGCTGACCACGCTCGAGGCATGCGGAGACGCGCCGCGCGGGTTCCTCGGCTCGCCCGTCGCCGGCATCGCCAAGGACGAGATCATCGACGGCAGTGAGGCGCTGGCCGAGATCACGCGGCGCTACATCGGCAACCCGGAGTACTCCAACCTGCCGCGCAAGTTCAAGACCGCCCTCACCGGGCACCCCAGCCACGACGTGGCGCCGGAGATCAACGACGTGTCCTTCGTCGGTACCGTGCACCCCGAGCACGGCCCGGGGTTCGACCTGTGGGTCGGCGGCGGCCTCTCCACTAACCCGATGCTCGCCCAGAAGCTCGGCGTCTGGATCCCCCTCGACGAGGTGCCCGACGCGTGGGAAGGCGTCATCGCGATCTTCCGCGACTTCGGCTACCGGCGGCTGCGCTCCAAGGCCCGGCTGAAGTTCCTGGTCGCCGACTGGGGCGTGGATAGGTTCCGAGACGTCCTCGAGACGCGCTACCTCCGCCGCGAGCTCGTCTCCAACCCGTCCCCCGAGGCACCGCAGTACCAGGGCGACCACATCGGCATCCACGAGCAGAAGGACGGCCTCTTCTACGTCGGCGCCGCACCGGTCGTCGGCCGCATCGACGGCGTCACGCTGACCTCGCTGGGCGACCTGGTCGCCAAGTACGGCGCCGACGGCGTCCGGCTGACGGCGTACCAGAAGCTCGTCGTCATCGGCGTGCCCGGCGAGAGCACCGAGGCCTTCGCCGACGACCTCGAGAAGATCGGCCTGACGGCGCGCCCGAGCAACTGGCGCCGCAACACGATGGCCTGCACCGGCATCGAGTTCTGCAAGCTGGCCATCGTCGACACCAAGGACCGCGCGGCGGCGCTGGTGACCGAGCTGGAGAAGCGCTTCCCCGACCTCGACACCCCGATCACGGTCAACGTGAACGGCTGCCCCAACGCCTGCGCCCGCACCCAGGTCGCCGACTTCGGCCTCAAGGGGCAGCTGGTCATGGACGAGCACGGCAACCAGGTCGAGGGGTTCCAGGTGCACCTCGGTGGGGCTCTCGGGCTCGGCTCGACCTTCGGCCGCAAGCTGCGCGCACACAAGGTCACCAGCGAGGGGCTCGACGACTACATCACCAACGTCGTCACCGGCTACCTCGCCGACCGCGCCGAGGGCGAGAGCTTCGCCGCCTGGGCCGAGCGGGCCGACGACGAGCTGTTGCGCGGCGAGCAGCCGGTGGCAGTCCTATGAGCACCCGTGCCGCGCCGTTCCACTGCCCCTACTGCGGCGGGGAGAACCTGTACCCCCGCGAGGACGGCTGGGAGTGCCGGTCCTGCCTGCGCGCCTTCGCGGTGAGCTTCCTCGGACTGATCGAGCCGACAGGGGGCGCGCGATGACCGTCGCCACCACCCGGGCGGCCCGGACGTTCCGCGGCACCCACACCGAGGGGCGCACCCCCGAGGAGCTGCGTGAGCTGGTCTCCCACGTGGGGGCCGAACTCGAGCTCGCGCCGGCCACCGTTATCATCGAGTGGGCCGTGGCCACCTTCGGCAAGCGCTTCTGCGTCACCTCCTCGATGGGCGACGCCGTGCTCGCGCACCTCGCCTCGACCGTGGCGCCCGACATCGACGTGGTCTTCCTCGACACCGGCTACCACTTCGCCGAGACCATCGGCACCCGTGACGCGGTCGAGGCCACGCTGCCGGTCAACCTGATCACCATCACGCCCACGCAGTCGGTGGCCGAGCAGGACGCGGCGTACGGCAAGGACCTCTACAAGTCCGACCCCGACAAGTGCTGCGCGCTGCGCAAGGTGCAGCCGCTGGCCGACGCGTTGAGCGGGTACGACGCCTGGGCCACCGGCCTGCGCCGCGCCGAGACGCACAACCGGATCATCGCGCCGGTCGTCGGCTGGGACGCCCGCAAGGCGAAGGTGAAGGTCTCGCCCCTCGCCCGCTGGTCGGACGAGGAGGTCGAGCAGTACGTCGCCGACCACGGCGTGCTGGTCAACCCGCTGGTGCAGGACGGCTACCCGTCGATCGGCTGCTGGCCCTGCACCCGACGCGTGGCTCCCGGCGAGGACGCGCGCAGCGGCCGCTGGGCCGGCACCAGCAAGACCGAATGCGGGATCCACTCATGAGGACCCCGACCAAGACCCTGGCCGACAACGCTGTCGACCACCCCACCACGCACGATGGGAGGCACCCCTGATGGCTGCTCCTGCTCTGATCGCCCTGGCCCACGGAAGCCGAGACCCGCGGTCCGCCAAGACCATCACGGCGCTGGTCGCCGAGGTCCGGGCCATGCGCCCCGACCTGCGCATCGAGGCCGCGTTCCTCGAGCTCTCCAAGCCGTCCTTCCAGACGGTGGTCGACAAGCTCGTGCGGGCCGGCTTCGACGAGATCGTCGTCGTGCCGCTGCTTCTGAGCGACGCCTACCACGCGAAGGTCGACGTGCCGACGGCGATCGCCGCCGCCACCGAGCGTCACGAGGGCCTGCAGGTGCGCGCCACCGACATCCTCGGTCTCGAGCAGGAGTTCCTCGAGGTCCTCGACCTCCGGATGCGCGAGACCCTCAAGGAGGCCCGGGTGCGTGAGCTGGACGCGCTGGTGCTCGCCGCCGCCGGCTCCTCCGACCCGATCGCCAACCAGGCCGTTGCCCGGCTCGCCCGGGTCTGGGGCACCCGGCACCGGCTTCCCGTCACCGCGGCGTTCGCGTCGTCGGCTCCCCCGGCGACCGGGGAGGCCGTGCGCGCCTTCCGCGCCGAGGGCCGGCGACACATCGCCGTCGCGTCGCTCTTCCTCGCGCCCGGGTTCCTGCCGGACCGCGCGGCCGAGCTGGCGATGGAGGCAGGCGCCATCGCGGTGTCGGCACCCCTCGGTGCGCACCCGGTGCTGGCTCGCACGATCCTGGCCCGCTACGCCGTGGGCGCGGTCGAGCTGGTCCCTGTCTGAGCCCTTAGCGCAGGTGCTTGAGCGCCTCACGGCGCGAGAGCCCGCTCATCCGGTCGGGGGGGGGGGGGGGGGGGGGGGGGGGCCCCCCCCCCCCCCCCCCCCACGCCGGATCGGTGCGCGCGTAGTCCCGCAGCGCCCAGCCCACGGCCTTGCGGACGAAGAACTCCGAGCCGTGCGGTGACCCTTCGAGGTTGGCGGCCATCACGTCCGCCAGCAGCCGTTTGTCGGTGGCGGCCCGGTGGCCGAGCTGCGCGAGGATGCCGGTGCGGCGTACCCACAGGTCGTCGTCGGTGGACCACGCCCGGATGACCGGCGCCACCTGCGCCCGGTCAGCGGCGAGGACGTCACCCACCAGGTGGGCGGCGATCTCGTCGACGACGTCCCACCAGGCGCCAGTGCGCACCAGGTGCAGGTAGAGCTCCAGCAGCTCGGGGCCCTGCCACCCGCGGTAGTGGCGATGCCGCAGCACGGCCAGCGCGGCGTACCACTCCTCGCGATGGGTCGCTCCGTCCCACAGCTCGAGGGCGGTCTCCTGCCAGGTACGCCGGTCGGAGAGGCGGTGACTCGCCAGGATCGGGCGCAGCAGCCTCCGCAGCTCGGGCGCGGTCAGCCCGCGATACGGCATCGAGGACTTCATGTAGGCCTGCTGCTGCACCGCTCGCTCGGCATTCCCGGCCGCGGCCCCGCCAAGAAGGAGGGCCTCCCGGATCGCCGAGACGAGTAGTTCGTCGCCGTGCGGGCTCATCCGACGTAGGTCGCCAGCAGGTGCTCGAGCTGGAGGGCGGGGTCCGTGGCCAGCCCGCCGTGCACCGGGCCGGGCTGCACGACCGTCGAACGCGGCGCCTTGAGGAACCCGAAGCGCTGTCCGAGCGGCTTCTGGCCTGCCTCGCCGGCGCGCTCATCGCCGCTGCACACGTGCGAGGCGAAGGTCAGCGCCGCCGACACCTGGTCGACGTCAAGGAACGGATCGAGGGCGCTGAGGCGGTCGTGGTCGACGTGCCAGGCGACGTCGAGGAACTCTGCGGCCTGGCAGTAGACGACCACGCCGACGTTGAGGAACTCCTCCCGGTCGGGCCGCGGCACGCAGCGCAGCACGACGTACTGATAGGCGACGCGGCTCATGCGCCACCTCCCGGCAGCCACTGGCGGGTCCCGAGCCGGGCGGTCAGGAAGGCGACGTACGCCGCCCGCAGCGCCTCCGGGGTCTCGGCGCCGGGCACCGGCTCCAGCCACACGTCGGGTACGGCGGCCAGCACCTCGGCCAGCACCGCCGGCGTGACCAGCGCGCTGATCTCCGCGTCCGCCGCGGCGACACCGGCCCGATGCGCGCCGAACACGTGGTCGCTGACGTCCCACGGCTGACGGGCGAAGCGCTCGGGGTCGGTGACGCCCCCGCCCCAGCCGTGGTGGAAGTAGAGCGCTGCGCCGTGGTCGATCACCCACAGGTCGCCGTGCCAGAGCAGGAGGTTGGGGTTGCGCCAGCTGCGGTCGACGTTGGCGCAGAACGAGTCGAGCCACAGCACCTTCGCGGCCACCGGGTCGGGTGCGGGCAGGTCCTCGTCGAAGCCGAACGCGCCGGGCAGGAAGTCCACCCCGAGGTTGAGCCCCGGGCTCCGGTTGAGCAGGTCCTGCACCTCCTCGTCGGCCTCGTAGCGCGCGATCTCGGGGTCCAGGTCGAGCACGACGAGCCGCGGGGTCCGCAGTCCGATCCGGCGGGCCAGCTCGCCGACCACCACCTCGGCGACGAGCACCCGGATCCCCTGGCCCGCGCCGCGGAACTTGCACACGTAGGTCCCGAGGTCGTCGGCCTCCACGATGCCCGGCAGGCTGCCGCCCTCGCGCAGCGGGGTGACGTAGCGGGTGACCCGCACGGTCGGCAGGGTCGTGCCCACCTCGAGCTGGTGCGACGTCATGCGGGGTCCGACTCAGCGAGGCGCCGCAGCTCATGCTCGACGTCGAAGTCGGCTGATGGCCACTCGAGGTCGAGGCTGCGCAGCGCCTCCAGGAGGAGGTGGCCGATGGCGAGGTTGCGGAACCACTTCTTGTCGGCGGGGATGACGTGCCACGGTGCGACGTCGGTGTTCGTGCGCTCGAGGGCGATCTCGTAGGCCCGCTGGTAGGCCGGCCAGAGCGCCCGCTCGTCGAGGTCGCCGGGGTTGTACTTCCAGTGCTTCTCGGGGTTGTCGAGGCGCTCCTGCAGGCGGGCCTTCTGCTCGTCGACGCCGAGGTGGAGCATGCACTTGACGATGGTCGTGCCACCGTCGGCGAGCTCCCGCTCGAAGGCGTTGATCGCGTCGTACCTGCGCTCGATCTCCTCGGCGTCGGCCCACCCGTGAACCTTGACCACCAGCACGTCCTCGTAGTGCGACCGGTCGAAGACCCCGATGGTGCCTGCGTCGGGTACGGCGTGGCGGATCCGCCAGAGGAAGTCGTGCTGCTTCTCCTCGTCGGTCGGCGCCTTGAACGACGTGATCCGCACCCCCTGGGGGTCGACGAGGCCGACGGTGTGGCGCAGGGTGCCGCCCTTGCCGGAGGTGTCCATCCCCTGCAGCACGAGCAGGATCCGCCGCTCCGAGCCGACCGAGCGCTCCGCGAACAGCCGCTCCTGGAGATCGGCGAGCTCGTCGCCCAGACCGGCCAGCGCAGCCTTGCCGTCCTTCTTCTTGCCGGCGAACCCCGGCGCGGCATCGGTCTCGATGATGGAGAGGTCGACCGGGCCCGGCGGCAGAAGCAGGGCAGAGGTGTCCAGCGCGTCGCTCATGGGCTCATCATGGCGGACGGGCCGGGCGCGGCTCAGCCCACCACGCGCGCGGCGTCGAGGGTGCACCCGACCATGGTGGCGCTGGAGCCGTCGGACTGAGGCTCGTCGAACCACAGCCCGCGGTCGAACCCGACCTTGTCGAGAAGACGCAACGACGCCTCGTTGCGGTGGTCGGGGGCGGCGAAGTAGTGGGCGACCTCGGGATGTCGCTGGCGGGCCTTCAGCGCCCATGCCCACACGACGCGAGTGCCGATGCCGCGCCCGATCCACTCGGGCTCGCCGATCGCGTAGTCCACGCCCAGCGCCCCCGGGTCGGGCGTCAGCAGCGCGAACTCGGGATAGTCGGCGATCCGGTAGTCCTGCACGAAGCCCACCGAGCGCCCGTTGACCTCGGCCACCCACAGGCGGGTCGGGGTCATCCCGTCGATGTCGGGGCCGTACTGCGCCTCGACCCGCTCGGCCGACGGCTCGCCGCTGGAGCGCCACCATCGACGGACGTGCTCGGCCTGGCGCCACTTCGTCACCAGGGGCAGGTCACCTCGCGACATCGGCCGGATCGCGACGACCAGGTCGTGGTCGACGGCGAACCGCTTCACCTCGCCCGACAGGTCGACGGGCACCGGGTCGCTGACCAGGGTCGCGGCGGTACGACGAGCGGCGGCCACCCAGGACTCGCCCTCGCGGATCGTGCCGTCGAGCTCACGCTCGCCGTGGACCACCGTCAGCCGCATGTGCGGCAACCTACCCAAGGTCGGTGTCGCCGAGCTCCTCCTTGACCACTGCGTAGGCCACCCCGGGCGAGTGGCCCTTGCGGGCCAGCATGCCGACCAGCCGGCGGGTCGCCTTGTCACGGTCGAGACCCTGGACCGACCTGAGCTTGCGCCGGACCAGCCCGCGCGCGAGCTCCCGCTCGTCGTCGGCATCCACCTGGGCGAGCGCCTCACCGGCGATCTCGTCGTCGATGCCCTTGCGGCGCAGCTCGTGGGCCAGCGCCCGCCTGGCCAGCCCGCGGCCGGTGCTGCGCTGCTCGACCCAGTCACGGGCGAACGCCGCGTCGTCGACGAGGCCGACCTCCTCGAACCTATCGAGGAGGCGCTCGGCGATCTCGGTCGGGACGTTCTTCTGGGCCAGCTTGTCGGCCAGCTGGTGTCGGCTGCGTGCCCGGCCGGTCAGCTGGTCGAGCAGGATCTTGCGTGCGACCGCCTCCTGGTCGGCGTCGGGTCCCTCGGCCACCGGGTCCGGCGGCGGTGGCGTGCGGCCGCCGGTCCACGCGGCGACGCCGGCTGCGACGTCGCCGCGCCACCCGTCAGAAGCTGTCGACGCCGATCGGCTCATCGGAGAGGGCCTCCTCCGGCTTGTCGACCTGCGGGCCGACGCCGAGCTTCTCGAGGATCTTCTTCTCAAGCTCGTTGGCGAGGTCGGGGTTGTCCTTGAGGAAGCCCCGGGCGTTCTCCTTGCCCTGGCCGAGCTGATCGCCCTCGTAGGTGTACCAGGCGCCGGCCTTCCGGACGAGGCCCGCCTCCACGCCGACGTCGATCAGCCCACCCTCGCGGGAGATGCCCTTGCCGTACATGATGTCGAACTCCGCCTGCTTGAACGGCGGGGCCACCTTGTTCTTGACGACCTTGACGCGGGTGCGGTTGCCGACCATGTCGGTGCCGTCCTTGAGCGTCTCGATGCGGCGCACGTCGAGGCGCACCGAGGAGTAGAACTTCAGCGCCTTGCCGCCGGTGGTGGTCTCGGGCGAGCCGAACATCACCCCGATCTTCTCGCGCAGCTGGTTGATGAAGATCATCGTGGTGCCGGAGTTGTTGAGGGCACCGGTCATCTTGCGCAGCGCCTGGCTCATCAGCCGGGCCTGGAGGCCGACGTGGCTGTCGCCCATCTCGCCCTCGATCTCGGCGCGGGGCACGAGCGCGGCCACCGAGTCGATCACGATCAGCGAGAGCGCACCCGAGCGGATCAGCATGTCGGCGATCTCGAGCGCCTGCTCCCCGGAGTCGGGCTGGGAGACGAGCAGGGCGTCGGTGTCGACGCCCAGCGCCTTGGCGTAGTCGGGGTCCAACGCGTGCTCGGCGTCGATGAAGGCGACGATCCCGCCGGCCGCCTGGGCGTTGGCCACGGCGTGCAGGGCGACCGTCGTCTTGCCGGAGGACTCCGGGCCGTAGATCTCGACGACCCGGCCGCGCGGCAGGCCGCCCAGGCCGAGCGCGACGTCGAGGGCGATCGACCCCGTGGGGATCACCTCGAGCGGTGCGCGCGTCTCGTCGCCCAGTCGCATGACCGAGCCCTTGCCGAACTGCTTCTCGATGTTCGCGAGTGCGGCATCCAGGGCCTTGTCGCGGTCTCCACCAGCCATGTGCGTGTCCTTTGGGTGTCGTCGGTGTCGGGTACGTCGGCGACGCTAGAACGAGCCACCGACAGTCCCTGATCAGCACCGTCGAAGCCTGTGGACAACCTCGTCCCACGTCATACCCGCGGAACCACGATAGCCCGAACAGGTGTTCGACCACGACTGATCCGACCGCGTGTCGCGGCCCCTGAACAGCGGCTCAGACGGGGACGCGCTCGCCCGCCCGGCGCCCGCTCACCACGCCGGCGGCGAGCACCCCGCACGCCAGCGCGGCCGCGAAGGCGGTGAGCGCCGGATAGCCCCACTCCCCCACCACGACACCCGCGACCGCACCGGCCGCCGCGGCGGTCAGGCCCATCGTCATGTCGGAGGCGCCCTGCACGTCGGTGCGTACGTCGAGGGGCGCCAGGTCGGCCACCAGCGTCGACCCCGCGACGGTGGCGCACGACCAGCCCAGGCCCAGCAGGAAGAGGCCGGCGAAGATCTCCCACGACGAGCCCTCCGGCGAGCGGGCGCACAGCAGCAGGGAGGCCAGCAGCACCCCGGCACCTACCAGCAGCATCGCCGGCCGGCCGATGCGGTCGGTGGCCAGGCCGACGAGCGGCGAGAACGCGAACATCCCCAGCACGTGCACCGAGATGACGAACCCGATCACGCGCAGCTCCGCCCCGCCGTGCTCCATGTGCAGCGGGGTCATGATCATCACCGCGATCATCACCGCGTGCGCCGAGGCGATGCCGCCGATGGCCGCACCCAGCGCCGGCTGGCGGCGTACGGCGACGACGGCCCGGCCCCAGGACGTGCCGGTCGGCTGATGCACGACCGCGCCGGCGACGGCGCGCGCCGTCAGCAGCGGGTCGGGGCGTAGGAAGACCGCGATGACGCCGGCGGCCACCACCATGGCGATGCTGCCCAGCAGGAACGGTCCCGTCAGCGGCGGGATGCCCAGCGCGTCGGCCAGGGTCCCGGCCGGGCCGGTCAGGTTGGGTCCGAGCACGGCACCGATCGTGGTGGCCCACACCACGGTCGCCAGTGACCGCGCGCGCGTGGCCTCCGGGGCCAGGTCGGTGGCGGCGTACCGGGCTCCGGCGTTCGCGGCGGTCGTCGACCCCAGCATCGCTGCGCCGACCAGCAGCAGGGCCATCGACTCCACGACGCCGGCCACCACCGCGAGCAGCGCGCCCGCAGCCCCGACGAGGAGGCCGGTCACCTGCCCGAAGCGCCGTCCGCGGTGCGACATGGCCCTGGCCAGGAGGTACGACGCCACGGCCGCGCCGAGCACCTGGGTGGTCTGCGCCAGCCCGGCCTGGGTGTCGGAGCCGGAGATGTCCCGGGCGAGCAGCGACGCGGTGGCCACGCCGATGGTGATGCCGACCGCGCCGATGGCCTGGCCGACGACGAGCACCCGGACGGTACGGCGCTGGACCGCCTCGAGGTCGGGCGCGCTCATCGCTGGTTGTCCGGGAGCCCGAGGGTGCGCCACACCGCGGCCCACACCGCCTTGGGCGGCTCGCCCGCAGCGAGCGCCTCGTCGACGGTGCGGCCGCCGAGCTCGCCGATCACCGTCATCTTGGCCCAGGAGCGGGCGTACGCCGGCCCCAGCGCGGCTTCCATGCGCGCCCAGAACTCGGTGTGCCTCATGACGTGCGGCTCGCGAGGACGTCGAGCCAGGGCTCGCCGGTGTGGCTGGTCAGGCGCGTCAGGGACTCGATGCTCCAGCCCGCTCCCGCCAGCGCGGCACGCAACGGCTGCTCACGCCAGTAGACGAACCGACGGGGCACCCGGATGCTGCCGTGCGTCGACCAGGCCTCCCCGTCACCCTCCTTGAGGGAGACGCGCAGCAGGCCGCCGGCGCGAGTCACCTCGGCCAGCCGTCGCAGCACCGTCGACAGGTCGTCGCGGTCGACGTGCAGCAGGCAGGCGTTCGCCCAGACCGCGTCGTACGCCCCGGGAGCGCCGAGGTCGTCGTGCAGCGGGTCGAGGACGTCGGCCTGGTGGCCCGCCTGTCGCAGCAGCTCGACGAAGCCGGGAGTGATGTCGGTACGACGGACGTGCAGGCCCGCCGCCTCGAGGGCGAGGGCGTCGCGGCCACCGCCGCTGCCGATCTCGAGCACGCGAGCGCCGGGGATGAGCCGGTCGGCGAACGCCTGCACGGCGACCCTGATCTCCTCGCGCAGCAGCATGGAGTGGTCGCGGTAGACGGCTGCATCGGCGTCGTACGCCCGGATCGTGGCGCGCAGCGGGTCGTGGCCGACGTCGTGCAGGTGGTGGACGATGTCGTGGAGGTGGTAGCGCCCCAGCGTGGTGACCGTGAACTCGCTGCCGTCGCTGCGGACTCCGGTGCGACCGGCGGTCTCGTCGGTGACCGTGGCGTAGAGCCCGGCGACCGTCCCGGCGGCCTCGATCAGCGCGACGTCCACGTCGGCCGGGTCCTGGGCGGCGTAGTCGGAGGCGACGGCGGTGGCGTCCTGGTCCCAGTTCGCGAAGGCGGGCGCGTCCTCGGTGAGCATGAGGGTGAGGCGCTCGGCGAAGAGCTCGTGCACGTCGCGCACGTGACACGCGTACTCCAGCGGCGACCAGGTCGACTCGTCCGGCCGGTCGCGCACGTCGGGCAGGCCGAGCACCTGCGACCACGTCACTGTCGTGTCGCGGAGCAGCCCGGGCAGGTCGCCGAGGGCGAGGGCCGACGCGTCGAGCCCGCAGTCGGGGCACGGGCGCTCGAGCACCCAGGTCCAGTCCTTGGTGTCAGGGGCGATCGGCATCACGCCATTCAACCAGCGGATTCCGGCAGTGGCAGCATGCGCCCATGGCTGCCGACTTCGTCGTCCGCGAGGCGACGCACGACGACATTCCCGCGATGTCCGCGATCTACGGGCGGGAGGCCCGCGAGGGCCATGCCACCTTCGACGTCGAGCCGAGGTCGCACCAGGCCTGGTCGGCGTACGTCGAGAGCAGGGCTCCGGGTGACGTCGCCCTCGTGGCCGCCGACGCGACCGGGGTGCTCGGCTACGCCTACTCCACGGCGTACCGGCCGAAGCCTGCCTACGGCCACACCCGCGAGTCGACCGTCTACGTAGATCCGTCGGCGCAGGGACGCGGCATCGGTCGGGCGCTGTACGCCGAGCTGATCGAGCGGATGCGGCGGGCCGGCGTGCACGTCGTGGTCGCCGGCATCGCACTGCCGAACGACGCGAGCACCAGGCTGCACACCTCGTGCGGGTTCACCCCGGTCGGCACGTTCCGAGAGGTCGGCCGCAAGCTCGACCGCTGGATCGACGTGGAGTTCTACCAGCTGACGCTCTAGGTGAGCAGGAGCTTGTCGAGGCGCCGGCGCACGACGGCCAGCCCGACCAGCCCCATCACCACGAGGTAGGCGACGGAGACCGCGCTGGCCCACGTCACGGCGCCGGTGGTGAGCTCGCGGCACAGCACCACGCCGCGGTAGAGAGGCGTGCACTCGACGACCCACCGCAGCCCCGCCGGGAAGGCCGTGAGCGGGAAGAACGTCGCCGAGAAGAGGAACAGCGGCAGCTGCAGCAAGGTGACCTTGTCGAAGTCCTGCCAGCTCTTCATCCACGTCGTCAGCGCCATGCACACCGACGAGAACGCGAAGCCGATGAGCAGCACGGCGGGCAGCGCGAGCAGCGCCCACCACGAGCTGATCAGCCCCATCGCCAGCATCACCACCAGGAACGCCGCGGAGTAGGCGGCCCCTCTGAGCTGGCCCCAGGCGATCTCGCCGCGGGCGATGTCGGAGGTGCTGAGCGGCGTGGCCAGCATCTGGTCGTAGAGCTTCTCGTACTTGAGCTTGAAGAAGACGTTGTAGGTGCTGTCCATCAGCGCGCCGTTGAAGGCCGAGGCCGCCAGCATTCCGGGCGCGACGAACTCGGCGTAGGGGATGGTCCGGCCGTTGAACTCGAAGGCCTCGATGAGCTGCCCGACGCCGATGCCGATCGACAGCAGGTAGAAGACGGGCTCCAGGAAGCCGGTCAGGAAGAGCTTCCAGGCCGCCTTGTAGACGATGTAGTTGCGCTGCACGAGCAGCGACGTCGCCTGCACGGGAGTGAGGGTCGACATCACGTCACCAGCCGCTTCGTCAGGCCGGTGACGGTCAGGACGTAGCCGCCGACCACCAGGGCGACCAGGACGGCGACGTTGACCGCGGCGAGCGACCAGTCGACGTTGTCGACGAGGAACATCCTCGACAGGTTGACGCCGTGCCACAGCGGCGTGAACCGGGCCGCCCAGGCGCCGAGGTCTCCGAGGTTCGCGATCGGGAAGAAGGCGCCGGAGAAGAGGAACAGCGGGAAGACGACCAGCCGGAAGAAGACGCCGTACCCCGCCTCGGACCTGAGCCTGACCGAGAGGGCGAACGTCAGCGCCGCGAACGCCATGCCCACCAGCACCTGGCCGGCGTAGGCGAGCAGCGCGCCCCACCACGTCGCGAACAGCCCGAACGGCGCCACCACGAGCATGAAGACGGCGCAGGTGACCAGCAGCCGGAAGAGGACGAAGAGCAGGTGGGCGCCGACCAGGTCGCGCACGCGAAGCGGGGTCGCGAGCATGGAGTCGTAGACCCGCTGCCACTTGATCATGCCCATCACCGGGTAGGTCATCTCGCCCACGGCGGTCTGCATCGCGTGGGAGGCGATCAGGCCGGGCACGATGAAGGCGAGGTACGACGTGGCGCCCTCGAGCTGGCCGGGGTCGCCCTCGATGAACCCGCCGAGGAGCACGCCCATCGCGAGGACGTAGAAGATCGGCGACAGGAAGGAGCTGATGAAGCTGCCCTTCCAGGTGCGCTTGTAGACGGTCCACCAGTAGTCGAGCTGGCGCCGGATGCCCTCGCCGGGCGCGAGCGTCGGGGCCGGGACGGTGGTGGCCATCAGTCGACCAGCGTCCGCCCGGTGAGGGCGAGGAAGACGTCCTCGAGCGTGGATCGGCGCACCAGGACCGCGGCCGGCTGGAGGCCGCGCTCGTGCACCTTGGCGGTGACCTCCTCGCCGTCGTCGCTGTAGACGAGGATGCGGTCGGGCAGCACCTCGAGACGGCCCAGGTCGGCGACCTTCTCGGCGTGCGCGTCGTTCTCCCCCACGGGGAAGCGCAGCTCGGCCACCTCGCGCGTGGAGTGCTCGCGGATCAGCTCGAGCGGTGAGCCCTCCGCCACGATCAAGCCCTTGTCCATCACGACCAGCCGGTCACACAGCTGCTCCGCCTCGTCCATGTAGTGGGTGGTCAGCACCAGCGTCACGCCGGACTGCTTGAGCCGGAAGAGCCGGTCCCACAGCACGTGCCGCGCCTGCGGGTCGAGGCCGGTGGTGGGCTCGTCGAGCAGGAGCAGGTCGGGCGAGTTGATCAGGCTGCGGGCGATCGTGAGCCGACGCTTCATGCCGCCGGAGAGGTCCTCGACCTTGGCCTTCCGCTTGTCGGTCAGCTGCACGAACTCCAGCAGCTCCTCGGCGCGCGCCCGGACCTCGGCCTTCCCGAGACCGAAGTAGCGACCGTAGATGTAGAGGTTGTCGAAGACGTTGAGCTCGTTGTCGAGCGTGTCCTCCTGGGGGCACACCCCGAGCCGGCCCCGGATCGCCGGGCCGTCGGTCGCGGGATCCATGCCCAGGATGCGGAGCTCTCCCCCGCTGATCGGCGACACCGCCGCCACCATCCGCATGGTGCTGGACTTGCCGGCGCCGTTGGGGCCGAGGAAGCCGAAGGACTCGCCGCGGCGGACCTCCACGTCGATGCCCTTGACGGCCTCGAAGTCACCGAAGGCCTTGCGCAGGCCCCGGGCCGAGATCATCGCTTCAGTCACACCTCGAGACCCTAGGACAACTCGCCGACATTCCTCACCGCGATATCAGGCACTCCGGCTGATCGCGAACGCCATGATGAATCCCAGCGTGGCGATCAGCCCGGTCCAGAGGCGGGTCTCCTCGAAGGCCTCCGGGATCATCGTGTCGGCGATCATGGCGAGGATCGCGCCGGCGGCGACCGCGGTGATGGCTGCGACCGTGTTGTCGGACGCTCCCTCGAGCAGGAGAACCCCGATCGCGCCGGCCAGGCCGCTCACGACCGCGATCCCGGTCCAGACACCGAACACGAACACCGGGGTGCGGCCGGCACGCTTCATCCCGGCCGTGCTGGAGAGCCCTTCGGGCAGGTTGGAGACGAAGATGGCGGCGAGCACCGGCACCCCCACACCGTGGCCGCCGAGCAGCGAGAGGCCTAGGACGACCGACTCCGGTACGCCGTCCAGCAGGGCACCCAGGGCGATGGCGGAGCCGCTTCCCTGCTGGTCCTCCTCGCGCGGCTGGAGCCCGCCAGACCGCTTGCGGTGCTGAGCGCCGCGACGGGCGAGCACCACGTTGCCGGCGACGTACGCCAGGGCACCGCCCAGGAAGCCGAGGACGGTGGGCAGCACGCCGCCGGTGTCAGCGGCCTCGTCGACCAGGTCGAAGGCCAGCGCGGAGACGAGCACGCCGGCACCGAAGGCCATGACGGCGTACGCGATGAGGGCGGGGACCCGCACCAGCCAGGCCACCAGCGCGCCGAGCACGAGTGCGCCGCCTGCGAGAAGTCCCCAGAGGCCGGCTTCGATCCAGGTGGGCACGGACCCACCGTAGAGCCCGGGTGTCGGTGCCGTCGGCAACAATGACGATCGTGGACGCCCTCGACCGCTTCAGCGCCCCCACGCGGGCGTGGTTCGAGTCCGCGTTCGCGCGTCCGACGCCCGCCCAGGAGGGCGCCTGGGAGGCGATCAGCCACGGGCGGCACGCGCTGGTGGTCGCGCCCACCGGGTCGGGCAAGACGCTGAGCGCGTTCCTGTGGTCGATCGACCGGCTGCTGACCGAGGACCGGCCGGCCGACAAGTCCCGGCGCACGCGCGTCCTCTACGTCTCACCGCTCAAGGCCCTGGCCGTGGACGTCGAGCGCAACCTCCGCGCGCCGCTCACCGGCATCGGCCATGCCGCCGCCCGGCTCGGCACCAGCGTGCCCGACGTGACCGTCGGCCTCCGCTCGGGCGACACCTCGGCCGCCGACCGCCGCCGGCTGGTGACCGCACCCTCCGACATCTTGATCACGACGCCGGAGTCGCTGTTCCTCATGCTCACCAGCCAGGCGCGCGAGACGCTGCGCGGCATCGAGACGGTGATCGTCGACGAGGTGCACGCCGTCGCCGGCTCCAAGCGCGGCGCCCACCTCGCGCTGAGCCTCGAGCGTCTCGACGCGCTGCTCGACCGACCGGCCCAGCGCATCGGCCTCTCGGCCACCGTGCGCCCCCTCGAGGAGGTCGCGCGCTTCCTCGGCGGCTCCGCGCCCGTCGAGATCGTCGCCCCGCCGAGCGAGAAGACCTGGGACCTCCGCGTCGTCGTACCCGTGGAGGACATGACCGCCCCCGGCGAGTACGACGAGGAGTCCGGCGACCCCGGCCGCGCCGCGAGCATCTGGCCGCACGTCGAGGAGCACGTGGTCGACCTGATCGAGCAGCACCGCTCCACCATCGTCTTCGCCAACAGCCGCCGCCTGGCCGAGCGGCTGACCGCACGCCTCAACGAGATCGCCACCGAGCGAGCGGGCACCCAGGAAGCAGGCACCGAGGAGGCGGCAGCGTCCGGGCCGCCGGCTCAGGTGATGGCGCAGTCCGGGCAGTCGAGCGGCGCCGAGACGGTCATCGCGAAGGCGCACCACGGGTCCGTCAGCAAGGAGCAGCGGGCCCTCATCGAGGACGACCTCAAGCGGGGCCGACTGCCGGCCGTGGTCGCGACCAGCAGCCTCGAGCTCGGCATCGACATGGGCGCGGTCGACCTGGTCATCCAGATCGAGAGCCCGCCGAGCGTCGCGAGCGCCCTGCAGCGCGTCGGCCGTGCCGGGCACCAGGTCGGCGAGACAAGCCGCGGGGTGCTGTTCCCCAAGCACCGCGCCGACCTCGCGCCCACAGCTGTGACGGTCGAGCGCATGCGCGACGGCGCGATCGAGAGCCTCCGGGTGCCGACCAACCCGCTCGACGTGCTGGCCCAGCAGGTCGTGGCGATGACGGCGATGGACGCCTGGGACGTCGACGAGCTCTTCACCCTCGCCGTGCGCAGCGCCGCGTTCACCCAGCTGCCGCGCTCCGCCTACGACGCCGTCCTCGACCTGCTCAGCGGCCGCTACCCCTCCGACGAGTTCGCCGAGCTGCGCCCGCGCATCGTGTGGGACCGCGTGACCGGGCAGCTCACCGCCCGGCCGGGCGCCCAGCGGCTCGCCGTCACCAGTGGCGGCACGATCCCCGACCGCGGTCTCTTCGGCGTCTTCCTCGTCGGCGAGGGCACCGGTCGCCGGGTGGGCGAGCTCGACGAGGAGATGGTCTACGAGTCGCGGGTCGGTGACGTCTTCGCGCTGGGCGCGACCAGCTGGCGCATCGAGGACATCACCCACGACCGGGTCCTGGTGACCCCGGCGCCGGGCATTCCCGGCCGGCTCCCGTTCTGGAAGGGCGACACCCTGGGCCGGCCGGCCGAGCTCGGCGCCGCGATCGGCGCCTTCACCCGCGAGCTGGCCGCGCTGCCGCGCGCGAAGGCCACCGCCGCCGTCCGCGCCCACGGCCTCGACGCCTACGCCGCCGACAACCTGGTCGGCTACCTCGCCGACCAGGCCGAGGCCACGTCGGTCGTGCCCAGCGACACCACCCTGCTCGTCGAGCGCTTCCGCGACGAGCTCGGCGACTGGCGGCTGGTGGTCCACTCCCCCTACGGCACGCCCCTGCACGCGCCCTGGGCGCTGGCCATCAACGCCCGGCTCCGCGAGCGGTACGGCGTCGACGGCCAGGCGGTCGCCTCCGACGACGGCATCGTCGTCCGCATCCCCGACACCGACGACGACGCGCCGCCGGGCGACGTCATCGTGTTCGCGCCGGACGAGATCGACGACCTGGTGACCCAGGAGGTGGGTGGCAGCGCGCTCTTCGCGAGCCGCTTCCGCGAGTGCGCCGCGCGGGCCCTCCTGCTCCCGCGCCGCGACCCGGGCCGCCGGAGCCCGCTGTGGCAGCAGCGCCAGCGCAGCGCGCAGCTGCTCGAGGTCGCGGCGCAGTACCCGTCGTTCCCGATCGTGCTCGAGGCCGTGCGCGAGTGCCTCCAGGACGTCTACGACCTGCCCAGCCTGGTGGCGTTGATGCGCCGCATCGAGCGGCGCGAGGTCACGGTCACCGACGTGGCCACCAACCAGCCGTCGCCGTACGCCCGCAGCCTCCTCTTCGGGTACGTCGCCCAGTTCGTCTACGAAGGCGACTCCCCCATCGCCGAACGCCGGGCCGCGGCCCTCAGCCTCGACCAGGGCCTGCTCGCCGAGCTGCTCGGTCGGGCCGAGCTGCGCGAGCTGCTCGACCCCCAGGTGCTCGCCGAGGTCGAGGCCGAGCTGCAGTGGCTGGCCGACGACCGGCGCGCCCGCAACGCCGAGGGGCTCGCCGACCTGCTCCGGCTGCTCGGTCCTCTCACCACCGCCGAGATCACCGCACGCGCGGTCGACGGCGCGGACGTCAGCGACTGGCTCACGACGCTGACCGGAGCACGCCGCCTCGTCGAGATCCGGATGGCGGGCGAGCAGCGCTGGGCGGTCGTCGAGGACGTCGGCCGGCTCCGTGACGCCCTCGGCGTGCCTGTGCCGCCCGGCACGCCCGACGCCTTCGCCGACGCCGTCGACGACCCGGTCGGCGACCTGGTCGCCCGGCACGCCCGCACCCACGGGCCCTTCACGACCGACGAGGTCGCCGCGCGCCTCGGCCTCGGCACCGCCGTCGCCCGCCACACGCTCCAGCGGCTGGCGGCTCGCGGCCGGGTGCTGGAGGGCGAGTTCCGCCCCGCCGGGGCCGGCTCGGAGTGGTGCGACGCCGAGGTGCTGCGCAAGCTCCGGCGCCGCTCGCTCGCCCTGCTGCGCAAGGAGGTCGAGCCGGTCGAGCCCGATGCACTCGGGCGGTTCCTGCCGGCCTGGCAGCACGTCACCGGCCGAGGCCTGCGCGGCGTCGACGGCGTACTCACCGCGATCGACCAGCTGGCCGGCGCGCCCGTGCCCGCGAGCGCCCTCGAGTCGCTGGTGCTGCCGGCACGGGTACGCGACTACCAGCCGGCTCACCTCGACGAGCTCACTGCGGCCGGAGAGGTCGTCTGGGCGGGGCACGGCCCGCTGCCCGGCTCCGACGGCTGGATCAGCCTCCACCTCGCCGACCAGGCCGACCTGACGCTGCCCGAGCCGGCCCCCTTCGAGCACGCCGACCTGCACCAGTCGGTGCTCGATGCGCTCGCCCCGGGAGGCGCGTGGTTCTTCCGTCAGCTCGCCGACGCCGTGGGCAGCACCGACGACCGGGCGCTGAGTGCTGCGCTCTGGGACCTGGTCTGGGCCGGGCGGCTGAGCAACGACACCCTCACGCCGCTGCGGGCGCTCACCCGCGCCGGCAGCACGACCCACCGCAGCCGCAGGCCACCACCACGCACCGGCCGCGGCGCGCTTCCCCGCCGCACCGGCCCGCCCGAGAGCGCCGGGCGCTGGGCCGCGCTCCCCGCCCGCGACACCGATCCGACCCGTCGCGCGCACGCGGTGGCCGAGCGGCTCCTGGACCGGCACGGCGTGGTCATCCGGGGTGCCGTCGTCAGCGAGCGGCTGCCCGGCGGCTTCGCCGCCGTCTACAAGGTGCTCAGTGCGTTCGAGGACTCCGGTCGTTGTCGGCGCGGCTACTTCGTGGGCGGGCTCGGTGCCGCCCAGTTCGGCACCACCGGTGCCATCGACCGGCTGCGCACCTTCGCCGAGGTCGCGCCCGACGCGACCCCGGTGGCGGTCGCGCTGGCGGCCACCGACCCCGCCAACCCGTTCGGCGCCGCGCTGCCCTGGCCGCCCGGCGACGCAGAGGCCGGGGGTCACCGGCCCGGACGCAAGGCCGGCGCGCTCGTCGTGCTGGTCGACGGCCACCTGACGCTCTACGTCGAGCGCGGCGGCCGCACGCTCCTCACCTGGGGCGACGACGGCACCCGGCTCGCGCCGGCGACCGCGGCGCTCGCCGACGCCGTACGCCGTGGCGCGCTCGGACGGCTCACGGTCGAGAAGGCCGACGGCGCCCAGCTCCTCGGCGCCGGCCTGACCCCGCTGCGCGCCGCGCTCCAGGATGCCGGCTTCGTGTCGACGCCCAAGGGCCTGCGGCTGCGCGGCTGATGCACCCCGTCACTCGGGCGTAGTGTGTGGTGATGGAGACGCGCCGTGCCAGAGGGTGACACGGTCTGGCGCGCGGCCCGGACTCTCGACCGGGCCCTCGCGGGCCACGTGCTCACCGCCTCCGACTTCCGCGTGCCCCAGCTCGCCACCGCTGACCTGACCGGCTCGCGCGTCGTCTGCACGCTCTCGCGGGGCAAGCACCTGCTGACCCGGTTCCAGGGTGCGGAGCCGGGCACCGACTGGACGCTTCACACCCATCTGAAGATGGAGGGGCGCTGGGAGATCTACACGCCGGGCCAGCGCTGGCGGCGGCCGGCCAAGGAAGCTCGTGTCGTTCTCTCGACCGACGAGCGGGTCGTCGTCGGCTTCAGCCTCGGCATCGTCGAGCTGGTGCCGCGGCACGAGGAGCAGCGCATTGTGGGCCACCTCGGCCCCGACCTGCTCGGCCCCGACTGGGACGAGGAGGAGGCGCTGCGCCGGCTGCGCCAGGACGCGTCCATGCCGCTGGGCGAGGCCCTGCTCGACCAGACGAGCCTGGCCGGCATCGGCAACATGTATGCCTCCGAGCTGTGCTTCACCAGCGGGGTGCACCCGCTGACGCCGGTCGGCGAGGTCTCCGAGCTACGCCGGCTGGTGCGGCGCGCACGCCAGATGCTGGAGCTGAACAAGGAGCGCGCCGAGCAGACCACCACCGGCGACCTGCGGCGGGGGCGGCGGATGTGGGTCTACCGACGTGATGCGCAGCCGTGCCTGAGGTGCCAGACCCCGATCCAGGTGCACATGCAGGGAGAGCCTGGCCGGGAGCGCGCGAAGTACTGGTGCCCGAGCTGCCAGCCCGCACCCGGCTGAGGTCAGGCGGCGCTGGCGACCACGTCGCCGTGGCTCACGCGGGCGACGTCGATCGGCGTGGCGGCCACCGCGGACTCTTCGAGGGCGACGGCGCGACTCACGTCGCGGAGCACCGACGAC
This sequence comes from Nocardioides sp. LHG3406-4, assembly GCF_049897745.1. Classification (NCBI taxonomy): domain Bacteria; kingdom Bacillati; phylum Actinomycetota; class Actinomycetes; order Propionibacteriales; family Nocardioidaceae; genus Nocardioides; species Nocardioides sp. LHG3406-4. The sequence continues at coordinate 277,257 of NZ_JAFCWV010000005.1, forward strand.
AACGGCACCTCGAGCGCCGAGCACAGCGAGGCGAGCAGCTCGGAGGATGCTTCCTTCTGGCCGCGCTCGATCTCGGAGATGTAGCCCAGGCTCACGCGAGCCTCCGCCGAGACCTCACGCAGGGTCATGCCTCGGGTCAGACGACGGTCACGCAGGACGTCACCGAGGACTCGGCGGTAGAGCACCATGCGTCTAGCCTTCCTGACAGTGGACCGAACGTATGTGCGCAACGCTACCCGACGGCCCTTTCTTCCCGGTCACCTTTCCACAGCCTCGAGGGAGTCGGCGAGGATCGTCAACGCCCTCCGCACGGTCGCCTCGGCGATCCCCAGCCGGTCCCCCGTCAGCGACAACGCGTGCGCGACCACACCCTCGGGCCCGGCGATCCCGACGAAGACGGTGCCCACCGGGCGGCCGTCCTGCGGGTCGGGCCCGGCGACTCCCGTCGTGCTCAGGGCGTACGACGACCCGGTGAGGTCACGCACGCCGACCGCCATCGCCCGGGCGCACTCGGCCGAGACGACGCCGTACTCCTCGACGAGCGCGACCGGCACTCCCACGACGTCGATCTTCAGGGCCGTCGCGTAGGCGACCACTGCCCCCAGGAACACCGCGGACGCCCCCGGCACGGCGGTAAGGGCGGCCGCGAGCCGGCCTCCCGTGAGGGACTCGGCCACGGCCAGCGTCTGCCCCCGGCCGCGCAGCAGGTCGAGCACGTTCGCGGCCTCGGGCATGCCGACGATCATAAGTAGGCAGGGGTGGTTACGGTGACCACATGGCGCTGGCGATCGAGGACTACGCAATGGTCGGCGACCGTGGCACCGCCGCCCTCGTGGGCCGCGACGGCTCGGTCGACTGGCTGTGCCTGCCGCGCTTCGACTCCCCCGCGTGCTTCGCGGCGCTGCTGGGCGACGTCGACAACGGGCGCTGGCTGCTCGGCCCAGCCGACCTGGACGACGTGACCGTCACCCGCCGCTACGTCGGAAACTCCGCTCTGCTCGAGACGACCTTCGCCACCCCGACCGGCACCGTCGTGCTCCTCGACGTGATGCCCACCTGCGACGGCCGGGCCGACCTGGTGCGCCGCATCACCTGCCTCGAGGGCACCGTGCGGATGCGCCACGACTGGGTGGTGCGCTACGACTACGGCCGGGTCCGTCCGTGGGTCAGCCGCCACCACGCTCATGGCGAGGAGACGATCGTCGCCGTCGCCGGACCCGACAAGGTCGTGCTGCGCGGGCCGCGCCTGCCGGTCGCGGTCGACGGTCACCACAGCGACGAGTTCGACGTGACGGCCGGCGAGGAGCTGATCTTCTCGACGACGTGGGTGCGCTCGTGGCGCGACGTCCCGCCGCGGATCGGGTACGACCACCGCATCGAGGCCACCCGCCTCGACGGCGAGAAGTGGAGCAGCACGCTGGTCGCCGGCGTACCTCACCGCGACCTGGTCGTGCGCAGCCTGCTGACGCTGCGGCTGCTGACCCACGACGAGACCGGCGGCATCGTCGCCGCACCCACGACCTCGCTGCCCGAGGACTTCGGCGGCGAGCGCAACTGGGACTACCGCTACTGCTGGCTGCGCGACGCCTCGCTCACCCTGGAGTCGCTGCTCGCCGCCGGCTACACCACCGAGGCCGAGCAGTGGCGCACCTGGCTGCTGCGCGCGATCGCCGGCGACCCGGCCGACATGCAGATCATGTACACCGTCGACGGCGGCCGGCGACTGCCGGAGCACGAGCTCGACCACCTCCAGGGCTACGCCGGCTCCACGCCGGTGCGCATCGGCAACGGCGCGGCTGACCAGCGGCAGACCGACGTCCTGGGCGAGGTGATGATCGCCCTCCACGACGCCCGCCTCGCCGGCGTCCACGAGACCCGCGACTCGTGGTCGCTGCAACGGCGGCTGGTCGACGAGCTGGCCGAGCACTGGGACCGGCCCGACAGCGGGCTGTGGGAGATCCGGGGCCCGCGCCAGCACTTCACCCACTCCCGGGTGATGGCCTGGGCGGCCTTCGACCGGGCGGTCCGCGGGATCGAGGAGTTCGGGCTCGAGGGCCCCTTGGAGCGCTGGCGCGCCATCCGCGACGAGATCTGTGCCGAGGTGCTCGCCAAGGGCTTCGACACCGAGCGCAACACGTTCACCCAGCACTACGACACGACCCACGTCGACGCCTCGCTGCTCAACCTCCCGCTGGTGGGCTTCCTGCCGCCCGACGACCCACGGGTGCTCGGCACCATCGCGGCCATCGAGCACGACCTGATGCGGGACGGATTCCTGCTCCGCTACCGCACCGAGACGGGCGTCGACGGGCTGGCCGGCGACGAGCACCCGTTCCTCGCGTGCTCCTTCTGGCTGGTCTCGGCGTACGCCGCGGCCGGACGGCTCGACGACGCGAACGCCCTGATGGACCGCCTCTGCGCGCTCGCCAACGACGTCGGCCTGCTCTCGGAGGAGTACGACGTGGCGGAGGGCCGGATGGCCGGGAACTTCCCCCAGGCGTTCAGCCACCTCACCCTGGTGCAGGCGGCACTTCGTCTCGGGAACGCCACCCCCCGCGGCTGACCGCGGCCCCCGCACGCCACGAGGGGCCCGGGAAGACCCGGACCCCTCGCGTCATGCGTCGTGCTGTGCTCCCGGTGCGGTCAGTTGCGGTAGACCTTGATGGTCTTGCTGCCCTTGGCCGGCTTGTAGAGCTGGTTGCCGAGGTACTTGACCTTGATGTGGAAGGTGCCGGGGGCGGTGAAGCGGGGCAGCTTGAGCTTCCCCTTGCCCTGGGTGACCTTGCCGAAGTACTTCTTGGACCCGATCACGACCTTGAGCTTGCCGCCCACCTTGGCGCCGTCAGCGTTCGAGACGTACACGTTGATGCGCGGCGCGCCCTTGCGGACTGCGGTGTGCTTGGGGAAGTACTTGACCTTGGTGACCTTGGGTCGAGTCTTCTTGACGTCGCGGACCAGCGTGGTCTTGCTCGGCAGCGCGACCAGCTCGACCTGCGAGGCGCCGGGCACGGTGAACTTGACCTCGGCGGAGCTGTTGGTGACGGCCACGGTCTTCATGACCTTGCGCTTGCCGTCGCGGACCCGCACCACCTGGACCTGGGTGTTCTTGACGCTGCCCTTGGAGGTCACGTCGAGCTTCGACAGGTTGGTGGTGATCTTCTGGCCGGTCTGGAGCGACGCGGGCAGACCCTGGGCCACGACCTGCTCCCGCGCGAAGTTCGGCGCAAGGTTGGCGTGCTCCCGGAGGTACTTGATCCACAGGTCGCGGTCGATGAGACCGGTGTCCTTGGCCTTGCCCTCGGTGAAGGCGGTGAAGTTGTCACCGCCGGTGCCGAGGAACGAGAAGGTCGACACCGTGTAGGTCTCGGTCATGCTGATCGGCTTGCCACCGATGCGGATCGCGGTGATCCGCTGCCCCGCGGGCTTGGTCGGGTCCTGGGTGACCTGCACGTTGTCGGAGACACCCATGTGGAGGTACGACCGCGAGGATCCGGCCGGCGGCCACTGCTGCTCGAGCACCTTCTTGAGCTGGGCGCCGGTGAGGTCGATCGTCCAGATGTTGTTGACGAACGGCAGGACCGCGTTGGCCTCGGCGTAGGTGACCACGCCGTCGGTGTTGGCCGGGTTGGTGGTGGTGTCGCCGGCGAACGTCAGGTCGGCGCGGAGCCCGCCCGGGTTGACGAGTCCGAGCTCAGGCTTGGCGATGTCGGCGGGTACGCCGTCGCGCAGCGCGTTGGCCACCAGGGAGCCGATCGTCGACTCCGCGGTGCGGTCCTCGTCCACCGCCGGCGTCGAGAGATCGCGGTCGGCCCGGGTGATGTCGGCGGTGATGGTGCCGACCGGGGTGTCGCCGACGACCTTGGCGTCGGCCAGGGCCTTGTCGACGATGGTCTTCACCGCGTCGACCCGTGGGAACGCGCCCGGCGCGGCCGCGGCGGCGACCCTCGGGACGTTGCTGACCCCGTTGACCGTGACCGCGTCGGTGGTGGTCTCGTAGCTCAGGTCGACCCGGCCGACGTACTCCCCGTAGCTGCCGGTCTGGACGACCGGCCGAGGGGTGCTGAGCGCGTAGCGCTTGTGCGTGTGTCCGGTGAAGATGACGTCGACCTTCGGGCTCGTCTCGTTGACGATCCGGCCGAACGCGCCGCTGGTGGTGCCGGCGTCGTCGGGGGCACCCTCGTGGTACTCCGCGACGACCACCTGGGCCTCCCCGTTGGCGGGGTTGCCGTCGGTGAGCTGGCCGGCCACGCGGTTGACGGCGGCGACCGGGTCGCCGAAGTCGACCGCGGCGATGCCGGCGGGGCTGACCAGGGACGGCGTCTCTTGGGTGACGGCACCGATGATGCCGACGGACACGCCGCCGACGTCGCGGATGTCGTACTCCTTGAGCGCCGGGTTGGTGGTGCCCTTCTGGTAGACGTTTGCGCCGAGGTACTCGAAGGCGGCGCGGTCCTGCACGCGGCCCTGGAGGTCGGTGAAGCCCTTGTCGAACTCGTGGTTGCCCACGGCGGACGCCCTCATCTCGAGGGCGTTGAGGACGTCGATGGTCGGGTTGTCGTCCTGGCTGGCGGAGGCGAACAGCGACGCGCCGATGTTGTCGCCCGCCGAGAGCAGGAGCGTGTTGGCGTTCCGGTTCTGCTCGATCGTGGTGGCGAACTTCGTCGTGTTGTCGTCGATGCGGCCGTGGAAGTCGTTGATGTTGAGCAGTCGGATGTCAACCGGCGCGGCGTGCGCGGGCACGGCGGTGGTTGCAACGACGGCGAGTGGCGCCGCGGTGAGGGCGGCGGCTGTGGCCACGGCTCCCCATCGTCGGCGCAGTGGGCTGCGTGTAGTCCCCGTACTCTTCGACACAGTTGTGTTCCTCCGTGATGTGGATGGTGGTGACGCACGCCACCATAACCCGAAGGGACTACTCCACCGTGACACCAAAGGGCCATGCCTCTCTGGCGACAAGGTCAGGTGTCCGGTCAGGTGTGCCGGTCAGGCTCGAGTGCCACGCCTGACGACCGCCCGCTGGCGCCACACGTCGCGGAAGAACTCGTAGCCGGACCACAGCGTCATCGCGACCGCGCCCGCCAGGGCCACCTGGCTGAGGTAGAAGAGCGCCTCCCCGAGGCCGCCCCACGCGTCGAAGTTGCCGCCGTGCGCGTCCCCGTGCGGCAGCGGCCAGATGAGGCCGCTGAGGGCGACCGCCTGCACGGTGGTCTTGATCTTGCCGCTCTGGTTGGCGGGCAGGACGACGTGCTTGAGCACCGAGAGGCGGAGCAGGGTCACCGACCACTCGCGGACCAGCACCAGGATCGTCACCCACCACCAGATGTCGCCGACGACCGAGAGGCCGATGAACGCCATGCCGGTGATGGCCTTGTCGGCGATCGGGTCGGCGATCTTGCCGAAGTCGGTGACCAGGTCGTGCTTGCGCGCCAGGTCGCCGTCGACCTTGTCGGTGATCATCGCGACCGCGAAGATCCCGAATGCGACCCAGCGCCACAGCGTCGAGTCGCCGCCGTCGTGCAGCAGCGCCCAGCCGAAGAACGGCACCATCACGATGCGCAGGGCGGTGAGCATGTTCGGGACGTTGACGTTGCTCGCCTTCGCGGCGCCGGCCTCGCTCATCACACCCTCCTCGCGATCAGGTCGACCCCGTCCGTGCCGATGACCTCGGCGGCGACCAGGTCGCCCACCGACACCGCGCCGGGCAGGTCTACCAGGGACGTGGTGCCGTCGACCTCGGGCCCCTGGTGCGCCGCCCGGCCGACCACCTCACCGTCGGAGACGTCCTCGACCAGGACGTCCACGACCTCGCCGATGCGGTCCTCGGCGCGCTGGGAGTTCAGCTCCTCGACCAGGGCCGTCACGTGCTCGGTGCGCGCTCGGACCTCGTCGTCGTCGAGCTTTCCGGCGTACGTCGCCGCCTCGGTGCCGTCCTCGTCGGAGTACCCGAAGACGCCGGTGACATCCATCCGCGCCGCCTCGAGGAAGTCGCACAGCGTCTGGAGGTCGGCCTCGGTCTCGCCGGGGAAGCCGACGATGACGTTGGAGCGCACGCCGGCCGCGGGGGCGAGCGTGCGGATCTGCTCGAGCAGGCCGAGGAAGCTCTCGGGGTCGCCGAAGCGGCGCATCCGACGCAGCACGGAGGCACTCGCGTGCTGGAACGACAGGTCGTAGTAGGCCGCCACGCCCGGAGTCGACGCGATCGCCTCGATGAGCCCGGGCCGGGTCTCGGCGGGCTGGAGGTAGGACACCCGGACGCGGTCGACCCCGTCGATGCCGGCCAGCTCGGGCAGCAGCGTCTCGAGGAGGCGCAGGTCGCCGAGGTCCTTGCCGTAGGAGGTGGAGTTCTCGCTGACCAGGAACAGCTCCCGAACTCCCTGCGTGGCGAGCCAGCGGGCTTCCTGCACGACGTCGCTCGGGCGGCGGCTGACGAACGAGCCGCGGAAGCTCGGGATGGCGCAGAAGGAGCAGCGGCGGTCGCAGCCGCTGGCGAGCTTGAGCGGGGCCATCGGACCGCCGTCGAGGCGGCGGCGTACGGCGCGGGGGCCGCTCTCGGGTGCGAGGCCGGCCGGCAGGTCGGGGGCTGCGTGTCCCGGCACGCTGACGGCGCTGGCGTCGCGCTCCGTCGGCGAGATCGGCAGCAGGCGACGCCGGTCGGCGGGCACGTGCGACTGGTGCTTCTCCCCCGCGACGATGGCGCGCAGCCGCGCCGCGATGTCGGGGTAGTCGTCGAAGCCCAGCACGGCGTCGGCCTCGGGCAGCGACTCGGCGAGGTCCTTGCCGTAGCGCTCGGCCAGGCAGCCGACCGCGACGACGGCCTGCGTCCGGCCGTGCTCCTTGAGATCGGCGGCAGCCAGCAGGGTGTCGACGGAGTCCTTCTTGGCCGCCTCGACGAACCCGCAGGTGTTGACCACCACGGTGTCGGCGTCCTCCGGGTCGGCGACCAGCGCGAAGCCCCCGGCCTCGAGCCGTCCCGCCAGCTCCTCGGAGTCGACCTCGTTGCGCGCGCAGCCGAGAGTGACGACGGCGACGCTCATGGGTGATTGCTCAGTGGTGGTGCTCATCGTGGTTCGAGTATGCCGTGAGGCACCCCGGGGGCCTCATTCCGCGGCGTAGGTGCCCTGCACTGCCTCGCCGGGCTCCCCCACGGCACCGCGGTCGCGGCCGTCGACGGAGACCGTCACGGCCCCGTCGGAGGTCTGGACCCGCAGCGGCGGGGACGCCTTGACGATCTTGCTCTCGCCGATGGCCAGGTTGCCCCTGAACACCTCCGCGCCCGTGCTGTCCCGCACCACGATGTGGGCCCCGCCGGAGACCGCCGAGATCTCGACCGGGACCGGGTCGGCCGCCTTCGCAGACCCGCCGTGCGGGCCACCGGAGCCGTTGAGCACCGGCTCGACGCCACGCAGCTCGCTCGGCGCGTCCATCACCAGGCGGGCGATCGACCAGGCCAGCACCAGCGCCATCACGACGGCGACCACGATCGACCAGTTGGGTCCGCCGCGCGTGCCCCGGATGCTGCCGTGCGAGCCGGTGGCCAGCTCGGCCTCGAAGACCCGGCGCGGGTCGATCGGCGCGTGGGCGTACCGGTCGTCGTAGGCCGTCAGGAGGGGCGCGACGTCGATGCCGAGCACGCGGCACAGCGTGCGGAGGTGTCCGCGGGCGTAGAAGTCGCCGCCGCACGGCACGAAGTCGTCGACCTCGATCGCCTCGATGACGTGCGGCCGGATGCGGGTGCGCTCAGCCAGCTGGTCGACGGTGAGGCTGAGGCGGGTACGGGCTGCCCTGAGCTCGGGTCCGACCACCGGGTCACTGGCCGGCTCGATGCCGAGCTCGTCCATCACCAGCGGCGCGACCGCGTTGCCCTCGCGGGCGATCGGGCGGACCCGGTCGCCCCAGACCTGGTCGTCCTCGACCATCTCGACGACGGGCCGGGTTGCGGGTGCCTCGTCGACGTGGCGAACCTCTGCGCGGGCCCCCACGACCGGGGCGCGGGTCGGGTCGGGAGTCGGCGTCGCGACTGTGGTGTCCACCGCAGTCTCGTCGAGGTCCTCGTCGACCTCCCCGTCCTGCTCATGGTCGTCCTGCTCATGCTCGTCCTGCTCGCGACGAGGCAGCAGCGCGGAGACCCGCGCGATGCCGAGAGCCAGCAGCGGGCGCGGGTCGCGCACCAGTGGCGGCAGGGATGGCCGGGAGTCGTCGGACTCGTCGTCCCGGGTCTGGCCGGGCAGCAGGTCCTGCGGCAGCTCGGAGCCCGCGTCGGGCTCGGGGTCGGCGTCGATGACGACCAGCTCGGTGTTCCGGTCGGCCAGTGCGGCCAGGGACGCAGCCAGGTCGTCGGTGCCCACGACTCGTGTGGCCAGGCCGAGCGGCATGGCCAGCGGGGCGCCGTACAGCCAGCTGGAGAGCCGCGCTCGGCGCGAGGCGCTGGCGTCGAGCTCCTCGACGAGCCGCTCCGGGTTGTGCGGTACGACGACCAGCCGGCCGTCTCGCCTCAGGCCCGCGCGGGGCGTGTGCTCCACCCGCGCCACGGCACCCCACGGCAGGCCGCGCCACGAGCGGCCCAGGCGGATCCGGACGCCCTGGGCGTCGGCGACCAGCAAGGGCGTGCGGGCGTCGACCAGGGCGGCGAGCCAGCCGATTCCGAGGGCGCCGATGGCGGCCGCGAGCACCCAGTCGAGCGGTGACCCGGTGATCACGGCTCGGCGCAGGTACATGATCGCGATCGTCGAGGCGACCGCACCGACGGCCGCGGCGAGCCCCGCGTTGCGGCGTACCTCCACCGGTCCGGGGGCCATGCTCAGAGTGCGGCCTCGGTGGTCCTGCGCGTCGTCGTCGTACGGGTCGTGGATGTCGTGGACTTCGGTTGCGCTCATCGGTCCCCCTCCAGCGTGGCGATGACGGCGTCGATCTCGTCGGGCTTGATGAGCACGTCTCGCGCCTTCGAGCCCTCGCTGGGCCCGACGACGCCGCGGCTCTCCATGATGTCCATCAACCGGCCGGCCTTGGCGAAGCCGACGCGGAGCTTGCGCTGCAGCATCGACGTCGAGCCGAACTGCGTGGAGACGACCAGCTCGATGGCCTGGACGACCAGGGCCATGTCGTCGCCGATGTCGTCGTCGAGGTCGCGCTTGGCGGCCGCCGGGGCGGTGACATCGTCGATGTAGCTGGGCTCGAGCTGGGTCTTGCAGGCCTTCACCACCTGGTGGATCTCGGCCTCGGTGACCCACGAGCCCTGGACGCGCACCGGCTTGCCGGCCCCCATCGGCAGGAACAGGCCGTCACCCTGGCCGACGAGCTTCTCGGCACCGGGCTGGTCGAGGATCACGCGGCTGTCGGTGACGCTGGACGTGGCGAACGCCAGGCGCGACGGCACGTTGGCCTTGATCAGGCCGGTGACGACGTCGACCGAGGGTCGCTGGGTGGCGAGCACCAGGTGGATGCCGGCAGCACGGGCGAGCTGGGTGATCCGGACGATGGCGTCCTCCACGTCGCGCGGCGCGACCATCATCAGGTCGGCGAGCTCGTCGACGACCACCAGGAGGTAGGGGTACGGCGACAGCGTGCGCTCGCTGCCAGGAGGCACCTCGAGCTTGCCGGCCCGCACCGCCTTGTTGAAGTCGTCGATGTGACGGAACCCGAAGTTGGCGAGGTCGTCGTAGCGCATGTCCATCTCGCGCACGACCCAGGCCAGTGCCTCGGCGGCCTTCTTGGGGTTGGTGATGATCGGCGTGATCAGGTGCGGGATGCCTTCGTAGGCGTTGAGCTCGACCCGCTTCGGGTCGACGAGGATCATCCGCACCTCGTCGGGTGTCGACCGCATCAGGATCGAGGTGATCATCGAGTTGATGAACGACGACTTTCCGGAGCCGGTGGCGCCGGCGACGAGCAGGTGCGGCATCTTCGCGAGGTTCGCGACGACGAAGCCGCCCTCGACGTCCTTGCCGAGCCCGGCCACCATCGGGTGGTGGTCGGCCCGTGCGATGCCCGACCGGAGCACGTCGCCGAGGCTGACGATCTCCTTGTCGGTGTTGGGGATCTCGATGCCGATGGCCGACTTGCCGGGGATCGGCGAGAGGATGCGGACATCGGCGCTCGCGACGGCGTACGCGATGTTCTTCGACAGCGCGGTGACCTTCTCGACCTTGACCGCCTGGCCGACCTCGACCTCGTAGCGGGTGACGGTCGGGCCCCGGGTGTAGCCGGTGACCTGGGCGTCGATGCCGAACTCGTCGAGCACCTGCGTCAGCCGACCGACGACGTCGTCGCTCGCCTTCGAGCGCGCCTTGTGCGGCGAGCCGGGCTTGAGGACCTCGTTGGCGGGCAGGGTGTAGGTGACGTCGCCGGAGAGAGCCAGCTGCTCGACCCTCGGCGGCAGCGGGGTGTGCGGGGGCGGCTCGACGCGGTCGTCGCCGACGGGGGGCGTGACCTCTGTCGGAGCGTCGGCGAGGAGGTCGAGGCCCACGTCGGTGCTCTCAACCGCTCCCTTGCGCCGGCGCTTCCTGACCTCACGGTCCTCCAGGACCGGGCTGTCGTACGCCGGGTCGCCGAGGTCGGGGTCGATCTCGTCGAGCATCCCGCGGCGACGGGTGCGGATCGGCTGGGTGAGCTGGGTGTCGTCCTCACCGTCGGCGCCGGCGGGGGTGCGGCCGAGCAGCCGGTCGCGGGTGGCGGCGAGCCTGGCCGGCACCTGGTAGACGGGCGTGGCCGTGATGACGAGCAGACCGAAGAGACCGAGCAGCGCGAGCAGCGGCACCACGACGTACGCCGTGCGGAGCAGGTCGAGCAGCAGGCTGGAGACGACGAAGCCGACGGCACCGCCGGCCTCCTGCAGCGCGCTGGCGTCGCCGAGCTCCGGCTGCGGGTTGCCGTTGGCGATGTGCACGATGCCGAGCACCCCGAGGCACAGCGCCGACCAGCCGATGACCTGCCGGCCGGCCGGCCCGTTGTGCTCGGGGTCGCGCAGGGTGCGCCAGCCCAGGAAGGAGAGCCAGAGCGGCACCAGCCACCCGACCTTGCCGACGGAGCCGGCGACCGCCGAGCGGACGAACTCCATGAATCCGCCCGGGGGCTGCCACCACACGGCGGCGGCGACGACCAGGGCGAGACCGAAGAGGAAGAGGCCGACACCGTCGCGGCGGTGGGCCGGGTCGAGGTCGCGGGCGCTGTGCCCGATGCTGCGAGCGAGCGAGCCGATGGCGTGGGCCACGCCCAGCCAGACAGCCGACACGGCACGACCGATGCCGGAGAAGGCGCGGGAGACGGGGCCGGGGCCGCTGCGCACGGCGCGCGGAGCAGGACGCCGGGCAGGGCGCCGGGTCGGTTGCTTGGACGCACCTCGGCTGGAGGTACTCCGGGATCGGGTGCTCGAACCCTTCCGGGCGGTGGTTCCGGACTTAGAACCCGACCGCGAGGCCGACTTCGTGGAACCACTCCTGGACGTGCTCGAGCTCCGCGACCCCGGCGGGGAAGACGTACGGGTCGCCATGCTGCGACCCTACGGGATCAGTCACTCCAGCCCCATGCATCACAGGGCGAACGCGGGCGCGTGTCGCAGCGGCAGGTCAGGCGCACATCGCCCCCGGCCGGAGACGTGACAAGAAGTTGCCGCTGCGCCCTTTACGTGTAAGGAACTCGTTCATAAGGTGACGCGGGTCACCCTCGCCGCTCGGGCTTGGGCCGTCACTCACTTTTGGAGGAAGACACGTGAAGTTCCTCAGGCAGGGCATCGCCCTGGCGGTCGCAGGAGCCGGCCTAGCGGTCATCCCGGCGGTCCAGATGCAGGCACAGGCGGCCGAGCCGTCACTCGTTCAGCAGATGAAGAACCAGGCTCAGGGCAGCGTCGACATCTCGAAGGAGTCGGCCACCGGAGAGGTCGGGTTCGTCCGACTCGACGGTCAGGGTGACCTGATGCCCTCCGTGAAGGGCAGCTCCGCGAGCGCGGCCGCCGACAAGGCCGACGCCTACCTCGGGAAGTACGCCGCCAACTTCGGTGCCCGCCCGAGTGAGCTCAAGCAGGGGCCGGTCGAGAAGAGCAGCGCCGGCTGGACGGTCACCTACACCCAGGAGTTCCAAGGCGTCCCGGTCTTCGGGTCCATGCTGCGGGCCAACCTGGACGAGCAGGGCGACCTCACCGCCGTCAACGGGTACGCCGCGCCCGACCTCGCTCTCGACACCAACCCTGCCCGTTCGGCGAGCGCCGCGGCCAAGGTCGCGGTCGGCGCGGTCAAGGCGATGCCGCCAGGGGCGGACGGCAAGGCTGACACCTCCGGTGTCAAGGCGGTCACCAACGATCTGGTGATCTACCGGATGGGTTCGACCAAGGGCGAGACCGGCAAGGCCGTCCTGGCCTATGTGGTCGAGGTGAGCAACGGCGCGAACATCCGCGACATGGTGTTCGTCGACGCCAACTCCGGCAAGCTCATCAACCGCTACTCGATGATCCACGACGCGCTCGAGCGTCATCTCCTCGAGGCGGCCGGCTCGGATGACCCGACCACCTTCACCAACGTATGGAACGAGGGCGACCCGTTCCCGGGCAGCCTCAACGTGGACCAGCAGAACGAGATCATCGGGACGGGCGAGGCCTACTGGTTCTTCAAGAACGTGTTCGGCCGCGACTCCTACGACGGTGCAGGCCACAGCATGACCACCGTCAACAACGACGGCCGCATCGACTGCCCCAACGCCAACTGGAACGGCATCACGACCAACTACTGCGACGGCGTCACCGCCGACGACGTGGTGGCCCACGAGTGGGGCCACGCATACACCGAGAAGACGCACGGCCTCATCTACCAGTGGCAGTCCGGAGCCCTCAACGAGTCCTACTCCGACATCTGGGGCGAGACCGTCGACCTCATCAACGGACGCATGGACGCCGACGAGAATCTCACCAAGCGTGCCGACGGCGAGTGCTCGCAGCACAGCCCGGCCCTGCCGCAGCTCGTCATCAACTCGCCTGCCAGCATCGCGAAGATCTGCCCTGCCGGCGCGGCTGCCTACGGTCCCCAGGTCACCGCTGCGGGCCTGACGGGCAACGTCGTCCTGGCCGTCGACGCGGCCAACCCGGCCGGACCGATCACGACCGACGCGTGCACACCCCTAACCAACGCAGCGGCTGTCGCGGGCAAGATCGCCCTGGCCGACCGTGGCACCTGCTCGTTCAAGACGAAGACCCTGAACATCCAGCAGGCAGGCGGGATCGGGGCCGTGATCGGCAACAACACCGGCGTGGCGCCCTTCGGGCTCGCCGACGACCCGCTGATCACCACGCCGATCACTATCCCGTCCGTGGGCATCAGCCTGCCTGACCGCAGCCGCATCAGCTCGGCCCTGACCGCCGGTGCCACGGTGAACGTGACGATGAAGGACGCCACCACCACCGCGAAGTCGCCGTCCCACCGTTGGCTGGTCGGCGAGGACGCGCCCGCGTTCAACCCGACCAATCCCTCACAGGCCGCGATCCGGGACATGTGGATGCCCACCTGTCACGGTGACCCGGGCAAGGTCTCCGACGCGGAGTACTTCTGCGACACCTCCGACGCCGGCGGGGTGCACAGCAACTCGGGCGTGCCCAACCACGGCTACGCGCTGCTCGTCGACGGCGGCAGCTACAACGGAGTGACGGTCACCGGCATCGGCATGGACAAGGCAGCAGCCATCTACTACCGGGCCATGACCGCCTACCAGACGCCGACGACCGACTTCGTGGACCACGCTGACGCCCTCACGGCGGCCTGCAACGACATGGTCGGTCAACCCATCAACACCCTGACCGTGGCCGCGAATGCGACCCCGACTCCGGCAACCCCGGTAGCGGCCGCCGACTGCGCCCAGGTGGCCAACGCCATCGCCGCCGTCGAGCTTCGCAAGGAGCCGACTCAGTGCAACTTCCAGCCGTTGTTCGAGCAGGGCGGGGCACCCGCCTGTGGTGACGGCTTCGCCGAGGACGTCCTCTGGAGCGAGGACTTCGAGAACGGTCTCGCCGGTTGGGGCAAGGACCAGGAGATCGTCTACGACGGAGGACTCGCGAGGGAGTGGACCACGGTCACCGACGCGGAGGGTCACTCGAGCCGGGTCGCCTTCGGCAATGCCGACGGCCGCATCGGCCAGTGCGTGGGTGGACCGGGAGACTTCTCGAGCCGGGACTCGATCATCGCTCCGGTCATCGAGCTGCCGGCCGGCACGCTGAGGGCGCCGCGCCTGTCCTTCGAGCACTCCATCGCCACCGAGCTGAACGTCGACGGTGGCAACGTCAAGGTCAGCATCAACGGGGGTGGGTTCGAGACCGTGCCAGCCTCGGCGTACACCCTCAACGCTCCCGACGTGCTGCTCCCCGCCGCTGCCGGCAACACCAACCCGATGGCCGGCGAAGAAGCCTTCACCGGCACCGACGGTGGCACCAACACCACTGTCTGGGGCACCTCCGTCATCGATCTGACGGCGCTCGGCATCGAGGGCGGGGACACCGTCCAGTTCCGCCTCGACATCGGGCGTGAGGGATGTGGTGGCGTCAGCGGTTGGTGGGTCGACAACATCAAGCTGATGCAGTGCAAGCTGAAGGCCAAGGTCTCCGGCGTGCACCTGCCGGAGCCTTCGACCTTCGGTCAGGCCTCGTCGGTGAAGGTGACCGTGGAGCGAGACGGCTCCATGGGCAGCGCGCCGACCGGTGACGTGACCCTCACCAAGGCCGACGGAAGCACAGTCGGCTCCGGGACGCTGGCGGGTGGCACCACGACCATCCCGTTGCCTGCGGACCTGCCGGTGGGTGTCCACACGATGACCGCGTCCTACTCCGGCAGCGAGGCGATGGCGCCGGCGACTGGGAAGGTCACCGTCACCGTGAGCCCCGGATCCGGTAGGGACGACTCGAAGACGCGGCTGAAGATCTTCCCGAAGAAGCCGGTCTTCAAGGACGACATCAAGGCCGCCGCCAAGGTCAGGACGATCGACGGGGCCAAGGTCACCGGCCGCGTGAAGTTCCTCCTCGACGGCAAGAAGATCGGCAGCCGGGTGCTCGACAACGGCAAGGCGGAGCTGATGATCACCAGGACCCTCAAGATCGGCAAGCACAGGCTGGTCGCCGTCTACACGGGTTCGAACGCCGCCGACGGCAGCCGTGACAAGGTGAAGTTCAAGGTCAGGCGCCGCTGACGCAGTCAGCTCAGCGCGCAGGACAGCGAGGCCCCGCCGGATCCGATCCGGCGGGGCCTCCGTCGTCCCGACCGGGGAACGTCGCTCAGGACACCGACGACAGGCGGGCCTGACGCGGCAGGCGAAGCGAGAACGTGCTGCCGACCCCGAACTCCGACTCCACGGTGATGTCACCGCCGTGGAGCTCGGCGATCCGGCGCGAGATCGCCAGCCCGAGGCCCGTGCCGGGCAGCGAGAGCGCATCGGGGTTGCTGGACCGGTGGAACGCCGAGAAGAGGTGACTCTGGTCCACCTGCGAGATGCCGAGCCCGGTGTCGCTCACCGTCACCACCGCGGTGTCTCCCTCGTACGCCGCCTGGACCTCGACTCGGCCGTGGCGACGGGAGTACTTCACGGCGTTGCCGACCAGGTTGTCGATGATGCGGCCCAGCTCGTCGGGGTCGCCCGACACGAGCACGGGTGAGCCCGTCGTGGCGAGGGTGCACGAGATGCCCGCCGACTCCGCCTGGAACGCGAGCAGCTCCACGCTGTTGCGGCACAGCTGCTCGAGATCGACCTGCCGGCGTACATGTGCCCGCTTCTCCTGCAGGCTCGAGTAGTTGAGCAGGTTGGTGATCAGCCGGTCCAGGCGCTGGGCGTTGCGCGCGATCGCCTTGACCGACGTCGCTCCGAGCTCGACCTCGTCAAGCAGCTCGACGTGGCCGATGATCGAGGTGAGCGGCGTCTTGAGCTCGTGGGAGATCGTGGCGATCAGCTCCGACTTGTAGCGGTCGAGCTCCTGCAGCTCGGCGACGAGTCGGCTCTCACGCTCGTACAGGCGCGCGTTGAGCACGATCCGGCCGAGCTCGCGCGCGATGTCGGCGACTGCGGAGAGCTCACGCTCGTTGAACCGTCCCGGCTCGGCCAGCCGGGCCATCACGAGCAGACCCAGCATCTCCTGCCCGACGCCGATCGGCGCCGCCACCACGTGCGTCACGCCGTGCTCGCGCATCCTGGCCTGGAGCACCAGCTGGCTCTCGGGCAGCTCGGGGCAGGCCTTCTGGTCGACCGACAGCTGCACGGGCCGACCACTGGGCCACGCGGTGCGGGACAGGTCGCGCCGCAGGCCCTGGATGCCGCCGCCGGGCTCGTTGGGCACCGGGTAGCCGGCGACGTGCTCGCTCGGACCGGCCTCGCCCTCTGGGAAGCACCGGATCCAGGTCTGAAGGGCCGAGAAGCCGTGGGTCATCACCTCGGCGGACTCGTCCAGGGTCGAGTCGAGCCCGATCAGGCTGGCGGTCATCGCCACCGCCTTGACCGTCTCTCCGAGGCGCACCCGCTCGGCCAGCTCGTCTCGCTGGCGGGCGTTCGACAGCGCGAGGCCGGCCTGGACGACGTACAGCTCGAGCAGCTCTCGCAGGTCCTCGTCCGGGAGCCGGCCGCCGGGAGGAAGGTCGAACCCCATCGTCCCGAGCAGCTCCCCCGTCGCGGAGTACAGCGGCGCGAGCAGCATGTCCTCGGGATGCCAGGCCATCGGGTCGTCGCTCACCTCGATGTCCGGGGTCCAGATCGAGCCGTCCCGCATCCACGTCGGCACCAGGTCGTGCCGGACGAAGCGCAGGATGCCCCAGTGCTCCCCGTTCTCCATCAGCTCGAGCATGAGATCGACCGGGTCACGGTCTCCGAGAATGGCCTCCGCAAGGGCCGGGGGGCCCTCGCAGTAGGTGACGACCATCTCGTTGCCGTCGACCTCGGAGAGCGCCACCGCCCCGAACCCCAGCTCGAGGACTCCGCGGGCGACCTCACCCAGCACGTCGTGCGTGTCGTTGGGCGAGTTGACGCGTCGCATCAGCTCGAAGAGGCGCGCGATGCTCTGGTTGCGCGTCGGATCGAAGGAGTCGTCGTCGTACATCGTCGGCCGCTCAGGAGGCCGGCGCCGAGGCGCTGCCCAGGTTCGCGGCCCTCGGAAGGCGGAGTCGGAACGTGCTGCCCTCACCGAGCTCGGACTGCACGGTGATGTCGCCACCGTGGATCTCGGCGATCCGACGCGAGATCGCCAGGCCGAGGCCGGTCCCCGGGATCGACAGCGCCTCGGGGTTGCTCGAGCGGTGGAACGCGGAGAAGAGGTGGCCCTGGTCGACCTGGGAGATGCCCAGGCCGTTGTCGGAGACCGCGACCTGTGCCATCTCGCCGTCGTCGCTGACGCGCACCTCGACCTCGCCGCCCGGACGGGAGTACTTCACCGCGTTGCCGATGATGTTGTCGATGATCCGGCCGAGCTCGTCGGGATCACCGTTCACCAGCACCCGACCGTCGGTGCGGGAGAGCGTCCAGCGCACCCCGCTGGCCTCGGCCTGGAACTGGAGCAGCTCGAGACTGTTCTGGCACAGCTCGGCGAGGTCGACCGGGAGCCTGACGTGCTCGCGCTTGTCCTGCACGCGGGAGTAGTTGAGCAGGTTCGCGATCAGCTGGTTGAGGCGTTGCGCGTTGCGGGCGATGGCGCGCACCGACATGGAGCCGTGCTCGGACTCGTCGAGCAGCTCGGTGTGACCGATGATCGAGGTCAACGGTGTCTTCAGCTCGTGCGAGATGGTGGCGATCAGCTCGCCCTTGTAGCGGTCGAGCTCCTGCAGCTCGGCCACCAGCCGGCTCTCGCGCTCGTACAGACGCGCGTTGAGCACGATGCGGCCGAGCTCACGGGCAATCTCTCGCACCGCCGCCAGCTCGTGCTCGTTGAGGGCCTGGTCGGTGTCCCGCATGATCACTAGGTAGCCAAGCAGCTCGACCCCCACGCCCAGCGGGGCGGCGACCAGGCTGCGGGCGTGGTACTTGCGCATCAGGTCCTGCAGGGCCTCGCGGGCCTCGGGAAGGGCTCGGGACCGCTCCGCGTCGATCGTCAGGTGGATAGCCGCGCCCTGCGGCCAGGCCGTGCGTCCCAGGTCGCGGCGCAGCACGGCCAGCCCGGCATCGGCCGGGTTCGGCGCCGGGTAGCCCGCCGCGTGCTCGCTGCGCCCGAGCTCGCCGTCGGGGAAGCAGCGGATCCAGGCCTGCACGGCTCCGAAGCCGTGGGCCAGCGCCTCGGCGGACCGCTCCAGCGTGGAGACCAGACCCACGAGGCTGGAGGCCGTGGCCACGTCCTTGACGATCTCGCCCAGCCGGACCTGCTCGGCGAGCCGCTCCCGCTGCTGGGCGTTGGACAGAGCCAGACCGGCCTGCACGACGAAGAGCTCGAGCAGGTCGCGCAGCGCCTGGTTGGGGATGCGGTTGCCCGGTGGGAAGTCGACCGCCATGTTGCCGAGCAGCTCGCCGGTGGCGGAGTAGAGCGGCGCGTAGAGCGCGTCCTCGGGGTGCCAGGCCTCCGGGGCGTCCTCCGGCTCGTAGTCGGGGATCCAGGCGTTGTCGAGGAACTCGTCGTCCACCCGTCCGTGCGGCACGTAGCGCAGGATCCCCCACTTGTCGGCCTGGCGGAACTCGTCCATGATCCGCTGCTTGGGCGTACGCCGCCCGATGATCTGGGTGCGGACGTCCTCCGGTCCCACACAGGCGGTCATCACCAGGTAGTCGCCTTCCAGACGCGCGATCGCGGCCACCCCGAAGCCGAGCACCTCCACCACGCCCCGGGCGATCTCCTCGAGCACCTCGGCGGTCTCCGTCGAGGAGTTGACCCGGCGCATCAGGTCGAAGAGTCGCCGAACGCCCTCGGCACGTGAAGGATCGAGATCCTGCATCGCTTCCTCCGAGCGGCCCGGCGGGTGGGGTGGACAACGTGACCGCCACAGGCGGGCCACTGACCAAGAATAGGGACCGCCTGCCCCATGCGTGAGTCCTTTGCCGAACTGCTACGCCTCGATGACGACCGGAATGATCATCGGCCGGCGCCGGTGTGCCCGGCTCACCCAGCGGCCCACCACGCGCCGTACGGTCTGCTGGAGCTGGTGGGTGTCGGTGACGCCCTCGGCCACGGCCCGGTCGAGCGCCTCGATGATGGCCGGCTTCACGGCGTCGAAGGCCGAGTCGTTCTCGGCGAAGCCGCGGGCATGGATCTCCGGCCCGCCGGAGACCTTGCCGGTCACCGAGTCGATGACCACGATCACCGAGATGAAGCCCTCCTCGCCCAGGATGCGCCGGTCCTTGAGCGACGACTCCGTGATGCCGCCGATGCTCGACCCGTCGACGAAGACGTACCCGCAGGCGACCTTGCCGGCGATCCTCGCCACGCCGTCGATGAGGTCGACGACCACACCGTCCTCGGCCATCACGACGTTCTCGACCCCGGTCGCCCGCGCCAGGTCGGCGTTGGCCCGCATGTGGCGGATCTCGCCGTGCACCGGCAGCACGTTGCGCGGCTTGACGATGTTGTAGCAGTAGAGGAGCTCGCCCGCGCTGGCGTGCCCCGAGACGTGCACCAGGGCGTTGCCCTTGTGGACGACGTTGGCGCCCCAGCGGGCGAGGCCGTTGATGACGCGGTAGACGGCGTTCTCGTTGCCGGGGATCAGCGAGCTGGCCAGGACGACGGTGTCGCCCTCCTCGATGTGCACGAAGTTGTGGTTGCGCTGCGCGATCCGGCTGAGTGCAGACAGCGGCTCGCCCTGCGAGCCGGTGGAGATGAGCACCTGACGCTCGGGCGGGAGGTCGGCGAGCTGCTTGGCGTCGACGAGCACGCCGGCCGGCACGGTGAGGTAGCCAAGCTCCTTGGCGATCTGCATGTTGCGCACCATCGAGCGGCCGACGTAGGCGACCTTGCGGTCGTGCTCGACGGCGGCGTCGAGGGCCTGCTGGACGCGGTGAACGTGGCTGGCGAAGCAGGCGACGATGATGCGCTGCTCGCTCTTCTGGAACACCCGGTCGAGCACCGGCCCGATGTCCTTCTCGTGGGTGGTGAAGCCGGGCACCTCGGCGTTGGTGGAGTCGGTGAGGAAGAGGTCGACCCCCTTCTCCCCCAGCCGCGCGAAGGCGCGCAGGTCGGTGACCCGGCCGTCGAGGGGAAGCTGGTCCATCTTGAAGTCGCCGGTGTGCAGGACGAGGCCGGCGCCGGTGCGGATCGCCACCGCGAGCGCGTCGGGGATCGAGTGGTTGACCGCGACGAACTCGAGGTCGAAGGGACCCAGCGACATCCGGTCGCCGGCCTCGACCGTGTGATGCACGGTCTCCCTGAGCCGGTGCTCTCGCAGCTTGGCGTCGAGCAGCGCCAGCGTCAGCTTCGAGCCCACGAGCGGGATGTCACCGCGCTCGCGCAGGAGGTACGGCGTGGCGCCGATGTGGTCCTCGTGGCCGTGGGTCAGCACCAGCGCCTCGACGTCGTCGAGGCGGTCCCGGATGGGGTCGAAGTCGGGCAGGATCAGGTCGACCCCGGGATGGTGGTCCTCGGGGAACAGCACGCCGCAGTCGACGATGAGCATGCGACCGTCGTACTCGAAGACCGTCATGTTGCGCCCGACCTCGCCGAGGCCTCCGAGCGGGATGATCCGCAGGCCACCCTTCGGCAGCTCGGGCGGAGCGGACAGCTCGGGATGGGGGTGGGACAAGGGGTACTCCTCAGATCAGATGGGACGCCGCGAGGCCGGCACGCAGGGCGGCGACCTCGTCGTCGTCGAGAGGAACGAGCGGTCCTCGCACGTTCCGGTTGTCGAGCACGCCGAGCAGCTGCAGTGCTGCCTTGGCGGTGGTGGCTCCGTAGTTGTCGGCGCCCATGACGGCGTCGATCGCGGGGAGCAGCCGCGTGAAGATGGAGAGGGCCCCGGCATGGTCGCCGGAGTCGAAGGCGTCGACCATGGCCCGCGTCGCGTCGCCGGCCACGTGCCCGACCACGGAGACGACTCCGCACGCGCCGTGCGCCAGCCAGCCGAGGTTCGCGATGTCGTCGCCGGAGTAGACGGCCAGCCCGAGCCCGCGCAGCCGCACGCCGCGGGCGTAGTCGCCGACGGCGTCCTTGACGGCCACCACCTGCGGCCATGCGACCGCCTGCTCGTAGGTCTCGAGGGCGATCGTGGTGCCGGTGCGCCCCGGCACGTCGTAGAGCATCACCGGGACGTCGGACGCCTCGACGACGCTGCGGAAGTGGTGGAGCAGGCCGGCCTGACCGGGCTTGTTGTAGTAGGGCGTGACGAGCAGCAGCCCGTCGGCGCCGAGCTTGGCGGCCTGACGGGCCAGCTCGACCGAGTGGGCGGTGGCGTTGGTGCCGACTCCGGCGACCACGCTCGCGCGGTCGCCGACGGCCTCCTTGACGACGCGCAGGATCTGCCCGTCCTCCTCGACGGAGGTGGTCGGAGACTCACCGGTCGTGCCGCTCACGACCACGCCGTCGTGGCCGTGCTTGACCAGGTGCGCGGCGATCCGGGCGGTCGCGTCGAGGTCGACCGAGCCGTCGTCGGCGAAGGCGGTGGCCATCGCGGTCAGGACGCGGCCGAACGGCGCGGCAGGCAGGCTCATGCTTCTAGGCTATCGGCCGGGGCCTGCGGACCCCGGACCCGGACCAGCCAGACCCAGTCGAGATCCGGTCGCGTGACGCGCCGCGTCTCCTGCCACTCCCCCGCCTCGAGCTCCGGGTAGTGGGCGTCGCCGGGCGGCGAGAGATGGACCTCGGTGAGGATCTGGTGGGTCGCCAGCGGTAGGGCCAGGTCGTAGATCTGCGTGCCCCCGGCGACGTACACCTCGTCGTCGGCGGCCAGCGCGAGAGCCTCGCCGAGACCGTGCGCGACCTCGACGCCGTCGGCGCCCCAGGAGCGGTTGCGCGTCACCACGATGGTGCGACGGCCCGGCAGCGGACGACCGATCGAGTCGAAGGTCAGCCTGCCCATGACGAGGGTGTGCCCGAGGGTCTCGGCCTTGAAGTGGGCGAAGTCCTCGGGGATGTGCCACGGGATCCGGCCGTGGTCGCCGATCACGCGGTTGTCGGCGTACGCCGCGATCAGGGTGACCCGACGCTCAGACGGCAATGGGGGCCTTGATGCCAGGGTGCGGGTCGTAGCCCTCGAGCGCGATGTGCTCGAGGTCGAAGCCGTCGATCTCCCTGATCCGCGGGTCGAGCGTCAGGGTGGGCAGGGGGCGGGGCTCGCGGGTGAGCTGCAGGCGGGCCTGGTCGACGTGGTTGGAGTAGAGGTGCGCGTCGCCCATCGTGTGCACGAAGTCGCCCACCTCGAGGCCGGTGACCTGCGCGACCATGTGGGTGAGCAGGGCGTACGACGCGATGTTGAAGGGCACGCCGAGGAACACGTCGGCGCTGCGCTGGTAGAGCTGGCAGCTGAGCCGCCCCGGCCCGTCGGTCTGAGGAGCGACATAGAACTGGAACATCGTGTGGCAGGGCGGAAGCGCCATGTCGGGGATGTCGGCGACGTTCCACGCACTGACGATGTGCCGGCGGCTGTCGGGGTTGGTGCGGAGCTGGTCGATGACCTGGCTGATCTGGTCGACGTGCCGGCCGTCGGGCGTGGGCCAGGATCGCCACTGGTGGCCGTAGACCGGGCCCAGGTCGCCGTTCGCGTCAGCCCACTCGTCCCAGATGGTGATGCCGCGGTCCTGCAGCCACTTCACGTTGGTGTCACCGCGCAGGAACCAGAGCAGCTCACCGAAGACCGAGCGGGTGTGCACCTTCTTCGTGGTCACCAGCGGGAAGCCGGCACGCAGGTCGAAGCGCATCTGGTGGCCGAAGACCGAGTGGGTTCCGGTGCCGGTGCGGTCGGTCTTCTCCACTCCCTCGTCGAGGATCCGCTGGAGGAGGTCGAGGTAAGCCTTCACGACCGCCAGCCTACGACGCCGCGGGGACGTCCCGGGCGACCCTCGCCGGAGGACCGGAGCCGATCGCAGCGCGTCTCGGGCCGGTCACCGCAACCGCAGGGTCCCGGAGGTGCCGGACACCCGGACCAGGTCTCGGCACTCGACGGGGTCCAAGGTGCACGTGCGCAGCACCTGGGTGCCGGTCTCGGAGAGTCGTACGCCAGTGTCTGCCGGGCGCTTCTCCACCACGTTGCTCAGCACGTAGGTCACCGATCCGTCGTCTGCGAAGGCCGCATCGAGCACCCGCACGTCGGTGCCGAGCCCGGAGTCGATCAGCTGGCCGCGACTGGCGTCGTACACGCGGGCGCCGTCGGTGCCGATCCGCACGATGTAGCGGCCGTCGAGCGAGGACCGGACGCCCGCGTCGACGCTCTCACTGTCGGTGGGGGCCGAGGCCTCCGTCACGTCACCGTCGCCGTCGATCGAGTGCCACTGGCCCCGCCTGTCGCGGAAGACGACCTCACCGGTCCCGCCCGGCGCGAAGGACTCCACAGCGGGCAGCTCGACGGACACCGCGGCGAGGTGCAGCCGGCCCTCGGCGTACCACGGCACGGGTGCGGGGTTGGCCTCGTCGTCCACGTCGGGCGACGGGGTGCGGGTGGTGGCCCACGCCAGGTAGCAGCCCACCATCACGCACGCGGCCGCGGCGGCCGCGAGCCGGCGCAGGACGGCACGCCGCCGTCGGGCGGCCTGCTCGTCGATCAGCCCGAACGGGTCGGGGCTCACCGCCACCTCCACCGTGTGCTCGATCGACGCGGGGTCGTGCAGCACCGGGGCGACCGCTCCCGGGTCGGCCGCCAACCCCGCGGCGGCGCGAACGTCGGCCCACACGCGCAGGTCGGCGTCCTCGTCGCGAGCCAGCCGGGCCCAGCCGCTCCGGTGCCGTGCCAGCACACCGGCCACGACGGCCTCGGCCCTCCCCACCTCGACGCCCGCGCCGACGAGCGAGCGCACGAGCACCGGCCAGCGCGCCTGCACGAACGACGTGAAGTCAGCCAGCGCAGCCAAATGCCATCTCCCTCGGGCCCTCGGACTCGATGCGTCAGGGGTTCGTCACCGACGAGCCCGAGGATGGGATGCGGGCTGCACGTCCCGCGTCTCGCGTCAGCCCTCGACACTGTTCCACACCCAGATCAACGGCGCCTCGACGACGCCATCGACGAGGTGGTCGTAGCTCGCAGAGCGCGGCCATCACGACGGTTCCGTGCCGCCCGCCACGACGTACGCCGTGAAGTCGGCGGTGTCCCGTGCCCGAGACTTCGCCTCGCCCGGGTACTGGTCGGCCCCGCCCTCGCGGATGCGCAGGGCCTCCCGCAGCACCCGGTGGAACCGCGCCGGGTAGTGCGTCAGCCCCCAGCGGCCGGCCCGCGACTTCGTGGTCATCTCGCCGGTGACGAGCAGGTGGTCCAGGCGTGCGACACCCAGCACGCACCAGCAGCACGCTTCCTCGGCCTCCCCCTCCGACGGCATGGCTGCGAGCGCCTCGGCGGTGCTGCGCCAGTAGGTGTCGAGGTTGCCGCTGGTGAACGCGGTCAGCCGCTCCGGCGACGTCCACACGCCTAGGCCGTCGATCGCCGGGCCGCGCACGGTCACGCCGCCGCTGGCCAGCTCGTGCCAGGTGACGAGGTCGACTCCCTGTCTGCCCTCGGGGTAGAAGGTGCCACCCAGCGTGCACGGCACGTCCGGGCACACCTCGGGATCGTTGCCCAGGTCGCTCGCGAGGAGGTGGGGGCCGTCGAACGGGATCATGGGATGAGCGGCCAGCACCGCCTCGTGGGCGGAGCGCAGAAGGGCTAGGTCAACGCGGTCGGGCCGCCGCACCAGTGTGGCCACGAAGTCGACGTCGCTCTGCCCGGGCAGCCACTCGCCGAGCGCCAGCCCGCCGCGCAGGTAGAGGCCGGACACCAGCCCCGGGACGGTCGCGTCGAGGCAGCCGAGCCAGGTCGTGCACACGGCGGCCGCCTGCGCGGGGAGCCGCGCGAGGTCGCCCGTCACCCCGGTCAGGCGTGCAGCGACATCGGCCCGTAGACGGCACGGTCGAGCTCGTAGAGAGTGACCGCGTCGACCCCGAGCTCGGCCAGCTCCGCCCAGAACTCCCCGACCCAGGACTCGGCGTCGGCCTGGCTGGTGAAGCGCGCGCCGGCGTACTCCTCGTCGACGGCGACCTCCTGACCCGCCTCGTCGAGCAGGGCCCAGTGCCAGGGCCGCTCGGCCGGGCTGGGCGGGCGGAAGGTGGGCGGTTGGTCGGGCAGCATCAGGCCTCCCTGACTGACGGGTCGACGAACGGCAGCTTCGTGAGGGCGAAGATCTCGCGCCGGCCCCGGATGTCCACACCGAGCTCGGCGTCCGGGTTGACCATCGTCGGGACCAGTGCCATCCCGATGCCCTTCCTCAGGGTCGGGCTGAACGTGCCGGAGGTGATGTCGCAGAGCGGTACGTCGGCGACGAGCGTCACGCTCATCCCCGGGCGCGGGATCCCCCGGTCGACCGCGATCAGCCCGCGCAGCTTGCGCTTCGGGCCGGACTCCTTCTCGGCGACCAGCCGGTCCCGACCCCAGAACGTCTCCTTCTTCCACCCGACGGCCCAGCCGAGCCCGGCCTCGTTGGGCGTGACGTCGACGGTGATGTCCTGGCCGTGGAGCGGATAGCCCATCTCGGTGCGCAGCGTGTCGCGTGACCCGAGCCCGCAGGCCAGCATCCCGAACTCCGCGCCCGCCGCCAGCAGCTGGTCCCACAGCTCGCCGGCGATGTCGTTGGCGGCGATCAGCTCGTAGCCGCGCTCGCCGGTGTAGCCGGTGCGGCACACGACGACGCCGGGGCCGCCGCTCGCGCCGAACTCGGCCTCGACGAACGACATGTACTCGTGGCCCACGGGCAGGCCGACGCGCGAGAGGACCTCGTCGGACTTCGTGCCCTGCACCGCCAGCACGGCGTAGTCGTCGTGGTGGTCGATCACCTGGACGCCCTCGGGTGCCTCCGCCTCCAACCGGCGCACCACCTCGGCCGTGTTGGCGGCGTTGGGCACGAGCAGCACGTGCTCGTCGTCCTGGTAGTAGGCGATCAGGTCGTCCACGATGCCGCCGGTCGCGTCGTCGCAGCACAGGGTGTACTGCGCCTTGCCCGGACGGATCTTGGCCAGGTCGTTGGAGAGGGTGGCGTTCACGAACGCGGCCGCGCCCGGCCCGGTCACCATCGCCTTGCCGAGGTGGGAGACGTCGAAGATGCCGACGCTCTCCCGGACCGCGGTGTGCTCCTTGACTACTCCGGAGGAGTACTCCAGCGGCATCGACCAGCCGCCGAACTCCGCGAACTTCGCGCCGAGAGCCGCATGGCGGTCGTGCAACGGGGACTGCTTCAGGTCGGACGTCTGCGCCATGCGGCCGAACCTACCGCAGCGCAGTGGCTATCCTGCCTCGGTGACGACGACCTACACGCTCCGAGCAGCCAACCCCGCCAAGACCCGCGCCGACGCCCTGGTGATCGGCGTGCGGTCGACCAGCAAGGGGCCCGAGCTGGCTGCGGGGGCCGAGGAGGTCGCCAAGGCCTACGGCCGCAAGCTGCGGCCCCTGCTCGCGTCACTGGGCGTGAAGGGCAAGGCCGGCGAGTGCCACCGGGTGCCCAGCAACGGCGCCGTCAACGCACCGCTCCTCGTGCTCGTCGGGCTCGGCTCCGACGTCGACGCCACCGCCGTACGCCGCGCGGCCGGGGTGGCCGCCCGGGGCGTGCCCAACGCCTCGACCGTGGCGATCGCGCTGCCTGCCGACGAGCCTGGGCTGGTCGCCGCCGCGACCGAGGGCCACCTGCTCGGCGGCTACTCCTTCACTGCCTACAAGTCGTCCTCGAAGGGCGACGACCAGCTCAAGGCCAGCGACGTCGTCGTGATCTCCCCGGTCGCACGCAAGGCCGAGGCCATCGGCGCCTTCGAGAAGGCCCAGGTGCTCGCCGCCGCCGTCGCCACCACCCGAGACTGGGTGAACCAGCCGCCCGGCGACCTGACTCCGGAGAAGTTCGCCGACGCCGTCACCGTCGCGCACAAGGCGGCCACCAAGGGTCGCGGTGCCCCCAAGCTCAAGCTCGAGGTGCTCGACGAGGTGCAGCTCGCCGAGCTGGGCTGCGGCGGCATCCTCGCCGTCGGAGGCGGCTCCGACGCGCCCCCTCGCCTGGTCAGGCTCACCTACTCCCCCAAGGGCGCCACGCGGCACCTGGCGCTGGTCGGCAAGGGCATCACCTTCGACTCGGGCGGCCTGACGATCAAGCCGGCCAGCGGGATGACCACCATGAAGTGCGACATGGCCGGCGCGGCCGCCGTGCTCCAGGCCACGTTCGCGATCGCCGCGCTCGGCCTGCCGGTCAAGGTGACCGCCTTCGCACCGATGGCGGAGAACATGGTGTCCGGCTCGTCGGTGCGACCCGGCGACGTGCTCACGATGTACGGCGGCACCACCGTCGAGGTGCTCAACACCGACGCCGAGGGTCGCCTGGTGCTGGCCGACGCGCTGGTGATGGCCACCGAGGCGAAGCCCGACGTGCTCCTCGACGCGGCGACGCTGACCGGCCACATGGTGCTCGCTCTCGGCGAACGCGTCGGCGGGGTGATCGGCACCGACGGGATCGTCGATGACGTGCTCGCGGCCGGGGCGCGGGCCGGCGAGGCGCACTGGCCGATGCCGATCCCCGAGGACATGGAGGAGCGCATCCACAGCAGCAAGGTGGCCGACCTCGCCCAGCACGACTGGGTGCGCTGGGGCGGCGGCCTCTTCGCGGGCGCGTTCCTGCGCGAGTTCACCGACGGCCTGCCGTGGGCGCACCTGGACATCGCCGGTCCGGCCTACCTCTCCGGCGGCCCGGTCGGCCACTGGACCCATGGCGGCACCGGCTTCGGGGTCACCACCCTGGTCGAGTTCGCGGCCGCGCTCGCGGACGAGCGGGGCTAGAGCCCCTGGGCCTTGCGGCGGCGGTTGTAGTCCCGCATCCGCTGCGGGACGCCCACCACCGCGGCGTCGTACGACGGGACCTGGCGCTTGTTGCAGAACGCGTGCGCCCACTCGACGGAGGGCACGCGTCGCCGCGTCCACTCACCGTCGTGCGCGACGAGCAGCAGCGTCACGTCGCTGACAGCGGTCCGGGGCTCGACGAACCCTTCGACGCCCCGCCGCGCGGACACGAACTCGTCGAGGTGCCGGGCATCGGTCGCGTCGGATGCGCGCACGGTGGTGGACCCGGTGCGCGCGGTGTCGCGGCCCGGACGGCGCATCCGCGCTCCGCGTCGAAATCGGCTGAACAAACCCATGGGCACAGTGTGCCAACTGGTTGGGGACATCCGGGTGTCGACAGCCTCACAAAGAGTGCGAAGATGGGTCCGCGGGCAGCCAAGACCCGACGATCGAGCAGTGCGGATGTCGCGAGCGCAAGTGCAGCAAGGGGAGGACCCAGCGTGGCCGAGGCCGAATTCGACGTACTCATTCTCGGCGCCGGGTCCGGTGGTTACTCGTGTGCCCTCCGCGCGGCCCAGCTCGGTCTGTCCGTCGGGCTGGTCGAGAAGGGCAACCTCGGCGGGACCTGCCTCCACATCGGCTGCATCCCCACCAAGGCGCTGCTCCACGCCGCCGAGATCGCCGACTCCGCCCGCGAGGCGTCGCAGTTCGGCGTGCAGGCCACCTTCGAGGGTGTCGACATGGCGGGCGTCAACGCCTACAAGGACGGCGTCGTCGACCGCCTCTTCAAGGGACTCACCGGGCTCATCAAGGGCCGGGGCATCACCGTCATCGAGGGTGAGGGCACGCTGACCGGCCCGCGCACCGTGACCGTCGACGGCACGGCGTACTCCGGAAAGCACGTCGTCCTCGCCTCCGGCTCCTACTCCCGCACGCTGCCCGGCCTCGAGATCGACGGCGAGCGGGTCATCACCTCCGAGCAGGCACTGCGGCTCGACCGGGTGCCCGCGTCGGCGATCGTGCTGGGCGGTGGCGTGATCGGCTGCGAGTTCGCCAGCGTCTGGAAGAGCTTCGGTGCCGACGTCACCATCGTCGAGGCGCTGCCGCGTCTGGTCGCCGTCGAGGACGAGGCGTCGTCGAAGGCCTTGGAGCGCGCCTTCCGCAAGCGCAAGATCGCCTTCCGGACCGGCACTCCCTTCCAGAGCGTCAAGGTCACCGATACCGGTGTGGCGGTCACCGTCGAGGGTGGCGACGTCATCGAGGCGGAGCTGCTCCTCGTCGCAGTCGGTCGCGGGCCGACGACCGACGGTCTCGGGTACGCCGAGCAGGGCGTCGCGATGGAGCGCGGGTTCGTGCTCGCCGACGAGCGCTGCCGCACCAACGTCGACGGCGTCTTCGCGGTCGGCGACATCGTGCCGGGCCTCCAGCTCGCCCACCGTGGCTTCCAGCAGGGCATCTTCGTCGCCGAGGAGATCGCCGGTCTCGAGCCGACGCCGATCGACGAGGCCGGCATCCCCCGGGTCACCTACTCCCATCCCGAGATCGCCTCGTGCGGTCTCAACGAGGACCGGGCGCGCGAGCTGTACGGCGACGAGATCACCACGGTGACCTTCGACCTCGGGGGCAACGGCAAGAGCCAGATTCTCAAGACCCAGGGCTTCGTCAAGCTGGTGGCCCGCAAGGACGGCCCCGTCGTGGGCATCCACCTCGTGGGCGACCGCGTCGGCGAGCTGATCGGCGAGGCCCAGCTCATCTACAACTGGGAGGGCCACGCCGACGACGTCGCTCCCCTGGTGCACGCCCACCCGACCCAGAACGAAGCTCTCGGCGAGGCCCACCTGGCCCTGGCCGGCAAGTCGCTGCACGCACACGCCTGATCCAACCCCCTAGTTTTTGACCGACCGCCTCCTAGACGACAGGAACCCCATGGCCTCCGAAGTCACTCTCCCCGCACTCGGCGAATCCGTCACCGAGGGCACCGTCACCCGCTGGCTCAAGCAGGTCGGCGACACCGTCGCGATCGACGAGCCGCTGCTGGAGGTCTCCACCGACAAGGTCGACACCGAGATCCCCTCCCCCGTGGCGGGCACGCTCCTCGAGATCAAGGCCAACGAGGACGACACGGTCGAGGTCGGTGCCGTGCTGGCCGTCGTGGGCGAGGAGGGCGAGTCCGGGGGTGCCGGCTCCTCCGACGAGTCCGGCGACGAGTCCGGCGACCAGTCGGGTGAGCAGGCGTCCGGCGGCGACGGCGAGGCCGGTGGCGGCCAGGACGTCGAGCAGGAGGCCGCCGAGGCCGACGCCGAGCAGCGCGACTCCTCCGGCGAGGCCCCCTCCGAGCAGGAGACGCCCGAGCAGGCCGAGCCCGAGCAGGAGGCGCCCGCTGCGGAGCAGAAGTCCTCCGGTGGTGGTGGTGGTGGTGGTACGTCGGTCACCCTGCCCGCGCTGGGCGAGTCGGTCACCGAGGGCACGGTCACCCGCTGGCTCAAGCAGGTCGGCGACGACGTCGCGGTCGACGAGCCGCTGCTGGAGGTCTCCACCGACAAGGTCGACACCGAGATCCCCTCGCCCGTGGCAGGCAAGCTCCTCGAGATCAAGGTCAGCGAGGACGAGACCGTCGAGGTCGGGGCCGAGCTCGCCGTGATCGGTTCCGGCGACGCCGGCCAGCAGCAGGAGTCCGCACCCGAGCCCGAGCAGAAGCAGGCAGAGCCCGAGCCCGAGAAGACGCCGGAGCCCGAGCAGAAGCAGGTGGAGCCCGAGCCCGAGCCGGAGCTCGAGCCGGAGAAGAAGCCCGAGCCCGAGCAGGCGCCCACGCAGCAGCCTGCCGCCGAGGCCGCACCGTCCGCGGCACCCCGCGCGGCGGACGGCTCGGGAGACCAGAGCAGCTACGTCACCCCGCTGGTCCGCAAGATGGCCGCGGAGAACGGCGTCGACCTGGCCGCCGTCACCGGCACCGGGGTCGGGGGCCGGATCCGCAAGCAGGACGTCCTCGACGCGGCGGCCGCGAAGAAGGCACCCGCTCCGGAGGCGGCCCCGGCAGCCGCCGCACCCGCCGCCGCGTCGGCGGCCCCGGCGCCGTCGTCCTCGCCCTCCCCGCTGCGAGGCAAGACCGAGCCTCTCTCCCGGTTGCGGAAGGTCATCGCGAAGCGGATGGTCGAGTCCCTTCAGGTGAGTGCCCAGCTCACCACGGTCGTCGAGGTCGACGTGACGACGATCGCCCGCCTGCGGGCGTCGGTGAAGGACGACTTCGCGACCCGGGAGGGCGTGAAGCTGTCGTTCATGCCGTTCTTCGCCAAGGCCGCGATCGACGCGCTCAAGCAGCACCCGTCGCTGAACGCCACGATCGACACGGAGAAGGGCGAGGTGACCTACTTCGACCGCGAGAACCTCGCGATCGCGGTCGACACCGAGAAGGGGCTGCTCACTCCGGTCATCAAGGAGGCCGGCGACCTGTCGATCGCCGGGCTGGCGCGCAAGATCGCCGACGTGGCCGAGCGCACGCGCAGCAACAAGATCACGCCCGACGAGCTGTCGGGCGGCACCTTCACGCTGACCAACACCGGCAGCCGAGGGGCGCTGTTCGACACGCCGATCATCAACCAGCCTCAGGTCGCGATCCTCGGCACCGGCTCGATCGTGAAGCGGCCCGTCGTGATCGACGACCCCAACCTGGGCGAGACGATCGCGGTCCGCTCGATGGTCTACCTCGCGCTGACCTACGACCACCGCCTGGTCGACGGCGCCGACGCCGCTCGCTACCTCACCGAGGTCAAGCAGCGCCTGGAGGCCGGTCAGTTCGACGTCTGACCCGGACCTGACCGACAGCGAGCCCCGGACCCAGCACGTGGGTCCGGGGCTCGCGTCGTGACAGGTCAGTCGTCGGGGTCGAAGGCGGACCACTCGTCGAGGCCGATGGCCGCGCCGAGCGCCCGGCTGATCCGCCGCACGTACTCCCGGTTCAGGTGGAACGTGTCGCGGTAGACCACGTAGTCGTCCACCACGGCCGGGCAGACCTCGTCGTCGCACAGCCACGGCAGGGGCGAGACGTACGTCGCCCCGTGGTCCTCGGCGGTCGCCCGCACGGCCTCGTCGTGCTCGTCGTACACGCCGGTCTCGCGCGCGACCGCACACTCCTGCACAGCGTCCTCGTGCTCGGCCAGGCAGACGCTTGCGTCCTGGGTGGGGTACGGCGCCTCCCCGAGTACGAAGACCTCGGCACCGCTGTCGTCGAGCGAGGCGAGGGAGCGGTCGAGCCCGTCCTGCCAGAGCTGGTCGGCCTCGGGGTCGGGTGTCCACGTGTTGTCGAGGTTGCCCTGACCGAGAGGCCGGCGTCGGCCGTCCTCGGCCACGGCGAACTGACGCACGCCCCCCGCGAGGATCACGATGTCCGGCCTGACGAAGTCGTCGACGACCACCGGCACCTGCTCGTTGAACGCCCTGCACTCCGTGTAGGGGCGGGACTCCGCAGACAGCCACGGAGTCACGCCGAGCAGCGGCGGGCACCCCAGCTTGCTGACGACCGTCAGCTGGTAGCCGGTCTGCTCGGCCACCCGCGACAGGGCGGGCATCCACATGGCTGCCCGGGAGTCTCCCCACAGCAGGATCGACCGCTTCGCCGAGAGGTCACCCACCGTGCACAGGACCTCGATGGCGACGTAGCCGTAGTCGTGTGCGCAGCGCTGCTCCAGGTTGTCGAGCGAGCCGTACTTGCCGATCAGGCCGGGCTGGGGCACCAGGTCCTCGGGCACCTTCGACGAGCTCGTCGCGGCCGACCTGACCGCCGACTCGACGGCCCGTGCGTCGGGCAGGGACCGGACGATCTCCGCCTCGCTGGGGCGGCCCCCGTCGTGGTCGTCGTCGGGGTCGTCGCCCGTACAGCCGGCGAGGAGGACGACCAGGACCGTGAGCAGCG
This sequence comes from Nocardioides sp. LHG3406-4, assembly GCF_049897745.1. NCBI lineage: Bacteria > Bacillati > Actinomycetota > Actinomycetes > Propionibacteriales > Nocardioidaceae > Nocardioides > Nocardioides sp. LHG3406-4. Next base: position 310,002 of record NZ_JAFCWV010000005.1, read on the forward strand.
TGACCAGCACGCGGCGTACTGGCGAAGGTCGGGCAGGCACGCGCTTCACCCTCTCACGCAGGTCCGCGTGGCTGATCCAGGTGGTGCCAACCGGACCCGTGACATGGTTGCAACATGCACGTGGTCATCGCCGGGTCGTCCGGTTTTCTCGGCTCCCGTCTCGTTGCGTCCCTGCGCCGCCACGGGCACACGGTGACCCCCCTGGTCCGTCACGAGCCACGCGAGCCCGCCGAGCGACGCTGGGACCCCTACGTCGGCGCGCTCGGACCCGAGGTGGTCTCGGGGGTGGACGTCGTCATCAACCTGGCCGGCTCCCCCACGGCGGGCAACCCGCACTCGCGGAGCTGGGCTCGTCGGGTGCTCGAGTCCCGGGTGACGACCACCCGGGTGCTGGCCGAGGCGATCGCAGCCGCCGACGAGCCCCCGCGCTTCCTCGCCGGCAACGGCATCTCCTACTACGGCGACCACGGCAGCGAGCCCCTCGAGGAGGACGCCGACCCTCGTGGTGAAGCCCTGCTCACCAGGGTGAGCAGGGCCTGGGAGGAAGCCACCCTGCCCGCCCGCGACGCCGGCGCCCGCGTGTGCGTGCTGCGCACCGCACCGGTGATAGACCGGCGCAACGCACCGATGAAGCAGCTGCTCCCGATCTTCCGGGCCGGGCTCGGCGTGCGCCTGGGCTCGGGCACCCAGCACTTCCCGGTCATCTCCCTGCGCGACTGGGTCGGCGGCGTGTCCTTCCTGGCGGAGTCACACGACGTCGACGGCCCGTTCAACCTGTGCTGCCCCGACACGCCCACCAACGTCGAGTTCACCGAGGCGCTTGCCGACGCAGTCGGAAGACGGTGCCGGCTGACGGCGCCGTCATGGCTGATCCGCCCGGCTGCCGGGGCCATGGCGCCCGAGGTGCTCGGCTCGATCAACGCCAGGCCGAAGGCCCTCGAGCGGGCGGGCTATGACTTCCTCGACGAGGACGTCCGCGACGTCATCGCCACCGCACTGGGCTGAGCCCGCTCACTCGCGCACCTCGTCGACCAGCCACGAGCCGGCCACGAGCCGCAGGGTCACCTCGCGGGTGCTGGCCCGGTCGGTCGGCAGGGCGATGCGCTGGTCCTCACCCACGGCCACCGCTCCGCGCATCCGGTCGGTCACCGACACCACCAGGGCCCGGCCGTCGTGGCGCAGCACCCGCGCCCGCAGCACCTGGGTGCGCAGCCCGCGGACCCGCAGCCCCCGGTCGACGTACGCGCGGAGCATGGCTGCGTCGCGGCGCCCCGTGCGCGAACCGGGGACGTAGAGACGCCCCAGCGCCTCCACGTCTCCCGCCGCCCAGGCCCGGGCCCGGCGCCCGTCCCACGAGGCGAGGGTCGCGACGGCGCTGGGCGGCCTGCTCCGCGCACCGGTCGGCGCCGGCGCAGCGGGGTCGTCGCCGCCCGCGGTGGCCCACCACACCGTCACCACGAGCAGGACACTGAGCGCCGCCAGGACGGCGCTGCCGACGACCAGTCTGCGAGCGAGCACGGCTCCACTCTGCACGCAAGCGCCGACCTGTGGTGGGCGTCATCCACAGGCCCCATTCCCAGGGGTAGGGTCGACGACATGCCCTTCGATCTGCGAGTCGCCGGCCTGGGCGACGAGGCCGTCGACTACCTGGCCGCATGGGACCTCCAGCGCGAGGTGCACGCCCGCGTCGTGGCGGGCGAGTCGCCCGACACCGTGCTCGTCCTGGAGCACCCGCCCGTCTTCACCGCCGGCAAGCGCACCGCCGACGACGAGCGCCCGGCCGATCCCGGCGGGACACCGGTCATCGACGTCGACCGCGGCGGCAAGATCACCTTCCACGGCCCGGGCCAGCTGGTCGGCTACCCCATCGTGAGGCTCCCCGACCACGTTCAGGTCGTCGACTACGTACGTCGTGTGGAGGAGGCGCTGATCCGCGCGTGCGCCGACCTCGGCGTCACCACTGCGCGCATCCCTGGGCGGAGCGGTGTCTGGCTGAGAGCCGACAGCCGCGGCCCCGAGCGCAAGGTCGCCGCCCTGGGCATCCGGGTCAGCCGCGGCGTGACCATGCACGGCTTCGCCCTCAACTGCGACGTGGACCTCGGGTGGTACGACCGCTTCGTTCCCTGCGGCATCGCTGACGCCGGCGTCACCTCGCTCAGCGCCGAGCTGGGTCGCGACGTCACCACCGCCGAGGCGCTCCCTGCGGTCGAGGAGCACCTGCGCCACTACCTCGACTGGACGCCGTACACCCCGACGCCCGACTACGACGCCCGCCCCGAGCCGGGGCGAACACCTCGCATCGAGCTGGTCGGGCTCAGCACGCCGCAGGGCGTCTGAGGGCGAGTTGGGGCCCCTCGGGGCCCCGCGTAGAGTGGCGGGGTGACGCTAGCTCCCGAAGGCCGAAAGCTGCTCCGCCTCGAGGTCCGCAACGCGGAGACCCCCATCGAACGCAAGCCCGAGTGGATCAAGACGCGGGCGAAGATGGGCCCGGAGTACACCGCCCTCCAGAACCTCGTGAAGTCCGAGGGCCTGCACACGGTGTGCCAGGAGGCCGGCTGTCCCAACATCTTCGAGTGCTGGGAGGACCGCGAGGCGACGTTCCTCATCGGCGGTGACCAGTGCACCCGTCGTTGCGACTTCTGCCAGATCGACACCGGCAAGCCACTGCCCCTGGACCGCGACGAGCCTCGTCGCGTCGCCGAGTCGGTGCAGAAGATGCAGCTGCGCTACGCCACCATCACCGGCGTCGCGCGCGACGACCTCGATGACGGCGGCGCCTGGCTGTACGCCGAGGCGGTGCGCGCCATCCACGAGCTCAACCCCGACACCGGCGTCGAGAACCTGATCCCCGACTTCAACGGCAAGCCCGACCTGCTGCGCGAGGTGTTCGAGTCGCGTCCGGAGGTGCTGGCCCACAACGTCGAGACCGTGCCGCGGATCTTCAAGCGGATCCGGCCGGCGTTCCGCTACGAGCGCTCACTCGACGTCATCACCCAGGCCCGCGACTTCGGCCTGGTCACCAAGTCCAACCTGATCCTCGGCATGGGCGAGACGCGCGAGGAGATCAGCCAGGCGCTGGTCGACCTGCACTCCGCCGGCTGCGAGCTGATCACCATCACCCAGTACCTCCGGCCGTCGCTGCGCCACCACCCGGTCGAGCGCTGGGTGAAGCCCGAGGAGTTCATCGAGCTGAAGGACGAGGCCGACGAGATCGGCTTCTCCGGCGTGATGTCCGGTCCGCTGGTGCGTTCGTCGTACCGAGCCGGCCGGTTGTACCGTCAGGCCTTGGAGTCCCGCGCGTCTGCCTGAGCGCGACCCAGGTTCACATTCGCTCGACCACGACAGAAGGCCACGCATGTCCACGCCCAGCACCCCGGCGGCACCCGAGAAGTTGAGCCGGCGCAAGCAGTTCGCCCAGACCTACCGGATGGCGCACAAGACCGACCGGGCGCTGCCCTGGTGGATCCTCGGCACGTTCGTGGTGGGAGCGGCCGTCGGCTTCACGATCCTGTGGCTCCTGCCCGGATCGGGTGCCCTGTCGCTGGTGCTCAGCATCGTCAGCGCCCTCCTGCTCGGACTGCTCGGTGCCCTCATCGTCTTCGGTCGCCGTGCCCAGCGGGCGGCGTACTCCCAGATGGAGGGCCAGCCGGGCGCCGCCGCCGCCGCGCTCCAGATGCTCCGCCGTGGCTGGAAGGTCGACCCGGTCGTGGGGTTCACCAAGCAGCAGGACGTCGTGCACCGCGTGGTGGGCCCGCCCGGGATCATCCTGGTCGGCGAGGGCAACAGCCCCAGCCGGTTGAAGAACCTGATGCTCACCGAGCGCCGCAAGCACGAGCGCGTCGTCGCCGACGCCCCGATCCACGAGGTCGTGTGCGGCAACGGCGAGGGTCAGGTGCCCCTGACGAAGCTGGTGCGGCACGTCACCAAGCTCGGCAAGGGCGTCAAGCCGGCCGAGATGACCGACATCTTGAACCGGCTCAAGGCGCTTGACGCCAACCGCTCGAACATCCCCCTCCCGAAGGGGCCGATGCCCACTTCGATGAAGGGGATGCGCGGCAACATGCGCGGCCGCTGACGCGAACCGATCAGCCGGCGGGGCTCATGGTCGGCATGCCCGGCATGGTGGTGACCTGGTCCTTGCTCGGCGCCTCGATCTTGACGTCCTTGCCCCAGTCGTCGACGTTCATCGTCAGCTGACCGGCCTCACCGAGGTCGCTGGTCATCTTGCGGAAGAAGCCGTCGCCGTCGAGCCACACGTCGTACTTGAGCTCCTTGGGCAGCACACCCTCGGGCGCGTCGCTGGCCAGGCCGCCGGACACCTTCTCGCCGTCGGCGACGAGCGAGTAGTGGCGCATCTGCTCGCCCTCGACGTCCTCCTCACCGACGAACGTCACCGACGAGATGGCGCCCTCGAACTTGTCGAACGCGGTCGCCGGGTCGAGCTGCTTGGTGAAGTCGCCGCCCAGGGGGTTGCTGGGGTCGTCGAGGTCGAAGCTGTAGAACTTGTCGCTGCCGGGCATCGACATGTAGAAGGTGCCTTCGACCAGCCGCAGGTCGAGCTTCTGGCCCGACGCCGGGTCGGACATGGTCATGGTCATGGACGGCGGGGTCGTGGAGTAGTCGATGTCGCCCTCGGCGCCGAAGGATGCCTGGCCCTCGGTCGTCATGGTCATGTGGGCGGTCGACTCCTTCGAGAAGGCCGCCTTGTAGTCGGCGACGAAGTCCGCCGGGTCGACCTCCTCGCCGGCCGGGGGCGCGTCGGTCGCGGGCGACTCGCTGCTCTCGGCGGTGGCGCTGGGCGAGGCGGAGTCGGAGGCCGCGTCGGAGGCGGGCTCGGGGTCGTCGGAGCCGCACGCGGTGAGTGCGGCGAGTGCGAACGGGAGCGTGGCGCCGGCCAGGGCCAGGCGCCGGAAGTGTGAGGTCCTCATGGGATCGAGGCTACCGGGCGGTTCCCGACACGGCTCGGAGCGGCACCGAGACGGTGCCCGCGGCCAGGTCGTGCAGTCCGCGGCCGTCCGGCCGGAAGACGAGCGGAGGGACGACCAGGCAGACCAGCACGTTGCGCAGCAGTGCCTGGAGTACGCCGACCGGCCGGCCGCTTCCGTCGTACCGCACGACCCGCAGCCGGGTCACGAGCTTGCCGAACGAGCCACCGGCCCAGGTGGTGAGCATCGTGGCCTCGATGACGTAGACCCCCATCGTGTAGAAGCCGGACAGTCGGTCGTCGCTCCACCCACCGGGGCCGATCAGCACGACCACGACGAGTGTGGAGGCGAACCAGTCGACGACCAGCGCCAGCATCCGTCGGGCCCAGGAGGCGGTCTCGATCACATGGTCAGGCACACGGTCAGGCTAGGCGGTGGCGCCGAGCGGCTCGCGAGCTGGGCATCTGTTACACGGGCGAAACAATCGGGATACGGTCAAGAAACTGCCCCTGCGTAGGTTCACAGAGATTTGGTGCAGCGCCGCACCCGGTCCTGAACCCGCTGACAGACCCGCACCCGGTCGAGGACGAGATCCCCGGCCAAGGAGGACACGAATGTTCGCAAACAGCGACGAGCTGCTGAAGTACGTCAGGGACGAGGGCGTCGAGATGGTCGACGTGCGTTTCTGTGACCTGCCGGGCGTGATGCAGCACTTCACCGTGCCCGTCTCCTCGTTCGACCAGACGGTCTTCGACGACGGTCTGAACTTCGACGGGTCCTCGGTGCGCGGCTTCCAGGCCATCCACGAGTCCGACATGGCGCTCTTCCCGGACCCGACCACGGCGTACCTCGACCCGTTCCGCGCGGCGAAGACGCTGGTCGTCAACTTCTTCGTGCACGACCCGCTCACCGGTGAGGCCTACTCGCGCGACCCGCGCAACATCGCCAAGAAGGCGCAGGCCTACCTCACGTCGACCGGCATCGGTGACACGGCGTACTTCGCCTCCGAGGCGGAGTTCTACGTCTTCGACTCGGTGCGCTTCGAGACCAAGCAGAACGCGGGCTTCTACCACATCGACTCCGAGGCAGGCGCTTGGAACAGCGGCTCCGAGGACAACAACCGCGGCTACAAGGTCAAGTACAAGGGCGGCTACTTCCCCGTCGCCCCCTACGACCACTTCGGCGACCTCCGCGACGAGATCGTGATCGAGATGGAGAAGACCGGCCTGCACGTCGAGCGCGCCCACCACGAGGTCGGCACTGCCGGTCAGGCGGAGATCAACTGGCGCTTCGACGAGCTGCTCAAGAGCGCCGACGACGTCATGAAGTTCAAGTACCTCGTCAAGAACGTCGCGTGGCGCAACGGCAAGACCGCGACCTTCATGCCGAAGCCGATCTTCGGCGACAACGGCTCCGGGATGCACTGCCACCAGTCGATCTGGAACGACGGCGAGCCGCTCTTCTTCGACGAGACCGGGTACGCCGGCCTGTCCGACATGGCGCGCTACTACATCGGCGGCCTGCTCAAGCACGCGCCCTCGCTGCTGGCGTTCACCAACCCGACGGTGAACTCCTACCACCGGCTGGTGCCCGGCTTCGAGGCCCCCGTCAACCTGGTCTACAGCCAGCGCAACCGCTCTGCCTGCATCCGCATCCCGATCACCGGCTCGAACCCGAAGGCCAAGCGCATCGAGTTCCGCTGCCCCGACCCGTCGGCCAACCCCTACCTCGCCTTCTCGGCGATGCTGCTGGCCGGCATCGACGGCATCAAGAACAAGATCGAGCCGCACGAGCCCGTCGACAAGGACCTCTACGAGCTTCCGCCCGACGAGCACGCCGACATCCCGACCGTGCCCGCCTCGCTCGACGCCGTGCTCAACTCGCTCGAGGCCGACCACGACTTCCTGCTCGAGGGTGGCGTCTTCACCCCCGACCTGATCGAGACGTGGATCGACTTCAAGCGGACCCAGGAGATCCAGCCCGTCGCGCTGCGGCCGCACCCGCACGAGTTCGAGCTCTACTACGACCTGTGACCGGTCCGCCCGCTGCCGTCGTGGGACGACCCGCGACGCACTGAGCTGAGCACACGCCGTCGGGTGACCTCCTGGTCGCTCGGCGGCGTGTGCCGTGTGCTGGGTCGATCGCGAACTATCGCTTTTCACGATGTCGGCGGGGGCTTAGCGTCGCCAAGACCAGTTGGTTCGACGGGATCCGGGGGTCACCGAGTGTTCGACTACGACGCCGAGTTGAGCCGTTACCACGTGCGGCTGCGAGCAGCCGCGGATGTGGGGTCCAGTGATCGGGTGCTCGACATCGGCTGCGGTACGGGGCAGACCACGCGGGACGCCGCCCGAGCGGCGACCTCGGGAAGCGCGCTCGGCGTGGACGTGTCCCATCCGATGGTGGAGCGCGCCCGCCAGCTGAGCGAGGCGGAAGGCCTCCGCAACGTCAGCTTCGAGCTGAGCGATGCCCAGGTGCACCCCTTCGCTCCGCGGCACTTCACCGTGGGGCTCAGCCGGTTCGGCACGATGTTTTTCGCCGACCCGGTCGCGGCGTTCGCCAACATCGGGAGGGCACTGCGGCCGGGGGCGCGGCTGGTGCAGCTCGTGTGGCAGCCCCACCACCGCCAGGAGTGGTTCGGTGCGATCCGACAGGCGCTGGCCGGCAGTGACAGCCAGATGTCGCCGGCTGGGCTCACCCGTGCTGCCTTCTCGCTGGGTGACCCCGCAGTCGCGGCCGGTCTGCTGACCGCTGCCGGATTCACCGCCGTCGAGATCACCGAGGTACGCGAGCCCATCTACTACGGCCCGGACGCGGCCGGAGCCCTCGACGCCCTCTCAGGACTGGGGATGGCCGAGGATCTGGTCGCCGATCTGGACGAAACGGGGAGGGCTCGCGCCCTCGAACGGCTGCTGGTCCTGCTGGACGCCCACGACACCGGCGAGGGCGTCTGGTTCGACTCCTGTGCTTGGTCGCTCAGCGCCTCCCGACCTTGACTGGGTGCCGCCAGCGAGGCTGATTGAGGTGCGAGGAGGTCGCTGGTTGAGGTGCGAGGAGCGCAGCGACGAGCCTCGAAACCAAGACCGCCCGGGTATGCACAGCCGCCCGGAATCGGGGCGCCGAAATGTCGGTGGTCCCTGGTTGGCTTCTCGTACGGCGATCACCACGAGCGAGCTTCCCGACACCGCAGCCGCGGTGCTGGCGTTCGCCCGTTCCCGCCGGCAGGTGGCCGACCGGGCGGAGGCGGAGCTGCTGGTCGCAGCCTGTGAGTGGGCCGACCTGCACCCCGCCGAGTCGGTGTCGGACGCGGCCGCGTTCACGGTCCCGGGTGGGGGTGAGCACGAGGAGCCGGTCGCCGGCCCGGGTGCACCACTGGTCGCGGAGCTCTGCATTCCCGAGTTCGGTGCCGTCCTCGGCCTGTCCACCACCGCGACGAAGCAGCTGATCGGCCAAGCCCTCGAGCTGCGGCACCGGCTGCCCAGGTTGTGGCGCCGGGTCCAGGCCGGTGACCTCCCGGCGTGGCGGGCCAGGCGGATCGCGGAGACCACCATCCACACAGGGTTGTCGCGGGAGGCGGCGGGGTACGTCGACACCCAACTGGCGCCGTTCGCGCACCGCACCACGGTTTCGGCCGTGGACAGGTTGGTCGATGCCGCGGTCGCCCGGTTCGAACCTCAGCGTGCCGCCGCCGAAGCTGCCCGCGGCGCAGAGAGCCGGCATGTGACCATCGAGGACCAGCAGGTGTCCTTCGCGGGCACCATGCGGGTCACCGCCGAGCTCGACCTCGCCGACGCCCTCGACTTCTCCGCCGCCGTCACCCACGGCGCCGACGTGTTGAAGGCACTCGGATCCGAGGAGTCCCTCGATGCCCGGCGGGCCGCCGCGGTCGGAGAGCTCGCGCGCACGCAGCTGTCGCTCGACCTGGCCGCGTCGCCGCCGGTTGAGGAGGTTGCGCAGCAACCGTCTCGAAACCAAGGCACCCCACCCGCACCGGCCCGGCAGGTGGTCCTGCACGTGCACCTGACCGAGGACGACCCGGTCGCCCGCCTCGAGCCCGGCACCCTGACCACCCTCGACCAGGTCCGGCACTGGTGCACCCGCTCGCACACCCAAGTGGTCATCAAGCCGGTCCTCGACCTCAACGAACCCATCGTGTGCGAGGGCTACCAGCCCTCACCTCGGCTGCGCGAGCAGGTGATCCTCCGCGACCAGACGTGTGTGTTCCCGTGGTGCACGAGACCCGCCCGGGGCTGCGACCTCGACCACATCGTCCCCCGGGAACACGGCGGCCCCACAAGCACTGCGAACCTGGCCGCCCTGTGCCGGAGACACCACCGCCTCAAGACCCATTCGGCCTGGACCTATGTGCGCACCGGCCCCGCGGCGTACACCTGGACCAGCCCCCACGGCCACACCTACGACCGCGACCCCGCTGGCACCGAACCGGGTTGACCACCACGCCCCACACCCCGCCGACACCGCGTCGGTGGGGCCGCTGGGGTGCAGAGACATCGCGCCGACCTAGCGACACGCCCGACACCCTGACACTCGATGTCGGTTCACAGCGGAGTCGACAAGCGAGTTACGTGCGTTTCGCGCGGCGAATGCAGTGTTCGGAGGTCTCGTGGACAACCGGCCACCGTGCCCTGGAGGTGCGCACCTCCGGCGGCTGCGCACGTCTTCGCACCGCTGCTGGACGCGCCGGATGCGGAGCGGCTCGCGCTGCTGCGCTGAGTGTCAGTGGGATCCGACCGCTCCGTCAGTCGTCCCGGCCGCTTCTCGTCGGCACCCTTCGAATCACAACCTGCTGGCGAGGAGCTCGGCCAGGTGGAGGGCAGGGACGTCGGCGAGGTCGTCGAGCTGGATCTTGCACGACATCCCATCGGCGAGCACGATCGCGTCGGGGTTGGCTCGCACAGCCGGCAGCAAGTGGGTCTCCGCGACAGCTAGGGAGGCCTCGTAGTGCCCCTTCTCCACGCCCCAGTTGCCCGCCAGGCCGCAGCAGCCCGGGACCCGGGTGACCTTCGCACCGGCTCGCTCCAGCAGCTGCTGGTCTGCTGCCCAGCCGAGCACCGACGACTGGTGACAGTGCGGCTGGGCGACGACCTCGACACCGGAGAGGTCCGGCAGCGCCACGTCCAGACGCTCGACGAGCTCGGCAAACGTGAGCACCCCACCCCCGACCGTGGCCGCCCGAGGATCGTCGACCAGCTCCACGAGGTCGCTGCGAAGGGTAGCCACGCAGGAGGGCTCGATGCCCAGGACGGGGACGCCGCTCTCGACGTACGGCGCCAGGTTGGCCACCGTCCGTGCGGCGATCGACCGGGCCTTGTCCAGCTGACCGGTCGTGATCCAGGTCAGCCCGCAGCAGGCCACCTCGGGGATCACCCCGACGCGGAGCCCGGCAGACTCCACCACCCGGATCGCCGCCAGTGCGCTCTCTGGGAGGAAGTGGTTGGTGAAGGAGTCCGCCCAGAGCCACACGTCTGGTGCCTCGACCCGCTCGACCGAGCGACGCAACGTGCGGTCGGCGAAGCGCGGGATGGAGCGGCGCTGATCGAGCCCCGCCCCCGCGCGAGCCATGGCCGCCAACGGCCTCCATCGCAGGATGCGGTTCAACCCCGGTGCGACCGGCGCAGCGAGCCGGGCCCACATCGGCAACCGGCCGAGTGTGTAGTGGGTCAGCGGTCGACGACGGCCGGCGTAGGTCTGGTGCAGCGTCTCGGACTTGTAGGTCGCCATGTCGACCCCGGTCGGGCAGTCCGAGGAGCACCCCTTGCAGGAGAGGCAGAGGTCGAGCGCCTCGTGGACGGCCGGGTCCTTCAGCCCCCGGACCAGCGATCCGTCCAGCGCCTCCTGCAGCACGCGGGACCGCCCGCGGGTGGAGTCCTTCTCGTCGCGTGTGGCGAGGTAGGACGGGCACATCACACCCGCCCCGGGCAGCGAGGGGACGACGCACTTGCCGACGCCGGTGCATCGGTGTACGGCGTCGGCCATCGAGCCGCCGTCGTGGATGAACCGCAGCGCGGGGCGCGCACCGCGGGCGCGCGGCCGCTCGGGGCGCAGGTCCGCGTCGAGTGGTTCAGGGTCGACCAGCACACCGGGGTTGAGCATGCCGTCGGGGTCGCAGATGGCCTTGACAGCCGCGAAGAGCCGCAGCGACTGCTCGTCGTACATGAGCGGCAGCAGCTCGGAGCGCGCGCGTCCGTCGCCGTGCTCGCCGGAGAGTGACCCGCCGTACTCCCGGAGGCGGGTGGCGCACGCGACGAGGAACTCCCGGAACCGGGCCCCGCCGTCACCGAAGGTGAAGTCGATCCGCACGTGGACACAGCCGTCCCCGAAGTGGCCGTAGGGCACGCCGTCGAGGTCGTGCTCCTGGAGCAGGACGTCGAAGTCCCTGAGCCAGGCACCGAGGTGCTCCGGCGGGACGGCCGCGTCCTCCCACCCAGCGTGGGCGGGGCGACTCAACGACCGGGCGGCCAGTCCGGCGCCGTCCTCGCGGATGCGCCACAGAGCAGCGGCCTCGGCGGCGGAGTCGACGACCCGCGACTCCAGGGGCTGGGCGGCGGCCACGATCGGCGCGAGCAGTCCGGGGTCGCTCACCTCGACGAAGAGCCAGCCGGCACCGCGCGGCAGTGCCGGCACCGATCCTCCTCGTGCGCGGACCAGGTCGAGGATCCGGGCGTCGAGGCCCTCGCAGGCGACCAGCCCGCCCCGCTCGACTCCGACCGAGGCGTCGGTCGGACGACCGGCGGCGGCGAGGATCGCGGGCACCGCGTCCGCGGCCTCGACCATCGACGGGTAGCCGAGGACGACCAGCTGGCGCGGGACCTCCTCGACCAGCCGCACGGTCGCCTGACGGACGACCGCCAGCGTGCCCTCCGTGCCGGCGAGGAACCGGTCCACCGAACGGCGCTCGGGCAGCAGGTGCTCCAGGGAGTAGCCGCTGACCTGGCGGGAGAACCTGCCGAACGTCGTACGCAGGTGGCCGAGGTGGTCGTCGGCCAGGGCGGCGAGGCGGGCGGGTACGTCGTCCGCCGCCGAGCCCCAGACGGGGTCGACCGCCACGATGTTGTCGGAGGTTCGGCCGTAGCCGAGCGCCCGCGAGCCGCAGGCGTTGTTGCCGATCATCCCGCCGATGGTGCAGCGGGTGTGCGTCGAGGGGTCCGGCCCGAAGCGCAGCCCGTACGGCGCCGCCGCGCGCTGCAGGGTGGCGTGGACCACGCCCGGTTGCACCACCGCGGTGCGGGTCTCCGGGTCGACCGACAGAACCCGGTTCAGGTGCTTGACGGTGTCGACCACCAGGCCGCGGCCGATCGCGTTGCCGGCGATCGAGGTGCCGGCCCCGCGCATGGTGAGCGGCACGCCGGTGGCACGCGCGACGTCGACGACCGCGAGCAGATCGTCGGCGTCTCGGGGCCGCACGACCGCCTGCGGCAGGACCCGGTAGAGCGAGGCGTCGCTGGAGTAGAGCGCACGCGTCAAGGTCGAGTCGTCCGCGTCGGTGACCCCGCGGCGCCGCAGCTCGGCGAGGAGGTCGGTGCTGGTGACGGCGCCGCCACTGGCGGCGTCACGTGCCTTCGGCCCGGTACTCATCGGTGAACCTCCTGACGAGGGGACAGCGCGTGGAGCAGGGCCGTCGATGATGTTGGTCGCGTCGTGTTTCGCCGCCGCGCAGCTGCGACAGTAGTCATGCGGGAGCGAACAGCTCGTGCGGCACCTCTGCGGCCGCCGCCTTCAACCATCCGCGGTCGAGACCCTCCCCTGCCAGCACGTCGATGAGTTGCGTCACCGCTTCCGGCGGCATCGGCGAGTCGGGCTGGCCTCCGTCCGAGGACAGCACGAGCTTCGCCCCCGCGGCCTCGGCCACGCGCGCGAGCAACGCTGGCGTGCACTGCGGTTGGTGCAAGAGCTGGTACGCCGTGATCTCGATGTGGCCACCGATCCGGGCGAGATGGCGCACCCCGGCCGGCTGGATCCCTGGCACCGTGTAGGACGGGTGGGTGAACAGCAGCCGGGTGACGCCCTTGTCGCCGGCCCGCGCAGCCAACCAGCGACACTCGGCTTCGCTGAGGTGGCCCGTGGCCAGCACGGCGTCGTGCTCGACGATGAGGTCGAGCACCAGATCGACCGCCGCGGCGGCTGACGGGTCCACCGGTGGGATCGCGTAGCTGTGCGACCCCAGCCTGGGCTCGTGCAGGCACAGCGCGGGCAGACCCGCAGCCCTCTGTGTGTGGGCGTCGGCTGTAGGCATCCAGACCACTCGTCCACCGGTCCCCAGCGCGGCTGCCACTGCGGTGGGGTTGACTCCCCCGACGTGCTGGTTGAGCGCGATGCCGCCGAACACGTCCAGGCCGGTCGCGGTGGCGACGGCGTGAGCACGCCCGACCGTGGACTCGTAGTGAGCCTTCAACACGAAGCCCGTGTGCCCCGAGGTCTCGAAGGCGCCGGCGATGGTGGCGTCATCGCCGATGCGCGGAAGGACGTCGGGCGCGGCATGGACGTGGCTGTCGAACATCAGCGACCGCGTTCGGACGCGAGCCGGGCGGCGGTCTCCGCAACCACGTGCATGGGCGGATCAGCGAGCAGCGGCCACTCGGCGCGCAGGCGCCGAAGCCACTCCAGGTCGAGCTCCACGGTGAGCGCGCCCACCTCCGCTCCGAGCTGGGCGATGACCCGTCCGTCGGGCGCCACCACGCGTGAGCCGCCCCAGAACTGCGAGCCGGCTTCGACACCGGACCGGTTCACGAACACCACGAACGCCTGCAGCGTCAGGGCCGCATGGCGCAGGATCACGTCCCACACATCCGCGGTCGGGCTCCCCACGTTCGACTCGACACTGTTGACCGGCACGACGAGCACCTCCGCGCCCGCCTGGGCGGCCAGCCACGGTAGCGGCGGTTGCCACATGTCGTTGCAGATCAGCACCGCCACCTGTGCCCCTGCGACGGTGTGCACCGCCGTGGCGTCGCCGGGTCGGAAGTGACGCCGCTCGACCCACTGCCGGTAGTGCGGTAGCGAGATCTTCCGCTGCACGACCACCTGGCCGCCGCCCGTGATGACGGCGCTGTTGTGGACATCGGGCCCGGACTGCTCCGCGAACCCGGCGATCACGGTGGGCCCGTGATCGCCGAGCGCGAGGAGTGCTGGGGCGTCGCTCGCGATGGCCTCGACGGCCTCGAGCTCGCTCAGGTGATACCCGTGGGTCGCCAGCTCCGGGGTGACGACGAGGTCGACGTCCGGTTCGGCTGCCACCAGCTCTGACAGGTGACGCAGGTTGCCGGCGACGTCACCGAGGCCCGGGTCGGTCTGCAGCAACCGGACCCTCATCCGGGTCGGCTGGTGGTCGTCGCCGGGCACAGTCACTTCACGAAGCCTTCGCTGACCAGCCAGTCGTTCGCGACCTGCTCCGGGGTCTCACCGTCGACGTCGACCTTGCCGTTGAGCTCCTGGAGGGTCTCGTTGTCGAGCGCTTCGGCGATGGGTGCGAGAACCTCCTCGATGCCGGGGTCGGCCTCGAGCACCTTGGCGTTGATGCTGACCGACGGGTTGTAGATCGGGAAGAACTTCAGATCGTCCTCGAGCACGGTCAGGCCCAGGGCCGCGATGCGACCGTCCGTGGCGAACACCTCCCCGAAGGCGCAGGGTCGGCCCTTGTCGATGGAGCTGTAGACAGCGCCGGCGGCCAGCTCCGAGACGGCGGAGTCCGGAACCTGGAAGTGATACGCCTTCTGGAGTCCGGTCCACCCGTCGTCCCGGCCGAAGAACTCAGCGGCACCGCAGAAGCTCGCCTGCTCGGGATCCGTGCCGGCAAGCTCGGCATAGTCGGAGAGCGTGGACAGACTCAGCTCGTCGGCCGTCTCGGTGGCCACGGCCATGGCATAGGTGTTGTTGGCCGGCGCCGGCTCAAGCCAGGCGAGTCCGTTCTTCTCGCGGTCCGACTCGTCGAGCCGCGTGTACAGCTCCTGGGGGTCGCTGATCAGCTCGGACTCACCGAGGTGATTGACCCACCCGGTCCCGGTGTACTCCCAGTACAGGTCGACATCGCCGCTCTCGAGAGCCGACCTGACCGAGCTTGATCCCGACATTCCGCAGCTGCGGTCGACCGTCGCCCCAGCGGACTCGAGGGCCTGAGCGGTGAGCTCACACAGCACGAGTTGCTCGGTGAACTCCTTGCCGCCGACGGTGAGCTGGGCGCCTTCGAGGTCGACGCCCTCGGCGAGGGAACCGGCTTCCACGTCGCTGGGAGCCGACTCCCCCAGGGAGCAGCCTGCGAGCAGGGCCACCCCGGCGACCATGACTGTGATGCTCGTGAGCCTCATTGTTCCTCCTGGTTGTGTTGCGCAGTTGTGTTGGTGCTCGAGATGTCCCCGTGGTCGTGCTGCGTCCGTGGTGGTGCGACTCCAGGACGGGAGCAGTTGTTCACAGCCCCTTGGGGCGCAGTGCCCTCTCTGCCAGGCCAGCCAGCCAGTCGACCATGAGCGCCAGCGCGATCGTCAGGACGCAGCCGGTGATGAGGATGGGCATGCGGTTGAGGACGATGCCGCGCTCGATCAGGTCACCCAGTCCGCCTGCGTTGGTGTACGTCGCGAGCGTCGCCACACCGACGTTCAGAATGAGGGAGACGCGCAGGCCGGCGAGCATCACGGGGACCGCGAGGGGCAGCTCGACCCGTCGCAGGATCTCGTTCTTGCCCATGCCCATCCCACGTGCCGCGTCGATGACGAACGGGTCGACCTGTTGCAGACCGATGATGGTGTTGCGGAGGATCGGAAGAAGGGCATACACGACCAGCGCCACCACCGCCATGTGGAACCCGACGCCGTAGATGAGCGCAAGCAGCACGAGGATCCCGATCGACGGGACGGCCTGCCCAGCGTTGGCCACGAGAAGGACCGGAGGGCGGAGCCATCGGGCTGCCGGCCTGCTCAACAGGATGCCGGCGGGGATCGCGATCAGCACCACGACCGCCGTGGAGGCCGCGACTAGTACGACGTGCTCGCGGAGGTTGTTGAGGACGACGCCGTTGGTGAGGCTTCGGGTCTCGATCGAGTCCAGATCAGAGGTGCGGATCCAGATGAGCTGCCCCACGGCGAGGGTGACTGCCAGAACGGGCAGCACCCAGGTGGTGCGGGTGGTGTCGGACCCCAGCCTGTCGGAGGTCGTGGCCTCCTGGGTCGCCGTGGAGCTCATCTCGACACCTGATCCGTCAGCCGGGCGACCGCGGTCGCCAGCATCAGGGACTGGACCGAGACCGGACCGACTCCGGGCACGTCCACGCCCGCCGCATTGGCCTGCAGCGCTCGTTCGAGTGCCTGGGCCACGGTGTGCACCCGGTCGACCGGAACCGCTCCGTCGATGCTGTCGGGCGTCAGGTCGAGGTCGCCCACCCGCAGAAGAGCCAGGCGTCGGATCGCGGCACCCTCGCCGATGAAGGAGCGGACGAAGTCGTCGGCCGGATGCGTCAGGATCTCCAGCGGGGTGGCGAACTGTGCCAGGCGACTGCCCTCGGCGAAGATCGCGATCCGATCGCCCAGCTTGAGCGCCTCGTCGATGTCGTGGGTGACGAAGACGATGGTCTTCTTGATCCGCTCCTGCAGCCGGAGGAACTCCTCCTGCAGTCGCTCCCGGGTGACCGGATCGATGGCGCCGAACGGCTCGTCCATCAGCATGATGGGCGGGTCCGCCGCCAAGGCGCGAGCCACGCCTACCCGCTGTTGCTGCCCGCCGGAGAGCTGCTTCGGATAGCGGCGGGCATGCTTGTCGGGGTCGAGGCCGACAAGCTCGAGGAGCTCGCTCGAGCGCTCCTTGATCCGTGCCTTGGGCCAGCCGAGCATGCGCGGGACCAGACCGACGTTCTGCTCGATCGTCATGTGCGGAATCAGTCCGACCTGCTGGATGACGTACCCGATGTGCCGCCGCAAGTCGTCCGGCTCCGAGCGCGTGACGTCCACGTCGTCGATCCAGATCTCCCCGGATGTGGGTTCGACGAGCCGGTTGATCATTCGCAGGGTGGTGGTCTTGCCGCAGCCGGAAGGGCCGACGAGGACCACGAACTCACCCTTGCCGATGTCCATGTCCAGCGGCATCACGGCGTCGTTCGTGGTGCCGGGATACCGCTTGCAGACCTGGCGCAGGCTGATCATGGGTTGGGTGTCAGACATTGAGACCTCGCGGGGTGGTCAGTTTGGCGATGATGAGGAATGCGATGTCGAGGGCGAGCGCGAGCGCGATGACGCCCAGGACACCGCTGAGGACTTCGTTGAGCGCGTTCGCGCCCCCGATGCGTGCCAGACCGCGGAAGATGAGCTCGCCGAGGCCGGGCCCCCTGACCGCGGCGCCGATGGCTGCGATGGCGACGACCATGATCGTGGCGACCCGGATGCCGTTGAGGATGACCGGCCAGGCCAGCGGCAGTCGCACGACCATCAGCCTTCGCCACGTCCCCATGCCCATGCCGCGAGCCGCGTCGACCACGCTCGCGTCGACGCCCTCCAGACCGGTGACGGTGTTGCGCAGGATCGGGAAGACCGCGTAGGTCGTCAGCGCCAGGATCGTGGGTACGACGCCTAGGCCGAACACGGGGATCATCAACCCGAACAGCGCGAACGAGGGGATCGTCAGCAGCGTTCCGGACACCGAGAGGGCGCCGCGTCGCGCCCGCGGCATCTGCTCGGTCGCGGCAGCGATGGCGATCGCCAGGACGGTGGCGAGGGCCACCGAGATCAGGACCACCTGGACGTGCTGGATCGTCAGGAAGGTCAGGCGCTCGGCGTTGTTCGCCACGTAGTCGGCGAAGCTCATTGCCGTAGACCGAGGCCTTCGCGGAAGAATCCGTCGATCACCGACGTCATCTGCTTGAAGGTGGGGTCCTCATCGAACATCCACTCGGTGTGGCCCTTGCCCTCGAGGACCTCGAGGTGCTTCTTGCCGCCTGCCGCTGCGTGGAGATCTTGTCCTTCCTCGAGCTTGTGGAGCTGGTTGTCCTCACCATGGACGACGAGCAACGGCTGATCGACCAACCGAGCGGCATAGTCGGCGGGACGGAAGCGCAGCAGGTAGTCGGCGGACTCCAGGTTGACGCCGGCGCCGAATCCCGGCGCCTTGTAGAGCTCCTCGCCGACATAGCCGTCGGTCCGGTCGTCGAGGTCGAGTCGCACGATGTCCCAGGGCGAGGTGATCTCGGACCTGCCGTGCTCGCTGCGGTGCCCACGGTCGGACTCGATCCGGGCAAGCAGGTCGCTCCAGGAGGCCTCGTCGTGCATCTTGCGCGTGGATCGATACCCGTCCGCGATTCCGTTGCAGCTCGCGACCACCTTGACACGCGGGTCCTCAGCGGCTTCGGCGACGACGACGCCACCACCGAGACCCCATCCGACCAGGGCGATCCGGTCAGCGTCGAGCCCGGGGTGGGCACTGACGCGATCCACGGCGGCGCGGACGTCGAGTACCCATTCCTGCGGGACGAGGCGCCCACGCTCACCTTCGCTGAGGCCGAACCCGCGGTAGTCGAAGGCCAGCACGGCGTACCCCAGCGGGGTGAGCGCTCGAGCGAAACGCTCGGGGTGGATGACTTTGAGTCCCTGGTAGCCGCTGGCCGCGATGACGATCGGGTAGGGCGCACCCCGGCCGTCATCGTCGGGCAGGTGGAGGTCGGCGTCGAGCCGATGGCCGTTGCTGAAGAACGGGAGGGGGCTGTTGGGCATGCTTGATCCTTCTCATGGGTTATCGGAACTCGACCTCGACGAGGTCGACGTGGGAATGCAACGAGAGCGTCAGTCGCTCGTGGTGTTACGCGGTGGTCTCTCCTCCTGGAGATGCGAGCAGGCTGCTGAGGTGAGTGGCGGCCCCGATGAGCGATCGGCTGGCGGCGGACCGGTCGCCCTGCATGCGGTACGACGGCGCGGAGACGTTCAGGGCACCGACGATGTGGCCCCGCATGTCGCGCACCGGCGCCGCCAGTGCCGTGAGGTCCTCGTCGAACTCGTTCTCGACCCACGCGAACCCCTCGGCACGCGCGACGCGAACGCGTTCGATGAGCTCGTCGACGTTGCGAGGGGCGTTGCTGCCCTCCCCTCGCGGGAAGTGCCGGCTGAACAGCTCGCGGATGTCGTCGTCGGATCGGTCGAACAGCAGGACCCGCCCCGACGACGTGGACGTCAGGGGCGAGACGCGTCCGACCCAGCCGACGGCCTGGATGGTGCGTTGGGGGCTCTCGGACATGATGGTGAAGACGTCGGCTCCGCGAAGGATGCTGAAGTGGACTCGCTCGCGAACCAGCTGGGTGAGGCGTCTCATGACCGGGGGCGCCAAGAGCAGCAGGCGCTGGTCCCCGGCCTGGGCTGCGATCGCGAAGAGCCGCCAGCCGATGGAGTGCCGACCGTCCTCGGTGCGAGTGATGACACCGAGCTCGACGAGGGGCTTGAGCTGACGGGACACCACCGACTTGTCCCGCTTGAGCGCCCGCGCCAGCTCGGTCACGCTCAGCCCGTCCCGGGCGTCTGAGTCGACGTCGGCGATCGCCTCCAGGAGAGCGACCAGTTTCGCCGCTGCTGTGTCGGAGGTCTCGCTCATGTCCACAGCGTGCCCGCCTGGTGTCCGCACGGCAACAACGGGTTGCACGTAATGCAACAGCCCGGCAACGGCGACGTGACGCGCTAGCGGTGACCTTCCTCCGCCATCACCTGCTGGGCGACCCGGAACGCCGCGTTGGCGTCCGGGACGCCGCAGTAGATCGCGGTCTGGAGCAGCAGCTCCTTGATCTCCTCGGCCGTGACGCCGTTGGTGCGGGCCGCGCGCAGGTGCACGGCGAGCTCCTCGTGGTGCCCGCGGGCGACCAGCGCGGTGAGCGCGACGAGCGAGCGGCTGCGACGGTCGAGCCCGGGCCGCGTCCAGATCGAGCCCCAGGCATAGGTGGTGATCAGCTGCTGGAAGTCCGCTGTCAGGTCGGTGCTGGTCGCGGTGGCGCGTTCGACGTGGGCGTCCCCGAGCACCTCGCGGCGCACCGCCATGCCCGCGTCGTACACCTCGCGCAGGGTGCGGTCCTGCTGCTCGTCCTCCCCGAGCGGCTCGCCCAGCAGGTGGTGGCGAAGCAGGCGCGTCACCACGTCGGGCACCTCGGCGGGGGCGAGGTGGGCCACGCCGTCGAGCTCGACCAATCGGCCGTCCTGCACGCCGTCGGCGATCTCGCGCACCGTGTCGGGCGGCGTCACGACGTCGTCGGCTCCCGCCACGGCAAGCACGGGCGCGCCGATCTCCCCCAGTCTGTTGCGTACGTCGAACTCCGAGAGCGCGGCGCAGACCTGCACGTAGTCGGTGCCCTCGGCCCGGTCGAGCGTGTGCAGCAGCGCCGAGTCGTCGATCCGAGCGCCGGTGCACAGGAGCACAGCGGCGGTGACCCGGCGAGGCACGTCGAGCATCAGCTGCAGCCCGACAGCGCCCCCGACCGAGTTGCCGGCATAGGCGAAGGGGCCGCCCAGCTCGCCGCGCTCCTCGAGCACGGTGTCGACCACGCGCAGCACACCGGCCGCCAGCTCGGCCATCGTGAACGGCTCGTCGTGCACCCACCGGTTGTGGCCGTGTCCCGGCAGGTCCCAGGCCACCACGTCGAAGGCGTCGGTGAGCCCCGAGGCGGAGGCCGACCACAGCGCCGTCGCCGAGGTGCCGAGGCTGGGGCCGAGGACCAGCAGCGGCAGCTCGGCCCGGTTGTGTGCGCCGGTCAGCCTGACTGTCGTGACGGCCGGAATCATGCGTCCTCCTCGCAGGTCAGGCCGAGAGCAGGACGAGGGAGGCCAACGCGATGGTCCAGCTCACGAAGCTGCCGACGAGGAAGTACTCGGTCACCTCGTGGATCCCCTGGCTCACCGGGCGGTCGGACTCGCGTTCGCGGTCGCGGGCCGCCTGCAGCTCCGGGAAGCGGATCAGCCCCTTGGCCGCCACCACGATGCCCGCCGCGGTGACCTGGCCGGCCAGGCCGAGGCCCAGGATGAACACTCGCTCCAGCGGACCGAGCAGACGACCTCCCTTGAGCTGCGACGGCGGCAGGTCGTGAGCCGTTCCGCCCTTGCGCGGGTTGACCGTGTGGGTGGCCGCGAGCACGAGCCGCACCAGCACGTTGCCGGTCGACAGCTGGAGCAGCACCAGTCCGAGGAGCAGCAGGGCCCGGTCGGGTGTGAGACCGGACAGCACGGGGATCGGCGAGTCGGCCAGCCAGGGCTCGAGCCATCCGCTCGCCGGGCTCGCGAGCCCACCTGCAGCCACCGCGGCGATCACCGCTGCTGCGAAGACCGCCAACGGCCACCACGCCGGCCCAGCACCGAAACCACGGGTGACCGCCCAGCCCCACGCCATCACCGCCACCGCGATGGCGACCAGGGCGACGACATCTGCCACGTCGATGAGCCCGACCGACAGCCCCAGGAGTATGACGACGATGGCGGCCACGCCCTCGGGCACCGTCTTCTGGGGCCGGACCGAGAAGATCAGGTCGGTCAGCCCGAACCCGACCAGGAGCAGCGCCAACCAGCTCACCGGATCCCCCTCAGTTCCTCGTCCATGGCCAGCACGACCCCGAGTCCATCGTTTCGCACTCGCTGCGAGACCGCCGAGGCGGAGATGCCCTCGACGCGCGCCAGCTCGTGCTGGGTGCTTCCCGCCAGCAGACCACGGAGCACCGACAGGGACCGGTCGGAGAGTCGGCCGACGAGATGGTCGCGTGCCAGCAGGGCGGCGTTGACGGGCGCAGCATCCGGGCCGAGCACCTCGGGTGCGAGCGCATAGCGGGTACGCGCCGATCGGGTGCCCGAGCGGGTCGCGTCGGCCTTCACGGCCTCGATCGCCGCGCGCGCGGTCCACCAGCCTGGGCCGTCCTCGACGCGCGGCGCCTCCGCCAGCACGGCGACCGGCCCCCAGCCGATGCCCTGGCGCACGTCGATCGCGGGCAGCAGTGCCAGTCTCAGGTGCAGCGACGCCGACAGGGCGGACCCGACGTCGGCGAACGTACCCTGGAACTCGTCGCCTGCTGTGACGGTCAGCGGGGCCACCGGCGCCCACGCGGTGTTCATCTCGGCCAGGACCGCGACCAGCCGCTCGTGGAGGCCCGCGCGGTCGGCAGCAGTCCGAGAGCCGACCACGTCACCGATCACCACGGCTGAAGGCGTCTGCTTCATATCCTGCATATGAAGAAGATAGCTTACTTTCGGCGAGTTGAAGCGATCCGCTTCACACGTCGTACGACGCGGCGCAGCGGCGACCGACCGACACGGGCCTCGAGCCTGGCCACCTTCGCCCGGGCTGCTCGCCGGGCGGCGCGCTCGGCCGTCAGCTCGCCGAGCAGCGCACCCATCACGCCGGGCAGCCTGGTCTCACCGAGCAGCCGGGCCGGCATCGCCGAACCGCGCCGCACGATCCAGACCGGCTCGTCCTCCTCGACCCGGAGCCAGGCGCACATGTCCGCGCCCAGCACTTCGACGGGCGTGACCCGCTGGAACGTGAGCCCGGACTCCTGAAGTCGGCCCTCGAAGTCGTCGCCGTACCACCGCACGTGGTCGTGCTGGCCGAACCGCGCCTTGCGCTCCTCCGGCGTGGTGTCCACGTCCTCGTCCGTCACCGTGCCGAAGCGGATGGGCACCTGGACGAGCGCGAGCCCCTCGGGCGTGAGCACCCGGGCGATCTCGCGCATGGCCGCACGGTCGTCGGGGATGTGCTCGAGCACGTGGTAGCAGAAGACGAGATCCACCGAGGCGTCCGCCAGCGGCAGCTCGGTGAGGCTGGCGAGCACGTCGACGCGGCGCCCGTCGAGGCCGAGGTCGAGACCGATGTGCCGGCCCGGGCGGAGACTGGCCAGGATCTCGGTCGTCTGCGGCGACGGGGCGACGTCGAGGAGCACGTCGACGGTGCCGATGGCCGGCTTGAGGCTGCTGACGAGCACCGCCAGGAAGCGATGCCGCTCGAGGCTCTTGCAGCGTGGGCAGCGCGCGTGCGGCCGGCCGTTGGGGCCGGGCTTGAAGTTGCGCAGCCACACGACGTTGCCGCAGGCGGAGCAGTAGCGCTTGGGGAGACGCTCGACGGCTGACACGCCGCACACCCTACGGGCGCGGGGCCGCGGCCCAGGGCGGGGCCTATGGCCGGGTCGCCTACGCCGGCACGCCGAAGAAGTCCCTCAGCGGGCCGATCCGCCGCAGCACCAGACGGTCGAGCAGCAGCACGGCGAGCACGGAGATCCCGAACACCGGGAGCAGCACGCCGAGCCCCATCAACCCGACCAGGAGCAGCGGCGAGGCCTTGAGCGGCAGCCGGCCCCGCGGCGCACCCATCGACGTACCGCGGGGCCGACGCCGCCACCACATCAGCGGCCCCGTCACGCACATGAACATCACACCCACGCACATCAGCGCCGACGCCCAGAACGAGACGCGCCCGAGCGAGCGGCCCTCGTGCAGGCCGATGCCCTGCGCCACGACCTTGGCGAGCAGCGGGTAGTCGTCGAAGCCGTACGCCGACACGATGTCGCCGCCGTACTGGTCGACGTGCACCGTGCGCTCGTCCGACGGTGCGTCGAAGGCGTAGCCGATCACCGAGAAGACGCCCTCGTGGTCGGCCGGCATCGCCACCGTCATCGGGTGCCGCAGACCCTCGGCGTCGGCGACCGTGAGCGCGGTGTCCACGTTGGCGACACTGACGCCGTCGCCGTCATCCGTCGAACGCGGCACGGGCGACTCCCCCATCGCCCACGGCACGTCGGTCGCGTGGGAGTGCGGCAGCGACTCGTCGAGGCTGGACGTCGGGTCCGAGAGGGCACCGTGGTCGAGGCTCCACATGGACGAGCCGTTGGCGCTCGCCAGCCTCTGGACCTGAGCGCCCCAGACACCGGTCCACGGCAGCCCGGAGATCAGCAGTCCCAGCAGTCCGACGCCGACGAAGGCACCGACCGCGGCGTGGCGCATCCGCAGTCGCTGGCCGGTGCGCCGGGCCTGCCGACGGCGTGCCCTCCGGCCCTTCACGAGCAGGTAGTAGCCGGTCAGCGCCATCACGATCGCCCAGCACGCGGCGAGCTCGATGACCAGGTCGCCGAACCGGCCGCTCATCAGCTCGCTGTGCAGGCGGACGGCGTACCCGGAGAGCGTGGTGTCGGGGTCGAGCGAGCCGAGCACCTTCGCGCCGTAGGGGTTGACGTAGATGTCGCGGGTGCCGCCGCCGTCCTCGGTGAGTGAGAAGACGGTGCTGCGGTCGACGGCCGACGGCTCGGTCATCGAGACGATCGTGGCGTCGGGATGGGCGCGCTCGACGGCCGCCTGCTGCGCGGCGTACGGCTGTCGGATCTGGGTCGCGGACTCAGGAGCGACCTTCATGAGATCGGCGTGCAGGAGGGGCTCGAGCTGGAAGCGGAGCAGGTAGATCAGCCCAGTGCTGGCGAGCACCAGCAGGACGGGCACGACCAGGAAGCTGGCGTAGAAGTGCCAGCGCCAGAACGCCCGGAACCAGCCGGCGTTCTGCCGGCTCGGTCCCGGCGTCGTGCGCGGGGCAGGAGTGAGTACGTCGGTCATGCAGGGCTCTCCTCAGAGCGGCGCGCGGGCGCGCGCGGGTGGGCACGGGCCAGGAGCCCGTGCTGGGGATGGGTGCCGTGCTGCCTGGATCAGGCAGCCCCGGATCAGGCAGCCCTGGATCAGGCAGTGAGGAGAGCCGGCGGCCCGCGACGTACGACGACGCGGGAGAGGAGCTCGGGAGCCCGCGGCGGGCGTGGCTCCGCGGTGATCGGGACGACCGACGTCGGTGGCACGACGACGACGCGGCAGGCGGCGACCGCGGCGGCCAGCGGCCCGAGGGCAGCGCGGGACGCGAGCGCGACCAGTGACCACAGGGCACGCTCACCGGCGGCGAGCCAGAGGCCGACGAGGGCAGCCGCCGCGAGGTGCGCGAGCATCATCGACGCGTGCGCCGAGAGGTCGTTGATCAGGTGGCCGACGGGCACCGCGGGCGCGACCGCCGACGTGGTGCCGACGGTGGCGTCGTAGGAGTCCATCAGTGAGCCGAGCCGCCGCCCGTCGACATCGGGCAGGCCGCCAGCGCCGATGTGCGGCACGGTGGTGCCCCGGCGATCACCGGCGTGGCCCGCTGTGACCGTCAGCGCGACGTGCACGGCCGTCTGGCCGAACACAAGCAGGGTGACGATGCGGCGGCGCGATGCAGGGCGGTTCAGCAGGGCCGCGCTGAGCACGAGGGCGATCACGAGGAGCCCGGTCAGGACGGGCAGTCCGGGCAGCAGTCCGTCGGCGGACACGTGCCCCACGACCCCGGCCAGCATCGTCACGGCCGCCATCGCGAGCGCTCGCGACCAGACGAGGACCGGATCCATGGGACTCATTGTCACCTACGGCTGGTCCTGCGGCTGGTCGGAGGGTCGCCCCCGAAGAGGCCCCGGGTTTTGTTGGAACGTTCGCGCAACGCGCGTTGCGCGAACGTTCCAACAACGGCGACGGCCGTCAGTTGACGTTGCGGAACTCCGGGATGCCCTCGCCCAGCTGGATCGCCGAGACGGCGTCCTGCAGCGCGGTCAGAGCCACTCGCTGGGTCATCGGGCCGTACGACACCCGCGCCACGCCGAGCTCCTGGAGCCGAGTCGTCGACGGCGTGCCCGGAAGGCCGATGGTGGTCAGCTTCTGCGGACCGAAGGCCCCGACCAGCGTGGACACCATGTCCTCATCGAGCATCCCCGGCACGAACACGACCGGGGCCCCGGCGTCGAGGAAGGCCTTGCCGCGGTCGACCGCGTCAGCGAGTACGACGCCCGGATCCCGGTCACCGGCACGCACGAACGTGTCGGTGCGGGCGTTGAGCACGAAGTCGGGGACGCCCTCCGCCTCGGCTGCCTTCATGATCGCCTCGACCTGCGCCGCGGCCTCGGCAAGGGGCTTCATCTGGTCCTCGATGTTGGCGCCCACCACGCCTGCCCCGATCGCGCGGCGGATGGTCTCGGGTGCGTCGCCGTACCCGCCCTCGAGGTCGGCCGAGACCGGCAGGTCGGTGGCTCTCACGATGCGGCCGACCATGTCGAGCATCTCCCCGACCGGGATCTTCTCCCCGTCCGGGTAGCCGAGCGTCGCGGCGATCGAGTGACTGGCGGTGGCCAGGGCCCGCGTGCCGTCCATGGCGGCGACCACCTTGGCACTGACCGCGTCCCAGACGTTGACGACGGTCAGCAGCTCGGGTGCGGCGTGCAGGTTGAGGAGGTCGGTGGCGCGGGCGGCAGTGCCTGAGTCGGTCATGACTCTCAGCCTAGTGGCCCCTTCGCTCGTCCCAGGGTGGTAGATCCGCCGTGACGAAGTGGCTCAGCGGTGGCGCTGGTTGAGGTGTGAGGAGCGCAGCGACGAGCCTCGAAACCAAGACCGCCGAGTATCCTCAGGCACCCGAATCGGGGCGCCGAAATGTCGGTGGTCGGTGATTGGCTTCTCCTGTGGCGATCAGCACCAGCGAGCTTCCCGACATCGCGTCGGCGGTGCTGGCGTTCGCCCGTTCCCGCCGCCAGATGGCTGATCGGGCGGAGGCCGAGCTGCTGGTCGCAGCCTGTGAGTGGGCCGACCTGCACCCCGCCGAGTCGGTGTCGGATGCGGCCGCGTTCACGGTGCCGGGTGGGGGTGAGCATGAGGAGCCGGTCGCCGGTCCGGGTGCCCCGCTGGTCGCGGAGTTCTGCATTCCCGAGTTCGGTGCCGTCCTCGACCTCCACCAGCCGATCGTGTGTGACGGCTACCAGCCCTCGGCCCGGCTCCGCGAGCAGGTGATCCTGCGCGACCGCACCTGTGTGTTCCCCTGGTGCACGAGACCCGCCCGCGGCTGCGACCTCGACCACATCGTCCCCCGGGAACACGGCGGCCCCACAAGCACTGCGAACCTGGCTGCCCTGTGCCGGAGACACCACCGCCTCAAGACCCATTCGGCCTGGACCTATGTGCGCACCGGCCCCGCGGCGTACACCTGGACCAGCCCCCACGGCCACACCTACGTCCGCGACCCCGCCGGCACCGAACCGGGTTGACCACCACGCCCCACACCCCGCCAGAGGCCACACCGGCGGGGCCAGTGGCACGAAGACTGACAGTGGCAGCGACGTGCCCTACCAGCTCAGCCGAGCAACGAGCCGCTCGTTGGCAGCGTCCCAGTTCTCGGTCATCGACGTGCCGCCATGGCCGTCGCCTTCGTTGATGATGAGGCTGGATTGCGGCCAGGCGCGGTGCAGTTGCCAGGCTGTGACCGCCGGCGACGAGATGTCTCGCCGACCATGGATGAGGATCCCCGGGACCTCGTTCAGGCATTCCATGCGCTCGAGGATGGCCGGGGCGCAGAAGCCGTCGTGGGACCAGTAGTGCGCAGTGAGGCGTGCGAAGGCGAACCTGAAGCGCGCATCGTCCCATCGGGTGTCGCGGTGGAAGCCCCCGGTTCCGATCGAGATGTGGGTGTCCTCCCAGAGCGCCCATTCCGCGGAGGCGGCATCTCGCACCGCCGCATCAGGTGACTCGAGGAGGCTGGCGTACCCCTCGACCAGTCGCCCCTGTCCTCGTAGGTAGCCGATTCCCGAATTCTCCGCATGGCCGGCGAAGCGGTCCCACGCCTCGGGGAACACGGCGCCGATGCCTTCGGTCACCCAGTCGACCTCCCGGCGGCTGGTCGTCGTCACAGCGAAGGCCACCAAGCCGAGAACGCGCTGCGGGTGGGCCTGCGCATACGCCAGTGCCAAGGTGGCCCCCCAGGAGGCTCCGTTCACGATCCAGGCGTCGACCCCGCGGTGATCGCGAAGCTTCTCGATGTCGTTGACGAGATGGGCGGTGGTGTTGGTGGTGAGCGAAGTCGATAGCTCCGACGCGTGAGGCGTCGAGCGGCCACAGCCTCTCTGTTCGAAGCCGAGCACCCGCGTACGAGCCAGATCGAATCGGTTGCGGTAGTGACTGGTCCGCAGTCCACCCCCAGGGCCGCCGTGGAGATAGAGCGCCGGGACGCCGTCAGGCGATCCCCACTCCTCCCAGTAGACCTGCTGGCCGTCTCCGACCTCGAGCATCCCGCTGGCGGTGGGTACGTCGTCCGTGCGCATGCGCCCATGACACCACCCCCGACAGCAAGGCTCGGTCAGGCTGCGACCGGGGTCTCGACCTCAGCCCCAGAACACCCGCTCCACGACGGCGTGCGCCCGCCGGGTGACGCGCAGGTAGTCGTTCGCCATCCGGTCCGACTCCCCCGTCGGATAGCCGAGCACGCTCGCGACCGCGGCCTTCTCCTTGGCGTCGCGCGGCAGCTGGTCGGCCTTCCTGCCGCGCACCAGCGTGACGGCATTGCGCACCCGGCTGACGGTGCGCCAGGCAGCGGCGAGTACGGCGGCGTCGTCGGCATCGATGAGCCCGGCGTCGGCCGCGGAGTTGAGTGCGGTGAGCGTGCGGGGCGTGCGCAGCTGCGCCACCCGGCCGGCGTGGCGCATCTGCAGGAGCTGGACCGTCCACTCGACGTCGGCCAGGCCGCCCCGGCCGAGCTTGAAGTGGGTGTTCGGGTCGGCTCCCCGCGGCAGCCGCTCGATGTCGACCCGGGCCTTGATCCGGCGTACCTCGGTGACGTCGTCGTCCGTGATGCCCGACTCGGGGAAGCGCAACGGGTCGATCAGGGCGGTGAAGCGCTCCCGCAGCGCCGGGTCGCCGACGACCGGGTCGGCGCGCAGCAGCGCCTGGAACTCCCACACCTTCGACCACTTCGCGTAGTAGGCCGCGTAGGACTCGAGGGTGCGCACCAACGGTCCCTGCTTGCCCTCGGGACGCAGCCCGGCGTCGACCTCGAGGGCCGGGTCGGTGCCGGGCAGGGCGAGCAGGCGGCGTACCTCGTTGGCGACGGCGTGGGCGAACGACGCTGCCTCCTGCGGGTCAGCACCGGCGATCGGCTCGTAGACGAACATGACGTCGGCGTCGGAGGCGTAGGACAGCTCGAAGCCGCCATAGCGGCCCATGGCGACGACCGCCATCGTGGACAGCGCCTCGTCGAGCGACCGCTGGGCGCGCACCGACTCCGTCGCGACGGCCAGCGTCGCCTCCAGGGTGGCGTCGGTGAGCCGTGAGAGCCCCGCCCCGACCGCTTCGACGTCGTTCTCGCCCAGCAACTCCCCCACGGCGATGCGGAACAGCTCGCGGCGGCGTACGGCGCGGATCGCGCGGACGGCGTCCTCGGGGTCCGTCTGCCGCGAGGCGGTCGCCGCCATCTCGGTGCCGAGCGCCTCGGCCGTCAGCGGTGACAGGTCGTCGCCCAGCATCCGCACCCCCTGCGGCTCACGCACGAGCAGGTCGGTGGCGAAGCGGGACGTGCCGAGCACGGTGGCCAGGCGCTCCGCGACCTCGCCCTCGTCGCGCAGCAGGGCGAGATACCAGTGCGTGCTGCCGAGCGTCTCGCTGATCCGCCGGAAGCCGAAGAGCCCGGCGTCCGGGTCGGGTGCGTTGGCGAACCACTCGAGCATCACCGGCAGCAGGGTGCGCTGGATCGCGGCGGTGCGCGAGACGCCGGTCGTCAGCGCCTCGAGGTGCCGGAGCGCGGCCTTCGGGTCGGCGTACCCCAGCGCCGCCATCCGGCGCTCCGCCTGCTCGGGTGAGAGCCGCGCCTCGGCGCCCGGGATGCGGGCCACGGCGGTGAGCAGCGGCCGGTAGAAGAGCTTCTCGTGCAGTCGCCGCACCTCGCGACGGTGGTGCGCCCACTCGGTGGCGAGTGCCTTGACGGGGTCCTTGTGCAGACCCATCGAGCGGCCGAGTCGGCGCAGCGACGCCTCGTCCTCGGGTACGACGTGGGTGCGACGCAGTGCGAAGAGCTGGATGCGGTGCTCGAGCGACCGCAGGAAGACGTAGGCGTTGTGCAGGGCCTCGCCGTCCACGCGCCCGACGTAGCCGCCCCGGGTGAGACTGGCCAGCGCACTCAGCGTGGTGCCCTGCCGCAGAGCCGCGTCGCTGCGACCGTGCACGAGCTGTAGCAGCTGTACGGCGAACTCCACGTCGCGCAGGCCGCCGGCCCCGAGCTTGAGCTGACGGCCCGCCTCGTGGGCGGGGATGTGCTCGACGACCCGACGCCGCATCGCCTGCACGTCGCCCACGAAGCCCTCGCGGCCGGCGACGCTCCACACCATCGGGGCCACCATCTCGACGAACTCTCGCCCTAGCGCCAGGTCGCCCGCGACCGGCCGGGCCTTGAGGAGCGCCTGGAACTCCCAGGTCTTCGCCCAGCGTTCGTAGTAGCCGCGATGGCTCGCCAGCGTGCGGACCAGCGGTCCCGACTTGCCCTCGGGGCGCAGGTTGGCGTCGACCGGCCAGATGGTGCCCTCGCCGGTGTAGTCGGAGCAGACCTGCATCAGCTGGGAGGCCAGCTGGGTCGCGGCCCGGGTGGCCCGCGCCTCGTCGGCGCCGTCCGTCGGCTCGAAGACGAAGATCACGTCGACGTCGGAGACGTAGTTGAGCTCGTGGCCGCCGCACTTGCCCATCGCGACCACGGCCAGCCTCGCCAGCGCGGCGTCCTCGCCGACCCGCGCGCGGGCGACCGCCAGCGCCGCCTCCAGCGTGCCGGCCGCGAGGTCGGACAGCTCGGCCGCGGTGTCGTCGAGGGCCTGGCCGTGCGCGAGGTCGCGGGCGGCGAGACGAAGCAGCACCCGGCGGTACTCCACACGCAGCGCGTCGGGCGCCGCGCTCTCGGACAACGTGGACACCGGGCTCGGGTCGTCCGGGTCGGCACCGACCGCGCGCAGCAGGTCGGCACGGACGGCGTACGCCGAGGGCCGCGTCGAGCCGAGCGTCGGGTCGGTCAGGTCGCGCCAGTGGTCGGGATGCCGCGCGAGGTGGTCGCCGAGCGCTGAGCTCGCCCCCAGCACGAGCAGCAGCCGCATCGCGGTGCCCTCGTCGTCGGCGAGCTCGGCCAGCAGCGCGTCGCCCTCGCCGCACGCCGCCACCAGCCTGGCCAACCCCCGGAGAGCCAGGTCGGGGTCGGCCGCCCGACCGAGGATCGCCAGGAGCTCCTCCCCGCGAGGTCCCAGCGAATCGAGCTCGTCGAGTGCACGGTCGGCCTCCTGGAAGCCCAGCCGGGCCAGGCTCCCGCTCGTCGGTCGCTCGCTCCTCGCCACGGGCCCACCACTCCTGTCGACGGCGCTCAGATGACCGGCAGCATGCGGTCCCGCTCGAACGCGGAGACCTGGCCGCGGTACTCCTCCCACTCCGCGCGCTTGTTGCGCAGGAAGAAGTCGAAGACGTGCTCCCCGAGGGTCTCGGCGAGCAGCTCGGACTTCTCGGCGATGACGATCGCGTCGTTCAGCGTCTTGGGCAGGGGCGCGATGCCCAGGCTGGTGCGCTCCCGCTCGGTCAGCGACCAGACGTCGTCCTCGGCCTCGCGGGGCAGCTCGTAGCCCTCCTCGATGCCCTTCATCCCGGCGGCCAGCATCACCGCGAAGGCGAGATAGGGGTTGGCTGCCGAGTCGATGGTGCGCAGCTCCATCCGGGTCGACTGTCCCTTGTCGGGCTTGTACATCGGGACCCGGATCATCGCCGAGCGGTTGTTGTGCCCCCAGCAGATGTACGACGGTGCCTCGCCGCCGCCGATCAGCCGCTTGTAGGAGTTGACCCACTGATTAGTGACGCAGGTGATCTCGCTCGCGTGGCGCAGGACGCCCGCGATGAACTGGCGCCCGGTGGTGGAGAGCTGGTACTCCGCGCCGGCCTCGAAGAAGGCGTTGCGGTCGCCCTCGAAGAGCGACACGTGCGTATGCATGCCCGACCCGGGGTGGGTGGTGAACGGCTTGGGCATGAAGCTCGCCCAGATGTCCTGGCTCAGCGCCACCTCACGGATGACGGTGCGGAAGGTCATGATGTTGTCGGCGGTGGTCAGCGCATCGGCGTAGCGCAGGTCGATCTCCTGCTGCCCCGGACCGCCCTCGTGGTGGCTGAACTCCACCGAGATGCCCATCGACTCCAGCATGGTGATCGCCTCGCGGCGGAAGTCGGCGCCCATCGACTGGGCGGTGTGGTCGAAGTAGCCGCTGCGGTCGACCGGCACCGGCTCCTCCCCGGCCGACGGGGAGTTCTTGAAGAGGTAGAACTCGATCTCGGGGTGCGTGTAGAACGTGAAGCCCTTGTCGGCCGCCGCGCTGAGCGTGCGCTTCAGGACGTGCCGCGGGTCGGCGTACGACGGGCTGCCGTCGGGCATCACGATGTCGCAGAACATCCGGGCCGTCGACGGGCCCTCTCCGCGCCACGGGAGGATCTGGAACGTCGCGGGGTCGGGCTTGGCGAGCATGTCGGCCTCGTAGACCCGCGCGAAGCCCTCGATGGCCGAGCCGTCGAAGCCGATGCCCTCCGAGAACGCTCCCTCGAGCTCGGCGGGCGCGACGGCCACGGACTTCAAGAAGCCGAGCACGTCGGTGAACCACAGCCGCACGAACCGGACGTCGCGCTCCTCGAGAGCCCGAAGGACGAAGTCTTCCTGCTTACCCATGGCGCCCACTATCGCGCATGCGGACGGCGGTCGGGTGCCGCGCCCGGTCCGATGGTCGTCGCCGTCAGGACGACGGCGTGCACACGGTGACGTCCTGGGTCCCGAGGACGCCGTCGTACGCGCGCTGCATCGGCTTCAGCCACGCCTCGGTGCGGGCCGCCCAGGCCATCAACGCCAGCAGTCCGCCCGCCGTTGCCGTCGACGGTGACCCGGCGGACCTTGATCCGCATGGTGGCAGCCCGCGCGTCGGTGCCTGCCCAGCATGCGCTGGCGCGGCGCTCGAGGCGAGCCTCGCGGAAGGGGATCCTCTCGCCCACCTGCGCGCCGGCGTACCGGAAGGCAGCCAGCGCCACGTAGCCGGTGCTGCCCTCCCAAGGCGCTGACCGCGACGGAGAGACCCGGCGTCCGGTCGGTGGGCACAACGAAGGTGACGCGCCCGTCCTTGACCCGACGGGGCTTCGTGCTCCACACGTCGACGTCGCCGTCGGTGGTGTCGAGGACGGAGCTGAGACCGACCTCGCAGGTCTCACAGCCGACGACGCGGATCGTCAGTGGGTCGTCGCCTTGGCGGTCGGCGTGCTCACTGCCTGCGCCCCCACCGGGCCGACGCTGGTCGACAGCGCTGCGGCCGCGGCGACGCCGGCCGCGGACGACAGGACCCGACGTGCACTGGTGTTCATGCTTCTCCCACTCATTCGTCCGGGATCTGAGCCAGCTCCGTGAGCCAAGCGGCGGCCGAGGCGTCGGACGGCATCCGCCAGTCGCCGCGGGGGCTCATCGTCCCGCCGGCGCTGACCTTGGGGCCGTTGGGCAGCGCGCTGCGCTTGAACTGGTTGGCGAAGAAGCGCCTCACGAAGACCTCGAGCCATGCCTTGATCGTCGCCAGGTCGTACGCCGGCCGGTTCTCCTCGGGATAGCCCGGCGGCCAGTCGCCCTCGGACGCGTCATCCCAGGCGTGCCTGGCGAGGAACGCGATCTTGCTCGGCCGGAAGCCACGTCGTACGACGTGGAAGAGCGTGAAGTCCTGCAGGTTGTAGGGCCCGACGGACGCCTCCGTGGACTGCGGCTCGACCCCCTCGGTGTGCGGGACCAGCTCCGGGGTGATCTCCTGCTCGAGGATCTCGCGCAGCAGCTCGTTCGTGTCGTCCTCGAACTGACCGGAGTCGATGACCCAGCGGATCAGGTGCTGCACCAGCGTCTTGGGCACGCCGGCGTTCACGCTGTAGTGCGACATCTGGTCGCCGACGCCGTAGGTGCACCAGCCCAGGGCCAGCTCCGAGAGGTCGCCGGTGCCGACGACGATGCCGCCGCGCTGGTTGGCCAGCCGGAAGAGGTAGTCGTAGCGCAGCCCCGCCTGCACGTTCTCGAAGGTGACGTCGTAGACCGCTTCGCCCCGGGAGAAGGGGTGCTCGATGTCGGCGAGCATCTGGTTGGCCGAGGCGGTGATGTCGAGCTCCTCGAACGTCGTGCCGAGGCTCTTGGCCAGCCGGGTGGCGTACGACCGGGTCGTGTCGCCGGTCGCGAAGCCGGGCATCGTGAACGCCAGGATGTCGCTGCGGGGCCGGCCCAGACGGTCCATCGCCTTCGCCGCCACGATCAGCGCGTGGGTCGAGTCGAGCCCGCCGCTGACGCCGATGACCGGCTTGGGCGTGCCGATCGCGCGGATGCGCTGCTCGAGGCCGCAGACCTGGATGTTGTAGGCCTCGTAGCAGTCGAGGGCCAGTCGCTCGGGATCGTCCGGCACGAAGGGGAAGCGGTCGACCTTGCGCCGCAGCCCGATGTCGCCGGCCGGCGGGTCGAGGGTGAACGCGATCGTCCGGAAGATCCGGTCGCCGCCGTAGGTGCGCCGGTTGTCGTCGAACGTGCCCTGGCGCAGCCGCTCCTGCCGGATCCGGTCGAGGTCCACGTCGGCCACGGTGGCGGTCGCGCGCTCGGTGAAGCGCTCGCCCTCGGCGAGCAGGTCACCGCACTCGTAGACCATCGTCTGGCCGTCCCAGCTCAGGTCGGTGGTCGACTCGCCCTGGCCACCCGCGGCATAGAGGTACGCCGCGCTGCAGCGGCTGCTGGCACTGCGGACCAGCTGGCGGCGGTCCTCGGCCCGGGCCACGGTGATCGGGCTGCCCGAGAGGTTGGCGAGCACCGTCGCGCCGGCCAGCGACGCCTCCGCGCTGGGCGGGATCGGGACCCACATGTCCTCGCAGATCTCGACGTACAGCCGGAGGCCGGGCATGTCGATCGCCTCGAAGATCAGGTCGGGACCGAACGGCACGTCCTCGCCGGCGAGCCGGATCGTGCCTCCGCGACGGTCGTCTCCGGGGGCGAACCACCGGCGCTCGTAGAACTCGCGGTAGGTGGGCAGGTAGGACTTCGGGGCCACGCCCAGCACCCGCCCCCGGTGGATCACCACGGCGCAGTTGAGCACCCGGGTGCCGTGGATGAGCGGTGCCCCGACGACGAGCACCGGTAGGAGGTCGACGCTGGCCTCGACGATCTTCGCTATCGCTGCCTGCACGCCGTCAAGCAAGGTGTCCTGGAGGAAGAGGTCGTCGAGCGAATAGCCGCACAGCCCGAGCTCCGGGAAGATCGCCACCGCCACCGCGTCGTCGTGGCACACACGAGCCTGCTCCAGGACCGTCGCTGCGTTGGTGGCGGGGTCGGCGAGCGCGACCGGCACCGTCACCGTCGCGACGCGCGCGAAGCCGTGGGCATAGGCGGAGTAGAAGTCCACGCGGCGAGTCTAGGGCTGACCCGACCGAGGACCGTTCAGCGCTGGTACGTCGCCAGCCAGCGAGGTCCGTGCTCCTCCAGGCGAAGAGCCTCGAGCCCGCCGCGCGCGAGCCCTTCCATGAAACCCCGCGAGAGCGGGAACGGTGGCCCGCTGTCCGCCGGGTCGGCCCCGTCGGGTCGGAAGGCGACGGCGAACAGGGTGCCGCCCGGCGCGACCAACTCGGTGACGGCGTCGGCCATGTCCTCGCGCGGCGGGTCGGGGACTGCCTGCAGGGTGAAGATCTCGACCACGAGGTCGTACGCGCGGTGCCACTTCGACGGCAGGTCCAGCAGGTCGGCGACGCGGTATTCGACGGCGGAGTCGGGGCTGCGGCGACGTGCCTCGCCGATCGCTGTGGGCGAGAGATCGAAGGCGGCGGTGTCGAAGCCGCGCGACGCGAGGTACTCCGCGTCCGCCCCCAGGCCGCAGCCGACGACGACGGCACGTCTGCCGGTGCCGTCGAGGCTGGCGTCGTCGGCCCACTCCTGCAACAACGGGTGCGGCGTGGTGCGGTCCCAGGGCATCGACACCTGACCCGCGGCGCCCTCGGCGTACAGCTCGTCGAACCAGGCAGTCGGGTCCCCTCGCCCGATGGCCTCCGCCGACAGCTCGTCGGCGCGGACGTCCCAGTCCCTGGGTTGTGTCATGAAGACATTCTGCCCCGGGCCGCATGGCTGATCGAGCGACCGAGTCGATCTGGCTGCACGTCAGGGGTTTGAGCACGGCCCGGACGCGGGATAGTCACCCCATGGCGGCCCCTGATCCTGCGCGCGACGACCCGTTCTTCGCGGAGCTGCGGCGCAAGCACCCCGACGTCGACATCGTGCTGCTCCCACCGGTGGATCCCGCTCCACCCGACCTGCCACCCGCCACGATCGGGCAGGCGCTGGCGACCCGGCGCCACGCCCTCGCCGTGGTCGAGGCCCTCTGGGGTCGCATCGACCGGACGCTCGAGTCGCCCGTGCAGTTCTGGTGGCCCCAGGCCGACCCGCGGCTCCAGCGGTACGTCGTGATGGCCGCCATCGCAGACCTGGAGGAGGGCGAGACGGAGGCGGTCACCAACCGGATCGCCCGGGCGCTGCTCGACCTCGGCTGGCAGCCGCAGCCGTCCCCGGCCGACCAGCCGGCCCTGCTGGCCCGGGTGGGTTCCCTGGACGTCAAGGTGACCGGTCACGACTCGGCCGTCGCGGTGGAGATCGTCTCCGATCCGCTGCACCTGACGCCCGAGACGATGAGCCGGCTGGCGGAGGCCTCATGACGCTCCAGGTGTGGAACCAGAAGCTGAGGAAGGCCGCTGCCGACTGGGAGGAGCAGGGCGACGACCTGCACGGCGCGGGCAAGACGCTGGCCGGCGCCGAGAGCACCGTGGACCTGCTGGGCTCGCGGGTGGCGCCCGTTGCGACGTCGTTCCTGGCGACCTGGGGCAAGGAGATCCAGAGCCTGCGTTCGAGGGCCAACAAGAACAGCACCGACCTCGCCACCACCGCCGACGAGTTCCTCACCTCCGACAAGGACACCGTCGACGCCATGCAGCGGCTGCTGTCGTGGGAGGACCGCAACACCCTGCCGGTCCAGCCGAGGGGGATGCGATGACGCAGATCGACGTGCCCGCAAAGATCGCGCAGATCGCCGAGCTGGAGGCCAAGGCCGGCGCTTCGTCGATCACCACCGCCCTCCGAGCCTCGGCGACGGCCCTGAGCGACGTGGCGACCTGGACCACCAGCCACGGGGCACCAGCCGACTGGACCGGTGACGCTGCCGAGGCCGCCGACCACGCGATGACCGCCTTCGGCAAGGACGCCGACGCCGTGACCGCCGCCCTGGAGAAGGCGACCGGGGCCTGCGACACCTACGTCGACCAGGTCGTCCAGCTCACGGCCGACCGGGAGGGCCTCGAGGCCGACCGGATCGAGCTCAACAACGACATCGACGCCCTGCTCGCCGAGATCGAGAGCTCGACCGAGGAGGACGTGCCGGCCCTCCAGACCAAGGCCCAGACCCTGCGCAGCCGGGCGACCACGATGCGCGGCGGGATCACCGGCTTCTGGGAGCGCGTGACCGCCGCGGAGGACCGCTTCATCGACGTGCTCCGGTCGGTCGACACCAAGGCGGAGGCGACGGACGCAGCCACCAGCAGTGGCCGACCCGACACGGGCGAGCTGATCAACCAGCTGAAGAACGTCGGCACCGAGCCCGCGGCCATCACGGCCTGGTGGAACGGACTCTCGGACGCCGAGCGCGAGGCGCTCAAGATCAGCGACCCCGACCTGGTCGGGAACCTCAACGGAATCCCCACCGGCGACCGCGACGAGGCGAACCGTACGTCGCTGCAGCGAGACCTCGACTACCTCAACGGCATCGGCGAGGACGGCGAGCAGCTGACCGACGACCAGCGTCGGCACCTGACGAACGCCGAGAGTGCTCGCGACGCCCTCAACATCCCCGCGGCCATGGGTCACGACGACGTCGACGTGAACCTGATCGTCTTCCAGCCGACCGCCTTCAACGGTGACGGGGCAGCGGCGGTCAGCTACGGCGACCCGGACACCGCCGACAACACTGCCGTGATCGTGCCCGGCATCATGAACGACGGCGCCTCGATCGCCGGTCAGGGCAGGGACGCCTACACGCTGTACCGCGAGGGGATCAGGAACGGCGAGTCGATGGCGAGCATCGCCTGGATGGGCTACGACTCACCGAACTGGAACCCCCAGGGAGTCCTGGACTACCCCGGCAGTGGGCTCGACATCGGCAGCGTGGTCACGGAGGACAAGGCCATCGCTGGCGGGCACGCGCTGTCCGACTTCGTCGATGGGCTGCGTGCCACCGACGAAGGCGACAGGTCCCACCTCTCGGTGATCGGGCACAGCTACGGCTCCACGACTGCGGCGCACGCCGCCGCCGGTGATGGGCTGGACGCCGACTCCCTGACGCTGATCGGGAGCCCCGGCGCGGGTGGCGACGACGTCAACGGCGTCGGCGACCTGCACATGCCCGAGGGCTCGGTCTACGCCGGCTCCGCCGACAACGACTTCGTCAGCTGGCTCGGGCGCGACGGTGACCTCGGCATGGGCCAGGACCCGACCCAGGCCGACTTCGGCGCCAAGGTGTTCGGCGTGGACCCCGGTGCCGACTTCCACGCGGAGAACATCGGTCAGGGAGTCACTAACCACACGTCGTACTTCGCCGAGGACAGCCAGAGTCTCGACAACCTCACCAAGATCGCCCAGGGCGACGAGCCGGACATCGTCGGCGGCCGCACTCAGGAGGCCAACGACTATGCCAAGGACTGGGCGCGCGACGAGGTGGTGCACCAGGCCGACCGCGCGGTCGATGCGGTGGTCGACGAGGTCGAGGAAACCTACGAAGACGGCAAGAAATGGATCGGTGACCGGTGGGACGACGTCACGCGCATCTTCTAGGGTCGTCGGCATGACTCGAGTCGCCCTGTGCCTGGTGGTCGCCCTGCTGGTTTCCGGTTGTTCGTTCGGTCAGGGCTCGGAGCCGGGTGGCGAGAACGACGCCGAGGCGTTCAAGAAGACGATGGACGCGCTGGCCCGCGAGCTGCTGCCCGAGCTGCGGACAGCCGTGCACGGGGGCGAGGTGAAGGGGCTCGAAGCCGACTTCTACGAGCCTGGCGGCAGCTTCGGGGTGTGGAAGTACAACGCCCAGGGAGTGATCGAGGCACCGAGAGGGTCAGCCGAGGAGATCTTCACGGCAGTGGCGAGCGTCTTCGAGGAGCACGGCCTGAAGGTCGAGCGCGACCCCGAGGGCGACGACGTGACCGGTCGCAAGGACGGCGTCCTGGTCAAGGTCGCGCGGACCCTCCACAGCGAGGTGGAGTCGGTCTCGCGGCTCGACGTCGTCTTCGTCTCCGACGACGGCCTCTCCTCGCGCGACGACTTCGCCGAGGACTCGCCCCCCGAGGACTACACCACCTACGTGAAGTGACCGGCGCCACAGCGCCACCGGTCCTCCCCCGGACTAGCCTGAAGAGGGTCCGTGGACCTCGCCAGGAGGCTGCGAGATGACGTCAGGAGAGTCGCCATGAGCGAGCAGCAGACAGGCGAGGTCGCCGCGCCGTACGGCACAGGGCCTGAGCAGAAGGGATCCTCCCCCGCCAAGCCAGTGAGGCGGGTGCGCACCCATCACCTGCGGGAGATGAAGGAGCGCGGGGAGAAGTTCACGATGCTCACCGCCTACGACATGTACACCGCTGCCACGTTCGACGAGGCCGGCATCGAGGTGCTCCTGGTGGGCGACAGCGCCTCCAACAACGTCTTCGGCAACGAGACCTCCCTACCGGTCACGGTCGACGAGCTGCTGCCGCTCACCCGCGCCGTGGCCCGGTCGGTCAGGCGCGCGCTGGTCGTGGGCGACCTTCCGTTCGGCTCCTACCAGGCCTCGCCGGAGCAGGGCTACCTCACGGCCGTGCGCTTCATGAAGGAGGCCGGCGCGCACTGCGTCAAGCTCGAGGGCGGTGCCGAGATGGCGCCGGTGATCGAGAGGTGCACCCGGGGCGGCA
This sequence comes from Nocardioides sp. LHG3406-4, assembly GCF_049897745.1. Lineage (NCBI taxonomy): Bacteria > Bacillati > Actinomycetota > Actinomycetes > Propionibacteriales > Nocardioidaceae > Nocardioides > Nocardioides sp. LHG3406-4. The sequence continues at coordinate 349,702 of NZ_JAFCWV010000005.1, forward strand.
TCCCGGTGATGGCCCACATCGGCTTCACGCCCCAGAGCGAGCACACGCTGGGCGGCTACCGCGTGCAGGGCCGTGGCGAGACGGCCGACCGCATCCTCGCCGACGCGCGCGCCGTACAAGAGGCCGGCGCCTTCGCCGTCGTCATGGAGATGGTGCCCGCCGACGTCGCCGCGCAGGTCTCGAAGGACCTGGACATCCCGACCATCGGCATCGGCGCAGGGCCCGACTGCGACGGCCAGGTGCTCGTCTGGCAGGACGCCTTCGGGTTGCGCACCGGACGGATGGCGACGTTCGTGAAGCAGTACGCCGACGTGCACGGCGTCCTGCTCGACGCGGCCCGGGCCTACGCCTACGACGTCCGCGGTGGCACGTTCCCGGGCCCGGAGCACTCGTTCTGACCGCCTCCCCCGGCGAGCGTGATGGGATGGCGGCATGAAGTCGTGGTCGCTCATGGCACTCCTCGCCGTCGTGTTCTGCGCGGTCGGCATCGGACTCGCCATCGGTGCGTGGCAGTCCGGGGAGCTCGCACTGTGGGGAGGCGCAGCCATCTTCGTCGTCGTGGGCCTCGTGCCGGCGGCGTTGCTGCCGCGGGCCCGTCGCGAGCAACGGCAGGGCTCGGGTGTCCTCGCTCCGGCGAGTGCCACCGAGGGCGCTCCCCCTCCTGACGGCGCGACCTGGACGCTGACCCAGGTCGCCGACGAGCTGTCGCGGCAGTTCGAGGGGACGCCGTACGTCGTGCACGCATCGCCCGAGCGGATCCGCATCCATGCCGACCTGGCCGACGCGACGTTCCTGGACTTCGCGGGCGTGAACAAGGTCAAGGTGGTGCGCGGGCTCGACATCGTGCCGAACGGCGACGGGCTGGCCGTCGTGCGCGACTGGGAGCAGGACCTCGACCTGACTGCCGGGGTCGGTCGGCTCACCGGGTCGACGCGGATGTTCTCCGGGTCCAAGATCGGGTTCGAGCGCCGCATCCGGTGGGGAGTCGGCGCTGACGGCGACTGGAGACGGCAGGTCGACTTCTCGAGCTCCTCTCGCCAGCTGCGCGGCGTCGCGGTCGACGTGCTCAAGCGAGCCGGGATGTACCCAGGCTGGTACGCCACCTTGCCTGCGGACGCGAAGGCCGGCCTGATCGTCGGGCTGATCGGCGCCTCCGCCATCCCGCTCGTGCCGCTCGCGCTGCTGGTCGCCTACCTGGTGAAGTAGGCGGGCTGGGAGGGCGTCCGGACAGGACCGCACCAGCAAGGGCTCAGGCAGACCAGCCGAGCCAGCGCGCGCCGGCGACGAGCACGACGAACCACACGACGACGGCGAAGACCGGCAAGGCCGTCACGCGCTGCGGGTGTGGCGTCCACCAGCGGGTGGCCACGACGAAGAGCACGCACCACAGCGCCATCAGGAGCGTCACGGCCCACCACGGCGCCACGAGCCCGCTCGCGGCGTACAGGAAGAAGGCCGCGGCCATGCCGATCATGCCGACGAACGGCCACACGGGGGTCGCGTGCGGGTTGTGCTGCTGACGTCCGGGGGCCACGGGGTCAACCTAGCCGCGACGCGCGGCCCTATGCCGGACTGCGACGTCATGGCAGGGTGACGGCATGAGCGACACGTCCAGCACTCCTGCCAAGAAGACCCCCGCCAAGAAGACCGCAGCCAAGAAGTCTCCCGCGAAGAAGGCGACGAGCAAGAAGACCACCGCCGCGAAGACGTCCGCCACGAAGGCGCCGGCGAAGAAGTCTTCCGTCCAGAAGGTGACCGCCTCGAAGAAGACGAGCGCCTCGAAGAAGGCGACCGCTGCGCAGAAGGCGCCCGCCGCAAACCCGACGGTGGCCCCACCGGCGATGTCCACCCCGGCGGCCACCGCCCCCGACGGAACCCCGGAGCCGGTGTCTTCTCACACGGCCGCGGCTCAGCTCGCCGCTGCGGTCGCCACGGCCGAGGCGACCGTCAAGATGGCGCAGGCGGCCGCCGAGAAGGTCGCCGCCGACGTCGCCGCTCGGGTGGCCGCCCAGGTCAGCTCGAACGCGGTCACCAAGGAGCTGTCCAAGACGGTGCACAAGGCGGTGCTGCGGGCGCTCAAGCAGGCTCAGCAGGGCGCCGAGATGCTGCCGGGCAAGAAGCGGAAGGGCAAGAAGTAGCGCTCAGTCCTCGGCCTGCTCGTCGCTCCACTTCGGGTCGTTGTCCCACTCCTCGTTGCGCTCCTCGACCTTCTCGAGGGCCCGCGAGGCCTCGGCGGCGCTGGCGTAGGGACCTAGCCGCTCGGCGTTGCGGCATCCGTCCCGGCCTTCGACGGTGTGGTGGGTGAGGCAGAACCAGTACTCCGTGTCCGAGTCGCTCATGTGCGTGAAACTACACTCGCCCCCGTGAGTGCTGTAGCCCCTGCCGTCATCTCCGCGCGTCGCCCGGTGCCCGATCACATCCCGCGGCCCGAGTACGTCGACCAGCCGGCGCCGGAGCGCTTCACCGGCAGCGAGGTCAAGGACGCCGAGACCATCGAGAGGATGCGGGTCGCCTGCCGCCTGGCCGCCCAGGCACGGGAGCTCGTAGGTGCATCGATCGTCCCCGGCGTCACCACCGACGAGCTCGATCGGATCGGCCACGAGTTCCTCTGCGACCACGGCGCCTACCCTTCGACGCTGGGTTACAAGCGGTTCCCCAAGTCCTTGTGCACCAGCGTCAACGAGGTCATCTGTCACGGGATCCCCGACGCACGCGTCGTCGAGGACGGCGACATCGTCAACATCGACATCACCGCGTTCATCGGCGGCGTGCACGGGGACACCAACGCGACGTTCCTCGCAGGCTCGGTCGACGAGGAGTCCCGGCTGCTCGTCGAGCGCACCCGAGAGGCACTCCAGCGCGGCATCGCGGCCGTCAAGCCGGGGCGCCGCATCAACGTCATCGGCCGGGTCATCGAGTCCTACGCCCGCCGGTTCGGGTACGGCGTGGTGCGCGACTTCACCGGGCACGGCATCGGCACCGCGTTCCACTCGGGTCTGGTCATCCCCCACTACGACGCCCCGCAGTACGACGACGTCATCGAGGTCGGGATGACGTTCACCATCGAGCCGATGCTCAACCTCGGCACCCACGAGTGGACGATGTGGGACGACGACTGGACCGTCGTCACCAGGGACCTCAAGCGCAGCGCGCAGTTCGAGCACACCCTGCTGGTGACGCCGACCGGCGCCGAGGTCCTGACGAACCCCTGACCCGCCGCCGGCCGAGGTGCGAGGAGCGCCAACCACCGATGCCGGCTGAGGTGCGAGGAGCGCCAGCGACCGACGCCGGCTGAGGTGCGAGGAGCGCCAGCGACGAGCCTCGAAGCCAAGGCGGTCTCCCTCGGTCCCGAGGCTCGCTGCTCACCCTCAGCCAGCGAGCGTCACTGGATCGCGTCGAGCGCGTCGACCATGCCCTGCCCGGCGTAGCTGTTGTCGCCGAGGTTGCCCACGCAGGCCGGCCCGACGTTGCCTTGGGGTGCGGAGCACGCCTTGTCGTCGGCCTGGGCACGCAGCATGGCCAGCATCGTGCGCGGGCTCCAGCGCGGGTGCGCCGACCTCATCAGGGCGAGGACGCCGGCCACGTGGGGCGAGGCCATCGACGTGCCGCTCTTGAGTCCGTAGCCGTTGCCTTCCACGACCGTCGACAGGATCCGCGAGCCCGGAGCCGCGACGTCGATCTTGCCGAGGCCGCGGTTGGAGAACGAGGACAGCTGACTGTCGAGGGTGGTGCCGACCTGAGCGAACGACGACACGGTCACGACGCCGTCGAGCTCGGCCGGGATGTCCTCGCACCCGTTGTTGATCGTGCGGTTGATCGGCGTGCTGTCGTCGGGGCTGGTGGTGTCGGTGGTGTTGTTCGACAGGTCGGTCGCGGCATTGCCGGCCGCTGCGGCGTGCACCGTGCCCTGCCTCGTCGACCACTGCACAGCGCGGTCGACCGCCTCCTTGGCCGCGGCCTGGTCGGGCTGGTCCGAGCAGTAGTACATGAACGGGTCGACGTAGTAGCTGTTGTTGGTGACGTCCATGCGGTGCATCCCCGCCCAGACGAAGCCGCAGACGGCGTACTCCGGGTAGATGAAGCCGGCGTCGTTGACCACCTTCACCGAGGCCATCCGCACGCCCGGGGCGACCCCGACGATGCCGACACCGTTGCGCGCGGCCGCGATGGTGCCGGCGACATGGGTGCCGTGGTCGCTGGTCGTCGGCTGCCAGCCGGTCGCCGAGGTGTCCGGGCGGCCGGCGTCGGTGCAGTTCACCGAGTCCGCGACGTCGATGTTGGGCGCGAGGTCGGGGTGGTCGGCGTCGATGCCGCTGTCGAGCACGCCGACGACGACGTCACGGGAACCGTCGCTGACCTGGTGGGCCTGGTCGGCCTTGATCATCTGCATGTCCCACTGCTCGCCCTCGCGCGGGTCGGGTACGACGTCGGCCTGGGGCGTGTTGGCGAACTCGTCCTTCACCGTGCCGCCCCGGCGGGCGTCTGGGGTGCCCTCGCTCACGGCCACCGTTCGGGTGGCACCGACCGTGTCGACGGCGTACCCGCCCTTGCGCACCACGTCGACCCGGAAGGCGGCCCGGTCGGAGTGGGCGATGACCACCCCGATCTGCGGCCAGGACTGCACGACCACTCCCCCGGCACGCTCCACCGCACGCTCGACCTTGCGGGTCTGGCCGGGGGTCTCGTGCCGGGCGTTGACGACGTACGCGCTCACCTGCCCGTCGGGGGTGAGGATGGGAACGGGCGTCGAGGCGGACTCACGGGCGGGCGACGCCAGGGCGCCACCGGTCAGCGTCAGGGCCGCTGCGAACGACACGGCGAGGGTCGCGCCCGTCAGGGCGCGGGTACGAACGTGGGTCATCTGGTGCTCCTAGTGGTCGTGACATCCCGAGCTGTCCGGACCTCGGAGGAGACGTCGCGGCAGTGAGATCACTCCAGCATCCGCGGGCCTTCTCGTCAACGGCTAGCATGAGCACGCGAATGGGCTGGCCGGGCGACCGCGTTCTCCTCACGGGGAGACCGAGGAAGGTCCGGGCTCCACAGGGCAAGGTGGTGGGTAACACCCACCCGGGGCAACCCGCGGGACAGTGCCACAGAAAACAGACCGCCGCTCCCCCGGGAGCGGTAAGGGTGAAACGGCGGTGCAAGAGACCACCAGCGTCCCGGGCGACCGGGACGGCTAGGCAAACCCCACCTGGAGCAAGATCAAGAAGCTCCCGCCACGGCGGGGGCGCGTGTGCGCTCGAGGGCGGCCCGCCCGAGCACACGGGTAGATCGCTTGAGGCGGCCGGCAACGGTCGTCGTAGATGGATGGTCGCCACAGCGCCTACGGGCGTCGTACAGAACCCGGCCTACAGGCCAGCCCATTCGTTACACCCCAGCTGACCTGCGAGAACGTGCATCACACCACTCTTCTGTGGCAGTGACTTTTCTGCATGCCCGTCCGTGGAGGCCCCTGACTACGAGCCCTTCCGCGCGGCCAGCACGCAGAACTCGTTGCCGGACGGGTCGGCGAAGTGGCGCCAGGGCAAGTCTCCCCACCCGAAGTGGAGCTCGCGCCCGCCCCGGTCAGCGATCCCGGCCGCGACCGCATCGGCATCGTCGCCGGACTCCAGCCGGAGGTCGAGGTGGGTCCGGTTCTTGCCCTCCGGCTTGGGCTCCTCCTCCGGCACCAGCGCGAGCAGCGGCCCGCGGCCGGACGGGTGCTGGAGACCGGGCACCTCGCTGCCCGCGACCGGCTCCCAGGCGGTCAGCCACTGCCAGAAGGCCAGGTCCCGGGGCGGGTCGGCAGACTCGAGCCGCAGCGCCGCGAGCTCCCCAGCCCGGACGTCGAGGCGGAGTCGAGGTCGCTCGGTCGGCTCGTCCGGCACCCGCTGGAAGCAGAGGTCGAGCTCGGGCCCGCCGGGCACCGAGAGGCGCGTCTCGAACCCGGCCTCCTCGTCGGTCAGCGTCTCGGTGCCGAGCTCGGCCTCCCAGGCCCGGCCGGTGGTCTGCGGATCAGTGGCGTCTAAGACGACGTTCTCGAAGTACACGCCCTCAGCCTAGGACGCCGACCGGTCCGCTGCCCCGCTTCGGTCACGAGACCGTCGGCAGCCTCACCGGTGGCAACGCGCACCTGGTGGTCCACGCAGGCCAGCCCATGCGTTGCACCACGCGGACGCTTCAGCTCCCAGGCAGCGCGTCGCCACCCCGCGGAGGTCGATGCATGGATACGTCATGGAGCAGCACGTCGAAGCTCTTGCGCGTACGGACATCGCTCGTCGCGCCTGTGCTCGCCGCCTCGATCAAGCGCCCGGCCAGCTCACGGAGCTTCACGTTCTTGTTCTGCGACCACCAGCGGAGCGTGTCGAATGCCTGGTCGGCGTTCAGGCTGTAGCCGACCATGAGGGCGCCGATGGCCCGCTCGATGGTGGCCCGGTGCTGTGCTGAGTCCATGACCGCTTGGCGAGCGACCTTCTCGCTGTCGCGGCGGAAGTCGGCGGTCAGGTCGATGTAGTGGCCGTTGATCGCGGGGCCTGAGGCTGATTCCGCGCAGGCCGCGGCCTCGCACACGATGAGGACCCTGCGTTCGACGCCGTCCGCTGCGGCCAGGCAGTAGGAGACACTCGTCGGCTTCCCGGCACTGCGTGCTCGGACCAGGATGTCGGCGACACGCGCACGATCTTCAGGGTCCTTGGACGACACCATGTACTCGGTCGCGGGTGTGATCGACCGGGGCTGCAGGCCCAGGATCCGGTACACCTCGTCGTCCCACTCCCAGACGCCCGCGCCGGTGTCGAAGGAGAACCGGCCGACGCGGGTCCGGGGCGCGGGCAGGGCTCTCGACTCGGCTTCGTCCCACGTGGCGCTCACTGGGCCTCCTGATACGTCGGGAATCGCTGGGGTGCGTGGCCAGTACTGGATGCCCGATCGGGGATCGGACCTGGTGACGGTTCGTCGGCGTGAGCGGCCGGCAACGGCCTGACCGGGCTGCTCAGCCGCTGGTAGCGACTCGTCCTTTGCTCAGGCGACCGAGCTCTCGCAAGCCGGACGTCAGCATCTGGGCCACCGTCTCGCCTGGGACGCCGAGCAGGTCTGCCGCCTGCTGATAGCTGTGTCCACCGAAGACACACAGCGCCAGGCACGCTCGTTGCAGCTGGGCAAGCTGCGCAAGCCACGTCATCGCTGGCAGTGGGCGCAGCATGCTGGGCGTGTCGGCGCCCAGCTCCGTGCTGCGTCGATAGACGTGACGCGCCAGCGATCGTCGGGCCTCGTCCGGTGCCGTGCTGATGTCCGAGCGGGCGAGATCCGTCATCGCCAGCGCCACCGCCCGCATGGCCGTCTCCTCGTCGCCCAGGAGCGCGAGGGCCATCGCGTAGGCCCACCTCCCGTGGCTGTTCCACAGGTCTTCGGCCTGCTGTCGCGATACAGCCGGTCGGCCGACAGCGGCCACGTGGGACGCAAGGGCGCCGGGCGTTCCCGCTCTGCGCCTCCGGGCATCAGCTATCTGGTCCTTGAGCAACAAGGAGTCCATGGGACCCGAACCCAGTTGTGTCGCGTCCATCGCCGCGGTACCTCTCTTCGATCCAAAGCAGTCGGCCATGCACTGTGGGTAGGCGTCCAAGGTAAGAGCAAGCGACCGGCGTGTCTACCCTTTGCCAAAGGTATCTTGGTCCACTACATTAGACAAACCATGTACACGATCAAGCGGGCCGCCCAGCTCACCGGTGTCCCTGAGACGTCCCTGCGGGCGTGGGAGCGTCGGTACGGCGTCTTCGCTCCGCAGCGGAACGAGGCCGGCTACCGCGTGTACGACAGGGAGTCGTTGGCGGTCATCTCGACGATGCGGCGGCTCGTGGACGACGGCTGGTCTCCAGCGGCAGCCGCCCAGGCGGTTCGGAGCGGAACCATTCCAGCCACGCTGGACCGGGACCCTGGACACCCGCCCGTGAGCGGACCCACCCAGCCGAACGCAGCCACCTACACCCAACGCTTCCTGGATGCGGCAGCACAGATGGACATCGCCTCCATCGAGGAGAGCCTCGATGGAGGCTTCGCCCTCGGATCGTTCGAGCACGTCGTCGACACGTGGCTCTTTCCCACCCTGGAGGCTCTCGGCGAGGGCTGGTCACGAGGCGAGATCGACATCGCAGGAGAGCACGCGGCGAGCCACGCCGTCCACCGGCGACTCTCAGCGGCGTTCGATGCGGCCGGCAGCAGGTCCCGCGGCCCCGCTGTCGTGGTCGGCTTGCCGGCGGGCAGCCAGCACGAGCTCGGGGCACTGGCCTTCGCCACCGCCGTACGCCGGAGGGGCCTAAACGTCCTCTACCTCGGAGCCAACGTCCCCGTGCGCAGCTGGGAGACAGCGGTGCGGAGCCACGAAGCTCGAGCAGCGGTACTCGCCGTCGTCACTCCCGCGGACCGCCCGGCGGCCGTGACGGTCGCCGAACAGCTTGCGACCCATGAGCTGTCACCCGCGGTCTGCGTCGGGGGTGCCGCGGGAGCGGGTCTCTCTCCGGGCGTCCGCGAGCTGGCACCGAACATCGCGACAGCGGCCGAGGAGCTCGACGAGCTGACGCATGCAACGAGAGCCAGTCGCTCCTGACCTCGATGGTCGATCCCTCGGCTTGGCCTCTCGGGCACCCGAGCACACGATCTCGGTTCCGCTGTGAGCAGAACGAGCAGGATCGGTGCCGGTGCGGCGGCTAGCGTGGACGCATGGGAGAAGTCATCTCGTTCCCCGAGCCGTCCGGTGATCCGGCCAGGACCCGCCCCGAGCCGCTGTGGCGCGAGCAGGTGGGACGAGTCCTCCGCGAGGCGAGGTCGGCGGCGCAGCTGCGTCTGATCGACGTGGCCGAGCGGGCCGGCGTCTCGCCGCAGTACCTGTCCGAGCTCGAGCGTGGCCTCAAGGACCCGTCCTCGGAGATCCTCGCCGCGGTGTCCGGTGCCCTCGGTCTGCGCACGGTGGACGTCGCCTCCCGCGCGGTCCGGTCGCTCGGGCGCAGCCACGTGACGGGTGGGTACGACGGCACGATGTGCCTCGCGGCCTGAGGTCGACCGGAGCCGCTCAGGCGCCCCGCTGGTCCAGCACCGCGTCGACGATGCCGTAGGCCAACGCGGCCTCGGCCGTCATGACCAGGTCGCGGTCGGTGTCCTCGCGCACCTGCGCCGGCGTGCGACCGGTGTGCTGGGCGAGCAGCTCCTCCAGCAGCGACCGGACCCGTTCCACCTCCTCGGCCTCCAGGATCAGGTCGGGGATCGTGCCCCGTCCCTCGGCCGCCGGCTGGTGCAGCACCACGCGGCCGTGCCGCAGGATCTGGCGCCGTCCGGGTGCGCCGCCCGCCAGCAGCACTGCTGCCGTGGCGACGGCCTGCCCGACGCAGGTGGTCTCCACGGGCGCCCGCACGAACTGCATCGCGTCGTACACCGCCAGCATGGCGGGGATCGAGCCGCCCGGGGAGTTGATGTAGAGGTTGATCGCCGAGTCCGGGCTCTCGGACTCGAGGTGGAGCAGCTGGGCGATCACGGCGTTGGCCACGCCGTCGTCGATCGGGGTGCCCAGGTAGATGACCCGGTCGGCCAGCAAGCGACTGTAGATGTCGGTCGTGCGCTCGCCCCGGCTGGACTGGGTCGTGACGTAGGGGATCGTGTAGGAGCTCATGCCCGGACCCCCAGGCCGAGGGATCGCGGCGCGGGTGGGCGGATCTCCGCCAGCGACTCGACCACGTGGTCGACGAAGCCGTACGCCGTCGCCTCGGCGGCATTGAACATCCGGTCCCGACGCGAGTCGCGTTCCACTGTCTCCACCGGCTGACCGGTGTCCTCGGCGATGAGGCCAAGCACCGTGTCGCGTGTGTGACGCAGGTCCTCGGCCTGCAGGGCGATGTCCTCGGCCGTGCCTCCGAACCCCGCCGACCCCTGGTGGAGAAGCACCCGGGCATGCGGCAGCGAGTACCGGCGCCCGCGCGCGCCGGAGCTGAGCAGGAACTGGCCGGCGCTGTAGGCCATCCCCATGTTCACGGTGCACACGTCGGCGGGGAGCAGTCGCATCGTGTCGCGGATGGCCAGCATGGCTGGCACCGATCCGCCGGGCGAGTTGATCCACAGCCAGATGTCGGCACTCGGGTCGTCGGTCGCCAGCATCACCAGCGCCGAGCACAGCCGGTTGCCGACGGTCTCATCGAGCACGGACCCGAGCAGGATCGTGCGTTGGTCCAGGAGGCGACGAGCCAGGTCGTCGTCGAGGCGGGTTGTCGAGGTGTCGGTCATGTCGCCACGGTGACACCCAGAGGGCGCGCAGAGGAGGTAGTGCTGCTGGCGGCGGATCCGCTGTGAGCCGCGCGGTGGTCAGGGACTCTCCCATGGTGCGCGTCGAACGTGCAGAAGTCCGGCCACGGCCTCCGCTCACGCGGAGGCGGGGAACCCGGTGGACACTTCGGCTCGTCCGACGCGCCGTACGGCGACGCCCAGCACCCAGCGGACATAGCGCTGGTCGAGCATCACCTGCTCCCACGTGAACCGGAGCACCCGCCAGTCGTGGAGCACGAGCAGGTTGTAGCGGGCACAGTCGCGTGTGTGCGCCCGGCGGGTCGCGTGATGCGTCCATGAGTCGGCCTCGAGCACGATCCGACACGAAGGGCAGACCAGGTCAGGGCGCACTCGGCCGGTGCCGAGGTCGACGGGGACCTGCGGCACTACCTCGAGCCCGGCCTCGATGCACAGTGCCCTCAGAACGGACTCGAAGGGGTTCGCTGCTCGCCCGTCGGCGCGCCGCAGCACCCGCCGTACGGCGTCAGCACCGGCACCGCGCACGTCGATCCCGTCGAGGTCAGCCCGGGTCACGTCGCCGGACCGCAGCGCCGAGTCGCCGATCGCCAGCGCCTCGTCGAAGGGCAGCCGCCGCGCGCAGTCGATGACGGTACGCAGCGGCTTCGTCACCCCGTCGGCTACCTGATCCTGGGCGAGGCTGACCCACATGAGTCGACACGACTCTCGACGAGCCCGGTCGACCTTCCGGTTGCGAGGCACGATGACCTCGGGCACGGGTGGTGGCTGCTTCGTCTTCCAGCCATAGTGCGCCGCGGCGCTCCGCAGCGCGACGACCCCCGAGACTGCAGCGGCCGCGTGATGCGCCTCCGACGCGCTGGGCAGTACATACCGCCCCCGCGCCGGCCGCAGGATCTCTCCGCGGCGCACCGCGCGGCGGATCCTCCTCGGCGTCGTCAGCCCCAACAAGGCGCCGGTCTCCGCGACGCCTCCGAGCCTGACCAGGGCCTCTGCTGCCTGCATGGCACAAGTCTGATCGATACCGCCGCGCTCATGGGCCGCTCATCCACAGCCCGCCGGACCGCCTGTCAGCTCAGCCGAGGGTGAACGCCACCGACCTCGTGCGTACGTCGGCCTTGGCGAGCGTGACCTGCACGTCCTCCCCCAGCGGCAACCGGGCAGAGCTCGTCACCGGTGCCTCGACGGCGGGGTCCTGGACGGTCACGTCGCCACGCTTGTCGTCCTTCTCGTCGAGCTCGATGACCACGCCGGGGAAGGTCTCGCCCACCCGGTCGGCGAGCACGTGCGCCTCGGCGAGGTTGATGATGGCGTTCTCGTACTGGTTGGCCCGGCGACCCGACTCGCGCATCGTCTCCGGCAGCTCGCCGAGCTTCTCGAGCACCCAGCCCGGCACCTCGTCGCCGGCACAGAGGGCGACGCAGATCTCGCCGGCGTACCGGTCGACGAGCCGGCGCAGTGGGGCGGTCACGTGGGCGTACTCGGAGGCCAGGGCCGCGTGCAGCGGCTGCTCGGGCAGCGCGCCGTCGAAGCCGACGTACCCGCTGCCTCGGAGCAGGCGCGTACAGGCCACGATCATCGCGGCGTGCGAGGAGTTACCGGGGTCGAGCGAGCGGATGAAGTCCGGGTAGGGCTGCTCGGCCGGCCACTCGATGCGGAGCGCCCGCGCCGTGCGGTGCAGGCGGGCGAGGTCGCGCGGATCGACGGGCGGCAGGGTGCGCAGCAGGCCGACGCGGGCGTAGACCATCAGTGAGGCCGCCGCGAAGCCGGTGAGCAGCGAGATCTGCGCGTTCCAGTTCTCGACGGGCAGCAGCTGGCGGAACTCCAGCCGCCACTGCTCGCCCTCGATGAGGATCTCCTGCTCGGGCAGCGGGAGCGAGACGCCGCCGCGGGCGGCCTCGCGTGCCAACCGCAGCTCGCCGACCTCGCGGAGGAGGGTGAACACCTCCGCGGCGGTGCCATCGTCGAGCTGTGCCTGCACGCTCGCGTAGTCGAGCTTCGCCCGCGACCTCACCAGCGCCCGCTCGACCTGGACGTCGGTGCCCTCGCCGACGCTGTCGACCTTGATGGTCCACAGCAGCGCGGGCCGCACCTGGTCGGGCAGCAGGGAGCCGGCGCCCTCCGAGATGACCTTCGGGTGCAACGGGATCTTCGAGTCGGCACCGTAGAGGGTCTGTCCCCGGCGGTTGGCCTCGACGTCGACCGCATCGCCGGGCGTGACGAACGCGGCCAGGTCGGCGATGGCGTAGTGGACGACGTACCCGTCGCCGTCGCGTTCGATGTGGAGCGCCTGGTCGAGGTCCATCGAGGTGGGAGGGTCGATCGTGACGAGCTCGATGTCGGTGCGGTCGAGCTCGGGGAGCCGCGGGTTGGCGGCAGCCTCGGCAGCCGCCTTCTCCACCTCCGGCGGGAACTCCGCCGGGAGCTTCATCTCCGCCCGGATGGCGGCGATGCCGTCACGCATCTCCTGGGCGGCGACCCCGTCGTCGGTCGACCGGACGCTCAGCACGCGGTTGCTCGGCATGCGCAGCACCCTAGCCACCGCCTGCCTGCAGGACTGCCGCCTACCCCTACTCTTGCGCGCGTGCTGATCCTGCTGCCTCCCAGCGAAGGCAAGTACGCGCCCCGGCGCGGCAAGCCGCTCGACCTGTCCTCACTCGGCTCCCCCCGACTCACCGGTGCACGAGAGCGTGTCCTCGCGGCGCTGGAGGAGCTCAGTGCGCGACCCGACGCGGCGGAGGTGCTCGGCATCGGCAGCACCCAGGCCGACCTGGTCGGTCTCAACGCCCGGGTGCGGACGGCGCCCACTGCCCGGGCCGACGCCGTCTACACCGGAGTTCTGTACGACGCCCTGTCGTTCGCCGACCTCTCCCCCGCAGCCCGCCGCCGCGCGACCAGCCGGGTGGCCGTCGTGTCGTCGCTCTTCGGACTGGTGCGCCCGGGCGACCGGATCCCCGCCTACCGGCTCTCCGGGGACGTGAGCCTCCCCGGGGTCGGATCCGTTGCCGGCGTGTGGCGCGAGGAACTCGGCCCGGCAGTCCTCGACGCACTCGGCACCGGGTTGCTCGTCGACCTCCGGTCCTCCACGTACGCCGCGTTCTGGCGGCCGCCCGCCGAGCTCGTGCGGCGGACGTCGACCGTCAGGGTGCTGCACGAGAGCGGCGGCCGGCGGAGCGTGGTCAGCCACTTCAACAAGGCCACGAAGGGCCGCATCGTGCGCGCGCTCCTGGAGGACGGGCGCAACCCGGCCACGCCCGCCGCCCTGGCCCGTGTGCTGGGCGACCTCGGCTGGCACGTCGAGGCCACCGCGGAGCGCACGGGCACTCGGCTCGACGTCGTGGTCAGCGACCTCTAGAGACCGGACTCGCTGGTGCGCACCAGGATGCGCTGGCACTCCTCGCAGCGGATGACCTCGTCGCTCGGGGAGGCCTTGATCACCCCGAGCTCGGCGTTGTCGAGCGTGAGCATGCAGCCGCTGCACTGACGCGCCCGAAGGTGGGCCGCACCGACGCCGTTCTTGCTGGCGCGCAGCTTGTCGTAGAGCGCGAGCAGGTCGGCCGGCAGGTCGGCGACCAGCGGGAGGCGCTCGGCCTCGATGGCGGCCAGGTCGCGCTCGATGCCAGCCGTCTTCTCGTCGCGGTGGGCCACGACGTCGGCGAGCCGGGCATCGGTGCCAGCCAGCTGGGAGGTGAGCATGTCGAGGGCCGCCTGCGCCGCCTCGAGCCTCTCCATGATCTCGATCTCGGTGTCCTCGAGCGACGCGATGCGGCGTTCGAGCGAGACGAGCTCCTGCTGCATGCGCGAGAGGTCCTTGGGGTTGGTGATGAGCCCCTGGTCCATCCGCTCCCGGTCGCGCGTGCGCCGCGTCTTCACCTGCTCGACGTCGGCGTCCGCCTTCGCCTGCTCGGCGACCAGGTCGTCGACCACGATCTGCGCGTCCCGCTGCTGGTCGAGCAGCTCCGTGTGGCTCTGGGTCAGCGAGTCGATCTCGGCCAGCTCCGGCAGCGATGCCTTCTGGTGGCGCAGCAGATCGGCACGGGAGTCGAGCTCCTGGACGTCGAGCAGCTTGAGTTGGGCGAACGGGTCGGCTTTCAGCGTCGGCTCCTAGATTGTGTGAGGACTGACGGGTCAGGCCCGGAAGTCCCAGGGATCGGTGCACGTCGTGCTCACGATGACCTCCACCGTATCCCCCAGTGACTGCGCCAGCTGCGCCCGGAGCACCGGGAGCCAGGTCCACTCCGCGGCCCAGTGGGAGATGTCGACCAGGGCAGGCCCCGCGTGCTCGCGGAACTCCGACGCCGGGTGGTGGCGCAGGTCGCTGGTGACGTAGGCGTCGACCCCCTCGCCACGTGCGTCGTCGAGGTGGCCGTCGCCGGCTCCACCGAGGACGGCAACCGTCTCGATCCGGTCGCCGCGACCTCCGGAGACCCGCACGCCGTGGGCGGTCCGGGGCAGTGCCTTCGCCACCGTTGCGGCGAAGGCGGCGAGCGTGGTGGGCTCGATGCGCCCGACCCGACCCGCGCCGGAGTCGGCGGCCGCCTCGACGGCCACCTCCACGACGTCGTAGGCCGGCGTCTCGTAGGGGTGTGCCCCCATCAGGGCGGACACGACGGCGGAGTGTCGCGAGATCGGCAGCACCGTCTCGATGCGCACCTCGTCGACGACCTCGAACGAGCCCACTTCGCCGATCGCCGGTCGCGCGCCGCGCAGGGGACGGAACCGCCCCTCCCCCGTGGAGCTGAACGAGCAGGAGTCGTAGTCGCCGATCGCGCCGGTCCCGGCCGCGGAAAGAGCCGCCCGGACGGCCTCGGCGTCGCCGGCCGGGACGTACGTCGTGAGCTTGGCCAGGCGCTCCGTGGGACCGGGCACGAGCGGGCGGAGGTCGGTCAGCCCCAGGGCCAGGGCCAGCGACTCCGAGACGCCGCCGGCCGGCGCGTCCGCGTTGGTGTGGGCGGTCAGCAGCCCGCAGCCCGCCCTGATCAGGTCGTGCACGACCCGACCCTTCGGCGTCGTGGCCGCCACGCTGGACACCCCGCGCAGCAGCAGCGGGTGGTGGGTGATCAGCAGGTCGGCGCCGTCCCCGATCGCCTCGCGCACGACCGCGTGCACCGGGTCGACGGCAAGCACGATGCGACGTACGTCTGCGGCCGGGTCGCCGACCGCGAGGCCGACCCGGTCCCAGTCGGCTGCGACCGCGGGTGGATACCAGCCGTGGACCAGGGCGACGACGTCTGCGAGGGCCGGCATGGCTGGATGCTAGTTGACCTGCCGGTCGCGTCCTTCCCAGTAGGGCGCCCGCAGCTTGAACTTCTGGAGCTTGCCGGTGGCGGTGCGGGCGAGCTCGTCGCGGAACTCGACGACCGTGGGTGCCTTGTAGCCGGCCGCGTTCTCCTTGCACCAGGCGATGAGCTCGGCCTCGGTGGCCATCTCACCCTCCGACAGCACGACCAGGGCCATGATCGTCTCGCCCCACTTGTCGCTGGGCACCCCGATCACGGCCACCTCGGCGACCGCCGGGTGCGAGAAGAGCACGTCCTCGACCTCGATCGAGGAGACGTTCTCGCCGCCGGTGATGATGACGTCCTTCTTGCGGTCGGTGATCGTGAGGTAGCCGTCCGCACCGATGACGCCGCCGTCACCCGTGTGGAACCAGCCGCCGGCCAGCGCGGCCTCCGTCTCCTCCGGCTGGTCCCAGTAGCCCTCCAGCACGACGTTGGAACGCGCCAGCACCTCACCGCCACCCTCGCCGTCGGCGTCGGGCTCGGAGACCGCCAGCGTCACCCCCAGGGCCGGGCCGCCGGCGCGCACCAGCCGCTCGGCCCGCTGCTCGGTGCCGAGGTCGTCCCACTCGGCGCGCGTGCGGTTGAAGGTCAGGAGGGGTGAGGTCTCCGTCAGCCCGTAGATCTGGATGAACTCCCAGCCGAGCTCCTCCTCGACCCGCACCACGGTCTTCGTCGGCGGCGGCGCGCCAGCCATGATGATGCGCACCCGGCCGCGACCGGGGATCTCGCCCTCCCAGTCCTGGGCGGCATCCAGTACGGCGGCGGCGACGGCCGGTGCGGCACACATCACCGTCACCCCGTGCTCCTCGACGCGGCGCAGGATCTCGGCTCCGTCGACCTTGCGCAGCACGATCTGCGGCACGCCCAGGCCGGTCATCGCGAACGGCATCCCCCACCCGTTGGCATGGAACATCGGCAGGGTGTGGAGGTAGACGTCGCGGTCGGTGACGGCGGCATGCATCGCGAAGGTGACGGCATTGACCCAGATGTTGCGGTGGGTGATCTGCACGCCCTTGGGACGCGCGGTGGTGCCCGAGGTGTAGTTGATGCACGCCGTGGCGTTCTCGTCGGGCTCCCACGTCGCGGGGTCCACGCCCTCGGCCGCATAGAGGCTGTCGTCGTCGCCGAGCACGAACCGGTGCTCTGCTCCGACGTCCGCCAGGGACTCGTCGAGCTCGGGGTCGACATAGAGCACCCGCGATCCCGAGTGCTCGACGATGTAGGCGACCTCGTCGGGCCGGAGCCGGAAGTTGACAGGCACCAGCACCCGGCCGGAGCCCGCCACGGCGAAGAACGACGTGAGCAGTCGAGCGCTGTTGTGGGAGACCACCGCGACCCGCTCTCCGGGCCGGATGCCGAGCTCGTCGAGCCGGGCCGCCTGGCGCCGCGCCAGCGCCGCCAGCTCGGCGTAGGTCAGGGCCCCGAGGGATGCGGCCGGCTGGTCCGGCTCGTCCACGACACCGATGCGGTCGGCGTACACGGTCTGGGCACGGTCGATGAAGTCGGACACGCTGAACGGGACGATCACGGTGCCTCCTGGACGCTCGTCGTGACCGTCATCACTCTAGTGAGCCGCGGGTTGCCTGCGGGTTGTCCAGCCCCGGTCGACCCGGTCAGGCGCGTCGCCACGATCGTCGCGGTGACGGGCAGCGTCGTCATGCCGGCCGCGACGAGGCCGATGAGAGGCCTCTCACCGCCGGAGGGACCCGGGCGGGGGCTTGTGGTGCGTCGGGACGGTTTCGAACCGCCGACCGCTCGGGTGTAAACCGAGTGCTCTACCGCTGAGCTACCGACGCCGGAGCGCTCACCCTACGGGAGCCCTACGGAAGGGCCCACACGGCTGGTTCCGGGACCGGACCCAGCGTGAACGAGGCACAAATGAAAAGAGTCGAGCCGCTGACGTCTCGGGTCATCAGCGGCTCGACATGGAGAAGACTACGACCTGGTTCCAACCCTTGTCACCCGAATCCCGGAAATCGTTGGGAATTTCCTCGAGTGCGCTCTAGACCACTGCCTGCAGCTGGGCCAGGTGCTCGTCGAGGTCCCGGCCCTCCGGCATCGCGTTGTGCACCGCCCAGGCGAGGTTGCCGTCCCGGTCGATGACGTACGACGACCGGCGCGGGCAGCCCTTGGCCTCGTCGAAGACGTCGTACGCCGAGGAGACCGCACCGTGCGGCCAGAAGTCGGAGAGCAGCGGGAAGTTCAGCCCGTCGGAGTCGGCGAAGGCGCGCAGCGCGTAGACCGGGTCGCAGGAGATGCCGAGCACCTCCGTGTCGAAGGTCATGAACTGCGCGAGCCGGTCGCGGATCCCGGCCATCTCGCCGGTGCACACGCCGGAGAAGGCGTAGGGGTAGAAGAAGATGACGACCGCCTTACGCCCGCGGAAGTCCGACAGGGTGACGTCGGCTCCGAACTGGTCGCGCAGGGTGAAGTCGGGCGCCGGCCCGCCCAGGGAGAGTCCATTCATGGTGGCTTCATTCTCCCACTCGGGTCCGGGCGGCCCGATGGCGGCTCAGCCCTGCTCGACCAGCTCGCGCTTGATGACCTTGCCGGTCGCGTTGCGCGGCAGCTCGTCGAGGAAGACGATCTCTCGCGGCACCTTGTAGCGCGCGAGGTGGTCCTCGACCCAGTCCTCGAGGTCGGCCTCGGAGGCGGCGTCCGGGCCGGCCAGCACCACGAAGGCCCGCAGCCGCGCGCCGTAGTCGGCGTCATCGACACCGGTCACCGCCACGTCCACAACCGCCTCATGACGCGCCAGGCAGTCCTCGACCTCCTGGGGGAAGACGTTCTCGCCGCCGCTGACGATCATGTCGTCGTCGCGACCCTCGACGTAGAGCCGGCCGTCGGGCCCGATGCGACCCACGTCGCCGGTCGACATCAACCCGTCGATCATGTCCTTGCCTCCGCCGCCGGTGTAGCCCTCGAAGAGCAGCGAGTTCCCCACGAAGATCCGGCCGGCCTCGCCTTCGGTGACCTCCTCGCCGTGCTCGTCGTACACCTTGACGATCGTGCTGTACGGCGGGCGACCGGCCGACGAGGGAGCCTCCCGGAGGTCCTCGGGGCCGGCCACGCTTGCGTAGGCCACCTCGGTGGACCCGTAGGTGTTGTAGAGGTTGTCGCCGAACCGGTCCATCCACGCCAGGGCCAGGTCCCCCGGGAGCGCCGACCCCGACGCCGCGACGACGCGCAGCGACGTCTCGTCGAGCTCGTCGAGAGTCGCGGCGGGCAGGGCCAGGATCCGCTGGAGCATCACCGGGACGACGACGAGCGACTCACACCGCTTGTCGCGCACGACGCGGAGCGCCTCCTCGGGGTCGAAGGTGCGGCGCAGCACGACTGTGGAGCCGAGCAGCATGGCCAGGAGAAGGTGCGCGAGGCCCCAGGTGTGGAACAGCGGCGCGGCGATGTGGGTGCGCCACCCGTGGCGCATCGGGATCCGCGAGAGCAGGGCCACGGCGGCGTCGAGGCCCGCCTCGTTGCGTGGGGCCCCCTTCGGGGTGCCGGTCGTGCCCGAGGTCAGGATGACGATCCGGGCGTGTCGCGACGGAGGAGCCAGATCGGTGACGGGGTACGTCGCGACGAGGGACTCGAGGGTCGTCGTGCCCTCTGCGGGCTCGTCGGTCCAGGCCACCACGCGGTCGGCGTCCTCGACCGCGGCCAGCAACCCGGTGAACTCCTCGTCGTGGATGATCACGCCGGGCTGCTCGCGGTCGAGCACGTCGACGAGCTGAGGTCCGGCGAAGGCGGTGTTGAGGAAGAGGAGGTCGGCACCGAGCTTCGCGACCGCGACCGTGGCGTCGACGAAACCACGGTGGTTGCGGCACATCACGGCCACGGAGTCTCCGGGGCCGATGCCGCGCTCGGCCAGCGCGTGGGCGAGAGCGTTGCTGCGGCGGTGCAGGTCGCCGAACGTGAGGGGACCCAGCTCGTCGACCAGCCCGACGCGGTCGGGCGATCGGGCGGCCAGCGCGGTGAAGCCACCGGCAGGACCGGTGCCCCACCTGCTCACGGCTCGCAGGATCCCGACGAGAGCGCCCGGCGGGTACGGGCGCACCACTCCCGCTTCGGTCAGCACCTTCACGCTGACCGCCGCCGAGGCCGCGCGGCCCATGAGCCTCTTCATGGTGAGAGTCGTACCCGGCTGACCGGCGCTCCTCGGCGGCTAGGCCGGCGTCTTGGGGGCCACGAGCCGGGTGGCCTGCCAGTCCTTGCTGACCGCCGCCGTGGTCGTCTGGGCGAGTCCGGCGATCGGGGCGGCCTCGGCGATGTCCGCCGCGTCGACGCTTCCCGGCCGACCCACCTTGGGCGTGAGCAGCCAGATCGCCCCACCCCCGACGAGGTCGGTCAGCGCGTCCACCAGGCCGTCGACCAGGTCGCCGTCGTCGTCGCGCCACCACAGCAGTACGGCGTCGACGACGTTCCCGTAGTCACCGTCCACGAGGTCGGCGTCGATGGTGTCCTCGACGGCCATGCGCAGCTCGTCGTCGGTGTCGTTGTCCCAGCCGAGCTCCTGGACAACCATGCCCTGCTTGAGTCCCAGCCGTGCTGCCGGCGTATCGGCACCACTGCTCTGGCTACCGGACTGATCACCGGTCTGGGCGGACTCGCCGCCCATCGTCGCGCTCACCGCACGCCTCCTTGTTCTCGTCGTGTCCGCCCTGCCAGCGCAGGGAGTGGGGAGTAGTCCAGCGGAGTTGGGACAAGGGCGCAACCCTGCGCGCTCCACCCGTCGGTGTGCGAGTACTCAAGGGTAGATTTTGTGTGCGACACGCACATGCGACGATGAACACGTGACCGATCAGTCCAGCGAAGAGCGCAGCGGCGTCCCCACCCCATCGGATGCCCCCAAGAAGGCCGTGATCCACGAAGGGCTGCCGACCCAGCTCCCCGACATCGACCCAGACGAGACGACCGAGTGGATCGACTCGTTCGACGCGATGATCGACGACCGCGGCCGCGAGCGTGCCCGCTACGTCATGCTCCGGCTTCTCGAGCGGGCGCGGGAGAAGCAGGTCGGCGTCCCGGCCCTGCGCAGCACCGACTACATCAACACCATCCCGCCCGAGCGCGAGCCGTGGTTCCCCGGCGACGAGGAGATCGAGCGGCGGATCCGCGCGTTCATCCGCTGGAACGCCGCCGTCATGGTGTCCAGCGCCAACCGCAAGGGCCTCGAGGTCGGCGGGCACATCGCGACCTACCAGTCCTCGGCGAGCCTCTACGAGGTCGGCTTCAACCACTTCTTCCGCGGCCACGACCACCCAGGCGGCGGCGACCAGATCTACTTCCAGGGACACGGCTCCCCCGGCATCTACTCCCGGGCGTTCCTCGAAGGCCGGCTGACCGAAGACCAGCTGCACCGGTTCCGCCAGGAGGTCCAGCACGGCCCGGGCGCCGGCCTGCCGTCGTACCCGCACCCGCGCCTGATGCCGGACTTCTGGGAGTTCCCCACCGTCTCGATGGGCCTGACGGGGATCAACTCCATCTACCAGGCACGCTTCAACCGCTACCTGTCCAACCGCGGCATCAAGGACACCAGCCAGCAGCACGTGTGGGCGTTCCTCGGCGACGGCGAGATGGCCGAGCCCGAGTCCCTCGGCGCCATCGGCGTGGCCGCGCGCGAGGAGCTCGACAACCTCACCTGGGTCATCAACTGCAACCTGCAACAGCTCGACGGCCCGGTGCGCGGCAACGGCAAGATCATCCAGGAGCTGGAGTCCACCTTCCGCGGTGCCGGCTGGAACGTCATCAAGGTCGTGTGGGGCCGGGAGTGGGACGCCCTGCTCGCCCGCGACGTCGACGGTGTGCTCGTCAACCAGATGAACACCACCCCCGACGGGGCCTTCCAGACCTACTCGACCGAGTCGGGCGGCTACATCCGCGAGCACTTCTTCGGCGGTGACCAGCGCCTGCGCCGGATGGTCGAGCACATGACCGACAGCCAGATCGAGCACCTGCCGCGCGGCGGTCATGACTACCGCAAGGTGTACGCCGCCTTCGACGCCGCCACCAAGCACGTCGGCCAGCCGACGGTGATCTTGGCCCACACGATCAAGGGCTGGACCATCGACGCACTGGAGGGGAAGAACGCCACCCACCAGATGAAGAAGCTCACCCAGGACGACCTCAAGAAGTACCGCGACCGGCTCTACCTGCCGATCAGCGACCGCGACCTGACGGAGTCCTACGAGAAGACCGGCGGCGCGCCGTTCTTCCACCCTGGGATGGACTCCCCCGAGATCCAGTACATGCTCGACCGCCGCAGGGCGCTCGGTGGCTCGCTGCCGCGACGCCTGGACCGGTCCTCGACGCTGAAGCTGCCGGGTGACGCGGTCTACTCCGAGCTCAAGCAGGGCTCGGGCAAGAACAAGATCGCCTCCACCATGGCCGTCGTCCGCCTGCTCAAGGACTGGATGAAGGACCCGGAGATCGGCAAGCGGATCGTGCCGATCGCCCCGGACGAGTACCGCACGTTCGGCATGGACGCGATGTTCCCGACGGCGAAGGTCTACAACCCGGGCGGCCAACAGTACGAGTCGGTCGACCGCAAGTTGTTGCTGGCCTACAAGGAGTCGCAGCAGGGCCAGATGCTCCACGAGGGCATCTCGGAGGCCGGCGCCATGGCTTCCGCGACGGCTGCCGGGTCGGCGTACTCCACGCACGGCGAGCACATGATCCCGTTCTACATCTTCTACTCGATGTTCGGGTTCCAGCGCACCGGCGACTCCATCTGGGCGATGGCCGACCAGCTCGCCCGGGGCTTCCTCATCGGCGCCACGGCAGGTCGCACCACGCTGACCGGCGAGGGCCTCCAGCACGCCGACGGGCACTCGCCGCTGATCGCAGCGACCAACCCCGCCGTCGTGCACTACGACCCGTGCTTCGCCTACGAGATCAGCCACATCATGCAGTCCGGGCTGGAGCGCATGTACGGCGCCGACGCCGAGAACGTCATCTTCTACCTCACCGTCTACAACGAGCCCGTCTCGCAGCCGAAGGAGCCCGACGACGTCGACGTCGACGGCATCCTCAAGGGCATGCACCGGGTGTCGACCGGCGAGGGCGACGGCCCGCGGGTGCAGCTGCTCGCCTCGGGCGTCGGCTTCCCGTGGATCGAGGACGCCCAGCGGATGCTGGCCGAGGAGTGGGGCGTAGCCGCCGACACCTGGTCGGTGACGTCGTGGAACGAGCTCTCCCGCGACGCCATCACGGCCGAGAGCTGGAACCTCCTCCACCCCGACCAGGACCCCCGCCGGGCCTACGTCGCCGACAAGCTGGCCGACGCGGCCGGCCCGAAGGTGGCCGTGTCCGACTACATGCGGGCCGTGCCGATGCAGATCGCGCGCTGGGTGCCCGGTGACTACCGGGTCCTCGGCACCGACGGCTTCGGGTTCGCCGACACCCGCGCGGCCGCCCGACGCTACTTCCACGTCGATGCCCCGTCGGTCGTCGTCGCAGCGCTGCAGGCACTCGCCGACGCCGGCGAGATCCCCCGCGAGAAGGTCATCGAGGCGTTCACCAAGTACCGCATCGACGACCCCACCGCCGTCCGGGACGTGGAGCAGGAGGGCGGCGACGCCTGACGGCTGCGCGCCGGCGCTCAGGCGCCGGCGCTGCCGCCGATCGGGTGCACGGGTGCGATCGGCCCTTCGCCGGCCTCGGCCTGGCGGGCAGGGCGGGCGCTCCCGTCCTCGAGCAGCCTGCGCCAGCGTGCCCGGGTGAAGGTCGCGGGCTGGGTCGTGCGGACGAAGTCGTTGAGGATCCGCACGAACCGCTGCGGGTGGTCCTTGTGCGGGAAGTGCCCGGCGTTCGGGATGACCTCGACCCGCGCCAGCGGTGCCAGCTCGGTCACGTTGGCGGCGTGGGTCACCGGGATCACCCGGTCGTCCTCACCCCACACCACGCACATCGGCATCGCCTCGGTGAGGTAGGCGCGGTCGGACATGGTGACGATCTGGCCGCGCCAGTCGACCACCGCGCGCACGACGTGCCGGATCGCGGCGCGCGAGCGCGGGTCCTTGAAGGAGTCGTAGATCTCGGCGACCTCGTCGAGATCACGTGCGGGCTTCCAGCCCGTGGCCGCCAGGGCACGCAGGCCGACCACCCCGGCGTGCCGGATGCCGGGCAGGGTGAGCATCCCCATGGCCTGGTGGAACCCGGGGGTCGTGATGGCGCGGATCGCGGGGCTGACCTCGGGTCCGAGCCCGCCGGTGGAGACCAGCAGCATCCGCTCCGTGCGCTCGGGGAACTGGTAGGCGAACTGCATGGCGATGCCGCCGCCGAAGCTGTGGCCGACCACGGTGACCTTGTCGACACCGAGCACGGTCAGCAGGTCGCGCATCCCGTTGGCGTAGCCACCGACGCTGTAGTCGGCTCGCGGCTTGTCGGATCGGCCGTGGCCGAGCAGGTCGGGTGCGATCACGGTGTAGCGGCGGGCCAGGGAGGAGATCACGGAGTCCCAGGTGGTGTGGTCGCAGCCCAGCCCGTGGAGCAGCAGCACGACCGGACCGTGCCCGGCCTTCACGAAGGCGCGACGGTGACCGTGGATGTCGACGTACGTGACCTCGTGCCGCGCCTTTGTCACAGATCCTCCTGCGGTGATCGATCAGCGATTCAATCATCAACCACCCCGCGGCCGGTCACGCCGCCCTGCACTAGCCTCGTCGACATGGGTGCGGAGCCGAGCGACATCACGCAGAGCCCGCCGTCGCGCGACCGCGCCGCCGACGCCCTGGCCCGCTCGACGGGGATGCTCAGCAGGACCGCGATGGCCCGCATGGAGTCCGACATGGCGTGGTTCCGCGACCTCAGCGCCGAGGACCGCTCCTGGGTGGGGCTGATCGTCCAGTCCGGCATCAAGGGCTTCGTCGACTGGTACCGCAGGTCAGACGACGTCGACGATGCCGGCGACAGCGCACTGGCGATCTCCGTCTTCGGCGCCGCGCCGCGTGCGCTCACCGGCGTCATCAACCTCCAGCAGACCGTGGAGCTCGTGCGACTGAGCATCGACGTGGTCGAGAGCAACGTCGACGAGATCCTCGACCCCGACGACGTGCCCGCCGTGCACTCGGCCGTGCTGCGCTACGCCCGCGAGGTCGCCTTCGCGACGGCGGAGGTCTACGCGCGGGCCGCCGAGGTGCGTGGTGCCTGGGACGCCCGGCTCGAGGCCCTCGTCGTCGACGCGGTGCTCCGCTCGGAGGCCGACGAGAGCGTCCTCTCGCGTGCCAACGCCCTCGGCTGGGGCGACCACGGCGACGTCGTGGTGGTCCTCGGGTCGGTGCGCCCCGAGCACGCCGAGCACCACCTCTTCGACGAGGTACGCCGCCTCGCGGGCGCCGCCGGCATGGACGCCCTGTGCGCCACCCAGGGCGACCGGCTGGTCGTCGTGCTCGGCGGGGTGCGCGACGAGCTCAAGGGCGCGGAGCAGGTGGTGTCGGCGTTCGGCCCCGGGCCCGTGGTGGTCGGCCCGATCACCTCCGACCTCAGCCATGCCCACCTCTCGGCACGGGCCGCGCTCTCGGCCCACCGCAGCGCCGGCGGCTGGCCCGAGGCACCCAGGCCGGTGCGCACCACGGACCTTCTTCCCGAGCGGGCGCTGGCCGGCGACGGGCACGCGCGGCGGCACCTGGTCGAGGAGATCTACCTGCCACTGGCCACCGCGAAGGGCACCCTCGTGGAGACGCTCGCCGCCTACTTCGGGTCGGGTGCCTCGCTCGAGGGCGCCGGCCGGGCGCTGTTCGTGCACCCCAACACGGTGCGCTACCGCCTGCGCCAGGTCGCCGACCTGACCGGATATGCGGCCGGCACGCCGCGCGACGCCTTCACGTTGCAGATCGCGCTGGTCCTGGGTCGGCAGTCGGGCCGAGATTCGTTGTAGGGACCCTACAAAGTTTGGCCGGGCGTTTTCGTGCGCGCCGGAGGCGCCACCAGGGCCTCCGACCCGGCAGGCTGGACTGGTGCTCGTCATCGTCGCTCCCGGTCAGGGAGCCCAGACTTCCGGATTCCTCCGACCGTGGCTGGAGGACCCCACCTTCCGCTCCCGTTTCGAGTGGCTCTCGACCGTCGCCGGCCTCGACCTGGTGCACTACGGCACCGAGGCCGACGCGGACGCGATCCGGGACACCCAGATCGCCCAGCCCCTGCTCGTGGCCACCGGCCTGGTCGCCGCGCTCGAGCTCTTCCCTCACCCTGCCGACGCCTTCGCTCAGATCGGTGCGGTGGCCGGCCACAGCGTCGGCGAGCTGACCGCCGCCACCGGCGCCCGCGTCATCACCGCCGAGCAGGCAATGGTGCTCGTGCGTGAGCGGGGCCGCGCGATGGCGCAGGCGGCCGCCGTCACCCCGACGGGCATGACGGCGATCCTGGGCGGCGACCGTGACGCCGTGCTCACCGCGCTGGAGAAGCACGGCCTCACCCCCGCCAACGACAACGGCCCGGGCCAGATCGTCGCCGCCGGCACCGCCGAGCAGCTCGCCGCCCTGGCCGAGGACGCACCGGAGAAGGCCCGGTTGATGCCGCTCAGCGTCGCCGGGGCCTTCCACACCCGGCACATGGAGCCGGCGGTCGGCCAGCTGGCCGCCCACGCCCGCTCGGTCTCCACCCACGACCCGCGCACGCGGGTCATCTCCAACAAGGACGGCAACGTCGTGCACGACGGCCGCGAGGTGCTGGCCCGGATGGTCGGCCAGATCGCCAACCCGGTGCGGTGGGACCTCTGCATGGACACCATGCTCGACCTCGGCGTCACCGGCATCCTCGAGATGCCGCCGGCCGGCACCCTGACGGGCATCGCCAAGCGAGCGATGAAGGGCGTCGAGACCTTCGCCCTCAAGTCTCCCGAGCAGCTCGACGACGCCCGCGCCTTCTGCGACAAGCACGGGGAGGCCTCCCCCATGGAGAACTCCCCGACCTGGCGGATGGTGGTCTCACCCGTCAAGGGCATGTTCCACCGAGCCGACGAGGCCACCGACGGGGACCTCCTGGCCCCCGGCTCGGCCATCGGCGACGTGGCCAGCTCCCGCGACCGCATCACCGTCAGCACGGCGCACGGCGGCCAGATCGTCGAGTGGCTCGTCGAGGACGGCGACCCCGTCTCACCGGGCCAGCCGTTGCTGCGCCTCCACCCGGAAGGTATGAACTGATGGCCGGTCTCACCAGCCCGACGGGGGCGCCCCACGCGGCGATCCTCGGCCTCGGCACCTACCGTCCCACCCGGGTCGTCCCCAACGCCGAGGTCGTCGAGGCGATCGACTCGAGCGACGAGTGGATCCAGCAGCGCTCAGGCATCAAGTCCCGTCGTTGGGCCGGTCCCGAGGAGTCGGTCCAGATGATGTCGGTGGCGGCGTCGCGGATCGCCCTCGAGAGGGCAGGCCTCGACCCCCGCCAGATCGACTGCGTGGTGGTCGCGACCGTCAGCCACATGCTCCAGACCCCGGCCGTGGCGACCGCGATCGCGCACGAGCTGGGCACCGAGCAGGCCGCCGCGTTCGACATCTCCGCGGCATGCGCGGGCTTCTGTCACGGGATCGCCATGGCCTCCGACTTCGTCCGCGCCGGCAGCGCCCGCCACGTCCTGGTCATCGGCGTCGAGCGCCTCACCGACATCCTCGACCTCAACGACCGCGGGACGGCCTTCATCTTCGCCGACGGCGCCGGTGCAGCCGTCGTGGGACCCAGCGAGACCCCCGGTATCGGTCCGGTGGTGTGGGGATCCGACGGGGAGCAGTTCGACCTGATCCGTCAGCGTGAGGACTGGCGCGACGTGATCGCGTCCGGAGACCTGGTCATGCCCCACCTGACGATGCAGGGCAACCCCGTCTTCCGGTGGGCGTCCTTCGCCATGGCCAAGGTCGGTCAGCAGGCCCTGGACCGGGCCGGGGTGACCCTCGACGAGCTCGACGTATTCGTGCCCCACCAGGCCAACATGCGCATCACCGACGCGATGGCACGCTCGATGAAGCTGCCCGAGCGGGTGCGCATCGCCCGCGACATCGCCGACCAGGGCAACACCTCGGCCGCCTCGGTCCCGCTCGCGCTCGACCGGATGATCGCCGAGGGCGACGCCAAGTCGGGCGACACCGCCCTGCTCATCGCCTTCGGCGCCGGTCTCGCGTACGCCGCCCAGGTCGTCGTCGTCCCCTGACCGCTCCACCACAGATCCGACACACAGCTCCATCACCTACGAAAAGGAAAACCAGATGGCCACCACCGAAGAGATCCGCACCGACCTCGCCGACATCGTCAACGAGGTCGCCGGCATCCCCGCCGAGGACGTCCAGCTCGACAAGTCGTTCGTCGACGACCTCGACGTCGACTCGCTGTCGATGGTCGAGGTGGTCGTGGCCGCCGAGGAGAAGTTCGGCGTCGCGATCCCCGACGACGAGGTCAAGAACCTCAAGACCGTGGGCGACGCCGTCGCGTTCATCGAGCGCGCCCAGGGCTGACCGCCCCAAGTCGCCGCCCCAGCACACCCCTCGCACAGGAAGTAGTCACCCATGAGCAGCACTCGTGTCGTCGTGACCGGACTCGGCACCACCAGCCCCGTCGGCGGAGACGTCGCCAGCACCTGGGAGGCCATGCTCAAGGGCGAGTCCGGCGTCCGCCGGATCGAGGAGGACTGGGGCGACGACTTCCCGGTCAAGATCGCCGCGACCGCCAAGGTCGACCCGACGAGCGTGCTCGACCGGGTCAAGGCCCGACGCCTCGATCGTTCGTCGCAGCTGGCGCTCGTGGCGGCCATGGAGGCCTGGGCCGACTCGGGCCTCGGCGAGGGGGGTGTCGAGGCGGAGCGTCTCGGCGTCTGCCTGGCCTCCGGCATCGGCGGCGTGCACACGCTGCTGTCCAACTACGACACCCTCCGGGACAAGGGCTTCCGGCGGGTCTCACCGCTCGCCGTACCCATGCTCATGCCGAACGCCCCGGCCGCGAACGTCGGGCTGTACGTCGGCGCGCGGGCCGCGGTCAACACCCCGGTGTCCGCCTGCGCCTCCGGCAACGAGGCGATCGCCCTGGGGCTGGACCAGATCCAGCTGGGCCGAGCCGACGTGATGCTGTGCGGCGGCACCGAGGCAGCCATCCACGCGCTGCCGATGGCGGCCTTCGCCCAGATGATGGCGCTCTCCAAGAACCCCGGTGACCCGGCCACGGTGTCGCGGCCGTGGGACGTCGCGCGTGACGGCTTCGTGCTGGGCGAGGGCTCGGGGGTGCTGGTGCTCGAGTCCGAGGAGCACGCGCGGGCCAGAGGAGCCACCATCTACGCCGAGGTGCTCGGCGCCACGATCACCAACGACGGCCACGACATCGCCCAGCCCGACCCCAGCGGGCAAGGTGGGTCGCGGGCGATGGCCGGCGCGATCAAGGCTGCCGACATCGCCCCGTCCGACGTCATCCACATCAACGCCCACGCGACCTCGACCCCGCTGGGTGACATCGCCGAGGGCCTGATGATCCACTCGGTCCTCGGGGACGCGGCGGACGACGTGGTCGTGACGAGCACCAAGTCGATGACCGGGCACCTGCTCGGTGGGGCCGGCGCCCTGGAGGCCGTGGCCACCGTCCTGGCGCTCCGCGACCGGGTCTCCCCGCCGACGATCAACCTCGACGACAAGGACCCCCAGGTCGACCTGGACATCCCGACCGAGCGCCGCGACCTGCGCACCGGCGACGCCGTGGCGATCAACAACTCCTTCGGCTTCGGCGGCGCCAACGTCGCCGTCGTTTTCGGGTCCGTCTGATGACCACCACGGCCGCGGCCAAGCCCGCGAAGCTGCCCCGCGACGAGGACCCTCGCAACCCGGTGCACCGGCTCACCGCGCTGCTCGACGAGGGCACGCTCGAGCTGCTCACCGCCGACGACGACTCGGGCATGCTCGCCGCGGTCGGCCGGGTCAACGGCACCTCGGTGGTCGCCTTCTGCTCCGACGCGACCGTCATGGGCGGCGCCATGGGCGACGTCGGCTGCCGCGTCGTCGTCGATGCCTACCACCGCGCGATCACCGACGGCGTGCCGATCATCGGGCTCTGGCACTCCGGAGGCGCCCG
The DNA here is from genome assembly GCF_049897745.1 of Nocardioides sp. LHG3406-4. NCBI lineage: Bacteria > Bacillati > Actinomycetota > Actinomycetes > Propionibacteriales > Nocardioidaceae > Nocardioides > Nocardioides sp. LHG3406-4. The sequence continues at coordinate 379,284 of NZ_JAFCWV010000005.1, forward strand.
GCTGGCCGAGGGCGTGCTCTCCCTCCACGCGGTGGGCCGCATCTTCCACGTGATGACCCAGGCCTCGGGCGTTATCCCGCAGGTCTCCGTCGTGCTCGGCCCGGCCGCCGGCGGCGCTGCCTACGGCCCCGCCCTCACCGACGTCGTCATCCTCGGCCCCGACGGCCGGATCTTCGTCACCGGCCCCGACGTGGTGCGCTCGGTGACGGGCGAGGACGTCGACATGCTCCGGCTGGGCGGCCCGGAGCCGCACGGGCGCCGCTCGGGCGTCGTACACATCCTGACGGAGTCGGAGCAGGAGGCTCTCGAGCGAGCCCGCACCGTCGCCACGCTCCTCGGCTCGCAGGGCAGCCTCGACGCCGCCGCGGTCGAGGACCGCGACCTCGAGGCCCTGCTCCCGGAGTCCAAGAAGCGCGCGTACGACGTGCATCCTCTCGTCGAGTCGATCCTCGACGAGGGCACCGCCCAGGAGCTGCACACCCGCTGGGCGCCCAACATCGTCACCGCCCTCGGACGCTTCGGGGGCCGCACCGTGGGCGTGGTCGCCAACAACCCGCTGCGCCTCGGCGGCTGCCTCGACTCCCTGTCGGCTGAGAAGGCGTCCCGCTTCGTGCGCATGTGCGACGCGTTCGGCGTCCCGCTCATCGTCGTGGTCGACGTGCCCGGCTACCTGCCGGGCGTCGGCCAGGAGTGGGACGGCGTCGTACGCCGTGGCGCCAAGCTCCTGCATGCCTTCGGCGAGTGCGTGGTCCCCCGGGTCACCCTGGTCACCCGCAAGACCTACGGCGGCGCCTACATCGCGATGAACGCGCGCTCCCTCGGCGCCACCCGCGTGCTCGCCTGGCCGGGCGCCGAGGTGGCCGTGATGGGCGCGGTGGCCGCGATCCGCATCCTGCACCGGCGCAAGCTGGCCGAGGTCTCCCCCGAGATCCGCCCTCAGGTGGAGGCGGAGCTGGCAGCGGAGCACGAGCGGATCGCTGGTGGCGTCGACAAGGCTGTCGAGATCGGCGTGGTCGACGAGGTCGTCCAGCCCTCGGCGACCCGCTCGGCGATCGCGCACGCCATCGTCGAGGCCGTCGACACCGTCGGCGTACGACGCGGCGCGCACGGCAACATCCCGCTCTGAGACCATCCCCATGGTGTTGTCTCGGCGCAGGTTCGTGCCCGCGCCGAGTCACACCACCTGGTGAAGCCACCTCACGGGCGCGCCCTCGCCGGCGTGACGGAACGTCTCCAGCTCGTCGTCCCACGGCCTGCCGAGCAGCTTGTCGATCTCGTTGAGCAGCGTGGTGTCGCCCAGTGCTGCCTTGACGACGGCGGCCTTGAGCCGGTCCTCGGGGATCATCAGGTCGCCGTGCAGCCCGGTGACGGCGTGGAAGACGCCGAGCTCGGGAGTGAAGGAGAAGCGGGCGCCCTCGGTGCCGGAGGTCGGCTCCTCGGTGATCTCGAAGCGCAGGTGGTTCCAGCCTCGCAGAGCCGAGGCGACCGCCGCGGCAGAGCCCACGGCCCCGCTCCAGGAGAGCTCGGCTCGGTAGGTGCCGGGCTGGGCGGGCTGTGGCGTCCAGTCCAGGCTCACGGCAACGCCAAGGACACCGCCTACCGCCCACTCGATGTGGGGACACAGCGCCGACGGCGCCGAGTGGACGTACATGACGCCCCGGGTGGCAGTGCGGGTTGCAGTAGTAGCGGTCACCGTGACCTCCTCATTCACCGGCGTCGAGGTACGCCTTCCCCAGCGGTCTCGATGTGGTGATCAGGTGTTCGGTGACACGTATGTGGTTGGTGGATCCATTGTGACCCATGAGACAGGCGAGCGCCAGTGATACGGGCGCGGGCGCTCCGGCGTGTCCGAGGGCCGAACCGTCAGCCGATCCGCTTCTCGAGCAGCTCGGCACGCAGCGCGGCGTCGGTGATCTCGTCGCTGTCGATCGCGTGCGCGCGGTGGAACCATGCCAAGGCATCGCCCTCACGCCCGGCGGCCTCGAGAGTGTCGGCGTACGCGTAGCGCAGGCGCACCACCCAGGCCGAGCGGCTCTTCGACGCCAGCGGGGCCAGCTCCAGCGTGCGCAGCGCTGCGTCGAGCTGCCCCATGTCGCGCCGGGCACCCGACTCGACCAGGGTCATCTCCGCCTTGGCCTCGGCAGAGAAGTTCGGGACGGACGGGCTCTTCGCGAGCTTGATGGCCTGCTCCGGCTGGCCCAGGGCGCGATGGCAGTCGGCCATGATCGGCAGGTAGGCGGTGGCGCCGTTCATGCGCTTGGCTGCGCGCAGCTCCGAGAGCGCCTCCGCGTAGTGACCGGCTGCGTACGCCGCCTCGCCGGCGGCCTCCCGCACCACGGCCAGTCTCGGGGCCCGGGCGCGCGCCGCCAGCGCGTGCTGGTAGGCCGTCTCCGGGTCCTCGTCGATGAGCGTGCCCGCCGCGGCCAGGTGCCGCGCCACCCGAGCAGCGAGCTTCTCGGGGAGCCCCTTCAGCTGAGCGATCACCGACCGGTCCAGCTCCTTGCCGGTGATCTCCTCCGGCAGCTCCGGGCCGTCGTACTGCGCCTGGTCGACCGTGCGTGCCACCCGGTCGTCGCGATCTCCCCGACGGTCGTCGCGCCGCTTGAAGTCGCCGCCCCTCGCGTCGCGAACGCGGTCGGCCCGACCACCGCCGGAGCGCTCCGGCTTACCGCCGCGCTCGGGCTTGCCGCCGTGGTCGGGCCGGCCAGCGCCGCGCTCGGGCTTGCCGCCACGGTCCGGCTTGCCGCCACGGTCCGGCTGGGCACGGCCAGACCCCGTGGGGCGCCCGCCCCCCGCACGACTCGGGCGCTGACTGCGACGTTCCTCGGCCACGGCTTCACCTTTCAGGGAGTGCACGTTCTTCGAACCCACGAATGGGGCTAAATGGCGTAGAGGCCACCCTATCCGGGTGGCCTCTACGGAGTGTATGTCCGGCGGCGTCCTACTCTCCCACAGCCTCTCGGTTGCAGTACCATCGGCGCTGAAAGGCTTAACTTCCGGGTTCGGTATGGGACCGGGTGTTTCCCTTTCGCTATGGCC
>NZ_JAFCWV010000006.1:0-253977 GCF_049897745.1 Nocardioides sp. LHG3406-4
CACAAGCGCACACGACCGCGACGACCCCAGACGAACGGCAAGATCGAACGACTCCATCGCACCATGGGCGACGGCTGGGCCTACAAGAAGCTCTACAACTCCGAAGCCGCCAGACGAGCCGCGCTGGCAGGATGGCTGCACCAGTACAACCACCACCGGCCCCACTCAGCCCTCGGTGGCCTTCCACCCATCACCCGGTTGGACAACCTGGCTGGGCATCACAGCTAGGCGCGTCCCGCCTTCACGAGCACGCCGATCTTGTCGATGCGGTGCTCGGGGTTGTCGAACTCGTCGGCCCAGTAGTTGCCCGCGGCGTGGTCCTCGATGGTGGCGCAGGTCGAGAGCGTGATCATGGGCCGCCTCGCCTCGACTCCGGGGCGGCCGGGCACGGGTGCGCGTTGCGCGTCCAGCGACCTCGCGGACCGGAACGACGTCCAGCGGGTGCGGCGCACCTCGTAGACGAAGACGGCGTCACCCGACCGCACCCGGATCCGGTCGCCCCGCTCCAACGATGGTGAGTAGCGCAGTGGTGCGGAGCTGCTGAGCCGGTGTCCGGTGACGAGGAAGTTGCCGATCTCGCCCGGGCCGACGCCGCCGCGCGGCCCTCGGGGGGAGGCCATGTCACCGGCGTTCTGAATGGCGGTGCCGGTCGCGTCGTCCGGGGAGCCGGGGTAGCGGCGTACCGGGAAGTCGTGCAGGTCGAGGGCATCGATCGTGACGTACGAGTGTCGGGGCTCGGGCTCGGGCTCGCGCTCGGGCGGGGACACCGGTGGCTGCGTCTGGGTCGGTGTCGACGGGGGTACGGATGAGGGCGTGGGGGCCGGGGTCGCGGACGGGGGCGGCGGGGGCGACGACGCGGGAGCGGTGCGCGGAGCAGGGGTGTCCTGGGCGGGGTCGTCCTCGCTGCAGCCCGCGGCGACGAGCACCGTGCAGGCGGCGACGATGCCCGCCCAACGGCGGGTCGAGGACATGCCGTCACGCTAGCCGGGACGCGCAAGCGCTCGAGGGAGATGCGGCCTGCTTCGGCTCGGGAGTGCCTCGTAGGTTGGGGCCATGAGCTACGACGCAGCCCCCGACCGGTACGACGTCCACGACGGCGCCATGGCCTACCGCTTCTCCGGCCGCAGCGGACTCAAGCTGCCGCTCCTCTCGCTGGGCCTGTGGCAGAACTTCGGCGACGACCGCTCCGAGGAGACCCAGCGCGCGATCCTGCGCCGTGCGTTCGACCGCGGCGTCACGCACTTCGACCTCGCCAACAACTACGGCCCGCCCTACGGCCGCGCCGAGGAGAACATGGGGCGCTACCTCAAGGACGACTTCGCGCCGTACCGCGACGAGCTGGTGATCTCCACCAAGGCCGGCTACGACATGTGGCCCGGCCCCTATGGCCAGGGTGGTGGCTCGCGCAAGTACGTCCTGGCCAGCCTCGACCAGTCGCTGGCGCGGCTGGGGCTCGACTACGTCGACATCTTCTACAGCCACCGCTACGACGCGGAGACCCCCGTGGAGGAGACGATGACGGCCCTCGACACGGCGGTGCGCTCGGGCCGGGCGCTGTACGCCGGCATCTCGTCGTACTCCGCGACCAGGACCGCCGAGGCCGCCTCGATCGCCCGCGACCTCGGCACTCCGCTGCTCATCCACCAGCCGTCGTACTCCATGCTCAACCGCTGGATCGAGCCCGAGCTCCTCGACGAGCTCGAGCGGCAGGGCATGGGCTGCATCGTGTTCACGGCGTTGGCGCAGGGGCTGCTGACGGACCGCTACCTCGAGGGGGTGCCCCCCGACTCGCGGGCCGCGCGCGACGACTCCTCGATCGCGGGACTCGAGGAGACGGTGCTCGAGCGGGTGCGCGCGCTCAACGAGATCGCCCTGGGTCGTGGCCAGAAGCTCGCCCAGCTCGCCCTGCAGTGGGCGGTCCGCGATCCTCGCGTCACCTCGGCGGTCATCGGTGCCTCGTCGGTGGCGCAGCTCGACACCAACCTCGACGCGCTGGCGTTCCCCGACCTCACCGACGACGAGCTCGCCGCGATCGACCGGCACGCCGTCGACTCCGGCATCAACCTGTGGGCGGAGTCCGCCGAGGAATGACCCGCCTCCTCCCTCGTTGAGTTGCGCCTGCGTACCCGTTGAGTTGCGTCGGCGTACCCGTTGAGTTGCGCGTGCGTACCCGACGAGTTGCGTCGGCGTACCCGACGTGGTGCGGGAGGCGACTCGACAGGAACGGAGACGCGACTCGACAGGCACGGGGGCGCAACTCAACGGGAACGGGGGCGCAACTCAACGGGTAACGTCGCGGACATGGCTGACGAGATCTCGGCGGAGGAAGTTGTCTACGAGTCTGCCCTCCAGCTGTGGGGGGCCGCGCAGACGGACTTCGACCCCTATCAGGTCCCACCGAGCGAGTGGGATCCGGCGGTGGTGGTGCGTGACGCCGACATCGCCACTGACACGAAGCTGGAGCTGGACGTGGTGCGAGAGTGCCTCCGCAAGCTCGACGGCAGTCGGCTCGTGGTCGGGCACGACGCCGGCACCAGGTCGGTCGAGGCGCCCATCAGCGAGGGCGGCGCTCCGTAGCCTGGTGGGCTCTGGGGCGCCTTGGCTTCGAGGCTCGTCGCTGGCGCTCCTCGCACCTCAGCCAGCGGCGCACCTCAGCCGGCGGCGCACCTCAGCCAGCGGCGCACCTCACCGAGCGGCGGTCAGGTGAGTGGGTCGAGCGCTCCGTGCTCGGTGACCGTCGACGCCAGCCTGCCGAGCTGGAACCCGCCGTCACCGAACAGGTGGTCGAGCATGGTGAGCTGGGCCAGGTGGGCGCCGACGGCGTACTCCGCGGTCATGCCGATGCCCCCGTGCAGCTGGATGGCCTCCTGGCCGATGTGCCGGCCGACGCGGCTGACCTGCAGGGCGACCCGGGAGGCGGCGTCGGCCAGCGCGTCGGGGTCACCCTGCGCGACCACCATCGTCGCCCAGTCGACCATGCTGACCGCGAGCTCCTGCGAGACGTACATATCGGCCGCCCTGAAGGTCAGCGCCTGGAACGTGTTGAGCGTGACGCCGAACTGCTTGCGGCTCTTCAGGTAGTCGGTCGTCATCGCGAGGGCGGTCTGCATCGAGCCCAGCGCCTGGTTGGCCGCCATCACCCGGGCGATGTCCTGCACGGTCGCGATGCTCGCGGTGACGTCCAAGCCGGCCGTCCCGAGCGGCGTCGCGGCGGTGCCGTCCAGGCCGATGCGCGCGACCCGGCTGCCGTCGTACGCCGCGTAGCCGGTGCGGTCGGCGTCGTCGCCGGACACCAGGAAGAGGCCGGTGCCGCCGTCGGGCAGCGCAGCGCTCACGACGAGTACGTCGGCCCGGGCGCCGTGGGGCACCGGCTCCTTGACGCCGGTCAGCGTCCACGACGCGCCGTCGTCGGAGGCCGCTGCCGTGACCGCAGCTGCCGTCGGACCCCACCGGCGGCCCGGCTCGTCGTGCGCGAACGCGAGCACGCTGTCGCCCGCTGAGAGCGCTCCTAGCATCTCGGCGCGCTGCTCTTGGCTGCCACAGGCCGCCACCAGGCCACCGGCCAGCACGACCGAGGCGAGGTAGGGCTCGGGCGCGACCACCCGGCCGAGCTCGCGGCAGACGATCCCGATCTCGACGGGTCCGGCGCCGACGCCGCCGTCCTCCTCCGCGAACGGCAGGCCCAGCAGCCCCATGTCGGCCATCCGCGACCAGAGGCTCTCGTCGAAGCCCGGGTCGCCGGCCACGGCCTTGCGCCGGCTCTCGAAGTCGGCGTACGCCGCACCGACCAGGCCTCGGACGGCGTCGCGGAGCGCGACCTGCTCGTCGTCGTAGGTGAAGTCCATGTGCAGGTCCCTTCAGAGTCCGAGGATCGTGCGGGAGATGATCTGTCGCTGCACCTCGTTGGACCCGCCGTAGATCGAGGCCTTGCGGAGGTTGAGGTAGGTCGGCGTGGCCCGCCGCGCCCAGCCCTCGAGGTCGGAGTCGTCGCCGGCGCCGCTGCCCAGCGAGCCCGGCCCGGCCAGGTCGACGACCAGCTCGCTCACGGCCTGCTGCAGCACGGACCCCCTGAGCTTGAGCACCGACGAGGCGGGGTGCGGCTCCCCGCCGGCCGAGTGCGCCGCGACGCGCAGGGCGGTCAGCTCGAGCGCGAGCAGGTCGTTCTCGAGCTCGGCGATGCGGGCACGCAGCAGCGGATCCTCGGCGATCACGTCGGCCGCCAGCTCCTTGGCGTGGGCCAGGGACTGCTTGGTCGCGCCGACGGGAGCCACCCCGACACGCTCGTTGCCGAGCAGGAACTTCGCGATGGTCCAGCCGCCGTTCAGCTCGCCGACGAGGTTGCCACCCGGCACCCGCACGTCGTCGAACCACACCTCGTTGACCTCGTGGCCGCCGTCGATCAGCTGGATCGGCCTCACCTCGACGCCGGGCGTCGTCATGTCGATGAGCAGCATCGAGATGCCGGCCTGCTTCTTCGCCTCGGGGTCGGTGCGCACGAGCGTGAAGATCCAGTCGGCGTGCTGGCCCAGGGTGGTCCACGTCTTCTGGCCGTTGACCACCCAGTCGTCCCCGTCGCGCACGGCGCTCGTGCGCAGCGACGCGAGGTCGGATCCGGCGTCGGGCTCGGAGAACCCCTGCGCCCACCAGATGTCGAGGTTGGCGGTCTTCGGCAGGAACTTCCGCTTCTGCTCCTCCGAGCCGAACTGGGCCAGGACCGGCCCGATCATCGAGGCGTTGAAGGCCAACGGGGTCGGCACGCCGGCGCGTTGCATCTCCTCGAACCACAGGTGCCGCTGCAGCTCGGACCAAGCGCGGCCGCCGTACTCCTCCGGCCAGTGGGGTACGGCGAGGCCCGCGGCGTTGAGCACCCGCATGCTCTCGACCAGCTGGTCCTTGGTGAGCTCGCGTCCCTCCCTGACCGTCGCTCGGATCTCCTCGGGGACCTGCGTGGTGAAGAAGTCGCGCATCTCCTGCCGGAATGCCCGGTCCTCCTCGGACAGTTCGAGCTGCATCTGCTCCAGCCTCTCTCGCGGCGTCGTCTACACGCATCATGTCGGGTCGGTGGTGGCCGGGCGCGGGTCGCCCGGGACAAACGTGGTGCGAAGAGCGGTCCCGGTGCCGGACAATGGTCGGTCGTGGGTCACGTGGATGTCGCCGGAGTGCGTTACGAGCTGCCCGACGGGCGGGTGCTGCTCGACGACGTCAGCTTCCGAGTCGGCGACGGCGCCAAGGTCGCGCTGGTCGGCGCCAACGGTGCCGGCAAGACGACGCTGCTGCGCATCGTGACCGGCGAGCTGATGCCGCACGCGGGCGCGGTCACCCGCAGCGGCGGGCTGGGCGTCATGCGGCAGTTCGTCGGACACGGGGGTGCCGACGAGACCGTCGCCGACCTGCTCATGTCGGTCGGGCCGCCCGACGTGCGCCGGGCGGCCGAGGAGGTCGACGCCTGCGAGCTGCGGCTGATGGAGCACGACGACGAGAAGACCCAGATGCGCTACGCCGGCGCGCTCTCCGACTTCGCCGACGCCGGTGGCTACGACATCGAGGTCGTCTGGGACGTGTGTACGACGGCTGCCCTGGGTGTGCCGTACGACCGAGCGAGGCACCGCGACCTGCGTACTCTCTCGGGCGGTGAGCAGAAGCGGCTGGTGCTGGAGTACCTCCTGCGCGGGCCCGACCAGGTGCTGCTGCTCGACGAGCCCGACAACTACCTCGACGTGCCGGGCAAGATCTGGCTGGAGGAGCGGATCCGGGAGTCGGCGAAGACGATCCTCTTCGTCAGCCACGACCGTGAGCTGCTCGCCAACACCGCCACGCGCATCGTCACCGTCGAGCTGGGCAGCGCCGGCAACCTCGTGTGGACCCATCCGGGCGGCTTCGAGAGCTACCACCGGGCTCGCGAGGAGCGCTTCGCGCGCTTCGAGGAGCTGCGCAAGCGGTGGGACGAGGAGTTCGCCAAGCTGCGCGCGCAGATGCTGATGTACAAGCAGAAGGCGGCGTACAACTCCGACATGGCCAGCCGCTACCAGGCCGCGCAGACCCGGCTGCGCAAGTTCGAGGAGGCCGGGCCGCCGACCGAGCAGCCGCGCGAGCAGCAGGTGAAGATGCGCCTCAAGGGCGGCCGGACCGGGAAGCGGGCCGTGGTCTGCACCGATCTCGAGCTGCGTGGCCTGATGAGGCCGTTCGACCTCGAGGTCTGGTACGGCGAGCGGGTGGCCGTGCTCGGCTCGAACGGCTCAGGCAAGTCGCACTTCCTGCGACTGCTGGCCGCCGGCGGCAGCGACCCCGACGTCGAGCACCGGCCCGTCGGAGAGGTGCCGATCAAGCCCGTCGACCACACCGGGAAGGCCAAGCTGGGTGCGAGGGTGCGTCCGGGCTGGTTCGTGCAGACCCACGAGCATCCCGAGCTGCGTGGCCGCACGCTGCTCGACGTGCTCCATCGCGGCGACGGGTCCGCCGGAGGCAGGCAGGGCATGGGGCGCGAGCAGGCCGCCCGGGTGCTCGACCGCTACGAGCTCGCCCACGCCGGCGAGCAGGCCTTCGAGTCGCTGTCGGGGGGCCAGCAGGCCCGCTTCCAGATCCTGCTGCTCGAGCTCTCCGGGGCGACGCTGCTCCTCCTGGACGAGCCGACCGACAACCTCGACGTGCAGAGCGCGGAGGCGCTGGAGGCCGGTCTCGCGGCGTTCGACGGCACGGTCATCGCGGTCACCCACGACCGCTGGTTCGCCCGCTCGTTCGACCGGTTCCTGGTCTACGGCGCCGACGGCTCGGTCTACGAGTCCGACGGTCCGGTCTGGGACGAGGGACGAGTGGAGCGAGCGCGATGAGTCTCGAGATCGTGCCGGTGAGCCCCGACGACGAGGACCTCTTCTCGCGGTGGCACGCAACCTACCTGGCGGCCAACGTGCACGAGGTCGGTCGATTCCACGCCTGCTGGGCCCTGCCCGAGCTGCGCGTGTCGATGGAGCCGAGCCGGCGTCGCTGGTCGGCGGGCTACGCGGGCCTCGAGGGCGGTCGCGTGGTGGTCGCCGGCTTCGTCGCGATGCCACTGCTCGACAACCTCGACGCCGCACTGGTCCAGGTGCACACGCTGCCCGAGGCCCGGCGTCGTGGCCATGGCACGGCGATGCTGGCCGTGCTGGAGCAGGTCGCTCGGAGCCACGGCCGCACCCGGCTCGACTCCGAGGCGACCTACCCGTACGCGGCGGGCCCGGCCGGCGACGGTATGCCTGCCGTGGCGTTCGCCCACGGGCACGGCTACACCTTCGGCCTCAGCGACGTGGAGCGCGAGCTGGCCCTGCCGGTGGGTGACGACCTGCTCGTCGCGCTGGCGGCGGAGGCGGCCGACGCGCACGCGTCGTACACCCTGCGCAGCTGGGTCGGTGCGGTGCCCGACGAGCTGGTGACGAGCTGGCTGGAGCTGTCGGCCACGCTGATGACCGAGTCGCCGACGGGGGAGATGGAGCTCGAGGACGAGGCGGTCGACGTCGATGCCCTGCGCGAGGCCGAGGAGCAGCAGGTGCGGCAGGGCCGCGAGCGCTTCCACACGGCCGCCCTCGACTCCGACGGCACCGTGGTGGCCTACACCGACCTCGTGACGACCATCCACGAACCCGGCCGTGCCTACCAGTGGGGCACGCTCGTCCGCCGCGCCGACCGCGGCCACCGGCTCGGCCTGGCCGTGAAGGTCGCGAACCAGGCGCAGCTGCAGCGGCTGCGTCCCGACATCACTCACCTGACCACCTTCAACGCCGAGGTCAACACCCACATGATCGGCGTCAATGAGCGGCTCGGCTTCGAGCCGGTGGCGAGGCTGGCGGAGTTCCAGAAGCGAGTCGGCTGAGCTCCGAGACCAGGTGTTCATCTCCGCAGCACTGGAGGGACACGTGCGCGTCGGGCCCCGTTGGATCGGTCCTCGACACTCCTCGTACCGCTCGCCCTGGAGCGCCCGCTCGCCGTCGCCCCCGAAGGATCCATGTCCTCTCTCCGCATCCGCTCGACGCTGCGACGCACGGTCCTCGCGGTGGCCGCCCTGGTCGCCCTGGTGCTCGTCCCGGCGCAGCCGGCTGCGACGCACCCGTTCGGCGACCCGCAGACGCTCGCGATCAGCCGGAAGGACGACACGACCGTCAGGCTGCAGTGGAGCGCGGCCGCCGACGACCTGACCTCGCTCGCCCTGCGTCTGGACCTGCTGGAGTCACCTCGGACCTACGTCTACAAGGACGGCGCGCTGGTGCCCGAGGAGTCCGACGAGAGTGACGCGGAGGCCCTGGCGGCATCCACGGAGTTCGGCGCCTACCTGCTGGAGCGGATGGCCGTCGAGCAAGGGGGTACGGCGTGCGCCGGCCAGGTCGCACCCGTGGAGGATCTGGCGGCGGAGGGTGCAGCCGTCGACTTCGCCTGCCCGGAGCCGGTGTCAGAGGTCGACATCCGCACGCAGATGCTCCTCGACGTGGACCCGGCCTACCGCACCCTCGCCACGGGTCCGGGAGGTGCCACGCACGTCTACAGCGCCCAGTCCGAGAGCCATTCCTTCCAGCTGGTCGGTGAGCCGGCCGGCGCCGATGCTTCAGAGCGTGGCGCCCTGACGCTGTTCGCGTGGGCAGGCGGCGGAGCCGCCGCCCTGGTCGCGGTCGTGCTGGTCCTGCGCCGGCGGCGCCCGGCGCCATGACCTGGTCAGACCTCGACCCGGGGGCCCTGGCCGACCGGATGATCGGCTTCGCCGAGTCGCCGGGCTTCCCGCCGACGGCGCTCCTGGTCGCGTTCGTGGCCGGTGTCGCCCACGCCGTGCAGCCGGGGCACGGCAAGACGCTCGCGGCGGCGTACCTGGTCGGGTCCCGGGGCCGGGCGCGGGACGCGGCGTACCTGGGAGGCAGCGTCGCGGTGATGCACACCGTCTCCTCGCTGGCGATCGCCTTGGCCTGGACGTTCCTCTCCCTGGCCGACTGGATGCCGCTGGACGCGCTGACCGGTGGGCTGGGCGTCGTCGCCGGCCTGGTGGTGGTGGTGCTGGGCGTCTGGATGCTGTGGCGCTGGCGTCGCGCCGCGAATCACGGGCACGGACATGGGCACGGGCACGGGCACGGGCACGGTCCCGAAGCGGACCGGCCCGGGCTGTGGCTGCTCGGCATCTCGGGTGGGCTGGTGCCCTCACCGGCCGCGTTCCTGCTGCTGGTGACCGGGATCTTCAGCGGGCGCAGCGGCTTCGCCCTGCTCATGGTGGTCACGTTCGGCATCGGCATGGCGGTGGTGCTGTTCACGGTCGGACTGGTCGCCCTGTGGGGGAGGACCTTCGTGCTGCGTGGATTCGCGTCCCGAGGCTGGCTGCACCACGCCACCCGGGTCGGCCCGCTGGTGGTGGCCGGCGCGGTCACCGTCGCCGGCTGCGCGATCACCGCCAACGCGGTGGTCAACCTCGCCGGCACCTGAGCAGCCCCTGCGGGACGTCATACGGATCGGGGAGCGGGTCCACTCTCCGTATGACGTCCCGGGGGGCCAGGACGCGGTGACTCAGCCGCGGCGACTCAGGAGTCGGCCCGTTCCGCGTCGGAGTCGAGCGTCAGGTCGGTGGTGTGCTCGTCGCCGTCCCGGCTGTAGGTCACGGTGACCTTGTCGCCCGGCCGGTAGGAGCGGATCGTGGCGACGAGGTCGTCCGCGCTGTCGATCAGGGTCTCGTCGACCTTGGTGATCACGTCACCGGACTCGAGCCCGGCGTCCGCGGCCGTGGAGCCCTCGGTGAGCGACTCGACCCGCGCGCCGACCTCGCCCGTCGGGGGCTGGCTCTCCTGGCCACCGGACAGGCCGGGCTGCTGACCCTGCGCACGCGACGCGTCGGAGACCTTGATGCCCAGCCGCGCGTGGGTCGGGGTGTCGCCCTTGATCATCTGGTCGACGATCGGCATGACCTCGTCGATCGGGATCGCGAAGCCGAGGCCGATCGAACCGGCCTCCTGCTGTACGGCGCCCGAGGCGGTGCGGATCGAGGAGTTGATGCCGATCACGCTGCCGGTCATGTCGACCAGCGGGCCGCCGCTGTTGCCCGGGTTGATCGCCGCATCGGTCTGGATCGCGGGGTACGTCGTGGTGTTGCCGGCGTCGTCGGAGCCGACGTTCACCGGCCGCGCGAGGGCACTGACGATGCCGCTGGTGACGGTGGCGTCGAGGCCGAAGGGCGACCCGATGGCGACGACGCCCTGGCCCACGGCGAGGTTGGCCGACTTGCCGATGGTGGCCGGGGTGAGGCCCGAGACATCCTGGGCCTTGATGACCGCGGTATCGGTGAGCGGGTCGGTCCCGAGCACGGTGGCGTCGGCCCGCGATCCGTCGCTGAAGGCGACGGTGATCGAGCCGTCCTCGCCGGCGGCGTCGACGACGTGGTTGTTGGTCAGGATGGTGCCGTCCTCACTGAGCACGATCCCCGAACCGGACCCGGCCGAGCCGCTGCCGACGACCTCGATCTTCACGACCGAGGGCAGCACCGACGAGGCCACATCCTGCACCGAGCCCGGCTCGGCGGGAGTCGAGCCCTGGTCGACCACCTGGCTGGTGCGGGTGGCGGTGGTCGAGGAGCTGCTCGTGTCGTCGCCCTGCCACGCGTCGTACGCCGCGGCGCCACCGAACCCTGCCCCGCCGCCGACGACCAGGGACGCGGCGATGACGGCCGCCGCGAAGCCCGCTCCACGGCGGTGCCCGTCTCGGGGCGTGACCTCGCGCTGGGGAGTGGGCTGCGTCGCGGGTGCCGGACCGAAGGCGCTGGTCCGGTTCTCGTCGGGACCGGACTGACCGTAGAAGCTGGGGGGAGGCGTCTCGTTCATGTCCTCGACGATGCCCGACCGGGCTGTGAGCAGCCTGAGACTGCGCTGCGGGTTCTCTGAGGTCTGGTCCTGCTTTTCGCACCCAGGGCTGGCCGTCTCCCGCACATAGAGTCTGCACATGACCACGGCGCGCACCGTCCCGGTGACCACCGAGATGGACGGCGACGAGCTCGACGCCGAGGACGCCTGGCACCTGGCTCGGCGCCACGGCCTGCGCACGATCCTGGTGAGCTCCTTCGTGCGCTTCCGGTACGGCGACGGGTTCACCAACAGCCGGGCGCTGGCGCTGCAGACCTGTCTCGCGGTGGTGCCGTTCATGCTGGCCGTGTCCGGCCTGGCCGCCGACATCGACGACGAGCGCTCGGCCCGGGTGGTGGCGACGACCATCAACGCGGTGTCGCCGGCCTCCGGGGGAGACGACGCGCTCGTCGACGCGCTGACCGCCGGCTCGGAGAAGGGCGGTGAGCTGGCCCTGGCGCTCGGCCTGGCGTTCGCGGTGGTCTCGATGATCACAGCCATGGGCCAGGTCGAGCGCGGCAGCAACCGCATCTACGGCATCCGGCGCGACCGGCCGGCACTCCGCAAGTACGGCCGTGCGGCGGTCCTCACCGCCCTGCTGGCCGTTCCCGTCGGTCTCGGCTTCCTGCTGCTGGTCGCCGGCGGCGCGTTGGGGGACGCCATGGTCAGCGAGTACGGGTGGACGACCGGGCAACGGGCCACGTGGAACCTGGTGCGCTGGCCGGTCGGGCTGGTGATGCTGGTCGTCACCATCGCCGTGCTCTTCGACCATTCCCCACGACGACGCCAGCCGGCGCTGTCGTGGCTCGCTCTGGGAGCCGCGATCACGGTGGTCCTCAGCATGGCGGCGGCCGCCGGGCTCGCGGCGTACGTCAACGTCAGTGGGTCGTTCAGCAGCACCTACGGCCCCCTCGCAGGCGTCGTCGCGCTGCTGGTGTGGAGCCTGCTCTCGTCGATCTCCCTCTTCTTCGGCGTCGCGGTGTGTGCCCAGCTCGAGGCGCTGCGCGGCGACGATCCGCGGCCGGCGTACGACGACCCCGGGCCGCCCCGCCATGAGCAGCCCGCCGACGGGTAGATGCACTCGCTGGCTGGACTGTGTCGCTGGTTGAGGTGCGAGGAGGTCGCTGGTTGAGGTGCGAGGAGCGCAGCGACGAGCCTCGAAACCAAGACCCCCGAGTATCCACAGGCACCCGAATCGGGACGCCGAAATGTCGGTGGTCCCTGGTTGGCTTCTCGTATGGCGATCACCACCAGCGAGCTCCCCGACACCGCATCCGCGGTGCTGGCGTTCGCGCGTTCCCGCCGGGCTGCGGCTGATCGCGCGGAGGCGGAGTTGCTGGTCGCAGCCTGTGAGTGGGCCGACCTGCACCCTCCCGAGACGGTGTCGGATGCGGCCGCGTTCACGGTGCCGGGTGGCGGTGAGCATGAGGAGCCGGTCGCCGGCCCGGGCGCACCACTGGTCGCGGAGTTCTGCATTCCCGAGTTCGGTGCCGTCCTCGGCCTGTCCACCACCGCGGCGAAGCAGCTGATCGGCCAGGCCCTCGAGCTGCGGCACCGGCTCCCGAGGTTGTGGCGCCGGGTCCAGGCCGGTGACCTCCCGGCGTGGCGGGCCAGGCGGGTCGCGGAGACCACCATCCACGCCGGGTTGTCACCCCAGGCGGCGGCGTACGTCGACGCCCAGCTGACCCCGTTCGCACACCGCACCACGACCACCGCGGTGGACCGGCTGGTGGACGCGGCCATCGCCCGGTACGAACCCGCCCGCGCCGCCGAGACGGCCCGGCTCGCCGCCGACGGTAGGCATGTGACCATCGAGGACCAGCAGGTCTCGTTCGCGGGGACGATGCGGGTCACCTCGGAGCTCGACCTCGCCGACGCCCTCGACTTCGGTGCCGCCATCACCCACGGCGCCGAGACGCTCCAGACACTCGGGTCCGAGGAGTCCCTCGATGCCCGGCGGGCCGCCGCGGTCGGAGAGCTGGCGCGCACGCAGCTGTCGCTCGACCTGGCCGCGTCGCCGCCGGTTGAGGAGGTTGCGCAGCAACCGTCTCGAAACCAAGGCACCCCACCCGCACCCGCCCGGCAGGTGGTCCTGCACGTGCACCTGACCGAGGGTGACCCGGTCGCCCGGCTCGAGCCCGGCACCCTGACCACCCTCGACCAGGTCCGGCACTGGTGCACCCGCTCGCACACCCAGGTGGTGGTGAAACCCGTCCTCGACCTCCACCAGCCGATCGAGTGCGACGGCTACCAGCCCTCGGCCCGGCTCCGCGAGCAGGTGATCCTCCGCGACCGCACGTGCGTGTTCCCCTGGTGCACGAGACCCGCCCGAGCCTGTGACCTCGACCACATCGTCCCCTGGGAGACCGGCGGACCCACCGACACCACCAACCTCGCCGCCCTGTGCCGCCGACACCACCGCCTCAAGACCCATTCGGCCTGGACCTATCAACGCACCGGCCCCGCGGCGTACACCTGGACCAGCCCGCACGGCCACACCTACGTCCGCGACGACACCGGCACCGAGCCGGGTTGACCACCACGCCCCACACCCCGCCGAGACCACCTCGGCGGGGCGGACAGACGCGTCTCCGCTCCCACAGACGGCCGGCGGTGATGGTGTCGGCCCCGGGCACCCCTCGGGACGCACAACACCCCGGCAGCCAAGGCTGCCGGGGCGTCGTACTCGAGGAGGATGGGCTCAGGCCCAGCGCTCCGAGGCGGGCACGAAGTCGAGCGTGCGGTCGCCGGTGTAGATCTGCTTGGGCCGGGCGATCTTCTGCTCCTTGTCCTGCACGAGCTCGAGCCACTGCGCGAGCCAGCCGGGGGTGCGGCCGATCGCGAAGAGCACGGTGAACATCTCGGGCGGGAACTGGAAGGCCTCGTAGATCAGGCCGGAGTAGAAGTCGACGTTGGGGTAGAGCTTGCGCTTGACGAAGTACTCGTCCTCCAGCGCGATCTTCTCCAGCTCCTGGGCGATCTCGAGGAGCGGGTTGACCTCGAAGACGTCGTCGCAGGCCTTCTTGATGATCGTGGCGCGCGGGTCGTAGTTCTTGTAGACCCGGTGGCCGAAGCCCATCAGCTTCTCGTTGCCGTTCTTGACGCCCTCGATGAACGCCGGGATCTCGCTCTTGGAGCCGATCCGGCGCAGCATCCGGAGCACGGCCTCGTTGGCGCCACCGTGCAGCGGGCCGAAGAGCGCGCCGACGCCGGCGGCCACGGCGGAGTAGGGGTCGACCTGGGTCGATCCCACGGAGCGCACCGCGTTGGTCGAGGCGTTCTGCTCGTGGTCGGCGTGCAGGATGAACAGCACGTCCAGGGCCTTGACCAGGCGCTCGTCGGCCTCGAACTTCTGCTCGCTCATCTTGAAGAGCATCGAGAGGAAGTTGGCGGTGTAGCTCAGGTCGTTGTCGGGGTAGACGAACGGCTTGCCCTGCGCGTGCCGGAACGACCAGGCGCCCAGGGTCGGCATCTTGGCGATCATCCGGACCATCTGGAGGTGACGGTTCTCGGCGTCGTGGATGTTGCGGGCGTCGGGGTAGAACGTCGACAGCGCCCCGACCGAGGCCATCAGCATGCCCATGGGGTGGGCGTCGTAGCGGAAGCCCTCCATGAACGACTTGACGTTCTCGTGCACGAACGTGTGGTAGGTGATCTCGTGCACCCAGGAGTCGTACTCCGCCTTGCTGGGCAGGGTGCCGTGGATCAGCAGGTAGGCGACCTCGAGGAAGTTCGACTTCTCGGCCAGCTGCTCGATCGGGTACCCGCGATACTCGAGGATGCCCTTCTCGCCGTCGATGTAGGTGACGGCGCTGCGGCAGGACGCGGTGTTGACGAAGCCGGGATCGTAGGTCGCCAGGCCCGGACCCTCGTCGCCGAGCCTGATCTGGCCCAGGTCCGCGGCCTTGATCGTGTTGTCGGTGATGGCAAGGTCGTAGGACTGGCCCGTGCGGTTGTCGCGGACGGTCAGCGAATCGGTGGATGTTTCGGCGGTGGCCTGGACATCGGTGGCCGGTACGTCGGTCACGTCGGCTCCTGTCGTGAAAGTCATCTCTGACTCAGGTGAGTGAACCCACAACGTATTCCTTCATTGGGCAAGACCTCAAAGCAGGTACCCATCCACCGGACGATCGGCGGCCCACGGCGCCGGGTCGGGACGACGTTTTGACCCCCGGGGCGAGGCCCGCGTATCTTTGCTGGTTGCGACTCCTGCCGCGCCACGACCCGCACGGTCGAGGTGCAGACCCGGACGATCTGGAACCGGGCAGTGTTCGTCAGAAGCCGCTGCGCCACCCGGCGTGAGTCGTCTCGCCGGGCCCAACGAACAAGAAGGTAATCAGTCGTGCGCACGTACAGCCCCAAGCCCGCTGACATCCAGCGCGAGTGGCACGTCATCGACGCCACCGACGTGGTCCTGGGACGGCTCTCCGTCCAGGCCGCCAACCTCCTCCGCGGCAAGCACAAGCCGACGTTCGCCCCGCACATGGACATGGGCGACTTCGTCATCATCGTGAACGCCGAGAAGGTCGCCCTTTCGGGCAACAAGAAGGTCACCAAGCTGGCCTACCGCCACTCGGGCTACCCCGGTGGCCTCTCCGCCACGCCGTACGGCGAGCTGCTGGAGAAGGACGCCCGCAAGGCGATCGAGAACTCCGTGTGGGGCATGCTCCCCAAGAACCGCCTCGGCCGTCAGATCATCAAGAAGCTCAAGGTCTACACCGGCCCGGAGCACCCGCACGCGGCCCAGAAGGCCACGCCGTTCGAGATCACCCAGGTCTCCCAGTAATTTCCAAGGACGAGTGAGGAACACCGTGGCTGAGACCACCGAGAACACCGAGACCCAGACCCCCGACGCCGAGGTCGAAGAGACCTTCACGACCGACGAGTCGGGCGTTGCCTACTCTTCCGAGAGCGCTCCGTCGGCCGACGCCCCGCTGCGTCCCGCGACGATCGCGCCCGCAGCGGCCACCGGCCGTCGCAAGGAGGCCGTGGCCCGGGTGCGCATCGTGCCGGGCACCGGCGTGTGGACCGTCAACGGTCGCACCCTGGACTCCTACTTCCCCAACAAGCTGCACCAGCAGGTCGTCAACGAGCCCTTCTCGGAGCTGCAGCTCGAGGGCCGCTTCGACGTCATCGCCCGGATCCATGGCGGCGGCATCACCGGTCAGGCCGGTGCCCTGCGCCTCGGCGTGGCTCGCTGCCTGAACTCCATCGACACCGACGCCAACCGTCCTTCCCTCAAGAAGGCCGGTCTGCTGACCCGCGACGCGCGCGTCATCGAGCGCAAGAAGGCCGGTCTCAAGAAGGCCCGCAAGGCGCCTCAGTTCAGCAAGCGCTGATCGCGGCTGCCGCACAGATGGCACGCCTCTTCGGCACGGACGGGGTCCGGGGCCTGGCCAACGGTCAACTGACCGCTGAGCTGGCCCTGGACCTTTCCGTTTCTGCCGCCCATGTGCTGGCCGACCGCGGCGAGTTCTCCGGACACCGGCCGCTCGCGGTCGTCGGCCGTGACACCCGCATCTCCGGGCAGTTCCTCGAGGCCGCGGTCGTGGCCGGGCTCGCGTCCGCGGGCGTCGACGTACTCCTGCTGGGCGTGCTGCCGACCCCGGGCGTCGCCTTCCTGACCGGCTCGCTGGGGGCCGACCTGGGCGTCATGCTGTCGGCCTCGCACAACCCCATGCCCGACAACGGCATCAAGTTCCTGGCCCGCGGCGGTCGCAAGCTCGACGACGCCGTAGAGATCGCCATCGAGAAGCGCATGGGCGAGCCCTGGCAGCGCCCCACGGGCGGCAAGGTCGGCCGGGTGACGGTGCACGCGCCCGCGATCGACGAGTACGCGGCGCACCTGGACAGCACGATCTCGCACCGGCTCGACGGCCTGACGGTGGTGCTCGACTGCGCCGAGGGCGCCGCCCACGTGGCCGGCCCGCAGGCGCTGCGCGACGCCGGCGCCAACGTCATCGCGATCCACGCCGAGCCCGACGGACTGAACATCAACGACGGGTGCGGGTCCACCCACCTCGAGCCGCTGCGCGCCGCCGTACTCCAGCACGGCGCGGATGCCGGGTTCGCCCTCGATGGCGACTCCGACCGCTGCCTGGCCGTCGACCACGAGGGCAACGTCGTCGACGGGGACCAGATCCTCGCGGTCCTCGCGCTCTCGCTGAAGGAGCAGGGCAGGCTGGCCGACAACACCGTGGTCGCCACGGTGATGAGCAACCTCGGCTTCGTGCAGGCGATGAGGGCCCACGGGGTCGAGGTCCTGCAGACGCGCGTGGGCGACCGCTACGTGCTCGAGGCGATGAAGACCTCCGGCTACAACCTGGGCGGTGAGCAGTCGGGGCACGTCATCCTCAGCGACCACGCGACCACCGGCGACGGCATCCTCACCACCCTGCACGTCCTGGAGCGGATGGCCACCAGCGGCCAGTCGCTGCAGCAGCTCGCCGGGGTGATGACCCGGCTCCCGCAGGTCCTGGTCAACGTGCGCGACATCGACAAGGCGCGCACCGACCAGGACGCCGTCCTCGCCGCGGCAGTCGCCGAGGAGGAGGCCGCCCTCCAGGGACGCGGCCGGGTCCTGCTGCGTCCCTCAGGCACCGAGGAGATGGTGCGGGTGATGGTCGAGGCGCCCACCCTCGACGAGGCGGAGGCGGTCGCCGCCCGGCTCGCCGACGTGGTGAAGGCTCAGCTCACCCTCTGAGGCTCAGCGGGTGCGGAACGTCCAGATCGCATCCTGCCGACCGGCGCGGGTCGGGTTCTGGTCCAGCCGGTGGCCCGTCAGGTCTCGGACCGCGCTGGTGATCCGCACCCGGTACGTCGCCGAGGAACGCAGCTTCGACCGCGGGTCGATCACCACCCGGCGCCGCGCCCCGTCGTACCGCAGGCTCGCCGGCACCGCCTTCGCGCTGCCCTTCCTGGCGAGGCGGACGGTGGCCCGGGTCAGGTCGCCCCGGCGTACCTGCCTGGAGAACGTCGCGGTCACCTTCGCCCCGGTCCTGACCCGCCCGGCTCCCGCGGCCGGCGACGAGGACGTGACCCGGGGCGCCTGCTGCCCCGCTGCGGGCCCGTCGGTCGGAGGCTCGTTGGGCGGGTTGGGGCCTGGCTCCGTGGGCCCGGCGTCGGTGTCCTGCCAGATCGGTGTCACCCAGTAGGTCGAGCTGCGGTAGCCGTTCACCGGGAAGGAGACGCACGGGGCGTCGTCGTAGCAGTGGATGCCGTTCGGGCTCTCGCTCGTCGATCGGAGCGCGGTGACCGGCCCGACCGTGCGGCTGGAGTCCGCGAAGTACCCGTAGCGGAAGGCGTACTTCGTGCCGGGCGTGAAGTACGACGCGACGTACGTCTCGCCGGGCGTGACCGTGACCGGGTCGGCGAAGCGCAGGTCCTCCCACCCGTTGCCGCTGCTCGCCGGGAAGGTGCCCCTGGCCAGCAGGGTCCCGTCGGAGCGCCACAGCGAGCCCCGCACGCTGGCGGGGTCCGCGCGGTAGATGCGGACACCGGTCACCCGCAGCTCCCGCGCCGTCCGGAACCTGACGCCCACCTCCAGTCCGTTCCTGGCGTCGTTGGCGACACAGAAGTCGTTCTCGTCGAGTCGCCACGGACCGCAGTCGTCCGCGGTCTGGTGGGCGGCGAAGCTCTTGGACCACAGCCCCGTAGCCTCGGCCCGCTGGGCCCCGGCTGGAGCGGATGCCACGGTGATCGTGGCGATGACGACGCTGCCGAGCGCGACAGCAGTGCTCATGAACCCCATGTCGTTCCCCCTGGTGTCGGCCAACCCCCTTGGCCTGTGGTCCCGAGAGACCCGGGGGTACCCCGTGTGCCCGACTTCATGCTCTGCGTGGTGGGCTGGGACCGGAGATGTTCCTACAGCTTGCGCAGCCGCACGTAGCGCACCGAGTGGTCGGCGTCCTTGCGCAGCACCAGCGTGGCGCGGCTGCGGGTGGGCAGCACGTTCTGGTTGAGGTTGGGGCCGTTGATGGTGTCCCAGATGCGCCCGGCCTCCGCCACCGCCTCCTCGGGGGTGAGCGCGGCGTACTTCGCGAAGTACGACGACGGGTCCTGGAAGGCCGTCTCGCGCAGCCACTGGAACCGGTCGACGTACCACTTGCGGATGTCGCTCGTGGCCGCGTCGACGTAGACGCTGAAGTCGAAGAAGTCGCTCACCGCCAGGCCGGTGCGGCCGTCGTCGCGGGTCCGGGCCGGCTGGAGGACGTTGAGCCCCTCGATGATCACGATATCGGGGCTCTTGACCACGACGCGCTCGTGGGGCACGACGTCGTAGACGAGGTGGGAGTAGATCGGGGCCTCGACCTCGTCCCGGCCGGACTTGATGTCGACGACGAACCTCAGCAGCGCCTTGCGGTCGTAGGACTCCGGGAAGCCCTTGCGGTGCAGGATGCCGCGCCGTTCCAGCTCGGCGTTGGGCAGCAGGAAGCCGTCGGTCGTCACCAGCGCGACGTGGGGGTGCTCGGGCCAGTGGGCGAGCATCTGCTGCAGCACGCGCGCGGTCGTCGACTTGCCGACCGCCACCGAGCCGGCCAGCCCGATCACGAAGGGAGTGCGCGGCGGCGTCTGGCGGTGCAGGAACTCCTCCTGCTCGCGGTGCAGCCGCCCGGCACCGGCGACGTACAGGCTGAGCAGCCGCGACAGGGGCAGGTAGACCTGCTCGACCTCGTTGAGGTCCAGGAAGTCGCCGAGGCCGCGCAGGCTGTTCACCTCGCCGGGCGTGAGGGGGCTCTCGGTCTCGCGGGCCAGCGCCGCCCACGCGGCACGGTCCAGCTCGACGTACGGCGAGGCCTCCTGGGAGCCGGTGCTCCCCGCGGCGTCAGACATGCGGGCATTGTTGCAGTGCGCACCGTGGCGGGCTCGGGGAGCCTCGCCGATGGCGTCGGCGGGTGACGCGCCGAATAGACTGCGCCCCCATGTGCGGAATCGTGGGCTACGTCGGTGCCAAGCAGGCTGAAGGTGTCGTGATCCAGGGTCTGCGACGCCTGGAGTACCGCGGCTACGACTCCGCCGGCATCGCGCTCGCCCATGAGGGGCGGGTCGCCTCCGACAAGCGGGCGGGCAAGCTGGCCAACCTCGAGAAGGCGATCCAGGAGACCCCGCTCCCGGAGTCGACTACGGGCATCGGCCACACCCGCTGGGCCACGCACGGTGCCCCCAACGACGTCAACGCCCACCCGCACCTGGGCCGCACCGGCCGGCTGGCCGTCGTGCACAACGGGATCATCGAGAACTTCGCGAGCCTGCGCACCGAGCTGGAGGACGCCGGCCACGAGATGCTGTCGGAGACCGACACCGAGATCGCCGCGCACCTGCTGGAGATCGAGGTCGCGGGGGGCGCGGACCTGACCACCGCCATGCAGAACGTCTGCCGCCGTCTGGAGGGTGCGTTCACGCTGGTCGCCCTCGACGCCGAGGACCCCGCCCGCGTGGTCGCCGGCCGCCGCAACTCGCCGCTGGTCGTCGGCCTCGGCGACGGCGAGAACTTCCTGGGCTCCGACGTGGCGGCCTTCATCGAGCACACCCGGGAGGCGATGGAGCTCGACCAGGACCAGGTCGTCACGATCACCCGCGAGGCCGTCAGCGTCAGCGGCTTCGACGGCACGCCGGCCGAGGGCCGCCGCTACCACGTCGACTGGGACCTCACCGCCGCCGAGAAGGACGGTCACGACTGGTTCATGCGCAAGGAGATCTACGAGCAGCCACAGGCCGTGGCCAACTCGCTGCTGGGCCGCCGCAACGCCGACGGCCTGCTGCAGCTCGACGAGATGCGCCTCTCCGACGACGACCTGCGCGACATCGACAAGATCATCATCATCGCCGCCGGGACGTCGTTCTACGCCGGCATGGTGGCCAAGTACGCCATCGAGCACTGGACCCGGATCCCGGTCGAGGTCGAGCTGGCCAGCGAGTTCCGCTACCGCGACCCGATCCTGACCCACTCGACCCTCGTCGTCGCCATCAGCCAGTCGGGCGAGACGGCCGACACCCTGCAGGCGATCCGGCACGCGCGCGTGCAGCGCTCCAAGGTGCTCGCGATCTGCAACACCAACGGGTCCACGATCCCGCGCGAGTCCGACGGGGTGATCTACACCCACGCCGGCCCCGAGATCGGCGTGGCGTCGACCAAGGGCTTCCTGACCCAGCTGGTCGCCTGCTACCTCCTCGCGCTCTACCTCGCCCAGGTCAAGGGCACCCGCTACGGCGACGAGATCACCCGGGTCATGGACCAGCTCGACCAGATGCCCGAGCACATCCAGACGGTGCTCGACTCCGACGAGACGATCTACGCGCTCGCCCGCGAGTACGTCGACGCGAAGTCCGTGCTCTTCCTCGGCCGGCACGCCGGCTACCCGGTGGCGCTCGAGGGTGCCCTCAAGCTCAAGGAGATCGCCTATCTCCACGCCGAGGGCTTCGCCGCGGGCGAGCTCAAGCACGGACCGATCGCGCTGGTCGAGCCCGGGCTCCCCGTGCTCTGCATCGTCCCGCCCCGGGGCCGCGACCAGCTCCACGAGAAGATGCTGAGCGGCATCCAGGAGGTGCGCGCGCGAGGCGCTCGCACGCTGTGCATCGCCGAGGAGGGGGACGAGTCGATCGTCCCCTACGCCGACGTGCTGATCCCGGTGCCTGCGGTGCCGGTGCTGCTCCAGCCGTTGGTGTCGGTGATCCCGCTGCAGCTCTTCGCCTGCGAGCTGGCCACCCAGCTCGGCCACGACGTCGACCAGCCCCGCAACCTCGCCAAGTCCGTGACGGTCGAGTAGCGGTGGCCGTCGTCGGGATCGGCATCGACGTCGTGGACGTCGAGCGCTTCGGCATCTCGCTGGAGCGCACCCCAGCACTTCGCGAGCGGCTCTTCACGCCCGAGGAGTCCACCCGGGCGCTGGCCTCGCTGGCCGCGCGCTTCGCCGCCAAGGAGGCCATGGCCAAGGCGCTCGGCGCGCCCGTGGGGCTCGACTGGCACGACGCAGAGATCGTCTCCGAGGAGACCGGCCGGCCCCGCTTCGAGATGCGGGGCACCGTGGCTGCCCGGGCCGCCGAGCTGGGTGTCGGCTCGGTGCACGTGTCCTTGTCCCACGACGCGGGCATCGCCTCGGCCGTCGTCGTCCTCGAGGCCTGAGCGCCTTCCGCCGGCCCTCGCGCGCGAGATAGCGTGCGGCGTCGACCGACGAACAGGAGTGGGGACGCATGGGTTTCCTGGACAGCCTCAAGGGTGCCCGGAAGAAGGACGTCGCCCCGGCGCCGACGGTCGCCGAGCCCGAGCCGACCACCAGCGAGCCGACCACCAGCGAGCCGGGCGCGGAGCCGGCGGTGAACGAGTCGGCGGGGCCCACCTCACGCATCCACACCGTGAAGCCGGGGGAGGCCCTCGGTGACATCGCCGAGCGCTACGGCGTCGACTCGCTCGACATCGCCCGGCTCAATGCCATCGAGGATCCCCACCTGATCTTTCCCGGGCAGGTCTTCAAGATCCCGACCGGCTGAGGTGCCCGACTTCCACCGCCTGAGCCCGGGGGAGCGGTGACCTAGCCACGTTCTCGAAGCCCGGGACGGTGGCTGGCGCACCGCTGTCGGGCGGTATGGGGCTGTCGGGCGGTACGGCGCTGCGGGGCAACCAGCTGCGGGGCCTAGGTTGGTCGGATGCGCCACGCCCACACCGTCGAGCAGGTCCGGTCCGCGGAGGCGGCACTGCTGGCGACGCTGCCCGACGGAGCGCTGATGGCGCGGGCGGCAGCCGGGCTGGCCGCCGCCCTCGTCGACCACCTGGGCGGGGCCTACGGCCGTCGCGTCCTGCTGCTGGTCGGTCCGGGTGACAACGGCGGCGACGCGCTCTACGCCGGCGCGCAGCTCGCACGCCGGGGCGCCCAGGTCGACGCGCTGCTCGTGGCCGACCGGGCACACGACGCAGGCCTGGCGGCGCTCACGGCTGCGGGCGGGCGGGTCGTCGCGGAGGTCCCGGAGCGGGTGGACGTGGTCGTCGACGCCGTCGTGGGCATCGGCGGACGGCCCGGGCTCAGCCCTGGCGCACAGGCGGCGCTGGACGCCGTTCGGAACGTCCCCGTGGTCGCGGTCGACGTGCCCTCGGGTGTCGACGTCGACACCGGCGAGACGCCCGGCTCCCACGTGCGCGCCGACCTCACCGTCACCTTCGGCACCCACAAGGTCGCCCACCTCGTCGACCCGGCCGCCACGGCCTGCGGTGCCGTCCACCTCGTCGACCTCGGGCTGGATCTCCCCAGCGCCGCGGTCAGCGCGCTCCAGCCCCACGACGTACGCCGCCTGCTCCCGGTGCCGAAGCCCGACGGCCACAAGTACACGCGAGGCGTGGTCGGGGTGCGTGCCGGGTCCGCCGCCTACCCCGGCGCCGCCCTGCTCTGCGTCGCCGGCGCGGCGAGCGGGCTGGCCGGCATGGTCCGGTACGTCGGCTCCGACGAGGCCGCGGCCCGCGTGCACGACGCTCACCCCGAGGTGGTGGGGGGCGGCCGCGTCCAGGCGTGGGTCGTCGGCCCCGGCACCGACACCGACGCGGCGGACGCGCTGGCCGGGGCTCTGGCCGACGGCGTACCCACCGTGGTCGACGCCGATGCCCTCGCGCACGTCACCGGCCCGGTCGCGTCGGCCCTGGTCCTCACCCCGCACGCCGGGGAGCTGGCGCGGATGGTCGGCGTCGACCGCGGTGAGGTCGAGGCCTCCCCGCTGCGGCACGCCCGGGCCGCCGCCGAGCGGTACGCCGCCGTCGTGCTCCTCAAGGGCCGGCGCACGCTCGTCGCGGCACCCGGCGGAGGCGTCCGCGTCACCACCACCGGGGTGCCCTGGCTGGCCACTGCGGGCGCGGGTGACGTGCTGGCCGGCCTGATCGGCGCGCTGCTCGCCGCGGGTCTGGACCCGTTCGACGCCGCGTCGGTCGGCTCGTGGCTGCACGGCGCGGCAGCGACCCTGGCGAGCGGCGGCGGCCCGATCGTGGCGGGTGACGTCGCCGCCGCGCTGCCGGACGTGGTGCGTCGGCTCCGACCGTGAATGGGAGAATCCCCGGCATGACCCGCCCGCGCGCCAGCATCAGCGTCGAGCTCGGCGCGATCCGGCACAACGTCGAGGTGCTGGCCCGGCTCGTGGCGCCCAGCGCGCTGATGGTCGTGGTCAAGGCCGACGGCTACGGCCACGGCATGGTGCCCGTCGCGCACGCCGCACGTCAGGCCGGGGCCCCGTGGCTGGGCGTCGCCACCATCGACGAGGCACTGCAGCTGCGCCGTGGCGGCGATTCCGGCCGGGTGCTGTGCTGGCTGACCGTGCCGGGGGAGGACTACGACACCGCCCTCCGCGAGGACCTCGACGTGACGGCGTACTCCGCCGCGGAGCTCGACGAGATCGCCGCGGCCGCCGAGCGGACCGGCATCGCCGCCCGTGTGCAGCTCAAGGTCGACACCGGGCTGTCCCGCGGCGGTTCGCCGACGGCCGTGTGGCCCGACCTGGTCGAGGAGGCCCGCCGCCTGGAGACGGCCGGCCTGGTGCGCATCACCGGCATCTGGTCGCATTTCGCGACCAGCGACGAACCCGACCATCCCGCCAGCGACGCCCAGCAGAAGGTCTTCGACGAGGCGCTCGACGTGGCCTTCGACGCCGGTCTGCGCCCGGAGCTCCGGCACCTGGC
This sequence comes from Nocardioides sp. LHG3406-4, assembly GCF_049897745.1. Lineage (NCBI taxonomy): Bacteria > Bacillati > Actinomycetota > Actinomycetes > Propionibacteriales > Nocardioidaceae > Nocardioides > Nocardioides sp. LHG3406-4. Next base: position 24,484 of record NZ_JAFCWV010000006.1, read on the forward strand.
CAACTCCGCAGCCGCGATCTTGCGACCGGGCGCACGCTACGACCTGGTGCGGTGCGGCATCGCGGCGTACGGCCTCGACCCCGCCCCGGGCCGCACGCCGGACCTCGGGCTGGTGCCGGCGATGTCGGTGGTGACGCAGCTCGCGATGGTCAAGCCGCTGCGCGCGGGCGACAGCGTCTCCTACGGGCACACCTGGACCGCCGACCGCGACACCACCGTCGGCCTGGTGCCCGTGGGGTACGCCGAGGGCATCCCGCGGCACGCCGGCAACCGCGCCCACGTCTGGGTCGCCGGCAAGCGCCGGCCCGTGCGTGGGAGGGTCTGCATGGACCAGTTCGTGGTCGACCTCGACGGCGACCTGCCGGAGGCCGGCGAGCAGGTGCTGGTCTTCGGTCCCGGTACGGCGGGGGAGCCGACGGCGCAGGACTGGGCGGAGGCCAGCGAGACCATCAGCTACGAGATCGTCGCGCGCATCGGGGGCCGCATGTCGCTGCTGCATGTGGATTCAGGGGAGGTGGGATGAGCGTCAGGGGCAAGATCCTCGGGGCGGCAGCGGGTGCGGCCGGCATCGCGGTCGCGGGCACCGCGGTGCGCGTCGCCCAACGGCAGCGCGTCATCGCCCGCCGCGGCGCGGGCCAGGACACCCCGTTCGGCTCGCTGCGCTCGGATCCCCTCGTCGTCGTCGCCGACGACGGCACCGACCTGCACGTCGAGGTCGACGAGCCGTCGATCCGCGGCAGCCGCGCGGCGCCTGACCCGCAGCCGCTCACGGTCGTCTTCGCGCACGGCTACGCCCTCAACCTGGACTGCTGGCACTACCAGCGGGCGGCCTACCGCGGCCGGGTACGCAGCGTCTTCTACGACCAGCGCTCGCACGGCCGCTCGGGGCGGTCGCCCGTGAACCACTGCACGGTCGAGCAGCTCGGGGAGGACCTGCTGCGGGTCATCGAGGCCACGGCCCCGGGTCCCGTGGTCCTGGTCGGTCACTCCATGGGCGGCATGGGGGTCATCTCCCTCGCCCAGCACCACCCCGAGCTCTTCGGCGACAAGGTGGTCGGCGTCGCCCTCCTCTCGACGACCGCCGGCGGGCTCGACACCGGCCGCCTCCTCTTCCCGGTGCTGCCCCTGGGCCTGAGCGGCCGGCTGGTCGGCCGGGCGGTCTCGGCCCTCGGCCGCGGCCACCGGGTCGTCGACCTCCTGCGCAGCCGGGGACGCGACCTCGCCGAGGTGGTCACCGACGACTTCGCCTTCGGCCGGGACGCTCCCCGCGATCATGTGGACTTCGTGGTCGACATGCTCGACGCGACGCCGTTCTCCGTGGTCGCCGACTTCTGGCCGGCCTTCGCCACCCTCGACTCCTTCGACCACCTCGGCGCGCTGGCCCAGGTCCCGACGACGGTCATCGCCGGCACCGACGACAAGATCGTCGGCATCGGCCACAGCCGCCGGCTGCACGCCCGCATCCACGGCTCGAGCCTCCTGGAGGTCGAGGGCGCCGGCCACATGGTCATCATCGAACGGCCCGACGACGTCGCGGCCGAGCTCGACGACCTGCTCGACGCAGCCGGGCAGCTGATCGGCGGACGCACCGCGTGAGCCCGGACGTACGCCGCGTCGGACCCGACGCCGCCGAGGCGGTGCACGCCGTGGTGCATGCCGCGTTCGCCGGGCGTCCCGTGCTCGACCCGCCCGCCGACGCCCTGGCGGAGGAGCCCGCCACCCTCGCTGCCGCGCTCGCGCCTGCCCGCGGGCTGCTCGCCGAGATCGACGGCCGGCCCGTCGGCGCCGCCCTCCTCGATCCCGTCGGTCCCACGCTCTACCTGCGCCGCGTCGGCGTGCACCCCGACGCCCAGGACCACGGCGTCGCCCACGCCCTGGTGGCAGCCGCCCACGAGGCCGGCGCCGGCTTCACCGAGCTCGCGGTGCTCGCCCGTGAGGAGCTGCCCGCCACGATCGGGTTCTGGGAGTCCCTGGGCTTCCGGACCTGCTCGCGCGCCACGCCGTACGTCGAGCTGCGGCGCCCGCTCCCCACGGCGTACGACGTCCCGGACGCCGACGCCATGCGCGGGCTGGGGGAGCGGCTGGGCGCGTTGCTCGTGCCCGGCGACCTGGTGGTGCTCAGCGGTGAGCTCGGAGCGGGCAAGACGACCTTCACCCAGGGCCTCGGGGCCGGGCTGGGCGTGCGCGGCCAGGTCACGTCGCCCACGTTCGTCATCGCGCGCGTGCACCCGTCGCTGGTCGGCGGCGCCGGCCTCGTGCACGTCGACGCCTACCGGATCGGGGGGCTCGAAGAGCTCGACGACCTCGACCTCGACACCAGCCTGGACGGGGCCGTCACCGTGGTCGAGTGGGGCACCGGGCTGGCCGAGGGGCTGGCCGAGCACCGGCTCGAGGTCGAGATCAGCAGGTCGGTCGGCGCCGAGACCAGCCGGGACGGGCTCGACCCCCGCGTCGTCCGTCTCCACCGCAGGTAGGGTCGCTGCGTGCTGCTCGCCTTCGACACCGCGACCCCCCGGGTGACCGTCGCCCTCCACGACGGTGACGACGTGGTGGCTGAGCGCTCGGCCGAGCGGCCCATGAAGCACGGCGAGCAGCTCGCCCCCCTCATCGAGGCCGTGATGGCCGACGCGGGCATCGTCCGCCAGGACCTCACCGCCATCGCGGTGGGCGCCGGCCCCGGACCCTTCACCGGCCTGCGCGTCGGCCTGGTGACCGCCCGCACGCTCGGCTTCGTGCTCGAGATCCCCGTCTACGCCGTCTGCTCCCTCGACGTGCTGGCCGTCGAGGCGGTCGACACCGGCGCCGTCTCGACCGACTTCCTGGTGGCCACCGATGCCCGGCGCAAGGAGGTCTACATCGCCTCCTACGACGGCGACGGCGTTCGGCTGGCCGGGCCGGAGGTGCGCACCCCGGCCGACGTCGCGAGCGACGTGCCCGTGGTCGGCGAGGGCGCCCTGCTCTACCCCGACTCCTTCCCGCGACCCGCAGGACCCGACCGGCCCGGCGCCGGCTGGCTGGCGCGGGTGGTCAACGACGAGCGCGCCGAGCTGCTCGACCCCGAGCCGCTGTACCTGCGCCGCCCCGACGCCGTCGCGGGAGCGCCGCGCAAGCGCGTGTCGTGATCCGGCGCGCCACTCCCGACGACCTGGCCCTCCTGCTCGGGCTCGAGCGCGAGCTGTTCGCCGCAGACGCGTGGAGCGAGGCGCTGCTCGCGTCCACCCTGACCTCGGCACACGAGCGGGTGTGGGTGGCCGGGGAGGGGGCGGCGTACGTCGTCACGCGGGTCGTCGGCGAGCTGGCCGATCTCATGCGTATCGGCGTCGCCCCTGCCGAGCGACGTCGCGGCCTGGCGCGAGAGCTCCTGGGCGTGGCCATCGACCAGGCCGAGGCTGCCGGTGCCGAGCGCATGCTGCTGGAGGTCAGCGCTGCCAACACTGCGGCCGTGGAGCTCTACGCCGCGGTCGGCTTCGCCCGCATCGACGTGCGGGCCCGCTACTACGCCGACGGGGCCGACGCCCTGGTGCTCAGCCGGGAGCTGGGCTGACCGGCCCGGAGCGGAACGTGTAGGGGTTGGCGTAGCCGAGCGAGAGGTACGTCGCCACGGCCGGCGCGTTGTCGGCGTACGCCCCCAACGTCGCCACGCCCGGCGCCTCCGACTGGGCCAGGCGGGTCAGGCCCGCGCTCAGGTCGCGCCCCAGCCCGCGTCCCCGCGCCCCGGGGACCACCGTGACGGCCTGCAGCAGCCCGGCCCCGCCGGCCTGCCGGTGGACCGCCCCCACCGCGACGAGGGCGTCGCCGTCGCGGATGCCGAGCCAGCGGAGCCCCTCCCCACCCGGCCGGGCCCAGGCGTCGGGATTGCCGGCGTCGAGCACTGCGTTGATCTCGTCGGGGTCGCTGCACTCGACCACCTCGACGCGGGGCTCCGGGCCGGGCCGGTCGGCGTACATCCAGCGCCAGAGCCACGACTCGTCCTGCCTCCACGGCGACGCGTCGGCGACCTCGACGGGAACCGAGAGCCGGTCCGGCGGCTCGATCGCCGACGCGAGGTCGCGCATCAGGGCCACGAGTGGCTCCGCCTCGCCCAGGCACGTGAACGCCCTGGAACCGGGCGGCACGTCCCATCGCTCGCTCGCGTGCTCCACGATCGTCGCCCCGGCCGCCACCCAGGCGCGGGTGACCCTGGCCGGCCTCATCTGCCAGCGGACGAACCGCTCCGTGCTGGTGGCCGTCAGCTCGTCCCCGTCGATCTCGCGCACCGGCACATCATGCCGTCCGACACAATGGGTCCATGCGTGACGAGCCGTTGGTGCTGGGCATCGAGACCTCCTGCGACGAGACCGGGGTGGGCATCGTGCGCGGGCACACCCTGCTCGCGGACGCCGTGGCCAGCAGCGTCGAGGAGCACGCCCGCTTCGGGGGAGTGGTGCCCGAGGTCGCCAGCCGTGCCCACCTCGAGGCGATGGTGCCCACCATCGAGAGGGCCTGCGAGACGGCAGGGATAGCCCTGCGCGACATCGACGCCGTGGCCGTCACCAGCGGACCCGGACTGGCGGGGGCGCTGCTGGTGGGCATCGCCAGCGCCAAGGCTCTCGCGCTGGGACTGGGCAAGCCGATCTACGGCGTCAACCACCTGGCGGCGCACGTGGCCGTCGACCAGCTCGAGCACGGTCCGCTGCCGGAGCCCTGCCTGGCGATGCTGGTGTCCGGGGGCCACTCCTCGCTGCTCAAGGTCGAGGACGTCACTGTCGGCGTCGCACCTCTGGGCGCCACGATCGACGACGCCGCGGGCGAGGCCTTCGACAAGGTCGCCCGGCTCCTCGGACTGCCCTTCCCGGGTGGCCCGCACATCGACGCCGCGGCGGTGAGCGGGAACGCGGCGTACGTCGACTTCCCGCGCGGGCTCTCCTCGCGGCGCGACCTGGAGCGGCACCGGTTCGACTTCTCGTTCTCCGGGTTGAAGACCGCGGTGGCCCGCTGGGTCGAGGCGAAGGAGCGGGCGGGGGAGCCGATCGACGTCAATGACGTGGCGGCATCGTTCCAGGAGGCCGTGTGCGACGTGCTCACGCGCAAGGCGGTCGACGCCGCCGTCACCCACGGCATCGAGGACATCCTGATCGGCGGCGGCGTGGCCGCGAACAGCCGGCTGCGCGCCATGGCCGAGGAGCGGGCCTCGGCCCGCGGCATCCGGGTTCGGGTGCCCCGGCCGGGGCTGTGCACCGACAACGGGGCGATGGTCGCCGCGCTCGGTGCGGAGCTGGTGAGCCGGGGCCGAGCGCCGTCGGAGCTCGACCTGCCGGCCGACTCCTCGCAGCCCATCACGACAGTGGTCGCCTGACCCCTGCGGGGTTCAGACGACCACGGTCGATGTCGCTGGGTTCAGCTCAGCAGGCCGGACTCGGCACCCTCGTCGTCGATCCAGTCCTGCTCGAACTCCATGCCGGCTGCCGTAGCGGACCCGGACTTGTCCTTGCCCTTGCCCTTGCCCTGCGCGCCGCCGGTCCCGGCGCCGCCGCGGCCGGCACCCGCGCCGCGGCCACCTGCCGAGCCGCGCCCGCCCGCCGTGCCTGCTGCTCCGGCGCGTCCTGCGCTGCCGCCGCGTCCGGCTGCGCCGCTGCGTGCGGCGCCCGCACCCGCGCGGCCAGCCGTGCCGCCGGCGCCCGACAGGCTGCTGCCACGGCCAGCGCCCACAGTGCCGGCCGTCTTGCCGAGCGCGCCTGGCGCGGCGCTGCGGGTGCTGCTGCCGATCGGGCGCACCGACCCGGCAGAGCCTGACGTGGCCCCGGGCAGCTGGCCGCCGCGCAAGGTGCCGGCGAGTCCGCCGGCCAGACCACCGCCAGCACCGGCTGCCACGCCTGCGCCGACCGAGCCGCCGCTGAGTCCGCCGCCGCTGCCGCCGCCCACGGAGCCTCCCGACGTCGAGCCGAGCCCCCCGCCGAAGCCCCCGCCGTTTCCGCCGCCGCTTCCGCCGCCGGACTGGGTGCCGCCGCCGACGGTGGTCGTGCCGCCGCCGTTGCCGCCGCCGCCGTTGCCGCCGCCGCCGTTGCCGCCGCCGCCGTTGCCGCCGTTGCCGCCGCCGCCGTTGCCGCCGCCGCCGTTTCCGCCGCCGCCGTTTCCGCCGCCGTTGCCGCCGCCGTTTCCGCCGCCGCCGTTTCCGCCGCCGTTGCCGCCGCCGCCGGTGTGGGGAACGACCGGCGTGTGGCCGCCGCCCCCGCCGTCGTCGTTGTTGTCGTTGTTGTTGTCGTCGTCGTCAGGCACGTACCCGCTGATCGCGCGCATGGGCGGGATCGCGGTCTGGAACGTGGTGTCCATCTTGTCGGCCCACTTCGCAGCCTGCTCCTCCTGGGCGTTGAAGGCGCTCACGTAGTGCGCGTGCTGGGTGTCGTAGGCCGCCTGGGCCTTCTCCTCGGCCGGCGTGCTGGGGCCAGGAGTCCTGGTCGGCTTGGCCGGAGGAGTGATGTCGACCATCTTGTCCTTCGCGAGCCTGGCGTGCGTGATGACCAGGGCAGCGTCGGAGAGGGCGGTCGCGCCCTCGTTGAGGAGCGTCGACCGCGCGTTCATGGCGGTGGCCGCCTGGGAGAACTGGGAGTCGACCGCCGGACCGGTCTGACCGCCGATCTCCTCCTTGACCTTCGGGGACGCCTCGGAGAGTGCGGTGCTGATCGTCAACAGGATGTCGGCGCACCGCTTCCAGTCGGTCGCCATCGAGTTGACCGTCTCCTCGTTGGCACCGTTCATGTAGCTGTCGAGGCGCGCTCGCTGGGGTCCGGACATCAGTTGTCGCCTCCCTCGGGCGCCGGCGGGACCTGCCCCGAAGGGGAGAAGGTGGGCTGGGCGACCTTCTCGGTCGCCGCCTCGAATGCCTTCAGCGTGGCCGCGTTGGACTCGTCGGTGTCCTTGACGTCGTCGGCGAACTTCTGGATGTTCTGGCTGTAGCCGCGAAGGCCCGCCACCATCTCGATGATCTCCTTGGAGGCGACCTTCTGGGCCAGGCGGGCGTCGAAGGCCAGCTGGCTGCCCGTCGACGATGCGCCGAAGGCATCACCGGCGATGGGGTTGAGCTTGCGCTGCTCGAGGGCGTCTGCGTTCTCCTCGAGCATGGTCATGACCTCCTTGATGACGTCCTCAGGGACGTTCAGGACGCTCAGCGTGGACCCGACTTCTGCCATGAACATGATGCGTGTACCCCTTGGGCTCGATGGTGCGGCGCTACGACAGGGCGCATACCCCCGTGCCACCGTCTCAAACATGCCCGGTGCCACCAAGTTCGTCCCGCTTCCGTAGGGTGGGCGCGGCCTACTCGGAGGAGGTGCCATGGGGGCACGGAGCACGCTGGTCCCGCTCGCTGCCGTCTGCGGGACGGCCCTTCTGGTGCTGGCTGGGTGCGGTGGCGGCGACGAGCCGCGGGCGACGCAGCCGACCTCCTCGGCATCGGCCACGCCGACCCCCAGCGCGACCCCGACCCCGACCCCGTCGGCGGCGGCCGCGACCGGGCCGCTGCTGAAGATGGACGTTGCTCAGGTCAACCTGCCCGAGGGCTGGGTGAAGGTGGACCAGTTCGTGCCGTTGGCCGAGACCGGGCGCGACCCGGACGGCTTCGGCAACATCACCCTGACCGCCCGCGACTCGTTCGGGGGCTCCATCGACGAGCTGGCCAAGCTGTCGGCGACGAGCGGGGGTCGCAAGGGTGAGGTGCGACGGCTGCCCGACACCGAGCTGGCCGGGGTCCCGGTCTACCACCTGGTCGGCAAGCCGTCCGCACCCAGCTACCAGAGCTTCACCCTGGAGGAGTTCGGTGCCGTCTACGACGACACCGTCGTGACCTTGATCCTGAACCTCGAGCGCGGACTGCCCAAGGCGGAGCTGACGCGGATCCGCGACGAGGTCGTGGCCTCCTTCACTTGGAGGTGACGCCGCCTCACCGGTTGCCGCCGAGCGCGTACGGCCGCTCGTCCTCGGCCGCGTCCACCGGCGGCGCCGCCCGCCACATGGTGCCGAACAGGTCGACGCGCACGATGTCCCAGCGGCCCGTCGCGTAGGAGTAGCGGACGAGCAGCAGGTGGCCGTCGTCCTCCCAGGCCTGCGCGCCGATGAACCCGTTGTCGACGCGATAGGTGACGACCGGGTCGCCGGTCGTCGCCCGCAGCACCGTGACCGAGGTGAGGCCCATCCCGTCGCTGTCGGAGTTCGTGGCCGTCAGGTGGCGGCTGTCGGGGGAGAAGCGCAGGAGTGTGTAGTCGCAGCCCTTCCACATCACCTTGGCCTGCGGCACGTCGAAGACCTTGCTGCAGGCACGCCCCTCGTCGTACGACGTCTGGGTGGCAGCGAGGTAGCCGGACACGTCGTTGAGCTTGATGGTGTCGGGGGTGACGATGCCGGTCTGGCCGTCGGAGGCCACGAAGCGGGGCGGGCCCTCGCCGGTGTTGACGTAGACGGTGCACCCGTCGCCCTCCGACAGCAGGCAGCTGCCGTCGCCGAAGACGGCGGCCGGGGTCACTCCGGCGGCCTGCTGGTCGAGCTCGAGCCTGCCGCCGTCCCAGGCGGTCCACACCGAGCCGTCGGGCTCGGTCCAGGCAGCCGTGGTGCCGCTCTGGCTGACGACGAAGTGGTCGACGCCGGTCCGGGCCTCGGTGGTCCGCCTTTTGCCGTCGACGATGTGGAGCACTTGGTTGCCGTGCTCGGTGGTCACGCCCAGGAACAGCGAGCCGATTCGGACGAAGTGCTGGTAGTCCCTGCCGTCCCTCACCTCGATGCGGGGCCGAGCGCCACCCTGGGGTTCTGCCGGCACGGTCACGTCGACCGGCCCGGTCACGCTCGGGGTCGGCGTGCTGCTCGCCACCGGTCCAGGGGCCTTGTCGCCGCCGGGGGACGAGACGAACAGCGCCGTGGGTACGACGACGGCCGCCGCCGCGGCGGCCGCCACGACGGTCACGATCCGACGAGTGCGACGGATGCGACTCGCGCGCTGCCGGACGTCGTGCACGCTGACGTGGCCCGCGGGCAGCCGGTCCACATGGTCGTGAATGCTGTCTGCGATGCGGGTGCCGAGGTCGTCGTGGCTCATCTGTCCTCCTCCCGGAGACTCTGGGGCGCGCGCTCGCGGAGGGCCGCGAGGGCACGACTGGTCTGGGACTTCACGGTGCCGACGGAGATGCCGAGCACGTCGGCGGTCTCGGCCTCCGAGAGCTCCTCGTAGTAGCGCAGCACCACCACCGCGCGCTGGCGCGTCGGCAGGGTCTGCACGAAGGTCCACAGCCGTGCCGAGTCGCTGTGGTCCCGGGGGCCGGCGGCCGGCAGGTCGGGAAGGTCGTCGCTGGGGTGCTCTCGGCGCTTCCAGGCACGCCGCCACAGCGAGGTGTTCTCGTTGACCATGATCCGGCGCACGTAGCCGTCGAGCGACTCGCGGTCGCGCACGGAGTCCCAGGCGAGGTACAGCTTGGCCAGGGCCGTCTGCACGAGGTCCTGCGCGTCGTGCAGGTTGCCGGTCAGGGCGTACGCCGTGCGGAGGTGTGCCTGCTCGCGGGCGGCGAGGTACGACGCGAAGTCGGCGTCGCGGCTGCGACTGGCCACGGCTGTCCCCGTCCCTGTCCCCGCTCTGGCGGTGGTGTGCATCCTCGCCTCCCATCCTGCTCCGTGCCGGGTGCTGTCAGTGGGAAGACGCGGGCCTGTCAGGGTGGGTTGCAGAAAACTTCGGCAGCACGAGAGGGTCCAGGCATGCAGCAGGTCAAGGGCGTCGTCGCCCGCGCCAAGGGCGCACCGGTCACCGTCGAGACGATCAACGTCCCCGACCCGGGTCCGGGTGAGGCGCTGGTCAAGGTGCAGGCCTGCGGGGTCTGCCACACCGACCTCCACTACCGCGAGGGCGGCATCAACGACGAGTTCCCGTTCCTCCTCGGTCACGAGGCGGCCGGCGTGGTCGAGGCGGTCGGTCCTGACGTCACCGACGTGCAGCCCGGCGACTTCGTCATCCTCAACTGGCGGGCGGTGTGCGGCCAGTGCCGGGCATGCAGCCGCGGTGAGCCGTGGTACTGCTTCGCCACCCACAACGCCACCCAGAAGATGACCCTCGAGGACGGCACCGAGCTGTCGCCGGCCCTCGGCATCGGCTCCTTCGCCGAGAAGACCCTGGTCGCGGCCGGGCAGTGCACGAAGGTCGACCCGTCGGCCCGCGCGGCCGCCGTGGGGCTGCTCGGATGCGGCGTGATGGCCGGACTGGGCGCCGCCATCAACACCGGCAACGTCGGCCGCGGCGACTCGGTCGCCGTCATCGGCTGCGGCGGCGTCGGCGCGGCCGCGATCGCCGGCTCGGTGCTGGCCGGGGCGAGCAAGGTGATCGCCGTCGACATCGACGACCGCAAGCTCGAGGGGGCGCGCAAGCTGGGGGCCACGCACACGGTCAACAGCACGGACGGCGACCCGGTCGAGGCCATCCAGGCTCTCACCGACGGCAACGGCGCCGACGTCGTCATCGACGCGGTGGGTCGGCCCGAGACGTGGAAGCAGGCGTTCTACGCCCGAGACCTCGCCGGCACCGTCGTACTCGTCGGCGTCCCGACCCCCGACATGCTCGTGCCCGAGATCCCACTGATCGACGTGTTCGGGCGCGGCGGGTCGCTGAAGTCGAGCTGGTACGGCGACTGCCTGCCGTCGCGTGACTTCCCGATGCTCGTCGACCTCTACCTGCAGGGCCGGCTCGACCTCGACGCGTTCGTCAGCGAGGAGATCGCGCTCGACGAGGTGGAGACGGCGTTCGAGAAGATGCACCGCGGTGAGGTGCTCCGCTCGGTGGTGATCTTGTGAAGAACGTCGTGCGCGTAGACCGCGGTGCAATCTCCGGCACCTTCTCGCTCGACGGGGAGACCTTCGACGTCGACAACAACATCTGGGTCGTCGGCGACGACACCGAGTGCGTCGTGATCGACGCCCCGCACGACGTCGACGCCATCGTCGAGGTCGTGGGGGCGCGGCTGATCAAGGCGATCATCTGCACGCACGCCCACGACGACCACGTGCGGGAGGCGACGACGCTGCGGCACCGCACGCGGACGCCGATCCTGCTGCACCCCGCCGACCGGCCGCTGTGGGAGATGGTCCACCCCGACGAGCTGTGGGACGCCGACCTGGCTGACGGCCAGACGATCACCGTGGCGGGCACCGACCTGACCATCCTGCACACACCCGGGCACGCGCCGGGCGCCGTCTGCATCCACGTGCCCGACCTCGGCTGCGTGTTCACCGGTGACACGCTGTTCGACGGTGGTCCGGGGGCGACCGGCCGCAGCTTCAGCGACCGACCCACCATCGAGTCGTCGATCCGCACCGTGCTCTTCGCGCTGCCGGACGAGACCGTCGTGCACACGGGTCACGGGGACGACACCACCATCGGGGCCGAGCGGGCGCGTTCGGACGGGTGGACCGCCTGACCGCACGTTCGCGTCGCGGGACGGGTGGTCACGGGTGGCACGATGGGTCGATGCGTGAGCGCCGTGCCCTGACCTGCCTGCTGGCCTCGGTGGGTCTGGTGGCGGGCCTGCTGGGCGGGTGCACCTCCGACGACACGGGCGAGCCCGGAGCTCTCGTGTCGAGGCGTGCTGCAGCGCCACCGCCGACCCCGGTCGAGCGGCTCGGCCTCGTGCCCGGGTGGGGTCCCACCCCCGCCGAGCTCGAGGAGGCGGCCGGCTTCGTCGAGGACCTCGGCGTGCGCGACCTCGCCGGCCAGGTGATCGTGGCCCGCTGGCACGGCACCCGCGCCCCGACCGGTCTCGTGCGGCGGCTGCACCTCGGCGGCGTGATCGCGTTCTCCGACAACGTCACCTCCACCAACCAGATCCGTCAGGTCAACGCCGCCCTGCGTCGCGCGGGTGACCGGCCGTGGCCGCTGTTCCTCGCCGTCGACCAGGAAGGCGGCGCCGTCGAACGGGTCAAGGGCACGGCGACGAGGTTCCCGGCGTTCATGTCGGCCGGCGCGGCCCGCGACGAGGCGCTGACGCAGGCGGCGTACGCCGCGAGCGGCGCCGAGCTGCGGGGTCTCGGCTTCAACGTCGACCTCGGCCCCGACGCCGACGTCACCGTCGGACGCGCGGACCCGACCATCGGGGCCCGCTCGGCCGGCTCCGACCCGGCGCTGGTCGCGGCGCAGACGGCGGCGGCGGCCCGGGGGTTCGTCGCCGGCGGGATCGTGCCGGTCCTCAAGCACTTCCCCGGGCACGGGTCGGTGCTCGCCGACAGCCACCGCACCCTGCCGGTGCAGGAACGGTCGATGGCGAAGCTGCGGAGCACCGACCTGGTGCCGTTCGCCGACGCCGTCCGATCGGGCACGTCGGCCATCATGGTCGGCCACCTCGACGTCCGGGCCGTCGATCCCAGGGTGCCGAGCTCGCTGTCGCACCAGGTGGTCGACGGCCTGCTCAGGGACGAGCTCGGCTTCGACGGCTTGGCCGTGACGGACGCCCTGGACATGGCCGGGGTGCGGGCCGGCCGGTCACCGGCCGAGATCGCGGTCAGGGCGCTCCGGGCCGGCAACGACGTGCTGCTGATGCCCAGCGATCCGGCGGCCGCGCGGGCCGGCATCGTGCGTGCCGTACGGGAGGAGCGCCTGCCCCTCGATCGGCTGAAGCAGGCCGCGGCGCGGCAGATCGCGCTGCTGCTCCATCACCGCGCCACGGCCGCCCGCGGCGCGAAGCCGGGCTCCGGAGCCACCGCGTCCCGCGCCCTCTCGGCCGCTGCCGTCACGTCGGTCGCCGGACCGTGCGGCGGGCCGCTGCTCGCCGGTGCGGTGGTGCCGGTGGGCAGCCCGGTCGCGGTCGCCAACTTCCGCACCGCGGCCCGGCAGGCCGGGCTCGCGCTGGGCAGGATCACCTACGAGAAGCCGCCCAAGCCGCCCAAGCGCAAGAAGAAGAAGCTGCGCAGGTGGCGCAGGCTCGAGCCCACGCCCGTCTACCACGGCACGCCGATGGCGTTCACCGGGTACCGCGGAGCCGCCTCGTCGGCGCCGATCGTGATCGCCACCGACGCGCCCTACGTCCTGGGCCAGGTCAGCGCGGGCGTCCGGATCGCGACGTACGGCGAGACTCCCGGCGCCATGTCGGCACTGGTCGACGTGCTGCTCGGCAAGGCTCCCGCAACCGGCCGGCTGCCCGTCGTGGTCCCCGGGGCGCCGCGCCGCGGCTGTCAGTGAGTCAGTACGCCGTGCTGCGGGCGAGGTCGAGGGCCCGGTCGAGCTGGAAGGGCTGGTTCTGCATGAAGAGCCACGGCCGACCGAACCACAGGTAGCCGTCGACGTACTGCTGGGCCAGGGCGTTCGCCTTCGCCGAGAGCCCCCACGCCGGGTTGGCGACGTCGGTGGTCGGCGGGATGCCCAGGGTCACGCAGACCCGCTGCGTGGCGGTCTTGCAGACCGGGGCGTGGTCGTAGCAGGTGCCGGTGGCCTTGGCGAGGTTGCAGGTGTCCTTGCGCTGGTACTTCTTGTGGTACTCCCCGGCCTTGAAGCCGCGACCGTTCTGGGTGGTGTTGACGACCACCGTCTTGCCCGGCATCCCGCGCTTGGCCAACAGCTGCGAGACCTGCGCCCCGAAGACGACCTGGCGCTCGGTGCTGTCGTAGTGGGTGCCGTTGAGGGCGATGCCCCGGGCGTACTCCACGCCGCCGCGCACCGCGATCTTCGCCGCCTTCTTCGGGTCGTCCATCGGCCAGTCCGCTGCTCCGACCTCGACGTAGACGCTGGTGTTGGGCAGGGCGCTGAGGACGCGGGTGCCGTAGCTGATGAGCTGGCCGGGCAGCTTCGAGCCCTTCGGTGCGCACAGGACGAACGGGCCGTCCGGCTGCATCACCACGGCGACGTGGGCGGTGCCGATGGTCTCGGCGAGGGCGTCGATCCAGGCCCGGTAGGAGGCCTGCTCAGCTGCCGTGGGCAGCCGGCGGCACGCCTCCTGCTCCCACGGGACCATGCGGAAGACCGAGAGCTGCACGAGCGCCTCGGGGTCGCCGGCCTGGGCGACGGAGATGTAGCGGCCGACGATCTTGCGGACACCGGAGGTGCTGTTCCATGCGCCGAACCACGCGGCCTTGGGCTGGGTCGCCATCTTGGCGAGCAGGTCGCGGTCGGCACCGCTGGCAGCGTTGTAGGCCTCGATGGTCCGGTCGAGGTCGCCGATGCCCCACGTCCGGCCGGCGAGCGGGTTCGCGACCGTGCGGCTGGCGTACGCCGAGGCGTTGCTGGGCTGGGTCCGCACTTTCATCGCGGACTCCGACGCCGGCGGCGTGGCCGGCGTGGCGATGGCGTGCGCCAGGGCCGGGACAGCCAGCACCAGGACAGCTCCTGCGACGAGGGCGGCGCGCGTCAGCACGCGCCTGCTTGCGGGCATGCTCGGTCGCGTCATGTCGAGGACTGTAGGTGCGTTCCCCGATCGCCGCAGGCGGTTGCGAGGAGAGGTCAGAACGGCTGCACGAGCAGTGCGGTGCCCTGCCCCGCCACCCGGGTGAGCACCAGCGTGGCGGTCTGGTCGCCCCTGAGCGCCAGGCGCTTGCGCAGCTCCTCGGGCACGATGTCGACCCCGCGCTTCTTGATGGTGAGGCTGCCGACGCCGCGCTCGCGCAGCGCCGCCCGCAGCGGCTTCTCGCGGAAGGGCAGCTCCTCCAGCACCCGGTACGACGTCGCGAAGGGCGTGCGGTAGGACGCGTCAGAGGTCACGTAGGCGATCTTCTCGTCGAGCAGCCCACCGTCGACGCCGGCCGCGACAGCGGTGACGAGGCCGGCCCGGATCACCGCCCCGTCGGGCTCGTAGAGGAACTCGCCGATGCCGCGCACGGGCCTCGGCCGGCCGGCGTACGGATCGTCCTCGGTGGTGACCGAGGCGAGTCCGCCGGAAGCGATGACGGTGGCGCGGTGGGCGGTCGTGGCCAGGGTCGGCGACCAGAGCGCGGCCTCCTTGACCTCGCCGCGCTCACTGACCCACTCGGCCTCGACGCCGTCGGGCACCAGGTCGTGGGGGATCCCCGGCGCGACCTTGACCACCGCGCGGCCCCTCAGCAGGTCCGTCACGAAGGGCCACGGTGGGGTCCAGCCCTCGGCGTCGAAGACGCGGCCGCGCGCCCCGCGACGAGCGGGGTCGGCGAAGACCGCGCCGAAGCCGTCGACCGCCAGCGTGGTCGCGTCGGCGACCTGCACCGCGCCGCCGAGCCCCAGGGCCGCGAGGTTGGCCCGGGCCACCGCGACCCGCACCGGGTCGAGGTCGACTCCTGCCGCGGTCAGCCCGGCGCGGGCGAAGGCGACCAGGTCGCCGCCGATGCCGCAGCCGAGGTCGAGGACGGTGCCGGCCTCGGCCGCGACCAGCCGGGCGGCCCGGTGGGCGGCGACGCGGGGCCGGGTCGCCTGCTCGAGCGCCTCGGGTGTGAAGTACATGCGCACGGCGTCGTCGCCGAACTTCGCGACCGCCCGGGCCCGGAGCTGGACCTGGGTGAGCGCGGCACTGGCGCGGTCGGGGTCAGGCTCCAGCCTGCGGACCGCTGCCGCGGCCCGCACGGGGTCGGCGTCGGCGTCGACGTAGGCCTCCGTGGCGCGCTCCAGCACCTGCTGCCCGGGGTCGGTGAGCAGCCAGGCGAAGGTGTCGACGTCCATGCACGCATCCTCGCAGGGACCCCGCTGGCACTCAGCGGAGGCGAGTGCTAACGTCTGATCTGGCACTCTCGCCCCGAGGGTGCCAGCGCTTGCGACGACGTACGACCCCCGCGACGGCGTCCGTCATCCGCAGGCTCGAACGTCCCGGGAGCTCCGGCTCCCGTTCCGTCCCAGAAGCCACCCTGCAATGCGTAGGGCACAAGAAAGTGGAGGTCGACATCGTGTCGGTCAACATCAAGCCCCTCGAGGACCGGATCGTCGTCAAGCCCCTCGACGCCGAGCAGACCACGGCCTCGGGCCTGGTCATCCCGGACACCGCCAAGGAGAAGCCCCAGGAGGGCGAGGTCCTGGCGATCGGTCCCGGGCGCATCGACGACAACGGCAACCGCGTCCCGCTCGACGTCGCCGTGGGTGACAAGGTCATCTACAGCAAGTACGGCGGCACCGAGGTCAAGTACGCCGGTGACGAGTACCTCATCCTCTCCGCCCGCGACGTCCTCGCCGTCGTTTCCTGATTCCCGCATCGCCCGGGACGTCATACGGATGGAGCCCACGGTTCCTCGCTCCGTATGACGTCTTCGGGCGATGACTCTTTTAAGGAGCATGCATGCCCAAGATCCTGGAGTTCGACGAGAACGCCCGCCGTGCCCTCGAGCGCGGCGTCGACGCCCTCGCCAACGCCGTCAAGGTGACGCTCGGCCCCAAGGGTCGCTACGTCGTCCTGGACAAGAAGTGGGGCGCCCCCACGATCACCAACGACGGCGTCACCGTGGCCCGCGAGATCGAGCTGGACGACCCGTTCGAGAACCTCGGCGCCCAGCTGACCAAGGAGGTCGCCACCAAGACCAACGACGTCGCCGGTGACGGCACCACCACGGCCACCGTGCTCGCCCAGGCGATGGTGCACGAGGGCCTGCGCGCCGTGGCCGCCGGCTCCAACCCGATGGGGCTCAAGCGCGGCATGGACGCCGCGGCCGAGGCCGTGGGCGACGCGCTGCGCGAGGCTGCCCGGGAGGTGGACTCGAAGGAGGACATGTCCTCGGTCGCCACCATCTCGAGCCGCGACAGCATCATCGGCGAGCTGCTCGCCGAGGCCTTCGACAAGGTCGGCAAGGACGGCGTGATCACCGTCGAGGAGTCCAACACCATGGGCACCGAGCTGGAGTTCACCGAGGGCATGCAGTTCGACAAGGGCTACATCTCGGCGTACTTCGTCTCCGACCCCGAGCGGATGGAGGCCGTCCTCGACGACCCCTACATCCTGCTGCACCAGGGCAAGATCTCGGCCGTGGCCGACCTGCTGCCGCTGCTCGAGAAGGTCATCTCGGCCGGCAAGCCGCTGTTCATCCTGGCCGAGGACGTCGACGGCGAGGCCCTGTCGACGCTGGTCGTCAACAAGATCCGCGGCACGTTCAACGCCGTCGCGGTCAAGAGCCCGGCGTTCGGTGACCGGCGCAAGGCCATGATGGAGGACATCGCGACCCTCACCGGCGCGCAGGTCGTGGCCCCCGAGATCGGTCTCAAGCTCGACCAGGTCGGCCTCGAGGTGCTGGGCCAGGCCCGCCGCGTTGTCATCACCAAGGACAACACCACGATCGTCGACGGCTCGGGTGACCCGGCCGCCGTCGAGGGCCGGGTCAACCAGATCAAGGGCGAGATCGAGTCCACCGACTCCGACTGGGACCGCGAGAAGCTCCAGGAGCGCCTCGCGAAGCTGGCCGGCGGCGTGTGCGTGATCAAGGTCGGCGCCGCCACCGAGGTGGAGCTCAAGGAGAAGAAGCACCGCATCGAGGACGCCGTCTCCGCGACGCGCGCCGCGATCGAGGAGGGCATCGTCCCCGGCGGTGGCTCCGCGCTCATCCACGCCGTCAGCGTGCTCGAGGGCGACCTCGGCCTCACCGGTGACGAGGCCGTCGGCGTGCGCATCGTGCGCAAGTCTGCCGACGAGCCGCTGCGCTGGATCGCCGAGAACGGCGGCGTCAACGGCTACGTCGTGACCACCAAGGTGCGCGAGCTCGGTGTCGGCAACGGCTACAACGCCGCCACCGAGGAGTACGGCGACCTGGTCGCCCAGGGTGTTCTCGACCCGGTCAAGGTCACCCGCTCGGCGCTCGTCAACGCCACCTCGATCGCGGGCATGCTGCTCACGACCGAGACGCTGATCGCCGACAAGCCCGAGGAAGAGCCCGAGCCGGCGGCCGGACACGGCCACGGGCACGGTCACTGACCCTCTGCACCAGCTGCACCAGCTCTGACTGACCCGCCCGGGCGACCGGGCGGGTCAGTCGCATCTCGGCTCCAGCGCGGGTCGCTCCGCAGCCTTCAGCAGGTAGACCGGGCGGTCCCAGCAGCCGAGGCCGTGCAGCTCGTAGCGCTGCTCGACGACCGGCTCCAGCGGCCTCCCCGTGTCGTGCCAGGCGGATGTCGGCACCCAGAGCACCAGCCAGGTGGGGGCGTCCGGGCCGGCGAGCAGGGCTCGCAGGTCCTTCAGGCCCGGGTCGAGCGTGCGCATCGGCAGGCTCCACAGGTGCCGGTACGGCGACCGCAGCCCGCTGGCGAGCACGAGGCTGGGCCGGCCGCCGTACGAGACGATGGTGTCGCCCGGCTCCGACGCCCGGGCGATCGCCTCGCCGGTGCGGACCTCACCGGGCACCAGGGCGCCGACGCGGATCAGCACCGCCCCGACCGTCAGGGAGACCACGGTGGACGCCGCGGCCACGACCACCAGGCGGCGCATCGCGCGTGCCGGACCTCCGTCGAGGGCCAGCAGCATCGCAGCGGCCAGCACGAGACCGGGCACGAAGACGAACAGGTAGGACCGCCAGAAGCTGCCCCCGAGCAGCAGGCCGACCACGTCCGTGCCGACGACGAGGGCGGCCGAGACCGACAGGACCCGGTGCCGGCCGAGAATCCGTCGCGCCTGGACCAGCATCAGCAGGAGCACGAAGCCGCCGCCGGTCGCGACGAAGACCGCGACGAGCAGCAGGGCTCGCGCCGCCGGCGCACCGGGGCCGCCCAGCGCGATGGCGGCCGCGGCATCCGCGCGGAACCCGTACGTCGCGTACCAGAGAGTCTCGAGGCGGACGCCGGAGGCGACCGCCCACCCGGCGGTGGCGATGACCGGGACGGCCGCCCCTACGAGCGCGGCAGCGGCCAGGCGCAGGCCGTGCCCGACCCCGATCCGGCGGTCGAGCACCGAGCCGGTCAGCAGGGCCGCACCGAAGACCAGACCCGCGACCAGGTTCTGCTTGGCGCCGAGGGCGCCGGCGGCCGTCAGGCCCGCACCACAGGCGATGGCCAGCGCGGCCGCGTCGGGCCGGGGCCGGGCCACGGCCGTCAGCGAGAGCCAGAGACTCACCAGCACCAGCGGGATCCCCAGGATCTCGCCCTTCGCCGAGACGGGGTCGATCATCCCGCTCGAGGTGAGGGCGGCCGCGAGGACGGCGCACCAGGCGCCTGCACGCGCGACCCGGCCCTCGTCGCTGACGCCCATGTGTCGGAGGACGGCGCGGGCCGCCGCCGCCGCTGCGAGCACGGCCATCAGGCAGCCGGCGGCGGCCACCGCGCGGATGAGGAACGGCCCGCCGAGCTGGTCCGACAGCTTGAACAGGGCGATCAGCGGCGGCGGCCGGTCGACCCAGTAGGGCCCGTAGAGGCTGTCCGGCCGCGGGTCCCACGCGCGGGCGACCAGCGTGAAGCCGGCCTCGTCACCCCCGGAGGGGAAGAGCAGGCCCAGGAACCGGCCGAGCACGGCGGTGAGTGCGGCGAGCACCACGACCGTGCCGGCGCCGCACCGGCGGGGCCGGCGCTCGTCGACCCTCCGCCGCGCACCGGACGTCCCGCCCTGCCCTGCCGTGGCCGGTCCGTGCCCCCGCATGAACCCAGGATGCGGGAGGGGTGGGCGCCGGCGTCAGTCCTCCGGCCCGGCCTTCGCCGGTGGCCGGTCGGGCTGGGCGCGCGCCGGGTCGGGACCGTCGTGGGGGCCGCGCTCGTCGGGCTCGGCGCTGCGGTCGGCGAACACGACCTCGACCGTCTCGAACCCCTTGTGCCGCTGCATCTGGGCGTAGCCCGTGTAGGCCCGGCGGTCTGCGCCCGTCAGCCGCACGTTGTCGGTGAACGGGGTCAGCAGCGCCCGCGGGTAGAGCCGCCGGGCGATCACCACGTTGACCTCCATGGCCAGCACGGCCATCACCGAGCCGATGTAGAGGAACCCGACCAGGCCGAGCACGAGTCCGAAGATCTTCGTCATCGAGCTGGTGCCCACGAGCACGGCAGCGACGTACGCCGCACCGATGTACTGCAGCAGCTGCCACAGGACGGCCAGGGTGAAGCCGCCGGGCGCGGCCCGGCGCAGGCTGTGCTGGCCGGTTGCCGCGAAGCGGAACAGGGTGGTGAGGCCGCAGCCGATCACCAGCACCGTGACCACCGGGAGCAGCCACTTCACCGAGGTGTTCAGCCACTCGTTGAAGGCCTCCGTGGTGCTGGCGATCGCCGACACGACGGTGACCGCGAGGAGCGACGCGCCGGCGGTCATGATGAGCAGCAGGCTCTTGACCCGCGCGTAGATCGGGTTGGGACGGCTGTTGCGCGGCACCGACCAGACCACGTGCATGCTGTTCTGCACCGCCTGCCCCAGGCCAAGGGCGCCGTACAGGGCCGCGAGGGCGCCGACCGCGACACCCCCGACCGACCCGCTCAGCCCCTCGGGCCTGCCCAGCTCCTCGCCGATGATCGGGAACTGGCTGAGCGCGGAGTTGAGGATGTCCTCCTGCCAGCCCGGCCTGCCCTCGAGGATGAAGCCCAGGATCGACGTACCGAGCAGCATCAGCGGGAAGATCGCCACGAACGCGTAGTAGGTGAGGATCGCGGCGAGGTAGTTGCCCTGGTCGTCGAAGAACTTGTAGACGACCGCGAGGGGGAACGACACGAGCGGATGCCGCTCCTGGAACCGGTCGATCCGGTCGACCACGCCGCTCATGGACCGAGGCTACCCAGCGACGCTCGTAGCAACGCCGAAACACGCACGCCGTCGTCACGCAACGCGAGCGGGGGAGGCTGTGGCTCCACGGCACCATGACATCCATCGGAGGAGCAGCCATGCTCTGGCGCGTCCGCACCACCCTGCCCGACCGGCCAGGCGCCCTCGCGGCGCTCGCCCTGCACTGCGGTGAGGCCGGAGTCAACATCCTCGGCCTCCAGATCTTCCCCGGCGTCGAGCGGGTCACCGACGAGCTCGTGCTGGGCACGCCGGAGGACTGGGGGCTGCCAGATCTCGCGGCGCTGGTCGAGGCGTCCGGGGGGCGCGCGGTGAGCGCCGCCCGCTGCACGGAGTCGGCGCTCGTCGACCAGCCGACCCGCTACGTGCAGGCGGCGCGCACGGTCCTGGCCCAGCCGGCGAGCTTCCCGGAAGTGGTGGCTGGGCTCTTCGACGCCGAGGCGGATCCAGTGCCGGGCGACTACGCGCCCGTCCAGGACGTCATCGAGATGGCTGTGGGCGAAGTCTCGGTGCAGGTACGCCGGACCGCGCCGTTCACAGCCACCGAGCATGCGCGAGCGGCTTCGATGGCCGACCTCGTCAGCGACGTCCTGGCCCGCCTGAGGGCCGACAGCCCGCCGCCGGGCCGCCGGATCGGCGGCGGCCAGGTGCCGTCGTACACCGTGCTGGGTGAGACCGTCGAGGCGATGGTCGAGGGCACCGTGGTCGGCCTCGCGACCCTGCGGCCGGAGGGGGGCGAGCCCGGGGTCCGCCCGCTCTACCTGCGGGTCGACCCGGCATGGCGGCGTCGGGGCGTTGGCACCCGGCTGCTGGTCGAGGCCGTCCGACTGGCGGGCTCCCGCGGCATCGGCGAGCTGGTCCTCACGACCAACGCCGACAACCAGGCGGCACTGCCCATGGTGCTGGCCGCCGGGCTGCGGGGCCGGATCCGGATGGCCGCCGATGTCCTGACCGTGCGAGTGCTGGTGCGCGACCTGAAGTCCTCAATGCGCTGACGGTCTGCGAGGGTGGAGCGTGCCCTCGCAGCCAGTCGTGTCGTTCGCGGGCCGGTCCCGGATGTCCCCGAAGACCGCCATGCTCGTGGTTCCGCTGCTGCTCGCAGGGCTGTCCATGCTCGGCCCGTTCAGCATCGACACGCCGTTCCCGGCGTTCAAGAGGATGGGCGCCGACCTCGACGTCAGCACCGACCAGATGCAGCTCGTGGTGAGCGCCTACCTGCTGTCGTTCGGCCTGATGAGCCCCTTCCACGGCCCGCTCTCCGACGCGATCGGCCGGCGTCCGGTGATCCTGGGCGGGTGCGCGGTGTTCGCGGTCGCGTCGATCGGCTGCGCCTTCTCGACGTCGTTGCCGATGCTGCTGACGTTCCGCGTCCTCCAGGGCCTCAGCGCAGGCGGCGGGGTCATCGTGAGCCGTACCGTGATCCGCGACGTCTTCGACGGACCCCAGGCCCAGCGGCTGATGAGCCGGGTGATGATGATCTTCGGGGCAGCGCCGGCGATCGCACCGATCGTCGGCGGCTTCCTCTTGCAGGCCGGACCATGGCCGGTGATCTTCTGGTTCCTCGCCGTCGTGGGACTGCTCCTGGTCGCCCTGGTGGCGGTCTTCCTGCCGGAGACCCACCCGAAGGAGCGTCGTACGCCGCTGGCCGTCGGGTCGCTGCTCGCCAGCCTCGGTGAGGTGTCGCGCGACCTGCGCTTCCACCGGGTCGCGTGGGCTGCCGCCCTCAGCTTCGCGGGCCAGTTCATCTACATCGGCTCGGCACCGATCTTCGTCGTCGACCTGCTCGGGAAGGGCGAGCTCGACTTCTGGGTGTTCTTCCTGCCGATGATCTCCGGGGTGATGCTGGGCGCGTGGGTCAGCGGCCGGGCGGCGGGCCGGGTGTCGGGTCGTCGCCTCGTGACGTGGTCACTGCTCTTCGCCTCGGGCGCCGCCCTGCTCAACGTCGGGCTGGCGCTGCTGCCGACGGCGGCCGAGCTGCCGTACGCCGTCGTCGGACCTGGGCTGATCGCGGTCGGTACCGCCGCGGCGTACCCCACCCTGCAGCTGGTGCTGCTCGACATGTTTCCGCGCTCCCGTGGCGCCTCGGTGTCGATGTTCACGTTCTTCGCGCTGCTGCTCAACGGCATCACTGCCGCGGTCGTGACGCCGTGGGTCACGCACTCGGTGCTGACCCTGGCCCTCGGGTCGACGGTGCTGGTGCTCGGCGGAATGCTCTGCTGGGTGTGGCACCTGCGCACCGGGCCGAGGCCGGTCCCGGCGAAGGCACCGGAGCCGATCAAGCCGACCGAGTCGCTCTGACCGGCCTCTCGAGGAGCCTGTGCGCTTGTTGGACCGTTCGCGCGACGGGCGTTGTTGGAACGTTCGCACCAGAGATCGGACCGTTGATGGAACGTTCGCACCAGAGATCGGACCGTTGATGGAACGTTCGCACCAGAGATCGGACCGGTGTTGGAACGTTCGCGCAACCGCCGTTGTGCGAACGTTCCAACAACCGGATGGACCCGGTCGCTCACCAGTCGAGGGCGGCACTCCTCCCTTCGGACGCCCACGTAGGATGGGGTCTCGTTCCCCGGCTCGCGAAAGGTCGTCGCTGACCCATGACTGACGGTGTCAACTACGAGGGTGTGCCCGACAAGTTCGCGGCGCTCGGCCTGACCTACGACGACGTGCTGCTGCTGCCCGGCATGTCCGACCTGAACCCCTCCGAGATCGACACCACGTCGCGCCTGACCCGCGAGATCAGCCTGCGGGTGCCTCTGGTGAGTGCCGCGATGGACACGGTCACCGAGTCACGGATGGCCATCGCCATGGCCCGCCAGGGCGGTCTCGGCGTGCTGCACCGCAACCTGTCGCTCGAGGACCAGGCCTACCAGGTCGACCTCGTCAAGCGCACCCAGACCGGGATCATCTCCAACCCCGTCACGATCGGGCCGGACGCGACCCTGGAGGAGCTCGACCGGATCTGCGGCGAGTACCGCGTCTCGGGCCTGCCCGTCGTCGACGCCGGCAACCACCTGCTGGGCATCATCACCAACCGCGACCTGAGGTTCACGCCCGTCGCGGAGTGGGCGACCACCAAGGTGGACGAGGTGATGACCCCGATGCCGCTGGTCACCGGCCAGGTCGGCATCTCCCGCGAGGACGCGACCCTGCTGTTGCGCAAGCACAAGCGCGAGCGCCTTCCCCTCATCGAGGACGACGGCCGCCTCGGCGGCCTGATCACCGTCAAGGACTTCGTGAAGTCCGAGCAGTTCCCGCACGCGTCCAAGGACGCCGACGGCCGGCTGATGGTGGGTGCCGCGATCGGCTACTTCGGTGACGCGTGGGAGCGCGCCACGACGCTCATCGAGGCGGGCGTGGACGTCCTCGTCGCCGACACCGCCCACGGCCACGTGCGGATGCTGCTCGACATGGTCGCGCGACTCAAGAGCGACCCGGCGACCCGCCACGTCCAGGTGATCGGCGGAAACGTCGCCACGCGGGACGGCGCCCAGGCGTTCGTCGACGCGGGCGCCGACGCCGTGAAGGTGGGCTTCGGTCCCGGCTCCATCTGCACGACGCGGGTCGTGACCGGCTGCGGCGTACCCCAGATCACCGCCGTCTACGAGGCATCGCTCGCGGCGAAGCCGGCCGGCGTGCCCGTGATCGCAGACGGCGGCCTGCAGCAGTCGGGTGACATCGCGAAGGCCATCGCCGCCGGCGCCGAGACGGTCATGATCGGCTCGATGCTCGCCGGCTGCGAGGAGTCGCCGGGCGAGGTCGTGTTCGTGAGCGGCAAGCAGTTCAAGGCCTACCGCGGCATGGGCTCTTTGGGCGCGATGAGCAGCCGCGGCAAGAAGTCCTACTCCAAGGACCGGTACTTCCAGGCCGAGGTCGTCAGCGACGACCACCTCGTGCCTGAGGGTGTGGAGGGCCAGGTCGCCTACCGCGGGCCCCTGGCGGCGGTCGCCCACCAGCTGATCGGGGGGCTGACCCAGTCGATGTTCTACGTCGGCGCGCGGACCGTTCCCGAGCTCCAGGAGAAGGGCCGGTTCGTCCGGATCACCTCGGCCTCGCTCAAGGAGAGCCACCCGCACGACGTGCAGATGACGGTCGAGGCGCCGAACTACTCCGGTCGCTGATCGCTGCGGGGCGCGCCGGAAGTCCTCCGGTCGGGGGCTGGACGAGGAGTACGGCCGCCCCCTACCTTCCTGAGATCAGGGATTCGGGGCCCTGTTCGCGTCACGAGCGTGAGTGGTGGTCTCGATCCGCGAATCTCGGGAGAGGGAACCACGTGCGAAAAACCTTCGCAGCTGCGGTCGGCGTCGCCGCCGTAGCCAGTCTCACCATTCCAACACTGTCCACTGCGGCCGCCGGAGACGGGGGTAGCGTCACTGCGGCACAGCAGGACGCCCTAGACCTCGGCATCCAGGTGGCACCCAAGGCGTCCGACCTGGCCGCCCGCAAAGCAACCGGCAAGGCAACCAGCAAGGCAGGGGGAGCCGCGCTCAGCCCGAACCCCTACCTGGCCAATCTGCCCAGCGTCACCGACGCCGACTACTTCACGTGGAACAAGCGGATGCACGCGAAGGCGGAGCAGCGCGCCGACTCCGCGAAGCTCTCGGCCAACCGCAGGGAAGCGGCGTCCGCAGCGGCGTCGGCTCTGCCGCCGGCGTTCGTCCACGACGAGGAGGAGCCGGCCGGCAGCGCGGGCTCCAACGACACGGCGCCCAACGCCGAGCCGATCGCCGAGTTCGGCACCGCGAACTCCCGGAACAACCGGGTGCGCATCCTCGGCGAGCTCGCCAACCTGAGCGGCCCCGCCGCGCGCACGATCACCACGGCCGAGGACCAGGGCTCCATCCCGCTCGCCACCGCCACCGGCATCACCGGCGCAGGGGCGGTCAAGACCACGTCCGTGCTCGGCGACGGCCCGCACGGCAACCCTCCCGGCGACGACACCAACGACTTCGACTTCTACAAGGTCGATGTCGCTGCCGGGAACTCCATCACGGCCAACACCGAGGGAAGCGCGGCGACCACCGACACGATCATCGCCGTCTACGACGCCGAGGGCACCGCACTGGCGGCCGACGACGACAGCGGCACCGGCACGTCCAGCAACCTGAGCTACACGCCCGAGGCCCCGGGCACCTACTACGTCCTGGTCGCCGGCTACTCGCTGGCAGGCCCGCTCCCCGAGGACCCGTTCGACTCCGGCAGCGGCTTCGGCGGAGCGGACGACGGCGCCTACAACCTCGCCATCTCCGTGCAGCAGGTCGACGCCGACTTCTACTCCGTGCGCCTGCGCCCGGGTGACACCGTCGGCGCGGTCGGCAACGGGGGCGCCACCGGACTCGCGGTCACCACGCCCAGTGGTGAGCGGCGCGTCGGCGGCGTCGGCACCGACGCCTCGTCGCTCTACCCGCCCACCTCCCCTCTGCCCGGCGGCGGCAACACGACCATCGCCTACGTCGCGGAGGAGGCCGGCTGGTACGCCGTCGAGGTGACCGGCGCGGTGGGCGCCTACGACGTGACCGTCGAGGGCTACCGGCCGGGCGCCGAGCTCGACCGCACCGCCCGCACCCAGACGGTGCTCCTCGACTTCGACCCGGGGCGCGTCAACGCAGCCACCTGGGGCTCGCTCTCGGGCGTGGTCGACGTGTCGCCGTTCTCCTCCTTCGTGCCGAAGTGGGGCATCGCCCGGGCCGACGCGCGCAAGGTCGAGAACCGCGTCGTCGACACCGTCCGTGCCAACCTCCAGGCCGAGCTGCAGTCCAGTGGGCTCAACCCCGACGTCAACGTCGAGGTGCTCAACGCCCGCACCAACGCCGACCTGATCGGCAAGGAGAACGTGTCGCGGATCTACGTCGCCGGCACGATCGCGGAGACCGGCATCAGCACGATCGGCATCGCCCAGTACATCGACCCGGGCAACTACGGGCACGAGGACGAGGCGATCGTGCTGCTCGACGTGCTGAGCGCCGCGGCCGGTCCGATCTCGTCGCTCAACACCTTCATGAACGCGTCGAGCGACCGGGTGAGGTTCGTGTCGGCCGCGGTCGGCAACGTCGTCGCCCACGAGGTCGGTCACACGATCGGCAGCTACCACACCGACAACGCCGACGAGATCGGCAACATGATGGACTCCGGCGGCGCCAACTTCGCCTTCAACCTGTACGGCGTCGGCCCGGACAACGTCGGAGGCACCGCCGACGACACCAACGTCCGGTTCCTCACCGACACCTACACGCCGGTCGAGGGCTTCACCGGGCTGGAGAACACCCTCAACGTGAGCGCCTGGGCCTACTCCGGCCGCTGACGTCGCAGCACACCCGCGTGGACGGCCTCACCCCTCGGGGTGGGGCCGTCCGTCGCGGATAGGGTGGTGCCGTGACCGAGATCGAGATCGGCAAGGCCAAGCGCGCCCGCCAGTCCTACTCCTTCGACGACATCGCGATCGTGCCCTCGCGGCGCACCCGCGACCCCGAGGAGGTGAGCGTCGCCTGGCAGATCGACGCCTACAGGTTCGAGCTGCCGGTGCTGGCCGCGCCCATGGACTCGGTGATGTCGCCGTCGACGGCGATCGCCTTCGGCAAGCTCGGCGGGCTCGGCGTCCTCAACCTCGAGGGCCTCTGGACCAGGTACGACGACCCGTCCGGCCTGCTCGAGGAGGTCGCGGGGCTGCACGGCAGTGACGCCACCCAGCGCATGCAGGAGATGTACGCCGAGCCGATCAAGCCCGAGCTGATCACCGCCCGGCTCAAGCAGATGCGGGAGGCCGGCGTGACCGTCGCCGGGTCGCTCTCCCCGCAGCGGACCAAGGAGTTCGGCAAGGCCGTGGTCGACGCCGGCGTCGACATGTTCGTCATCCGCGGCACCACCGTCTCGGCCGAGCACGTCTCCAGCCAGGCCGAGCCGCTCAACCTCAAGGAGTTCATCTACGAGCTCGACGTGCCGGTCATCGTGGGCGGCTGCGCGACCTACCAGGCCGCCCTGCACCTGATGCGCACCGGCGCGGCCGGCGTACTCGTCGGGTTCGGCGGGGGAGCGGCGCACACCACGCGCACGGTCCTGGGCATCGCGGTGCCGATGGCGAGCGCAGTGGCCGACGTCGCAGCAGCCCGGCGCGACTACCTCGACGAGTCGGGCGGGCGCTACGTCCACGTCATCGCCGACGGCTCCATCGGCCGCTCGGGCGACATCGCCAAGGCCGTCGCCTGCGGTGCCGACGCCGTCATGGTCGGCTCGCCGCTGGCGCGCGCCACGGACGCGCCCGGCCGCGGCTTCCACTGGGGCGCCGAGGCCCACCACGCCGAGCTGCCGCGCGGCGAGCGCGTGGAGTTCGGCCCGATCGGGTCGCTCGAGGAGATCCTCTTCGGACCCTCCCGGGTGGCCGACGGCACGATGAACCTCATCGGGGCGCTGCGGCGCTCGATGGCGACGACCGGCTACACCGAGCTCAAGGAGTTCCAGCGGGTCGAGGTCGTCGTCGGCTGAGCCGGCTCAGCCCGCGACCACCGGGTTGACCAGCTGGCCCACCCCCGGGATGCGGCACTCCGCGATGTCCCCCGGCCGCACGTGGATCGCGCCGGGCGTGCCGGTGGAGATCACGTCGCCCGGGTAGAGCGGCATCACGGCGCTGTGGAAGCTGACCAGGAACGCCGGGCTGTAGCGCATCATCTCAACGGTGTTCGTGCGGCTCTCGTCGCCGTTGACGACCGTCGACACCTCCACGTCGCCGATGGTGTCGAAGCGCTCGAGCAGCGTGGCCATCGGCACGATCTCCGGGCCGAACGAGAAGAACCCCGGGAAGTTCTTCGAGCGGGTGAGGAAGCGCGGGTTGCGCTGCAGGATGTCCTCGGCGGTCTGGTCCAGGACGGTCGTGACGCCGAAGACGTAGTCCATCGCGTCCGCCTCGCTCACGTCGCGGCAGTAGCGGCCGATGACGAGCCCGAGCTCACCCTCCGCGGTGGTCCGCTCGCTCTGGTGCGGGATGGGGATCGCGTCGCCGGTGCCGATGATCGTGTGGTCGCCCTTGATGAAGGACGCGGGCTCCTCAGGG
The DNA here is from genome assembly GCF_049897745.1 of Nocardioides sp. LHG3406-4. Lineage (NCBI taxonomy): Bacteria > Bacillati > Actinomycetota > Actinomycetes > Propionibacteriales > Nocardioidaceae > Nocardioides > Nocardioides sp. LHG3406-4. The sequence continues at coordinate 53,137 of NZ_JAFCWV010000006.1, forward strand.
ACGCTCTCGGACAGGTCGGCGGCATGGGCGACGTAGTTCAGCCCGATCCCCCAGATCTTGTGCGGCCGGCGGTACGGCGCGGTGAACCGCACCGACCCGGTCGGCTCGAAGGCGTCGGCGTCGGCCGCGCCGGCCGCCTTCACGAGCTCGGCGTACCGCTCGTCCTCGATCACCGACATCACGTCGGCGGGTGCATCGTCGGTGAGCCGGTCCAGCCGCACCACGCCGCGCGTCGGGTCGACCAGGACGGGTACGCCGTGGCCGTGGTGGTCGATGGTGGCCAGGTTCATGGTTGCTCCTCGCAGGTGGGGGTGGGGCCGGTCGGTGCCGGGTCGCTCAGTAGCTCGCGACCATCCCGCCGTCGCAGCGGACCTGCTCGCCGGTGACGTACGCCGCGGGGCGGCCGGCCAGGAACGTGACGACGGCGGCGAACTCGTCAGGGTCTCCGTAGCGACCGACGGGGATGGCCGCCTCCGAGGCGGCCCGGACCTCGGCGGCGCCGGTGTTGCTGCCTTCGGCAGCGGCCCGGTCCAGGGCGGTGACCCGGTCGGTGTCGATGCGCCCGGGGAGCACCATGTTGACGGTGACCCCGTCGCGGGCGACGGCGCCGGCGAGCGTCTTCAGGTAGGCCGCCAGCGCGGCCCGGCCGATGTTGGACGAGGTGAGGGTCGGGATCGGCTGCTGCACGCCGCTGGAGCCGATCGCGATGATGCGGCCCCAACCGGCCTCGCGCATGCCGGGCAGGACCTCGCCCACCATGGCGACGTGCGGGGTGAGCAACAGGTCGGTGGCGGCCCTGGCTCCGTCCGCCGTGAGGTCGGGGGCGGTGCCGGGGGCGGGGCCACCGCCGTTGAGGACCAGCACGTCGATGCTGCCGAAGGCCGAACGTGCCGCATCCGCGATGATCGCTGGCGCACCGGGATCGGTCACGTCCGCCACCACGCCCGCGGCCGAGGGCAGGGAGGCAGCGAGCTCGTCGACGAGCTCCTGTCGCCTGCCGACGACCACGACGTGCGCGCCTTCGCCGGCCAGGGCCCGGGCGCTGGCCCGGCCGAGTCCGGATGTCGAGCCGAGGACGACGGCGACCTTGTCGGTCAGACCCAGGTCCATCAGGAGACCTCCTGTGTTGAGGGAAGGGTAGAGAGGTGCTGGGCCAGGACCGGCTCCAGGAGCGGGGGTACGCCGGGGGCCGGCGGGCGCACCCGCCGGGTGGCCAGTACGCCGCGGCGGTAGAGGATCGCCTTGCGCAGGGCGAGCCCGATGCCCACCTGGCCCTCGAAGTTCGCCAGCGGCAGCCACGGCGCCCAGGCCGCGCGGGCCGCGGCGAAGCCCCCGTCGTCGTACGCCGTCAACGCGGTGCGCAGCGCCTCCGGGTGGCTGAAGCCGGTCATCGCGCCGGCGGCACCGCAGGCCAGCTCGTCGACCAGGCCGACGCCGCCCAGCCCGCCGAAGACGGGAAGGGCCGTGCCGGCCGTGAGCGCGGCCACCGATGGAGCGGTGGGCGTGGACTCCGCCTTGACCGCGATCACGAAGGGGCAGGCCGCGACGGTCTCGAGCAGGGCCGCCGGGGTGACGTGCACTCCCGAGACAACGGGATAGTCCTGGAGCACCACGTCGGCGCCGGTGGCATCGTGGATCGCGTGCAGGTGCTCGATGAGCAGCTCGGGCCGGGGCGAGTGAGCCTGCACCATCAGCCCCCGGAGGGGGCGGGTCGCGGCCCCGATGCAGCCGCGCGCCTGCTCGACGGCGACCGCGGTGGTGCGCGCAGGAAGGCCCACCACCACAGGCAGCGTGGTGGCCGCGGTGACGGTGGCGAGCACCGCGGCGTGCTCGGCGGACGACAGGCTGGCGGCCTCGCCGAAGACGCCGAGGGCCACCAGCCCGGCCGCCCCGACCTGCTCCGCGAGGTGGACCTGGCGCCGGAGCGAGCCGTGGTCGACGTCGTCGTCGGTGCCGAACGGGGTGGCCAGGACGACCCACAGGCCGCGCTCGAGAGGGGTGTGGGTCATGCGTCTTCTCCGTCGTCGGTGCGGCCGAGCATGGCGTCCACGAGGTGCTCGGCGATGGCCAGGCTCGATGTGGCGGCCGGCGACGGCGCGTTGCGAAGCGCCACGACCGGGCCGCGGATGCTGATCCGGAAGTCGTCGACGAGGTTGCCGGCCCGGTCGAGCGCCTGCGCCCGGATGCCGCTCGGGCCCGGCACGACGTCATCCAGGCGGAGCTCGGGCACGTAGCGCTGCGCGGCGGCCACGAAGCGCCGGCGGCTCAGTGAGCCGGCCATCTCAGTGATGCCGGTGCGCCAGTGCCTGCGCGCGAACCTCCGGAAGCCGGGGGAGGCCGCGATCTCACGCAGGTCGCGCAGCGAGACGTTTCCCCAGCGGTAGCCCTCGCGGGCCAGCGCGAGGACGGCGTTCGGGCCGACCATGACCTCGCCGTCCACGCGAGGGGTCAGGTGCACCCCGAGGAACGGGTACCGCGGGTCCGGGACGGGGTAGACCAGCCCGTTGACCAGCGAGCGCCTCTCGGGCCGCAGCAGCAGGTACTCACCCCGGAAGGGCACGATCCTCGGGTCAGGGTCGTCGCCGGCGCGCTCGGCCAGCCGGTCGCTGAACAGCCCGACACACAGCACCGCCCGGTCGAAGCGCTGGTCGCGGGTGCTGCCGTCGGCGGTCCGGGCACGGAGCACCACGCCGCCGGTGGAGTCGGCGTCGACGTCGGTGACGGTGACGCCACAGTGCACCTCGCCGCCGCGCAGCTCGACCTGACGGGCGAGCTCGCGGGTGACGCCGGGGAAGTCGACGATGGCCGTCGTGGGGGAGTGCAGCCCGGCGACTCCCTGCACGTGGGGCTCGATCTCGCGCAGCTCGGCGCCGTCGACGCGTCGGACACCGGGTACGCCGTTGGCACGCGCACGGTCCTCGATCGCGCCGAGCCGCGACCGGTCCTGCTCGTCGAGCGCCACCAGCACCTTGCCGATCTCGTCGTATGCGATGTCGTGCGCGTGGCAGAAGTCGCGCAGCAGCCCGACACCACGCCGGCAGAGCCGGGCCTTGAGGGACCCGGGCTCGTAGTAGAGGCCGGCGTGCACCACGCCCGAGTTGCGGCCGGTCTGGTGGCTGGCGAGGGTGTCCTCCTTCTCCAGGACGGTGACCGAGGCGTCCGGGTCGACCTCCTGGAGCCGGGCCGCGACGGCCAGCCCGATGATCCCGCCGCCGACGACGGCGTACGACGTCGCGCTCAAGGACGTTCTCCCATCAGCTTGAGTCCCACGCTCATCAGCACGATCACCGACGTGACCCGCAGCAGGTGGATGGCCAGCACCACCGGCACGTTGGCCCTCGCCTCGGCCGAGAAGACTCCCATCTGGGCGATGCCTCCCGGTGCGGTCGCGAGCAGGGCGGTGTGTCCGTCGAGATCGGTGAACCGCCACAGCCCGAGGGCCATGACGATCCCGAAGAGCAGGAATAGGCCCACCGTAACCAGGATCGGCACGGCGGCGGTGCGCAGGACCCCCAGCGCCTCGCGGGTGATGGTCTGACCGAGCAGCCACCCGACCAGGCAGTAGACCAGCCACCGCCCGGTCGAGGGGATGCTCCACGACATGGTCGAGAACAGCCCGAGCAGGGCGACGCCGGCCATGGCCCCGAGGAGAGGTGCCGCGGGCAGGCGCAGCAGGGTCGCGATCCCCGCTCCCGCGAGCGCTGCTCCTGCGGTGCTGACCAGGTGCAGGATCACGGCGACTCCACTCGGTCGTCCTCGCGGTCGTCCGTGCCGTCGGAGCCGGGCGTCTCCGGTACGTCGTGGCGGCGCTGGCGGGCCCGGGTCCGCCGGGCCCGGCCGATCTCGCGCACCTGGGCCGCGGCCGCCTGCTTGATCAGCCGGGAGATGAGCGGCAGCGCGAGCAGCAGCCCGATCACGACCAGCAGCACCAGCGACGTCGAGCGCTCGACGAAGATCGCGAAGCTGCCGTCGGAGATGAGCAGGGTCTGCCGCAGGGTCTCCTCGGCCATCGGCCCGAGCACGAGCGCGATGACCAGCGCGGCGGGCGAGAAGCCGAAGCGCCGCATGAAGAAGCCGAGGACCCCGCAGGCCAGCATGATCTGGACCTCGATGATGCTGCCGTTGACCGTGAACGTGCCGAGCACGCAGACCACGATGACGATCGGGGCGAGCAGCCGGAACGGGACCCGGGCGATGCTGGCGAAGGCCGGGATGCAGAAGATGTTGACCAGGAGCAGCATCACGTTGCCGAGGTACATGCTGGCGATCAGGCCCCAGGCGAACTCCGGGTTCTGCTCCATCAGCAGCGGACCGGGCTGCAGCCCCCACATCAGGAAGCCTCCGATGAGCACCGCCGTCGCGGCCGAGCCGGGGATGCCCAACGTCAGCAGCGGCACCATCGCGCCGGCCGACGCGGCGTTGTTCGCCGCCTCCGGCCCCACCAGCCCGGGCATCGCGCCCTTGCCGAACTTCTCGGGAGTCTTGGAGATCGACTTCTCCAGGTTGTACGACATCAGCGAGGCCACCGTGGCGCCCGCGCCGGGCGTGGCACCGACGAAGAACCCGAGGAAGGACCCGCGGGCCATCGGCCCGGCGGACTCGCGGTAGTCGGCCCTGTTGGGCCAGAAGCCCCGGTCGCGCGGCGAGACCTTGAAGTAGCCCAGCTTCTCGAGGTGACCACCACGCCACAGGGTGTAGAGGATCTCGCCCACACCGAAGAGGCCGATGGCGACCGGGATGAAGTCGATGCCGTTGATGAGCTCGACCGAGCCGAACGTGTAGCGCTGCTGGCCCGTCCCGATGTCGATGCCCACGGTAGCGATGGCGAAGCCGACCAGCGCGGAGAGCAGGCCGAGGAGCTTGTTGTCGCCGATGATCACGATGAGCGTCAGCAGGCCCGCGACGACGACCAGGAACAGCTCGGGCGGCCCGAACGACGCGGCGACCGCGGCGGTCAGCGGCGCGGCCACGCTGATCAGCACCGCGCCGACGGTCCCCGCCACGAACGACGCTACCGCGGCCATGACCAGTGCCGGCCCCGCCCGGCCCTGCTTGGCCAGCGGGTAGCCGTCGAACGTGCTGGCCACCGTCGCCGACTCACCGGGGGTGTTGATCAGCACCGACGTGATCGTGCCGCCGTACATCGCCCCGTAGTAGACCGCGGCCAGCATGACGATCGCGCTGGTCGGGTCGAGGGTGAAGGTGATGGGGAGCAGGATGGCGAGGCCGGCCGAGGGCCCGAGGCCGGGCATGACTCCGACGACCATGCCCAAGATGACCCCGGCGAGGAGCAGCAGCAGGTTCTGCACGGTGAGGATGGCCGCGATGCCCTGGCCCAGGTTGTCGAACACGTCCATGGTCGCTCTCCGACTAGATGAGGATCAGAACCGGGGCAGGATGCCCTCGGGCAGCCCGGAGTTGAGGAGGGTCTGGAGCAGCACGTAGAGCGCCACGGGCAGGCCCAGGCCGAGCACCAGGTTGAAGACCAGGTGCCCCCGGTTGAGCAGCGTGAGCACGGCGACCATGAAGATCGCCGAGGCCACGATCGCGCCGAGCGCGACCAGGGTCGAGGCCAGGACCACGCAGGCGGCCAGCAGCAGCACCAGAGGCACCGGGTGGTGGCCCAGGTCGGCGTCCCCGACCTCGTCCTCCAGGGGCACCGTCTCGTCGGTCGCCGCGGGAGCCCGCACCGTCTGGACGAGCGCCACCAGGGTCAGCACGATGCCGAGGCCTCCGACGACCCGGGGGAAGAACCCCGGGCCGATGCGGCCGGCGGCGGTGCGCCACTCGAGCTCGAAGGCCATCTCGCTGTAGACCGCGAGGACCGCCAGGACCAGGAGGAGGAAGACCACCTTGGGGCGGACCCAGGACGGCAGCGTCGGGCCCTCCGCTCTTCGGCTCGCATCCGGCGCGGTCATCGTGGTCACAGCGCTCCGACCCTGGTGAGCGTCTCCTTGAGTGCGGCCGTGGTGTCGTCCAGGTACGTCGTGAAGTCATCGCCCCAGCGGACGTCCTCGACGAGCTGGTTCTCGTCGAGGTAGGTCTGCCACTCGTCGGTCTCGATGACCTCCTTCATGGTGTCGATCCACCACTCCTGCGCCTCGGCAGGCGCGTCGGGGGGCAGGATCAGCCCGCGCGGCATCGAGGGCAGGTCCGTGATGCCCTTCTCCTCACCGGTCGGCACGTCCGGCAGGTCGTCGAGCCGCTCGGGGCCCGTGAACAGCAGCGGGTTCATCTCGCCGGCCTCGATCTGGCCCATGATCGACCCCGGGTTGGAGACCATGGCGTCGAGCGCTCCCGAGAGCAGCGAGGTCTGCACCTGGCCCTCCTCGTTGTAGGGGATGTACTCGATCTCGTACCCCTCCGCGTCGGCGATCAGCTGGTGGAGGATGTAGTCGACGTTGATCGTGCCGATCCCGCCGACCACGACCCGGCCCTTCTCCTTGGCGTGCGCCACCCACGACTCGAAGTCGTCGAGGCCGGAGTCGCCGGCAGTGAGGAGCAGGGCGTTGTCAGCGGCGAGCAGGCCGACGGGCGTGAAGTCCTCGTGCGTCCAGCCCGTGTCGGCCTGCAGCGGGGTCGTGAGGAACGAGCCCGAGGTGGTGGAGATGCCGTAGCCGGTGCCGGACTGGCCGAGCAGGTAGCCCCACCCGGTGGCCCCGCTGCCGCCCTCGCGGTTCTCCACCACGATGTTCTCCGGGTACATGTCCGACTTCTGGATGATGTCGACCATCGTGCGCGCCATGATGTCGTTGCCCCCGCCGGGACCGAACGCGATGGTCCACTCCATGTCCTCGGACGGGTAGTCCCCGCCGCCAGAGGATCCGCTGCCGCCTCCACAGGCGCTCAGGGCGAGTACTGACACCGTCGCCAGGGCGGCGATCTTGTTCGGCTTCATGGCATATCTCCTCGTTGCTGGCAGGTGTTGCGGTGCGCGGGCGCGCGTCGTGCAAAGGGCGGGGAGCTCATGACGGCACGTCCAGCCGGTGCCACGAGCCGGTCCCCATGGCGACCAGTCGGCCGTCGTCGTCGGTCATCCGGGACTCCAGGTGGACGATCCGCCGGCCGGCGCGGATCACGCGCCCGGTGCAGGTGCCGGTGCCGGTGAGCGGGCGGAGGAAGCGCATCTGCATCTCGATCGTTACGGCGGTGGAGAGGAACCGGTGGCACAGGTGACCCATCGAGATGTCGATGGCGGTGGTGATCACGCCGCCGTGCACCGAGCCTTGCGGATTGCACAGGTGCACGGCGTACGGCAGCGTGACGGTGCACGTCTGCTCGTCGTCGTCGTAGTCGATGTCGAGGTCGAGGAACCTCGTCAGGAAGAACGACCCGAACTCGCGTGCCGGGTCCGTGGCGGCAGCCTGCGCGCGCGCGACGACGAGCTCGACGTCGACGGCAGCTGGAGTCGTGTGGGACATCAGGACCACCGGAACTCGGGAGCCCGCTTGCCGAGGAAGGCGCGCACGCCCTCCGCGTAGTCCTCGGTGTCGAAGGAGCTGTTGCGGATCTGCGTCGTCTCGTCGTCGTCGCGGACCTGTCCCTGGGTGACCCGGCGGACCATGGCCTTGCCGGCCCGGACGCTGAGCTGCGCGCGGCCGGCCACGGTGTCGGCGAACTCGTAGGTCAGCTTCTCCAGCTCCTCGGGCTCGGTGAGCTCGTCGAACAGCCCCAGCTCGTAGGCACGCTGCGCCGGGATGTGCAGCCCGGAGGTGAGCACCCACGTGGCCCGGGAGGGCCCGACCAGGTCGACCATGCGCTTGGTGGACTCCAGGCTGTAGACCAGGCCCAGCTTGGCCGGGGTGATGGCGAACCTGGCGTCGGTGTCGGCGAACCGGAGGTCGCAGGCCAGGGCCAGGCCGGCACCACCGCCGATGCAGTAGCCGTGGACCATGGCGATGGTCGGCTTGGTCAGCTCCTCGATGGCGTGCTCGGCGGCCGCTACCTTCTCGTTGTAGCCGCGGGCCCGCTCGGCGCTGCCGCGCTCCTGCTCGAACTCGCTGATGTCGGCGCCGGACGCGAAGGAGTGCCGGCCGGCTCCGCGCACCACGATGACCTTCACGGCGGGGTCAGCGTCGAGCCCGCGCACGAGGTCAGGCAGGGCGCCGTACATCGCGACGTTGATGGCGTTGTGGCTCTCCGGCCGGTTGAGCACGATCGTCGCGACGGAGTCGCGGTGCTCGACGAGGAGGTGGTCGGTCATCGTGGGTCCCTCTCGAGGTCGGGGTGGGAGTCGAACAGGACGCCGTCGTCGAACAGCGTGGCGATCTCGGCGTCGGTCAGGCCGGTCTCGCGGAGGACCTCGGCCGTGTGCTGGCCCAGCCACGGCGCCGGGCCGCGGACGCTGAAGTCGAGGTTCGAGAACTTGGTCGGCGGGCCGATCGTCCTCATCGGGCCGATGATCGGGTGCTCGACCTCGGCGATCATGTCGCGGGCGATCACGTGGGGGTCGCTGAGCGTCTCGTCGTAGGTGAGCACCTGCCCGCACGGCACGCCCGCCTTGTCGATGATCTTGATCCACTCGTCCGTGGTGCGCGTGATCGTGATCGCCTCGATCTCCGCCTCGAGCTCGCCGATGTGGTCCATCCGGTCGGGCAGCGTGCGGAAGCGGGCGTCCTCGAGCCACTCGGGCCGCTCGAGCGCCGACGTGGCCAGCCGCTCCCAGAGGCGGTCGTTGGCGGCGCCGATCGTGACGAACCCGTCGCTGGTGCGGTAGGCCTGGTAGGGCGTGGACCGACGGTGCCGGGTGCCGGTCGGCTGCGGGACCTCGCCCGAGGCGAAGAACGCCCCGGACTCCCACACCGTCCAGGCCAGCCCGGCGTCGACCAGGGAGATGTCCATGTACTGGCCGGTCCCGGTCTGGGTGCGGACCATCTGGGCCGCCATGATCGAGTAGATGGCCGTGGCGCCGGCAGCGATGTCGTTGATGGCGATGCCGACCTTCGCGGGCCGGCCGTCGGGAGGACCGGTCATCCGCAGGAAGCCGACCGTGCCCTGGGCCATGATGTCGAAGCCGGGCCGGTCGCGGTACGGGCCGGTCTGGCCGAACCCGCTGATCGAGCAGTAGAGGATGTCCTCGCGGACCTTGCGGACGTCGTCGTACCCGATGCCGAGCCGGTCGGCCACGCCGGGCCGGAAGTTCTCGATCACGAGGTCGGCCTCCGCGACCAGGCGCAGGAACAGCTCTCGACCGCGGTCGGTCTTGAGGTCGAGCGAGACCGAGCGCTTGCTGCGGTTCGGCATGGCGAAGGGGTAGCTCTCGCCGTTGACCTTCGGGGCGAGCCGCCGGGAGTCGTCACCGGTGTGCGGCTGCTCGACCTTGATGACGTCGGCGCCGAGCTCGGCCAGGACCATCGTGCAGTAGGGGCCGGACAGGAATCTCGTGAGGTCGAGGACGCGGAAGCCGGTGAGCGGAAGGGCTGTTGTGGTTTCCCGCATCGTGGGATATGATGCCGTCATGTGGAAAACCTAGACATGTGGTCTGGGTCACGTCAAGAGATTCGATGGCAAAACATGGACCCCAGCGCAGACCGCCCTGCCCACGCGCCTCTCGAGCCGCCTGCTGCGGCAGCCCCCCGCAGCGGGGTGCAGTCGATCGACAGGGCGGTGGCGATCCTGCGGTGCTTCGACGCCCGGCACACCTCTCTCGGCATCTCCGAGATCGCCCGCATGACCGGCCTGTCCACGAGCACCACCCACCGCCTGCTGCATGCCATGACGGACAACCGGTTGTTGGCCCAGGCCGCCGACCGTCGCTACCGGCCGGGACCGCTGCTGGTCCAGCTCGGCAGGAGCGGAGCGGTGCCCTCGACGCTGAAGGACGCCGCCATGCCCTTCATGACCGCCCTCCGGGACGAGGTCGACGAGACCGTCGGGCTGCACGAGCTGCTGCCCTCGGGTGAGCGCGTCGTGGTCGACCAGGTGGAGTCGAGGCAGGAGCTGCGTCGGCACTACACCGACATCGGCACCCCGATCGCGCTCCCGCACGGCGCCCCCGGCAAGGCCATCTTGTCGGTGCTCCCGTGGGCCCGGCAGACGCAGGCCCTCGCGGTGCCGATCGCCTCGATCACGGCCCAGACGATCACGGACCCCCACCGGCTCGCGGCTGAGCTGGCCCTGGCGCGGCAGCGCGGCTACGCCGGGTCCGACAGCGAGCGCACGCCGGGCATCCGCGCCGTGGCTGCCCCGGTCTTCGACCACACCGGCACCGTGGTGGGTGCCCTGGGCCTGTCCGTCCCGACGGTCCGGATGGACGACCGCCGCGCCGACGAGCTCGGCCGGCGCTGCGTGGAGGTCGCGTGGGAGGTCAGTGAGGCGCTCGGCGCCACCCGGTCGGGGGTCGCGCCGGCGCTCGCCCTGGCCGCACCGCTGGTTGAATGAACCCATGACCACGCCCATTGCGCTGAACCCCGCCTCACGGGCCTCCGCGATCGAGGCGATGTCGCGGGCCGAGCTGGACGTGCTGGTCGTCGGCGGCGGTGTCGTCGGCGCGGGCGCCGCCCTGGACGCGGTGACCCGCGGCCTGTCCACCGGCCTGGTGGAGCAGCGCGATCTCGCGTCGGGCACCAGCAGCCGGTCCAGCAAGCTCGTGCACGGCGGCCTGCGCTACCTCGAGATGTTCGACTTCGCGCTGGTCAAGGAGGCGCTCGAGGAGCGCGGCCTGCTGCTGACACGCCTCGCGCCGCACCTGGTGCGACCGGTGCCCTTCCTCTACCCGCTGAAGAAGGCCTACGAGCGGCCCTACGTCGGTGCCGGCCTGATGCTCTACGACGGCATGGCTGTGCTCGGTGCCAGGGCGGGCAGGCACGACATGGGCCTGCCGAAGCACAAGCACCTCTTCCGCAAGCAGCTCGCGCGCATCGCGCCCGACATCCGCACCGACCAGCTGCACGGCGCGATCCGCTACTACGACTGCCAGGTCGACGACGCTCGGCTGGTGATGACGCTGGCTCGTACGGCGGCCAACAACGGCGCGCACGTCGCGACCCGCACCAAGGTCACCGGCTTCCTGCGGGAGGGCGACCGGGTCGTCGGCGTCTCCGCCCGGGACCTCGAGAACGGCGTCGACTTCGAGGTGCGCGCCCGCACGGTCATCAACGCCGCCGGGGTCTGGACCGACCAGGTGCAGGAGCTCATCGGCGGTGACGCGACGCTCGACGTCGACGCCAGCAAGGGCATCCACCTCGTCGTGCCGCGTGACCGGATCCGCTCCGAGTGCGGCTTCATCACCAAGACCGAGAAGTCGGTGCTCTTCGTCATCCCGTGGGGCCGGCACTGGATCATCGGCACCACCGACACCCCGTGGGACCTCGACCTCGCCCACCCGGCGGCCAGCCGCAGGGACATCGACTACCTGCTCGGCCACGTCAACACGCTGCTCAAGGACCCCCTCGACCACGAGGACGTCCAGGGCGTCTACGCCGGCCTGCGGCCGCTGCTGAAGTCGGTGCGCAAGACCGGTGGGGAAACCACGAAGCTCTCCCGCGAGCACACGGTCGCCGCACCGGCGCCCGGGCTCGTGCTCATCGCCGGCGGCAAGCTCACGACGTACCGGGTGATGGCCAGGGACGCCGTCGGCATGGCCGTGGCCGACTTCGGCGACGCCCGCCCGAGCATCACCGACCGGGTGCCCCTCGTCGGTGCCTACGGCTTCGAGACGCGCACCAACCAGCGGGTCGCGCTGAGCCGCTCGGCGGGCCTGGACATCGGCCGGGTCGACCACCTGCTGGGCCGCTACGGCGGCCTCGTCGACGAGGTGCTGGACCTGATCGCCCACCGTCCCGAGCTCGGGCTGCCGCTGAGGCAGGCCGACGAGTACCTCGCCGCGGAGGTGGTCTACGCGGTCACCCACGAGGGAGCGCGGCATCTTGACGACGTGCTGACGCGGCGTACCCGCATCTCGATCGAGACGTTCGACCGCGGCACCCTGGTCGCCCAGGAGGCCGCCACGCTGATGGCCGCCGAGCTGGGCTGGGACGACGCGACCCTGGCTGAGGAGGTCGACCACTACCTGCGCCGGGTGGAGGCCGAGCGCCAGAGCCAGCTGAAGCTGACCGACCAGGAGGCCGACGAGGCCCGGGTGCAGGCCCCGGACATCGTCTGACCCGTATGAACCACGTCGTCTTCCTCCACGGTCTCGGCCAGACCCCCCAGTCCTGGCAGGAGCAGGTCGTCGCGCTGCCGCAGGGCTGGACCGCGAGCGCACCCTGGGTGCACGGCCTCGACCTCGCCGGCAGCCACGACTTCGACGTGGACGCGGCGGTGGCGGCGGTGGTCACCGGTCTCGACGCCGGTGGGGTACGCCGTGCGCACGTCGTCGCCGTCGGGCTGGGTGCGGTCGTCGCGACCAGGCTGGCCGCCCGGTTCGCCGCCCGCGTCGACCGGATGGTGCTCAGCGGTGGCCAGGTGCGCCAGTCAGGGCTGGCCGGCTGGCTCCAGCCGCGGCTGCTCGGCCGGGTGAGTGACCAGCGGATGCAGTCGCAGGGCATCAACCGGGCGCGGGTGATGGCCGTCGTGCGCGCACTGCGCGACCTGGACCTGCGCGAGGACCTGCCGCAGGTGGTGGCGCCGACCCTGGTCGTCCACGGCAGCACCGACCGGGCGGGCCGTCCGGGCGACCGCGCGCTGGCCGCCGGCATCGCCGGCGCCCGCTACGAGCAGGTCGATGGAGGCCAGCGGCTCAACACCGACAACCCGCGGGCCTTCAACGCGGCGGCGTTCGCCTTCCTCGCCGAACGCGGCCTGAGCGCGGTCCCGGACGCCTGACAGACGCATCTGTCGTGTCAACCTCCCGGAGGGTGGTTGGCGCTTCGCGCGTCACCTACGCTCGCCAGCATGAGCGCCTCGAACCCGCACCCGGGCCTGCACGCCGGCGGCCCGGCCGACCCGGAGCACGACCCGCGGGCGTCGTACGCCCTGGAGCCGGCGTACGTCGACAACCTCACCCGCCGCGTCGTCAGCACCACCGGGCAGACCGAGCCGGTGCGCTCTCCGCTGGCCGGTCAGCCGCTGGCCCACATCCCGCAGTCGAGCGCGGACGACGTGGCCACGGCCTACGAGCGGGCCCGGGTCGCGCAGGTCGCCTGGGCGCGCACCTCGCTGGACGACCGCGCCGGCTGCCTGCTGCGGCTGCACGACCTCGTGCTCGACCGGCAGGACGAGATCCTCGACCTGATCGTGCTGGAGTCCGGGAAGGCCCGCAAGCACGCCTTCGACGAACCGCTGCACGTCGCGCTGACGGCCCGCTACTACGCCCGGACCGCGCACGAGTACCTCGACACACACCGCAGGCTCGGTGTGATCCCCCTACTCACCCGGGTCGAGGTCAACCGGGTCCCCAAGGGCGTCGTCGGCATCATCTCGCCGTGGAACTACCCCTTCACCATGGCGCTCTGTGACGGCCTCCCCGCCCTGATGGCCGGCAACGCCGTCGTCGCCAAGCCCGACGCACAGACCATGCTGTCGGCGCTGCTCGGCGCCCAGCTCCTCGAGGAGGCCGGCTTCCCCGCCGACGTGTGGCAGGTCGTTGCGGGCCCGGGGCGCGAGCTGGGCGGGCCGATGATCGAGCATTCCGACTACGTCTGCTTCACCGGCTCGACCGCCACCGGCAGGCTCATCGCCCAGCAGTGCGCCGAGCGGCTGATCGGCTGCTCCCTCGAGCTCGGCGGCAAGAACCCCCTCCTCGTGCTGCGCGACGCCGACCTCGAGAAGGCCGCCGAAGGGGCCGTCCGGGCCTCCTTCTCCAACGCCGGCCAGCTGTGCGTGTCGATGGAGCGGATGTTCGTCGCCGACCAGGTCTACGACCGGTTCGTCGACAGGTTCGTGGCCCGGACCGAGGCGATGACCCTGGGGGCGAGCCTCGAGTGGGGCGTCGACATGGGCTCGCTCATCTCGGCCGCCCAGCTCGAGACCGTGCAGAAGCACGTCGACGACGCCGTCGCGAAGGGCGCCCGGGTGCTCGCCGGCGGCCGGGCGCGTCCCGACCTCGGCCCCTACTTCTTCGAGCCCACCATCCTGGAGGGCGTCACGCCGGACATGACGTGCTTCGGCGACGAGACGTTCGGACCCGTCATCGCCCTCTACCGCTTCCACGACGAGGCCGACGCGATCGCCCGCGCCAACGACGGCCAGTACGGGTTGAACGCCTCGATCTACACCCGCGACGGCGCCCGGGGCCGAGCCGTTGCCCGGCAGATCAAGTGCGGCACCGTCAACATCAACGAGGCGTTCGGGGCGACGTTCGGCTCCGTGGACTCGCCGATGGGCGGCATGCGGGAGTCGGGCCTCGGCCGGCGCCAGGGCAGCGAGGGCATCCACCGCTACACCGAGAGCCAGGCGGTGGCGACCCAGCGACTGGTGCGCTTCGCGCCGATGTTCGGGATGTCCGACCAGGCCTACGCCACGGTGATGACCGCCAACCTGAGGCTGCTGAAGAAGCTGGGTCGCGCGTGACCGGAGGGCCCTTCGACTACGACGTCCTGGTCATCGGCTCGGGCTTCGGCGGCTCCGTCGCCGCGCTGCGGCTGACCGAGAAGGGCTACCGCGTCGGCGTGCTCGAGGCCGGGGCGCGGTTCGCCGACGACGACCTCCCCGGCACGTCCTGGGACCGGAAGAGGTTCCTCTTCAAGCCCGCTCTCGGCATGTACGGCATCCAGCGCATCGACATGCTGCGCGACTGCATGATCCTGTCCGGCGCAGGGGTTGGCGGGGGGTCGCTGGTCTACGCCAACACGCTCTACGAGCCGCTCGACGCGTTCTACCGCGACCCCTCCTGGGCGCACATCACGGACTGGAAGGCCGAGCTCGTCCCCTACTACGACCAGGCGAAGCGGATGCTGGGCGTCGTCGAGAACCCGCTCCGCACGCCGTCGGACGAGGTGATGGAGAAGGTCGCCGACGACATGGGGGTCGGGCACACGTTCCACCCCACGCCTGTGGGCGTCTTCTTCGGCGGGCCCGGGCAGAGCCCGGACCGCCCGGTCCCCGACCCCTACTTCGGCGGCGCCGGCCCCGACCGCAGCCCGTGCCGGGCGTGCGGCGAGTGCATGACGGGCTGCCGCCACAACGCCAAGAACACGCTCGTCAAGAACTACCTGCACCTCGCCGAGCAGAACGGCGCCGTCGTGCACCCGCTGACGACCGTCACCGTGGTCCGCCCCCGCCCCGAAGGTGGGTACGACGTCGGGGTGCGCTTCACCAAGGCGAAGCTGCGTCGGCGTACGGCCACCCGCACGATCACCGCGCAGCAGGTGGTGGTGTCGGCCTCCGCGCTCGGCACCCAGCGGCTCCTGCATCGGATGAGGGACGAGCACCACCTGCCCCGGCTGAGCGACCGGCTCGGCGTGCTGACCCGCACCAACTCGGAGTCGATCCTCGGCGCGATCGCGCCGGACACCACCGTCGACTACTCGCGCGGCGTCGCGATCACCTCGTCCTTCCATCCCGACGAGGACACCCACGTCGAACCGGTCCGCTACGGCAAGGGAAGCAACGCGATGTCCCTGCTGCAGACCGTGCTCACCGACGGCGACGGGCCCACGCCGCGCTGGCAGACGTGGCTCAGGGAGATGTGGAAGGAGCGACGCAACGTCCGCGACCTCTACGACCTGCGGCACTGGTCGGAGCGCACCGTGATCGCGCTGGTCATGCAGACCATCGACAACTCGATCACCACCTACACCAAGCGACTTCCGGGCACGCGTCGCCGCTACCTGACCTCCCGGCAGGGGCACGGCGTCCCGAACCCCACCTGGATCCCGGTGGCCAACCAGGTGGTGCGCAAGATGGCGGAGCTCATCGGCGGCAAGCCCGGCGGGTCGATCGGTGAGCCCTTCAACCGTCCGTTGACCGCCCACTTCATCGGAGGCTGCACCATCGGCGACTCCGCGGAGACCGGAGTGATCGACCCCTACCAGCGCGTCTTCGGGCATCCGGGCCTGCACGTCGTCGACGGCTCGGCGATCTCGGCCAACCTGGGCGTCAACCCGTCGCTGACGATCACCGCCCAGGCCGAGCGGGCGATGGCGCTGTGGCCCAACCAGGGGGAGCCGGACCCGCGCCCGCCGCTGGGGCAGCCGTACGAGCGGATCTCGCCCGTCGCGCCGGTGCGTCCCGCCGTACCCACCTCGGCGCCGGGGGCGCTGCGGCTGCCCATCAAGTCGGCCGGCTAGACCACCGCAGATTGAGGTCGATCGGGCCCATAACCCTGGGTGCGCGGGGGTCGTTGGGGTCCGTGAAGCGTCCGGAGACAAGTTCCCTCCCGCCTGCCGGACGCACGTCCCAGCACTGCGAAGCAGTCGCTCGGGCGGTCAGGGCCCGGCGCCTCCCTCCCTGCCGGGCCCTGATGCATTTCGGCCTCCTCAGCCGGGTGTGCAGCATGCTGGTCAGGGAATGGCGCGGGAGGTCGAGCGCATTAGGCTGCTGCCCATGACAGCCCCCGCTGAGCACGATCTGGTCCTGGTGGTCGACTTCGGGGCGCAGTACGCCCAGCTGATCGCGCGGCGCGTCCGGGAGGCGCGCGTCTACTCCGAGATCGTCCCGCACACGATGCCCGTGGCGGAGATCCTCGAGCGCCGGCCCGCGGCGATCATCCTGTCGGGCGGCCCCTCCAGCGTGTACGCCGAGGGCGCCCCCGCCCTCGACAACACCATCTTCGACGCAGGCGTCCCGGTCTTCGGCATGTGCTACGGGTTCCAGCTGATGGCGCAGGGTCTCGGCGGCACCGTCGCGCACTCCGGTGCCCGGGAGTACGGCCGCACCCCGGTCACGGTGACCGCCCCCGGCACGCTGCTGGCCGAGATCCCCGACGCGCACACCGTGTGGATGTCGCACGGCGACTCGGTGCAGGCCGCACCCGCCGGCTTCGACGTGCTGGCGTCGACGCTCACCACTCCGGTGGCGGCGTTCGAGAACATCGACCGCCGGCTCGCCGGCGTGCAGTGGCACCCCGAGGTGCTGCACACCGAGCACGGCCAGAAGGTGCTCGAGCACTTCCTGCACGACATCGCCGGCTGCCGCCCGACCTGGACCATGGTCAACATCGTCGAGGAGCAGATCGACCGGATCCGCGAGCAGATGGGGCCGCACGGCCGGGCGATCTGCGGGCTCTCCGGCGGCGTGGACTCGGCGGTCGCGGCCGCCGTCGTACAGCGGGCCATCGGCGACCGGCTCGACTGCGTCTTCGTCGACCACGGACTGCTGCGCAAGGGCGAGGCGGAGCAGGTCGAGCGCGACTTCGTCGCCGCCACCGGAGTGAAGCTGCACGTCGTCGACGCCGAGAAGCAGTTCTTGGATGCGCTCGCCGGGGTGAGCGACCCCGAGCAGAAGCGCAAGATCATCGGGCGTGAGTTCATCCGCACGTTCGAGGCGGCCGAGGCCGACGTGCTCGCCGGCGCCGACCTGGGCTCCGACGGCGAGGGGCACAAGGTCGCCTTCCTGGTGCAGGGCACCCTCTACCCCGACGTGGTCGAGTCCGGCGGAGGCGCCGGCACCTCCAACATCAAGTCCCACCACAACGTGGGCGGCCTGCCCGACGACCTCGAGTTCGAGCTCGTCGAGCCGCTGCGCACCCTCTTCAAGGACGAGGTGCGGCTCGTCGGCGAACAGCTCGGCCTGCCTGCGGAGATCGTCTGGCGGCACCCCTTCCCAGGACCCGGCCTCGCCATCCGGATCATCGGCGCCGTCACCCGCGAGCGCCTCGACATCCTGAGGGAGGCCGACGCCATCGCCCGCGAGGAGCTCACCCGCGCCGGCCTCGACCGGGACATCTGGCAGTTCCCGGTCGTGCTCCTGGCGGACGTCCGCTCCGTGGGGGTGCAGGGCGACGGCCGCACCTACGGCCATCCCGTCGTACTCCGGCCGGTGACCTCCGAGGACGCCATGACCGCCGACTGGGCGCGGATCCCCTACGACGTGCTCGAGCGGATCTCCACCCGGATCACCAACGAGGTGGCCGAGGTCAACCGGGTCGCCGTCGACATCACGTCCAAGCCCCCCGGGACCATCGAGTGGGAATGAGGGGCCGGACATGAGGGCGATCCACCACCTGGACGTCTGGGTGAGCGACGCGGCTACCGCCGAGGGGGAGTGGGCGTGGCTGCTCGGCGAGCTCGGCTGGGAGGCCGAGAGCGGGATGACCGCGTGGATGCACCCCGACGGCACCTACCTCTTCCTGGAGCGCTCGGCCGACCTGGTCGACGAGCCGCACGACCGGTTGCGGCCCGGGGTGAACCACGTCGCGCTGTCCTGCGAGGGCCGGGACCTGCTCGACCGGATGCGGGCGGAGTCGTCGGCGCACGGCTGGCACGAGCTGTTCGCCGACCGCTACCCCCACGCCGGGGGCGACGGTCACACCGCGCTCTACCTGGAGAGCTCCGAGGGCTTCGAGGTCGAGGTCGTGGTGGACCCCGCCTGAGGGGGTAGTCCGGTGCAGATCAGGGCTCGCGACGCCCTCGAGGCCCTGGATTGCACCGGACTACCCCGCGCGCCCCGGGGAGGCTTCAGGACGCGAGGAGCTCGGTGCGCTCCGCGGCCAGGAGTACGGCGCCCGTCAGCGAGGCGCGCTCGGCGAGCTGGCTGGCGACGACCGGGGTCGCGGCCACCGCGTCGAGGGCGTGCCGGCGCAGGCCGATGCGGGCCGGCTCGAGCAGGAGCTCACCGGCCCTGGCCATGTCGCCGCCGACGACGACGAGTCCGGGGTTGAGCAGGTTGACCACGCTCGCGAGCCCCCAGCCGAGGTGGAGGCCGGCGTCCTCGAAGGTGCGGACCGCCGCGACGTTGCCGGACAGCGCCGCCTCGACGATGTCGTCGATGCCCGCGCCGGGCAGCTGCCCGGCCATCATCGCGGTGACCGCCGGGACGGCGGCGTAGGCCTCGAGACAGCCCCGGCTGCCGCACCGGCACATCGGGCCCTGCTCGTCGAGGGTCAGGTGCCCGACCTCGCCGGCCGCACCCAGGCTCCCGTGGTAGACCGCGTCGTTGATGATGATGCCGGCGCCGACACCTGACGAGATCTTCAAGAACACCGAGCACGTGTGTCCGCGCGCCACCCCGACGCGGTGCTCGGCGAGCGCACCCAGATTGGCGTCGTTCTCGACGTGGATGGGCACGCCGAAGTGCTTCTCGGCGGCGTCCTGGGCGTGTACGCCGACCCAGCCGGGCAGGATCGCCGACGAGCGGACCACGCCGTCGGTGATCGGGGCGGGCAGGCCCATCGTGATGCCGCGCAGAATGGTGGGGGCCACCCCGGCCTCGTCGAGCAGCTCGTCGAGCAGCGTCGAGGCCAGGTCGAGACCCTCCTCGTGGGGGTGTCCGGCGTCGAGGGGGCGGCGCCGGTCGGCGACCATCGCGCCGGTCAGGTCGCCGAGCGCCACCGCGACGTGACTGTGGCCGAAGTCGATCCCGGCCACCAGCCCGGCGGTGCGCGCCAGCCGGACCGTCGTACCCCGCCTGCCGCTGCCGGGCTCGGTGTCGACCAGGCCGTGCGCAGAGAGGTCACGCACGATGTTGGAGACCGTGGCCGGCGCCAGGCCCGTGAGCCGCGCCAGTTCGGCCTGGGTGACGGGGGAGACGACCACCCCGTCCTCGGGGACGGGCATGCCGCGGCGGAGCACATCGAGGACGCGCTGTTGGTTGGCGGTGCGGAGCGATGCCGTGGAACCCGGCGCGCTCTCCCGTGCGGACATGGCTGACACTGTGGACGAGCCGGTCACTAGTCGTCAAGAGAAACGCACAAGAGACGTCGAATACCCAGAATTGACCAGTTTGTGTTCACCTCTTGACGACTAGGGCGATCACTCAGCACACTCGACCCAGACCAGGTGCTGTCTGCGGGCGGCCCAGTTATCGAGGAGGCACCCCCATGTCCACCACCCTGCATCGCTACGCAGCACTAGGCGCTGCTCTGCTCATCGGCGTCGCCGGCCTGTCGGCCTGCGGGGCCAACGACGCCCAGAGCGGCGACGACGGCGACTCCGCCTCCGGTGGCGGCGGCAAGACCATCGCCCTGCTGCTCCCCGAGTCCAAGACGACGCGCTACGAGGCGTTCGACCGGCCCCTGTTCGAGGCCAAGGTGAAGGAGCTCTGCGAGGACTGCGACGACGTCCTCTACTACAACGCCGACCAGGACGAGACGAAGCAGTCCCAGCAGGTCGAGACCGCCATCTCCGAAGGCGCCTCGGTCATCGTGCTCGACCCGGTCAACGGCGCCGGCGCCGGCGGCATGGTGCAGTCGGCGCAGGACGCCGGTGCCCAGGTCATCGCCTACGACCGGCTGATCAAGGAAGCCGACTACTACATGTCCTTCGACAACGAGACCGTCGGCAAGATGCAGGCCGAGGCCCTCGTCGAGGCGATGGGCGACCAGGGCGGCATCCTGATGCTCAACGGCTCGCCCGACGACCCCAACGCCGCGCAGTTCAAGGAGGGCGCGCACAGCGTGCTCGACGACAGCGGCGTCGAGATCCTCGAGGAGTACGACAACCCCGACTGGAGCCCCGAGAACGCCCAGGAGTTCGTGACTGACCAGCTCAGCAAGTACGACGCCTCCGACATCAAGGGCGTCTACGCGGCCAACGACGGTCAGGCGGGCGGCGTGGTGGCCGCCCTCACCGGCGGCGGGTTCGAGCCCGACGCGCTGCCGCCGATCACCGGTCAGGACGCGGAGCTGGCCGCGATCCAGCGGATCATCGCCGGCGAGCAGTCCATGACGATCTACAAGCCGATCCCCGTGGAGGCCGAGAAGGCCGCCGAGGTGGCCGTCGCGCTCGTCAACGGTGACGAGGTGGGTGAGACCACCGACTTCCAGGGCGTCCCGTCGTTCATCTTCGACCCGATCGTCGTCACCAAGGACAACGTGGCGGACACCGTCGTGGCCGACGAGTTCTACTCGGTCGACGACATCTGCGCCGGCGAGTACGCCAAGGCGTGCGCGGCGGCTGACATCAGCTGATGTCCACTGCTACCCAGGCGCCGGTCGGGGACGTCGTACTGTCCCTGACCGGCGTCGCCAAACGGTTCGGCGCGGTCCAGGCGCTCGCCGACGTGCAGCTGAACGTGCGCGCCGGCGAGGTCGTCGCCCTCGTCGGAGACAACGGCGCCGGCAAGTCGACCCTGGTCAAGGTGATCTCGGGCGTCTACGCCCCCGACGAGGGGGAGATCACCTTCGCCGGGCGCAAGATCACGGTCAGCGGACCGGCGGAGGCGCAGGCCCTCGGCATCGCCACCGTCTTCCAGGACCTGGCGCTGTGCGACAACCTCGACGTGGTCGCCAACCTCTTCCTCGGTCAGGAGCGGGGCTTCGGTCCGGTGCTCGACGAGGTCGGCATGGAGAAGGAGGCGTGGCGACTGCTGCGCACGCTGTCGGCCAAGATCCCCTCGGTGCGCATCCCGATCGCCTCGTTGTCGGGCGGCCAGCGCCAGACCGTCGCCATCGCGCGCAGCCTGGTCGGCAGCCCGAAGGTGGTCATGCTCGACGAGCCGACCGCGGCCCTGGGCGTGGCCCAGACGGCCGAGGTGCTCAACCTGATCGAGCGGCTCCGCGAGACCGGGCTGGGCGTCATCCTGGTCAGCCACAACATGGCAGACGTGCAGGCGGTGGCCGACCGCATCGTCGTCCTCCGCCTCGGCAGGAACGCCGCCGAGTTCCGGGTCGAGGACGCCACGACCGAGGAGCTGGTCGCGGCCATCACCGGAGCCTCCGACAACGTCGTCGCGAGCCGCGCCCATCGGCGCGCCGGCACCCAGACCGACGGAGGAACCCCATGAGCAGCCAGGAGACGCCGACCTCGGCTGTCGCCGCCGACCTGGTCGACGAGCGGCTCGTCACCACCCAGGGCATCGGTGGCTACGGACGGTACCTGTGGAACCGGCTGCGTTCCGGTGAGCTCGGCAGCCTGCCGGTCGTGGTGGGCCTGCTGATCATCAGCGTCGGGTTCTACAGCGCGGAGCCGCGGTTCCTGTCGTCGCGAAGCCTGGTCACGATCACCCAGTTCGCGGCGCCGATCGGCATCATCGCGCTCGGCATCGTGCTCGTCCTGCTGCTGGGTGAGATCGACCTGTCGGTCGGCTCGGTGAGCGGGTTCGCGGCGGCCGTCATGGCCGTCACCCTTCTCGACCACGGCCAGTCGATGATCGTCGCGATCATCGCCGGCATGCTCGTGGGCGTGGCGATCGGCGCGTTGTACGCCGTGCTCTACACCAAGCTCGGGGTGCCGTCCTTCGTCTTCTCGCTCGCCGGCCTGCTCGGCTTCCAGGGCGCACTGCTCTTCGTGCTGGGCGACAACGGCACACGCAACCTGCCGTCCGACTCCTTCCTGGTGCAGTTCACCCGCTCCGAGTTCGTCGGGCCGACGATGTCCTACGTGCTGATCCTGCTGACAGCCGTCATCTTCGTGCTCTCCCAGGTGTGGACGATCCGGCAGCGCACCACGGCGGGGCTGAGCGCGCCGTCCCTGGCCATGGTGGCCGTCAAGGCGGGCGCCCTGGTCCTGGCCCTGGGACTGTTGACCTACTACGTCAACATCGACCGCGGCTGGACCTACCTATGGGTCTTCTTCGTGCTGCTCGTGGTGATCATGGACTTCGTCCTGCGGCGTACCCGCTGGGGACGCCACGTCTACGCCGTCGGCGGCAACGAGGAAGCGGCCCGGAGGTCGGGCATCAAGGTCGACCGGATCTACTTCACCGTCTTCGCCCTGTGCTCAACGCTGGCGGCGGTGGGCGGCCTGCTGGCCGCCGGTCTCCAGACGTCGGTCTCGCAGGCAAGCGGCACCAACGACACCAACCTGCAGGCCATCGCGGCGGCCGTGATCGGCGGTACGTCGCTCTTCGGCGGCCGCGGGTCGGCGTACTCCGCCATGCTCGGCATCATCGTGCTGCAGGCGATCCAGTCCGGCCTCAACTTGGTCGGCGTCGACTCGTCGGTGCGCTTCATGGTGACCGGAGCGGTGCTGCTGCTTGCCGTCGCCATCGACTCGATCTCGCGACGGGCTCGCTCCTCCAGCGGTCGAGGCTGAGGCAGGATCGGCAGGACCCCGGACTGCCCGGGATCCTGCCGATCTGCTGTCTTCGGGGCCTCAGTGCACGATCTCCAGCTCGTCGACGTCCTCGGCCTCCACCTGCTCGTTGGCCCGGTCGAGCTTGCTGGGCCACCAGATCTTGCCGCCGAGATCCAGGTTGAGAGCCGTCACGAGCACCGAGCGCACGATCATGGTGTCGAGCAGGACGCCCAGTGCCACGGCGACGCCGAGCTGGGCCAGGAACACCACCGGGATGGTGCCCAGCACCAGGAACGTCGCGGCCAGGACCAGACCTGCCGAGGTGATCACGCCTCCCGTGGACATCAGCGCCACCAGGGAGCCCTTGCGGGTGCCCAGGTTGATGGTCTCCTCGCGGACCCTGGTCATCAGGAAGATGTTGTAGTCGATGCCGAGCGCCACGAGGAACACGAAGGCGAACAGCGGGAACCCCGGGTCGGAGCCGGCGAACCCGAAGACGTACTCGAACAGCAGCGACGAGATGCCCAAGGCGGCCCCGAAGGACAGCACCACCGTTGCGACGAGGAGCAACGGTGACAACAGCGACCGCAGCAGCAGCATCAGGATCAGGAAGACCATGACCAAGATGATCGGGATGATCACCTTGTTGTCACGGTTGGCGGCGTCCTTGGTGTCGAGGTAGAACGCCGAGCCACCGCCCACCAGGGCATCGGCCCCGTCGACCGCGTGCACGGCATCGCGGACCCGCTCGACCGTCGCGAAGGCGGCCGGCGAGGAGGGATCGGAGTCGATCGTCGCCTCGACGAAGGAGACCTCTTCCGCGAGCACGGGTGGCTTCGGTGCCTCGACGCCCTCGAGCCCGGTCATCGCCTCGGCCACCTGATCTGCTCGGTCGGCGTTGGCCACCACCATCACGGTGTTGGACTGGTCGACGAGGCCGTGGTCGACCAGCACCTTCTGTCCGGTGATGGACTGGAACTCCTTGGTGTAGGTGTCCTCGGTCGAGAGGCCGTTGGTGTCGAGCCGCAGGAGACCCAGGCAGGCGATGGCCAGCAGCACGCTGGTGACGACCCATACGGCGCGTGGCTTCGGCACGATCCACCGGCCGACCCGGGCCCAGACACCGGCCTGGGTGGGCTCGGGGGAGCCGAAGTCGGGGCGCCGCGGCCAGAAGATCCACCGGCCGGTGATCACGAGCAGCGCGGGCAGCAAGGTGACCATCACCAGGAACGTCACCCCGATGCCGATCGCAGCCACCGGGCCGAGCCCGGCTGTGGAGTTCATGTCGGCGAACAGCAGGCACAGCATGCCCAGCACCACCGTGGCCGCACTCGCCAGGATGGCCGGGGCGGCCCGGTGCAGCGCGAACGCCATGGCCTCGTGCCGGTCCTCGTGGCGACGGAGCTCCTCCCGGTAGCGGGCCACCAGCAGCAGTGCGTAGTCGGTGCCGGCGCCGATGACCAGGATGGTCAAGATGGCCTGGGACTGCCCGTTGACCGTGAGGTCGAAGTTCTTGGCGAGGCCGTAGATGATGCCCTGGGAGACGAACAGGGCGACGCCGGCGGACATGATCGGCAGTATCCAGAGGATCGGGCTGCGGTAGGTGAACAGCAGGATGAAGATGACTACGCCGAGGGTCGCGAACAGCAGGGTGGTGTCGATGCCGCCGAACGCCTCGGCCGCGTCGGCTGCCTGACCGCCCGCGCCCGCGATGTAGACGTCGACACCGTCCATGTCGGCGATGTCACGCAGCTCGTCGGCGACGTCGGGGAGGGCCTCCCACCCGTCGGCGCCGAAGTTGAACGTGAGCTGGGTCTGGGCGACCTCGCCGTCCTCGGAGACGGCCGTGAAGCCGAGCTGCTCGGCGGTAGCCGGGCTCACCACCGGTGGGGTGCGACCCTCGACCGCCTCTGCGATGCCCTCGATCCCGGCGAACTCGGTGGCCTGCTCCTCGATGGCGGCGAGGTCGGCATCGGTGAGCCCGCCCTCGCGCTCGTAGACGACCAGGGTCGGGATGGCGTTGGGGTCCTGGAACGGGCCCAGCTTCTCGAGTGCCCTGGTCGACTCGGCGCTGCCGGGCAGCCAGGAGGAGGCTTCGTTGTTCTGGACGTCGGTCAGCTTGGCGGCGAAGCCGCTGGCCACCACCATGGCGATGATCCAGAAGGCCAGCACGATCCACTTGGTGACGCGGCCGGTGAGCCGACCGGCGATCTGACGATGCATGGGGGTAGTGCATCAGAACCCACCGACATCACGCATCGGGGTTTCCCCTGATACGTGCAGCCGTCACTCCGCCGCCCGATATACGGAGCCCCGCTCGGTGTTTCCCCCAAATTGGGCGTGTGCCGGAGGGGTGTGCTCGTCGTCAGGCCGGACGGGGCATCACCCGGGCGGGTACGCCGTGGGAAGGCGCTCGCCCCGGTCGGCGAGCACGGCACGGAGGCGGTCGGGATAGTCGGTGATGAGCCCGTCCACCCCGAGGTCGACGAAGTGCGCCATCGTGGCGGGGTCGTCGACGACGTACGGCACGACCCGCAGGCCCAGGGAGTGCGCGTGCTCGACCAGCTTGGGCGTGACCCGGGGCCGGTAGCCCGGAACCCCGATGCCCGACGTGTAGGGGGTGCCGTGGATGGGCGAGACGGCGTTGAACCCCAACGCCGCCGCCGTCGCGATCGGGTCGCCGCCGTGGTCGGCCAGCCTGACGTCGTCGAGCCACGGCGAGGGCATCGACCCGACGTCCTTGAGGTACTTCGGGTTGAAGAGCAGGTTGAGCCTCATGTCCGAGTCGGCCCTGCGCACCCGCTCGAGGGCGCCCCAGTCGAAGCTCTGGATCGATGCCCGGTCCGTCAGTCCGGCGTCCCGGATGGCGCCGACGAGGAGCTCGACGAACACCTCGCGCGGGGCACCCGCCTCCGGCGCGGCGGCGTCGTACTTGATCTCGACGTTGACGCCGACCTCGTCGGCCCCGCGCTCGTCGAGGAGCGCCAGCACGTCTGCGAACTCCGGCATGAGGAGGCCGGTGGCGACCGGGCGGTCGGGGAAGTCGGCCGCGCGCAGGCCGGCGACGTCGACGGTGCGCAGCTCGTCGTGGGTGAGCTGGCGGATGAGCCGTCCGGTGAGGGGTCCGGAGACGATCTCTCGGTCGTGGGAGACCACCAGCACGTTGTCGCTGCTGACGTGCACGTCGCACTCGAGCGTCGAGACGCCCAGGGTGAGTGCCGCACCGAACGCCGTCAGCGTGTTCTCGGCCGCCAGCCCGCTGCCGCCGCGATGGGCCTGTACGTCGAAGCGCTCGACCAGCCGGGTGCTCACTGCCAGCACGCTAGCGGTACGGCTCAGACGCCGAGACTGCGGCCGATGATCTCCTTCTGGATCTCGGTGGTGCCGCCGTAGATCGTCTGCACGCGGCTGTTCACGTAGGCCCGGGCGATGGGGTACTCCATCATGTAGCCGTAGCCGCCGTGGAGCTGCACGCCCTGGTCGACGAGCTTCTTCTGCAGCTCGGTGGTCCACCACTTCGCCATCGACGCGGTCTTGGCGTCGAGCTCGCCGCGGACGTGGCGGGCCAGGCAGTCGTCGACGAAGACCCGCGCGATGTGGGCCTCGGTGGCCATCTCCGCCAGCACGAAGCGGTTGTGCTGGAAGGATCCGATCGGCTTGCCGAAGGCGGTTCGCTGCTTGGCGTAGGACAGTGACTCGTCGAAGACGGACTCGCAGGCGGTCGCGGCTGAGACCGCGATCGAGAGACGCTCCTGCGACAGGTTGGTCATCAGGTGGACGAAGCCGGCGCCGGCCTCGCCGAGCAGGTTCTCCTTCGGCACGCGGACGTCGGAGAAGAAGAGCTCGGCGGTGTCCTGGGCGTGCTGGCCCACCTTGTCGAGGTTGCGGCCGCGCTCGAAGCCCGCCATGCCGCGCTCCACGACGAGCAGCGAGATGCCCTGGTGGCCGGCGTCGGGGTCGGTGCGCGCGACCACGACGACGAGGTCAGCGAGGATGCCGTTGGAGATGAAGGTCTTCTGGCCGTTGAGCACGTAGTGGTCGCCCGCGTCGACCGCAGCGGTGCGGATGCCCTGCAGGTCCGACCCGGCGCCCGGCTCGCTCATCGCGATGGCCGCGATCAGCTCGCCGGAGCAGAGACCCGGATACCACCGCTGCTTCTGCTCGTCGCTCGCGCACGCGACGAAGTAGGGCACGATCATGTCGTTGAGGAGTGGGTACGCCGCGCCGTACACACCGCGGCGGGCCATCTCCTCACCGATCACCGCGTTGTAGCGGAAGTCGGGCGTGCCGCCCCCGCCGTACTCCTCCTCGAGCTGGAGTCCGAGCAGCCCCTGCGCGCCGGCCCTGGTCCAGGCGTCCCGGGCGACGACGCCGTCGGTCTCCCACTGCGCGTGGCGGGGCACGATCTCCTTGTCGAGGAACGTGCCGACCGCCTCGCGGAACGACTCGTGCTCGGCGTCGAAGACGGCGCGGGTCACTCGAGCCACTCCTTGACCTGGGCGACGGTGGCGGCCGGGTCGTCGGAGGCTGGACTCACCTGCAGGTTGGTGACGCCGGCCTCCTTGAAGGCTGCGATGCGCTCCTTGACGTACGACGCCGGGCCGACGAGGTTGCCCGCCTCGAGCCACTCCAGGGGGACCTTCGCCTCGGCGTCGCGCTTGTTGCCACCGAGGTAGAGGTCCTGGATCTCCTTGGCCTCCTTCTCGTAGCCGTACTGGCAGGCGAGGTCGTTGTAGAAGTTCTTGCCCCGCGCGCCCATGCCGCCGACGTACAGCGCGTACAGCGGCCGGGCGAAGTCCAGGAGCGCCTTGGTCTCGGGGCCCTCGCCGATGGCGACCATGCCGCCGGCGGCGATCTCCAGCGGTGCCAGCCCCTCCTGGCGCTTGGCGGTGCCCTTCGCGAGGGCCTCGCCCCACACGGTGCTCGCCTTCTCGGGGTGGAACAGGAACGGCAGCCAGCCGTCGGCGTACTCCGCCGCGCCCTCGACGCTCTTGGGCCCGAGGGCGGCGACGTAGATCGGCACGCTCGTGCGCTCGGGGCGGGTGAGCAGCTTGAGCGGCTTCCCGAGACCGGTGCCCTGGCCCTCGGGGAGGGGAAGGGTGAACAGGCCGTCGTGCACCAGCGTCTCGCGGCGCAGGCCGCGGCGGACCAGGTCGACGATCTCGCGGGTGCGGGCGAGCGGCTTGTCGTAGGGGACGCCGTGGAAGCCCTCGATCACCTGCGGTCCGGACGCACCGAGGCCGAGGATGGCGCGGCCGCCCGAGACGTTGTCGAGGCCGGCCACCGTCTGCAGGATCGCGCCGGGGGTGCGCGAGAAGACGTTGATGATCGCGGAGGCGATCTCGACCTTCTCCGTGCGCGCGGCGAGGTAGCCCATCAGGGTCGGCGAGTCGAAGCCGTAGGCCTCGGCCACCCACACCGTGTCGAGCCCGGCCCGCTCGAGCGCGGTCACCTGGTCGGCGGCCTCACGGGGGTTCCCGGAGTACATCAGTGGCATGGAGAGCTTCATGCCCGGATCGTGACACCTTCACTGTCACAATCGCAACCTTGGGTGTCGGCCGGGTATCCGTGCGTGCCCTCGCGTGCCCCCCGCGTGACCCTGCGCGCGGCCCTGCGTGCGGCCCTGCGTGCGGCCCTGCGTGCGGCTTTGCGGGTGGGCCGGTCGGCAGACCCGGTCCGCGCCGTTGCTGGAACGTTGGTACCAGGGCGGGTTGCGCGAACGTTCCAGCAACGGCCGCCCTCGTTGGCGCGAACGTTCCAGCAACGCGGGTTGCGCGAACGTTCCAGCAACGGCCGCCCTCGTTGGCGCGAACGTTCCAGCAACGCGGGTTGCGCGAACGTTCCAACAACGGCGACTCGGGTGCGTCAGCTCCCGCTGCCGCCGTTCCAGGAGTCCCAGAGCGCGGCATACGAGCCACCGGCTGCGACCAGCTCGTCGTGGGAGCCGAACTCCGAGATCACGCCGTCCTCGACCACCGCGACCCGGTCGGCGTCATGGGCGGAGAAGAGGCGGTGCGCGATGGCGATGACGGTGCGGCCGTGGAGTACGGCGGCCAGCGAGCGCTCCAGGTGGCGAGCCGCGCGCGGGTCGATGAGAGAGGTGGCCTCGTCGAGCACGAGCGTGTGCGGGTCGGCCAGCACCAGCCGGGCGAGCGCGATCTGCTGCGCCTGCGCGGCGCTCACCGATCGGCCGCCGGAGCCGACGACGGTGTCCAGCCCGTCGGGCAGGGCCTCGACCCAGTCGAGGGCGTCCACGGCGTCGAGCGCCGCCCGGATCTGCGCGTCCCCGGCACCCGGCGGGGCGGCGAGCGCGAGGTTCTCGCGCAGCGACCCGACGAAGACGTGGTGCTCCTGGGTGACCAGTGCGACATGGCCGCGCAGGTCCGCCAGCGGCAGCTCGACCAGCCCGACACCACCGACGGTGACCGAGCCAGTGCGTGGCGGGTGGATGCCTGCCAGCAGCCGGCCCAGGGTGGACTTGCCGGCGCCGGAGGGACCGACCATGGCGATCCGCTCGCCGACCCCGACGTCCAGTGACACGCCGTGCAGCACGTCGCGCCCGTCGACGTAGGAGAAGCGCACGTCGTCGGCGTCCAGCTTCTCGTTCTCCGGCTGGGCGCCAGTGGCCACCCGGTCGTCGGGCACCTGCGCGACACCGAGCAGGCGGGCCAGCGACGCCGCGCCCATCTGCAGCTCATCGAGGATCGACACGATCCGGTCGACGGGATCGATCAGCATCTGCACGTAGAGCGTCGCCGTGGTCACCTCGCCCAGGGACACGGTCCCTTGCGTGTAGAGCCAGCCACCGAACAGCAGCGTGGTGACCGTGGGCAGCAGGTAGGAGACCTCCATGCTCGGGAAGAAGACGGTGCGCAGGTAGAGCGTGTAGCGCTCCGCCCAGTACGACGCCCTGCAGTCCTCGTCGATCTGGAGGATCCGCTCGTCCTCCAGCCCGAGCGCCTCGACCGTGCGCGCGCCCTCGACGGTCTCGGTGAGGGTCGCGTTGATCTCCGAGTACGTCGCGCTCTCGCGGAGGTAGCCGTCCTTGGCGCGGGCGAGGTACCACCGCAGGCCGATCACGAGCGGGGGGATGCCGATCACGCACGGCAGCACCACCCACCATCCGACGCTGAGCGCGGCCGCGAAGGTGAGGATCGCGGTGACGACGGCGATGGTCCACTCGGGCAGCGCCCACCGCACCGACCACCCCAGCTGGTCGACGTCGCGGCTGGTGCGGGTGAGCAGATCACCGGAGCCCGCCGACTCGACGACCCCGACCGGGAGCTGCAGGGCGTTGTCGACGAAGTCCTCGCGGAGCTCGGCCAGCACGGTCTCCCCGAGCACCTGGCTGATCAGCCGCGCGTAGCGCGTCACGAGCGTCTGGAGCAGCAGGAACCCGGCCAGCAGGGCGATGATCCGGTTGACGTGGCCGAGCGTGGTGCCCTGCTCCACGGCCTCGACGAGGTCGCCGATCAGGCGCGGGGCCGCGAGCGCGGCCAGCGCGGCGAGCACGTGCAGGGAGAGCGCGCCCCACAGCATCCGGGGGTGCCGGCGGGCGATCCGGACGGCGTAGCGGCGTACGGCGGGACCGTCGGCGACGGGCAGCTTGGTGCTCATCGGGCCACCTCCTCGGCGGCGCCCGCGACCCGGGTCACCGTGGCGCGGTAGCCGGGGTGGTCGCGCAGCAGCTCGGCGTGCGTGCCGGTGGCCGTGATCCGGCCGTCGACCAGGAAGGCGACCTCGTCGACCGCGTCGAGCATCAACGGGCTGCTGGTGGTGATCACGGTCGTGCGGCCGGTCCGGTGCGCGCGCAGCCGCGACGCGATGCGGGCCTCGGTGTGCGCATCGACGGCCGAGGTGGGCTCGACGAGCACGAGCACCTCGGGGTCGCTGGTGAGCACCCGGGCCAGCACCAGGCGCTGCTGCTGGCCGCCCGAGAAGGATCGGCCGCGCTCGGTGACCACCGTGTCGAGCCCGTCGGGCAGCGCGTCCATGATGTCGTCGCCGCTCGCGGTGGCCAGGGCGCGCCGCACCCGCTCCTCGCCCCCGGTGCCGGTGACGTCGAGGCGGTCGCCGAGGCGCCCGGAGAAGAGGGCAGTGCCGGTGTCGGAGACCACGATGCGCCGGCGTACCTCCTCGCGGGAGAGCCGGGTGAGCGGTACGCCACCGAGGGTGACGTCGTCGTCGATCTCGGCGTGCGCCATGCCCAGCCGGTCGGCGAGCTCGGCGGCCGCGTCGGGCTGCTCCGAGACGATCGCCGTGATCCGGCCGGCGGCGATCAGCAGGCCGGTGCGGGCGTCGTACAGGTCGGAGCCGGTCGGCGGCGACGGAGCCGGGTCGGCAGGGCCGGAGTAGTCGGGGGTCAGCGCCAGGACGGTGCAGACGCGGCGAGCCGACACCCGTCCGCGGATGAGCTTGTTGGCGAACTCCGTGACGGTGCGGAGCGGGATCATCAAGAAGGCGGCGTAGCCGTAGAACGCGACCAGCTCACCCGCCGAGATCTGGCCCTGTACGGCGTAGCGTGCGCCGAGCCAGACCACGAGCACCACGAAGACACCCGGCAGGAGGACCTGGAGCGCGTCGAGCACGGACTGCACGCGCGCGACCTCCACGCCGGCCCGGCGGGTGGTCTGCGACTGGCGGCGGTAGCGGCCGAGGAAGACCTGCTCGCCGCCGATGCCGCGCAGCACCCGGAGGCCGCTGACGATGTCGCTGGCGGTGTTGGAGAGCTCGCCCATGAGCTGGCGCTGGTGGGCGCTGCGCGTCTGCAGGGGCTTGAGCAGCGGCCCCACCGGGAGCATCAGCAGCGGAACCCCGACCAGCACCACGAGGCCGAGCGTGACCGAGGTGCTCAGCAGGATCACCGAGACCAGCAGGAACGAGACGATGGCGCCGGCGAAGCGCGCCGTGACGTCCATGACCTGACCGAGGTGGGAGAGGTCGGACGTGCCGATCGCGACCACCTCGCCGGTCGAGACCTTGCGCGGCAGGGTGCCGCCGAGGTGCACGGCCTGGCGGCCGACGAGCTGGACCGTGCGGTAGGCGGTGGTCAGCCAGTTGGTCACGGCGAAGCGGTGCCGCATGATCCCGCTGACCGCCTGCACCAGGCCGATGGCGAGCATGATCAGCGCCCACTTCAGCAGGGCGTCGGAGTCCTTGGCCGCCACGCCCTTGTCGATCGCGCGGCCGAGTGCGGCGGGCATGACCGCCTGCGCGCCCATCCACACGACGCCGAACGCCATCCCGCCGGCCAGGGTGCGCCACTGCCCCTTGGCGAGCCACCACAGGAACCGCCCCGGTGAGCGATGGTCGGCGATGCCGGGGTCGTCGAGCGGAAGTAGGCGCACCCCCCAACGTTACGGAGTGGGCGGTCGCCCTGCCATGGGTTTTCCTGGCGAGTGGGGTTCGCCTCGTCACCGCTCATGTAACGCGGTGTTGTGCCCACTGGCGCGGGTCTGCAGGCCCGCAGGAGTGGCTATAACACCGCGTTACATGGGGCGGGTCAGGTGTCTCGGCCGGCGCCGGGGGAGGGCACGACGGGGAGGTACGACGGCGCCGGGTGGCCGGCTCCCAGCGCGGCCGTGGTGACGGCGCGCTCGACCGCCGCGCGGCGCTCGACGGGCACGAGCGCGATCACCGCGCCTCCGAAGCCGCCACCGGTCATCCGGGCACCGAGGGCACCGGCCTCGACCGCGGTCTCGACGATGAGGTCGACCGCGGGCACCGTGTTCTCGAAGTCGTCGCGCATCGACGCGTGTGAGGCCGACAGCAGCGGCCCGATGTCGGCCAGCTGCCCGCCGCGCACCAGCTCGACGCAGTCCAGCACCCGCTGGTTCTCGGTGAGCACGTGCCGCGCGCGACGCTGCGTCTCCGGGTCGTCTGCCAGGGCATCGAGCGCGGCGCCGACGTCGTCGACCTCGCGCAGCGTCTCCACACCCAGCCGTCGAGCGGCCGCCTCGCAGGCCCGGCGCCGCTCGGCGTACGCGCCGTCGACCAGCTCATGTGGGGCCTGCGAGTCGACGACCAGGAGCTCGAGCCCGGCGGCCGCCGGGTCGCACTCGACCGGCTCCACGGTCAGCGCCCGGGCGTCGAAGAAGCTCAGGTGCCCGGCGCGGGAGTGCAGGATCGCCATCTGGTCGAGCAGGCCGGTCGGCGACCCGACGTAGTCGTTCTCGACGCGCTGCACGATCTTCGCCAGCTCGGTGGCCTCGATGTCCAGGCCGGCCAGCCCGGTCAGGGCGAGGGCGACCGAGCACTCCAGCGAGTGCGACGACGACAGTCCGGCGCCGAGCGGCACGTCGGTCGCGATCTCGAGGTCCGCTCCGGGCACCTCGACGCCAGACTCGGCGAGCGCCCAGGCCACGCCCGCGACGTAGGCGCCCCATCCGTCGACCGCGCCGGGCTCCCCGGGGGTCTCGAACTCGATGGCGTCGTGACCGACCGAGCCCGCCGCGACGGTGCGGTCATCGCGCCGGGCGGCCGTGACCGTGGTGCGCAACGGAAGGGCGAAGGGCAGCGCGAAGCCGCCGTTGTAGTCGGTGTGGTCGCCGATGAGGTTGACCCGGCCCGGGGCCGACCAGGTGCCGCTCTGCGAGTCGCTCACGGTGGGCCAATCTAGTGGTGGGACGGGATCTGCGATCCGATGGGCGGCTAGCGGCCGAGGCCCTCGACGACCTCGGCGCCGGGCAGCTCGCCGACCAGGCGGCCGGGCAGCAGCAGCTTCGAACGGCGTACGCCTGAGCCGATCACGGCGACCTCGAGGTCGAGCACGCCGGCATCGACCAGCACGCGCCACGCCGGCGGGAGGCCGAGCGGGGTGATGCCGCCGTACTCCATCGCCGACTCGGCCACGGCCCGATCCATGTCGAGGAACGAGGCCTTGCGGACGTCGAGGGTGCGCTTGACGAGACCGTTCACGTCGGCACGGGTGTCGGCGCGGACGACGCACGCGGCCACCCGCTCCTCGCCGTCGCGGCGGCCGGAGACGACGACGCAGTTGGCGCCGGAGGCGAGCGGCAGGTCGTACGCCGCGCTGCAAGCCGCCGTGTCGGCGAGCTCGGGGTCGATCTCGAAGACGCCCACCCCGGCCGCGCCGGACCAGCCGTCGAGCGCCGCGGCCACCGCGGGTGCGAGCAGGTCGGGCCGGTCGAGAGCGGGCACTGTGGTCACGGAGCCCAGGGCAGGCGTGGTCGACGTCATCGCGTCATCATCGCCCATTCATGTCGGCGTCACCGCCCGGTGGTCGGGGCAGCCCACGCTGGCGCGGTGACCCTCACCCAGCTCGCGCCGTCGCGCGGCCGCGAGACCAGCCTGGTCGTGACCCCGGCCGTGGTCGCCCATCGCGGCGCCTCTGGCCACCGCCCCGAGCACACGCTCGACGCCTACCGCACCGCCATCCGGATGGGTGTCGACGACATCGAGCTCGACGTGGTGGCCACCCGTGACGGAGTGCTCGTGGCCCGGCACGAGAACGAGATCGGCGGCACCACCGACGTCGCCGACCACCCGCGGTTCGCCGACCGGCGGACCACCAGGATGATCGACGGCGAGAGCCTGACGGGCTGGTTCACCGAGGATTTCACGCTCGACGAGCTCAAGCAGCTCACGGCGCGCGAGCGGCTGCCGAAGCTCCGCTCCGCCAACACCTCCTACGACGGGCGCGAGGCGGTGCCGACGCTGAGCGAGGTGCTGGCGATGGTGCAGGCGGAGTCGGTACGCCGGGGCCGCGGCGTCGGCGTGATGGTCGAGCTCAAGCACGCGTCGTACTTCGACATGCTGGGGTTGCCGCTCGACGTGCCGCTGCTCGCCGACCTCGCCCACCACGGCCTCGACCATCCGCGGTCGCGTGTCAGCGTGATGGCCTTCGAGACCACGATCCTGCGCCGGCTGGCCACGGAGTGCCGGCTGCCGTTGATCCAGCTCGTGGGAGCACGGCGCGAGCGCCCGGCCGACCTCGTGGCCGTCGGTGACCGCCGCACGTACGCCGACCTGGTCACGCCCGAGGGGCTGGGCTGGGTCGACGAGTACGCCGACGGCCTGGGCGTGATGAAGGGCCTGGTGCTGCCCCGCGACGCCACGGGCCGCACCGGCTCTCCTTCGAATCTCGTGCGCGACGCGCACCGGCACTGGCTGACCGTGCACGTGTGGACGCTGCGCGCCGAGAACGCCTACCTGCCCGTCAACTTCCGCGGTCCCGGCCGCCCGCGCCAGCACGGCGACCTCGCCGCCGAGGCGCGGGCCCACCTGGCGGCCGGGGTCGACGGGCTGATCACCGACCACCCGGACCAGGTGATCCCGGTGGTGGGGGACCTCGCGCACATGTAACGCGCAGTTATGACCACTGGGCGCCCGGTCTACGGGGGTCCCAGTGGTCATAACTGCGCGTTACATGGAAGGCGGCCGACGCTCAGTCCTCGGGGAGCACCACCCAGGCGACCAGGTAGGCGATGGCCACCGACCCGAACCCGAAGACCACGCCGAGCACTGTCAGCAGGCGCACGAGCGTCGGGTCGAGGCCCAGGTGCCGGGCCAGGCCCGCGCAGACGCCGGCGACCATCCGGTCGTCCTGGCTGCGGGTGAGCCGCCGCCTCGGTGCGGTGGCCGGTGGGACGTACGACTGGCTGTTCTGCGGTGCGGGCTGCCCGGTCACCGGGAGTCCTCCTCGTCCTGTGCGGTGTGGCTGCTGGTGGTGTCGGCCTCGGGCTCGCCTGCCGGAGCGGCCGGTGAGGCGGCCGGTGAGGAGTACGGCGTGGAGTACGGCGCGGCGTACGGCGTGGGATACGTGGCCGCGTACGCCTGGTAGCCGGGCCGCTCGGCGGCCGCCGCCCGGCGACGCCCGCCGAGGGCGATCGCGAGCAGTCCGGCGGCGCCCCCGAGCACCCAGGGCACGGGCAGCAGCCAGCGGATGTCGCCGCCCTCGATGAGGTCGCCCTCGATCGCCGCCCACACTCCGGCGAGACCGAGGAAGGCGATGCCCATCACGAGGTGGCCCACGTTGATCGGGTGCCGCCCGGTGGACGACCCGGAGGTGGTGCTCTCGGTGGTGATGTCGGTGCTCATGGTCTCGTTCCTCACTGGCTGATGATGATCTGGCCGACGCCGAGCTTGGCGTCCACGTCGATGGTGGGCTGGTCCGCGCCGGCGCTGCGGCTGCCGCTGATCGTGGTGTCGATCCCCCCGGTCTCCTGTCCGAAGACCTCGACCGAGCCGGGGCCGTCGACGGTGCCCTCGGCCGTCACGGTGACGCCGGGCGGCACGATGACGTTGATCCGGCCGGCGCCGCCCTCGATGACCACGGAGCGGCCGTCCAGCTCGTCCGGGTCGGCCACGTCGGTCAGGTCGACGGTCATCTCACCGGCGTCGTTCCAGTAGCGGGCCTGCACCTCGGCGGCGGTGTCCGGGCTGTAGACGACGGTGCGGTCGTCGATGTTGGAGATCACGGTGGTGACGACCAGCGGGACCGTGATCAGCAGGCCCAGCAGGATCAGGCCCCCGGCGCGGCCCCAGAAGGCACCGACCGCCAGCATCACGCCGGTAATGCCCACGGCGAGCGCCGGGTAGGCGCTGTCGACCACGTCGACACCGGAGAGCTGGACGATCCCGAGGGTGCCCAGTGCCAGCGCGATCAGCGCGAGCGTGAACCAGAAGAGGATCGGCCCGCCCTTGCGCGGGTCGCGCGGCCGCGGCGACGGCACGTAGGAGTACTGCGGCGGCGAGTACGACGCGTCGTACGAGCTCGCCTGTGCCTGTGCCTGCGCCGGCTCGGCGGTCGGCACGGCTGGCACCCAGCCCTGCTGGACAGTGCCGTGCCGCATGCGGCGCTCGTGGCGCCGGTTCAGCATGAACCACGCCAGCAGCGCGACCAGCGCGAGCGGCCAGGGGAACCAGTTGCCGCCCCAGGTCCCGCCGAGCAGGGCGATCGCGGCGAGCACGCCGATGACGATCAGCGCGACCCCGCGTGCCTTCTCGTCGAGGTTGACCGGCGCGTGGTCCTCACCCTCCTCCGGGACGAGCAGCCACAGGGCGCCGTACGCGAAGAGCCCGGCACCGCCGAAGAACGCGGTGACGACGAAGGCCACCCGCACGATGATCGGGTCGATGTCGAGGTGCCGGGCGAGCCCGCCGGAGACTCCGGCGACGTGGCGGTCGGTGCGAGAGCGGCGGAGACGGCCCAGGTCGGTGATGTCGTCGCGGGTCACCCGCGGACCGTCGTCGACGGCCGTGACACCGGGCGCAGCCTCCTGGGCTCCAGGCTGGGCTGCGGGGGGAGGTCCCTGCTGGGCGTCGCCCTGCGGAGGAAGGTCTGAAGAGGTCATGTCCACAGCCTGCGGCGTCGCCGGCCCCGACACCATCGGGGAGGACCCTGATTCGCACGAGGCGGGCCGGGTCCACCCTCAGGGTCGGCTAGGGGTCTTGCCTCATGGTCGGGACCCCGGGCCTCTGCGACGATGGCACCAACATGAGCAACGCCACCGACCTCCCGCGCACAGTCCGCCGGGCTGCCCGTGACTCGGCCGAACCCTTCGTGGGCGGCGTCGCCTCCGGTCTCGCCCGGCACCTCGGCCTGCCCGTGCTCTGGGTGCGTGCGGCGTTCGTGCTGATGGCGACGATGGGCGGCATGGGCATCGCGCTGTACGCCGCGCTGTGGGTGTTCCTGCCCTCCGACGCGTCGTTCGAGACCTCGGCGCCCGGCCTGGAGAGCGCGTCGCGCACCGGCAAGCGACCGCGCCGTGTGCCGCGGCTGACCGACGTCGGCCCGGCCATCGCTCTCGGCGCGCTCGGATTCGGCGTGATGCTCGTGGTCGAGGCGTTCTTCGGCCGCGGCGCGCTGTTCTGGCCGGTCGTCATCGGGCTGGCCGGCATCGCCCTGCTGTGGCGGCAGGCCGACGAGGTGCAGCGCGAGCGCTGGCTCGACACCACCGGCCGGATCGACTGGTACCGAGCTGTCTTCGGCACCGGCGGCTGGGCGTCGTACGTCAGGATCGCCGCTGGCCTCACCCTGGTCATCTCCGCCTTCGCCGCCTTCGCCCTCACCAGCGGCCAGGTCGGCGCCGCTCGGGACGTCGTGGTCGCGGGCCTGCTCGGCATCGTGGGCGTGGCGCTGGTCATCGGCCCGTGGATGGTCCGGCTGGTCGGCGACCTCGGCGCGGAGCGTGCCGAGCGCGTGCGCACCCAGGAGCGCGCCGACATGGCCGCCCACCTCCACGACTCCGTGCTGCAGACCCTCGCGCTGATCCAGAGGAACGCCGACGACGGCGCCACGGTCGCCCGGCTGGCCAGGGCCCAGGAGCGTGACCTGCGGTCGTGGCTGTACGCCGGTGAGTCCACCGACGCCACCACCCTGGCCGGGGCGCTGCGCGAGATGGCGGCGCGGGCCGAGGACGAGTACGTCGTCGTCGTCGACGTCGTGGCGGTCGGCGACCTAGTGGTGCACGACTCGATCCGGCCCCTGGTGCACGCGACCCGCGAGGCGGTCACCAACGCCGCCAAGCACGCCGGCACCGGGCGCGTCGACATCTACGCCGAGGTGCTCGACGACGCCGTCGAGGTGTTCGTCCGCGACCGTGGCGTCGGCTTCGACCCGGCGGCGGTGCCCGACGACCGGCTCGGCGTCCGCAACAGCATCATCGACCGGATGACCCGTCATGGTGGCACCGCCGTCATCGACTCGTCGCCGGGCAACGGCACCAACGTCCGGCTGCGGATGCCCCGCACCGCGAGAGGAGAGCACGATGTCTGAGGCAGTCGGACCGGTCCGGGTGGTCATCGTCGACGACCACGCGATGTTCCGTGCGGGGGTGCGGTCCGAGCTGGCCACTGCGGGAGCCGGCCTCGTCGACATCCTGGCGGAGGCCGCCGACGTGGACGAGGCGGTCGCCGCGATCCGTGCGCACCAGCCCGACGTCGTACTCCTCGATGTGCACCTGCCGGGCGGCGGAGGAGTCGAGGTGATGCGGAGACTCGCGTCGTCCCCGACCGCGATGGTGGCGCCCCGGTTCCTGGCCCTCAGCGTCTCCGATGCGGCGGAGGACGTCATCGGGACCATCCGTGGCGGGGCCCGCGGCTACGTCACCAAGACGATCACCGGCCCCGAGCTGGTGTCCGCGATCGGCCGCGTCTCCGAGGGCGACGCGGTGTTCTCCCCGCGGCTGGCCGGCTTCGTGCTCGACGCGTTCGCCGGCTCCATCGACGTCGCGCACGTCGACGAGGACCTCGACCGGCTCACCGAGCGCGAGCGCGAGGTGATGCGGCTGATCGCCCGCGGCTACGCCTACAAGGAGGTCGCGAAGGAGCTGTTCATCTCCATCAAGACCGTCGAGACCCACATGTCGGCGGTGCTGCGCAAGCTGCAGCTCTCCTCGCGCCACGAGCTGACCCGCTGGGCCAACGACCGCCGGCTTCTCTGAGCGCCACTCCGCATCCGTGGCGCTGTGCCGCCCGGATGGGGCGCCCCACTTCGCCGCTTCGGCGCGGGAAGCACGCCCCAAGCGTCGGGCACCTGCTGGGGACCTCAACCTCGCAGTCAACGCACGACCGGCCTTGCCGAGAGGGAGGCCTGGTGGCAGCCTCGATACGTGCGCGTGCTTTGTGCGACGACGGCGAACGACGGCCACTTCGGGCCGCTCCTGCCCTTCGCGCGCGCTCTGGCCGCAGCGGGACACGAGGTTCGGGTGGCCGCGCCCGCGTCGTACGCAGGCGCCGTAACGAGGGCAGGATTTGCACACGAACCATGCGCCGATGCTCCGCCCGAGCTGATAGGTCCCGTCATGGGCAGATTGCCAACCTTGGCATTCGAGGAGGCTGACGACCTGGTCATCCGTGAGGTGTTCGCTCGGATCGACGCGCAGGCCGCGCTACCTTCGCTCATCGCGACGATCGAACGTTGGCGCCCCGAGCTGGTGATTCGAGAGTCTGCCGAGCTCGCCTCGCTCGCTGCCGCCGAGCGCGCCGGGGTGCCCCACGTGCACGTGTGCATCGGCATGCACGAGGTCGTGTCTCGATTCGCGGAGGCCATCGGCGACCCGCTGGATGAGTTGGGTCGCCTGGCCGGTTTGGTCGACGGTCGGCTGAGGGCGGCGCTCGCTTCCGAGACGATCCTCAGTCTGGTGCCCGAGGTACTCGACCGGGCGAGTGGCCAGGCTGCGGGCAGCGACGGCTTCATGCGCTTCCACGAACCTTCCCCACCCATCAGCAGCCACCGCCTTCCCGACTGGGGCGATCCGGAGGCACCGCTTGTCTACGCCACCTTCGGATCGGTCACCGGCTCGCTGCCTACGTTTGCAGGTGTCTTCCGTGAAGCGCTGGACGCGCTCGCCGACGTCGAGGCGCGGGTCCTGATGACGGTTGGGCGCAAGCTCGACCCCGCCGACCTCGAACCCTGGCCGCCGAACGCGCAGGTGGAGCAGTGGTGCCCGCAGAATGCCGTGCTCAAGCACGCGGCGGCGGTGCTCGGGCATGGCGGATTCGGCACGACCATGGGCGCGCTGGCGGCGGGCATCCCTCAGGTCGTCGTGCCGCTCTTCAGCTTCGATCAGATCGTCAATAGCGAGCATGTCGCGGCTGTCGGCGCCGGACTCAGTGTCGGGAGGGGTCCTGCATCAGTTGCACCCGCGTCAGCACAGGTTCCTCGACTTCTTGAGGATCCCAGGTACGCCGCCGCGGCGCGCCGTATCGCAGCGGGGTTGGACAACCTTCCGCCGGCCACCGACGCCGTGCCCTTCCTCACCGGCCTTGTCGCCTGAACGAGCAGCCAATCGGCTACCCGGGAAGGTGCGTCGTACCGCCGCCAGTGCCTGTGTCCAACCACCATCTCGGCCCGACCCGCCCGGTGCATGGTCTCGGCTGGCAGCGCCCGGACTAGGGTCGGGCACGTGCACGAACACAAGGGATTCGACGACGAAGCAGCGACGTGGGACGACGACCCCGGCCACGAAGAGCGGCAGCTTGCGGTGGCCCGGGCCATCGAGGAGGCCGTCAGCCTGAGCCCTCGCATGAGCGTTGTCGACGTCGGCGGTGGCACCGGTCGGCTGAGCATCTTGCTCGCCGACCGGGTCGGCTCGGTGGTGGTGACCGACCCCTCCTCCGGAATGGTGCAGGTCGCACGGGAGCGGATCGAGGCGGCCGGACTCGGTGACCGCCTACGCGCGGTCCAGGCAGACCTGACGGTCAACCGGCTCGGGGGGGCCTACGACGTGGTGTGGAGCTCGATGGCGTTGCACCACGTGCACGACCTGGACGGGCTTCTGCGCTCCGTGGCGGGGCTGCTGGTCGACGGTGGCCGGCTGGCCATCGCGGACCTTGACGAGGATGCCGACGGCGCCTTCCACGCCGGCAAGGCAGACTTCGACGGACATCACGGATTCGACAGGCAACACCTTGGCGAGCAACTGGCCCGCGCCGGCTTCGCCGACGTCAGCTTCGTTGACGCCACGACCATCCTCAAGGGCGACCGTGAGTTCGGCGTGTTCCTGTGCACGGCGACCAAGGTGCCTGAGCCAGCGGAGAATCACTAGGTGGGACAAGCCCGTTCTGCGCGATCCTGAGCGTGCAGAGACGATCACCCAGGGGACGATCACTCAGGGGTAGAGCTCTGGGTCCGCTCGAATGACGCCTTGAGCGCGTCGACCGTGATGGTGCGCTCCTTGACGGCGAACCGCCGCCAGATCGGGGTGCCCAAACGCCACACGCCGTATGACACCAACGTGGCGTGATGGCGCACCAGCGTCTCGTTGTCACCGGAGGGCTGCAGGTGGTAACTCGGCCACCCCTCGAACTTGAGCTTGCCCGACTTCGACTTCTCCCACCAGTGGTAGACGATCGTGTGCGGCGCCTTGAGGTCGGCTATCTCCCCGGGCATGGCGCCCTGGCTCGTCTCGTCGACGAACGTCGTACCTACGTCGGGTTCTCCGGGAGAGGTCTGGCGGGTGCGCTTGAGCATGCTTCCCGAGTCGGCCATCCAGTCGTTGTGTCCCTCGATGTCGACAAGCCGTGCGAAGACCTGCCCGATCGGTGCCCGGATCGTGCGCTCAAGCTCGAACTCGATGGGCCTCATACGACCAGCATCCCCGCGCGGTACCGGCACTACAAGGGTCCCAGTGGCAGGACGTGCGCACGGGTGCGACCGGCGAAGCGCGCTGAAACGGTCGTCGACGGGTGTTCGACAGGTGGGACGCCTCGTGCCGGAGTTCGCCGGGCCTCGTAACCTGAACACCGTTCAGTTCCGTCCCGTCGTTCCTGTGAGGCCCGCTCACCGATCCGCGAGGTTCCGTCATGACTACGCAGCCCCACCTCCAGACCCGTCGCGACATCCCACTCATCGCAGTCTTCGCGGGGGTGGTCGCGGCACTTGGCCTGTTCCCGGCGATCTCTGCGTTCGGCGGCGCGGTGCCGATCACCGCTCAGTCCTTGGGCGTCATGCTCGCCGGGGCGATCCTGGGACCTCGACGTGGCGCCCTGGCGCTGGTCGTGTTCCTTGCCCTGGTGGCGATCGGCCTGCCGCTCCTGGCGGGCGGTCGGGGTGGGCTGGGCGTCTTCGCCGGGCCGTCTGTCGGCTACCTGCTGGGATTCCCCGTCGCCGCCTACGCCGTGGGCGCGTTGACGTACGCCTTCGGGGCTCCCTACCGCCTGACATGGGGCCTCGTGGCGAGTGTGGTCGGCGGAGTGGTCGTCGTGAACGTGCTGGGCATCACCGGTCTGGTGCTCCGGGCGGACCTCGGCGTCAGGGAGGCGACCGCGGCGGCGCTGGTGTTCGTGCCTGGTGACGTGGTCAAGGCCGTCGTGTGCGCCGTCGTGGCCCGCGGC
This sequence comes from Nocardioides sp. LHG3406-4, assembly GCF_049897745.1. Classification (NCBI taxonomy): domain Bacteria; kingdom Bacillati; phylum Actinomycetota; class Actinomycetes; order Propionibacteriales; family Nocardioidaceae; genus Nocardioides; species Nocardioides sp. LHG3406-4. The sequence continues at coordinate 95,931 of NZ_JAFCWV010000006.1, forward strand.
GTGCACGCCGCGTACCCCGATCTGCTCCCCCAACGTCGGGGCACCTCACGTCGCTCCGCAGCCGATGCCAGCGCCTGACGTCCTCGACGTCCTGGCGGCGCCCGACCCGCTGAGGGTTCTCGCCGCCGCGGCCCCGGACGACCTCCTGGCATTCCGCACGTCCGGGACGGCGGGACAGGTGCGGACGGTCCTGCGGACCAGTCGCTCGTGGACGGCGTCGTACCCCCACGTGTCCACCCTGCTGGGCATGACGCGTGCCAGCAGGGTGTGGGTGCCAGGACCCCTCAGTGCCTCGATGAACCTCTTCGCCGCCGCCCACGCGTCATGGGCTGGGGCGGAGGTGGTGGCGAAGCCGTCGGATGCCACGCATGCGCACCTGACGCCGTGGCTGCTGCGTCGTCAGCTCGCCGACGACCCGGCAGTCCTGTCCGGTCTTCATCTCGTGGTGGCCGGCGACCGACTGCCGAGCTCGCTGAGCGCCACCGCCGTGAGCATGGGTGCACGGGTGAGCCACTATTACGGTGCCGCCGAGCTCTCGTTCGTGGCTTGGGGGGAGCACGCGGGGTCGCTGCGGCCGTTCCCGGGCGTCGAGGTGGCGGCCCGCCACGGCGAGCTCTGGGTCCGCTCGCCCTTCGTGTGCGAGGGGTACGCCGAGCCGCAGCACGTGCTCCGCGGTGACCCGGAGGGTTGGCTGACCGTCGGGGACCGGGGGGACGTACAGCCTGAGGACAGCGGTCGCGTGACGGTGTTCGGTCGCTCGGGCGGCGTCACGACTGCCGGAGCGACCGTCCTCGAGGCTGACATCGAGCACGCCTTGCGCCTGGAGGCGTCGGGCGACGTGGCGGTGGTCGGCGTCCCGCACGCCGACCTCGGGCAGGTAGTCGCCGCCGTGGTCACGCACCCGGACGACGTGGCCCACCTCCAGGAGGTGAGTCGACGTGTCCTGGCTCCCCAGCAGCAGCCGAGGCGCTGGTTGCACCTGCGGTCCCTGCCGCTGACCGGCAACGGCAAGGTGGACAAGGCGGCCATCGTGCGCGCGGTGGCGAAAGGCGTGGACCATGAGAGCTGACGCCGCACCCGTGATCGTCGCGGCCGCGCGCACCCCGATCGGCACCGCTGGGCACGCCCTGAAGGAGTTCACGGTGGAGCGGCTGGCCGCGCCTGTCCTCATCTCGCTGCTACCTCGTGCCGGCCTGGACGCGGCCGACGTGGACGAGGTGCTGCTCGGCAATTGCATGGGTCCCGGCGGGAACGTCGCCCGCCTGTCGGCTCTCGCCGCCGGACTCCCGCCCTCGGTCCCGGCACTCACCGTCGACCGTCAGTGCGCAAGCGGGCTCACCGCCATCGAACTCGCCGCCCAGCTCGTACGGAACGGGGCGGGCGTCGTCCTGGCCGGCGGCGCCGAGTCCGCGAGCACGGCGCCGTGGAGGTTCTGGCCGCCGGAGGCGGGAGCTGAGCCGGTGAGGTACGCGCGCGCTCCCTTCGCCCCGGCCGCCGAGGACCTCGACATGGGCCTGGCCAACGACCTGCTTGCCGAGGAGGCAGGAGTGACCCGCGCGCGCCAGGACGCCTACGCCGCCCGGTCGCACCGGCTGGCCGCGTCCGCCAGGGACGCGGGCGTGTTCGACGAGGAGATCATCCCGGTGGGAGACGCTAGGCGGGACGAGCGACCGCGTGCTGGCCTCACGCCCCAACGACTCTCGCGACTGCCCGCGGCCTTCAGACCTGGCGGCACGGTGACCGCTGGCAACGCGTGCGGCGTCAGCGACGGAGCCGCGGCCGTGGCCGTCGTCAGCGCCGAGGTGCAGCGCCGCTCGGGCATCCCCGGTCTGCGCGTGCTGGCGAGCGCCACCACCGGCGTCGCGGCCGCGCGCCCGGGGCGGGGCTTGGTCCCCGCCGTACGACTCGCGCTCGAACGGGCCGGAACATCCCAGGAGCAGCTCGACGTCATCGAGCTGAACGAAGCGTTCGCCGGGCAGGTGCTCGCGTGCTGCGACGAGCTGGGACTCGACCCCGACCGGGTGTGCACCCAGGGGGGTGCGCTGGCCCTGGGCCACCCCTGGGGGGCGTCGGGTGCGATCCTCGTGGTGAGGCTCTTCTCCCAGCTGCTCGCACGTGGCGAGGGCTCGGTGGGCCTGGCCGCCGTGGCCGCGGGAGGCGGACAGGGTGTGGCGATGGTGGTGGAGTCGTGCTGATCGACGTCACCGGTGTCTCCCACGTCTACCCCGGCCGGGAGGACCCGGCGCTGACCGACGTCGACGTCCGTCTCGACGAGCACCGGATCGGCGTCATCGGCGCGAACGGATCGGGCAAGTCCACGTTCGCTCGGCTGCTCAACGGCCTGGTCGTCCCCTCCCGCGGGACCGTCCGCATGGGCGGATGGGACACCGCACGGGACGGCCGCGAGGTGCGCAGGAAGGTGGGCTTCTGCTTCACCGATCCCGACTCCCAGATCGTGATGCCCACGGTGGCCGAGGATGTCGCCTTCGGTCTCCGCCGACGCGGTCTGTCCAGGGCCGAGTCCACGACCCGCGTCGACGAGGTACTCCGTGCCTACGGCCTGGACGCGCATGCCGACCACGCCGCGCACCGGCTCTCGGGAGGTCAGAAGCAGCTCCTGGCGCTGGCGTCCGTCCTCGTCACCGAGCCCGAGCTGCTCGTCATGGACGAGCCGACCACCCTGCTCGACCTCCGCAACAGCCGCATGGTGGCCGACACCGTGGCCAGGCTGCCCCAGCAGGTCGTCCTCGTGACCCATCACCTCGAGATGGTCGCCGGCTTCGACCGGGTCCTGGTGTTCGACCGGACGCGGCTGGTGCACGACGGTTCGCCCGAGGAGTCGGTGAAGATCTACCGGGACCTGATGGCATGACGGGCTCACTCGGGCTCTACCGGGCTGGTACGTCGCCGCTGCACCGGCTGCCGGCTGGCGTCAAGCTGATCGGGCTGGCCGTCGCCGGTGCCGGCTCGGTTCTCGTCGACACGCCGGCGCAGGCCGCCGCGTTCGTAGCATCGGCTCTCGCCCTCTACCCCGTCGGCCGGGTGCCGGTCCGAGTTCTCCTGGACATGGTGCGGCCGCTGCTGTGGGTGCTCGTCCCGCTCGCCGTCTTCCAGATCGTGTTCATCGGCTGGGCCCGCACCGTCGCCCTCGTCGGAGTCATCCTCGCCCTGGTCCTGCTGGCCAACGTGGTCACGCTGACAACCCGCACGACGGAGCTGATCGACGTGGTCGTCGCCGCCTGCCGACCGCTACGCATCGTCGGCGTCGACCCACTACGGGTGGGTCTGGTGCTCAACCTCGCCATCCGATGCGTGCCGCTGATGGCCGACCTGGCCGGAGAGGTGCGAGACGCCCAACGGGCCAGGGGTCTGGAGCTCAGCACCCGCGCCTTCGTCGTACCGCTTCTGGTAGGGGCTCTGCATCGCGCCGACGACTTGGGCGACGCCCTCGCTGCTCGTGGTCTCGACGACTGAGGTCGACATAGCCCACGCGGATGCCCAAGCACCGTGCAGCCGCGTGCTACTGCGATCCGGTGGCTTGAAGCCGTCCAGAGATCGGCTCGAGCAGGAAGATCAGCTCGTCGATCTCCGACGGCTCCAGCTCCTCATAGGGCGCTTCGGCAAGGGCATCGGTCAACGACTCGATGCGGGCCTTAGTAGCGCGGCCGGCTTCGGTGAAGTGGCCGGAGGCGTCGATGAGGCCTCGGTCGCGCAGGCCGCTCATGACCTCGGCGAGCCGAGATGCGGGCAGGTGGTGGATCCGGCCGAACGACTCAGCGGGGTGGATACCGCTGTCGAGGGCGCTCAAGACGTGGGCTTCCGTGCCGCCGATGCGCTCGGACGCCAGTGCCACGATGTGGCCGTCTCCGCGGTGTTCGCGCAGCATGTTGGCCGCGTGCCAGAGCCGGGCCACGGGCTCCTCGGGCATCGGGAGCGATCGTAGGCCGGCGTACATGACCCGTCCGGCGGTCGGGGCGCTGATCGAGGCCTTCGTCAGGAGGTCGGCGACGCGAGCGAGCTCGGGCGTTTCGACGAGGCCACCGAGGATCCGCCGCAACGCCGTGACGCAGCCCCGCTGACGGGCGGCGTGCGCCGCCTCGGGTGTGGTCACCTCCCAGACCTTCGGGATGTGACGCGCGACCTCACCGTCCGCGAAGTTGTAGAACGCCGCGTGGACCACCTCGGCCGGGGCCACGCCGAGCGGCGCAGCGCGTCCTGCGAAGTAGCCGTCCCAGTAATTGAGGAAGCCGAGCCTCACCATCGATTCGTGGGGTTCGGGAGCGAAGAAGTTGACGAGCGAGATCGGCTCGGTGAGGTCGAAGAGGCGGCGGGCGACCGGCTGCGAATGCGGCACCTACATCATCTCCTGTGCTCGTGGCTGCCGTCGTGGGCGGCATCTCACCCGTGCAACGAACAGGACGACTTCGATACGACAATGCTGCAGCAACGGTCTGACCCACGCACGAAGAGCCCCGACCGCACGCGGTCGGGGCTCTTCGTGATCACGTCAGGAGACGGTGACGTTCTCCGCCTGCGGACCCTTGGGGCCCTGAGCGAGGTCGAACTCGACCTTCTGGTTCTCGTCGAGCGACTTGTAGCCATTGGACTGAATGGCGGAGTAGTGGACGAAAACGTCCTCGCCGCCGCCATCCTGAGCGATGAAGCCGAAGCCCTTTTCGGCGTTGAACCACTTGACGGTGCCTGAAGCCATGATCTTTTCCTTCGTTCACGTGCCGGGGGCACTGTGCCCCGAGCCGCTGAAGACACCCATCTGTACTGATGTCCAGCGAACCGAAAACCAGGAGTACTAGATACGAGCCGCGACATCGAGTGCGACCAGGACGGCTTACAGAGCCGTCGCTTCAACAAGACCACAGTAGGGCATCAGTGAGCGATCACGCTTTCGCGATCCCCGGCAAGGTGCGCGTCGGGTGACCGCACGCTGCCGCGCGGCGGCCGAAACTGCGGTGGGGGATCGTCGTCGCCACCCGAGCGTGTCTGCTCCGGAGACCGGACTTCACCCAGAGTTCTTCGGGAAGTTGGCGCTGGAAATCTGCTGGTGGGGCGCCGCTGACCGAAATACGCGTGCCCCGCGATCGCGGTGAACCGAACCAGTAGAACAGGTCACGCATGCCCCCCAACCGCCCCCGACCGAGCCGTCGACGGCTCAGGTCATCGCTCTCCGTCGTCGCCGCGACCGCCGTCGCGGCCGGCGTCCTCGCCTTGGTGCCTCCGGCCCAGGCCGTGGGCGCCGACCCGGACTCCGCCACCTCCCTCGCGCTGGTCGACGACACGGAGAGGCTCGGTCCCGGGATCACGCTTCGCGCGCTCACCACCGTGACACCCACCGGCTGGTACGACCAGCAGGTCTTGTCGGTCGACCTGGCCAACCCCGCTGTCACCAGCGACCTGCTCTCGGGCGAGCACGTGACCGACCGGGCTGCGATCTCCGCCAAGGCCGATGCCGCCGGCGCCGTCGCGGGCGTCAACGGCGACTTCTTCGACATCGACGCCTCGGGCGCGCCCCTGGGGGCGGCCATGAAGAACGGCGAGCTCCTCAAGTCCTCCGACTACGGAAACTGGGCGCACGTCGGGGTGGGGATGGACGGCATCGGTCGAGCCGTCGACATGACGGTGGACGCGACCGCCACCTTCGGCGGCACCGACCACGTCGTCACATCGCTGAACTCCGCGAACGCGCTCGCCGGCTCCCCGGTTGACGCGATCGTCGCCTACACCTCCGTCTGGGGAGAGACCAACCGGGCGGTCGGGGTCAGGGGCGCCACCGACGTGGCGTCGGTGCTGGTGCAGGACGGCACGGTCGCCGCTGTAGACCCGGCCTCCGCAGGAGAGGGATCGATCCCCGCTGGTGCATTCGTCCTGGTCGGCCGGGAAGCCGGCGCCGCCGCCCTCCGTGCCCTCACGCCGGGCGACCCCGCGACGCTGGGCTACAACCTGCGAGACAGCATCGCCCAGCAGATGAAGTTCGCCATCGGCACCAACCGGGAGCTGGTCCGCGACGGCGTCGCCCGCCCGGACTCCGAGCTCGACAACGACCTGCACCCGCGCACCGTCATCGGCTTCAAGGATGGTGGCCGGACGATGCTGCTGGTCACCAACGACGGCCGACAGTCCCCGATCCTCGGGATGACGATGCGCGAGCTCGCCGCGTTCATGGTCGGGCAGGGTGCCGAGACCGCGTGGAACCTGGACGGCGGCGGATCGACCACCATGGTCGCGCGCTCGCTCGGTGAGACCGAGGTGTCGCTTCGCAACAAGCCTTCCGACGGCAGCGAGCGGCTGGACCCCAACGGCGTCGGCGTGTTCGTCACGCCGGGCAACGGCCGGGCCGAGGAGCTGGTGATCAAGCCCGGCACCGGTGACGCTCGCGTCTTCCCCGGTCTGCACCGCACCCTGTCGGCCAAGGCGATCGACGACCACCTGGCACCTGTCCCGCTCACGCGGGGCGACGTCCGGTGGAGCACGTCTGCCGGCACGATCGACAACGGTCTGCTCGCCGCCCCCACGGACGCGGCCGGCACGATCAGGGTCAAGGGCACCATGGACGGGGCCCAGGGCGACGCGACGGTGAAGGTGCTGCGCCCGCTGCGCTCCCTGGAGCTCTCCAGCAGCCGGCTGTCCATCGCCGAGCCCGTCCCGGCCAACGCCGTCCGGCTCTCGGTCACCGGGCGCGACGGCCAGGGCTTCACCGCCCCCGTCGACCCGGCCGACCTCGACCTCGACTACGACCACGGCGTGATCAGGATCGCCCCCTCGGGCACCGGTCTCGAGATCACCCCGCTGGCCAACGGCGGCACGGTTCTCACCGTGAAAGCGGGCGGACAGACGGCGAAGCTGCCGATCACCGTCGGCGTGCAGACGGTCCGGCCCTACGCCTTCGACGACGAGTACGCCGGCACCGGCCGCTGGACCAGCAACGGGACGGCGGGCTCCACGATCGCGATCGTGAAGGACCCCGAGGGTCTGCGGTTGGAGTTCAACGCGGCCCGCAACAAGGGCATCACCGCCGCCAGCGTCCCGACGCGATGGGTCGAGATCCCGGGCCAGCCGCTGCGTGTCCGTCTCAAGATGAAGTCCGACGTGTTCATTCCCTCCGGCCTCACCTACGCCGGGTTCTGGGACGGCTCCGGCAAGTCCCTGGGTCTCTACGGCACCGGCCTCGAGCCGTCCGGCGGGTGGCAGTACGTCACCTTCACTATCCCGTCCAACGCCACGTTCCCGCTGAAGTTCAACTCGTTCCAGGGCATCAACACCGCAGCGGACCAGCAGAAGCCCGGACGGTTCATCTTCGGCGGCATCGAGGCCGACGTACCCTCCGAGATCGAGCTGCCTGCGCAGGAGCCCCTGCGTGCGGACCCGCTCGTCTCGGCCGACGGCGATCTCGGCGCTGGTGAGGACTGGAGCTTCGCCACGCTGTCGGACGTGCAGTTCACAGCTGCGTCGCCGGACCTCACCAAGGTCGCCGTCGCCGCCCTGGCGCGGATCCGGGCGCAGCACCCCGACCTCGTCGTGCTCAACGGCGACATCGTCGACCGTGGCCTGCCCGAGGACATCGCCCTCGCTCGCCAGACCCTCGAGGCCGGCGGCTGCGACCTGATCGAGGTCGGTCAGGAGCCGCCCGCCGACAGCACCCCGGACCCATCCACGGGCACCGTCCCCTGCTACTACGTCCCGGGCAACCACGAGTCCTACGGGCTCAACAACACGCAGTCGACCCTGGACAACTGGACGGCGGAGTTCGGCCAGCCCTACCGCACCTTCGACCACAAGGGCACCCGCTTCATCCTGCTCAACAGCGCGATCGGCTCGCTGCGCGGCTCCGTGTGGGACCAGCTGCCGATGCTCCGCGACGCGCTCGCCTCGGCCGCGACCGACCCGGCCATCAGCAACGTGATGGTGTTCGCCCACCACCCGGTGGACGACCCGGCGGAGACCAAGGCCAGCCAGCTGAACGACCGCATCGAGGTGCGCCTGGTCGAGAAGCTCCTCTCGGACTTCCGCGAGCAGAGCGACAAGGGCGTCGCGATGGTGGGCTCGCACGCCCAGATCGCCGACGTGCACCGGATCGAGGGCGTGCCGTACGTCGTGCTCCCCTCGTCCGGCAAGGCGCCGTACGGCACCCCGGACCGTGGCGGGATCACGGGCTGGCTTCAGTGGGGAGTCGACCGTGACGCGGCGGCGGGCCAGCAGTGGCTCACCGCCGACGTGCGGGCGTTCTCGCAGGAGACGGTCATCGACGCCCCCGAGACCGTCGAGGTGACTCGCACGGCCACCGTGGGCGGGCGCATCATCCAGCCGTCAGGGGTCGACGCAGGCACCCGTGTCGTGCCGCTGGCCTACCCGATGTCGGTCCACTGGTCCGGTGACGCGAAGCTGGCCGTCGGATCCGGTGAGGCTGCCGTGGCAGCGGCGCGCGCCGCCCGCAAGGTCGCGATCCTCGACCCGGAGACCCGGCAGCTGACGGGCCTACGCACCGGTCAGGTCACCCTGTCGGTCACCAACGAGTCGATGCGCGAGTACGTCGACGAGGCGTCGCTGGCTCCGGTCACGGCCGAGCGCACCGTGCAGGTCGTGGCCTACCAGGGTCCCGGCGCGCGTGTGGACGCCCTGGCGCCGGTCTTCCCGACGCAGGCCGTCGGCACGACGGGGGTCGGGCAGACAGTGACGGTGACCAACAGTGGCGACCGGCCGCTGGAGATCACCAAGCTGGCGGTGCAAGCGAGCGGGACGAGCCCGGCCGGGGAGTTCGTGCTGGCAGGCCAGACCTGTGTCGAGGTCCAGATCGCCCCGGGTGCCTCGTGCGAGGCGCTCGTCCGGTTCTCCCCGTCGCAGGCCGACCGCACGTCGACCGGGGAGCTGGTGCTGCAGGCGAACACCCCCGAGGGTCAGGTCGAGGTCTCGCTGACGGGCCTGAGCACCGGCCCGCCGACGGGTGAGCAGGGTGAGCCCGGCGAGGCCGGGCCGACCGGGCCCATCGGGCCCGCGGGTCCGCAGGGACCGGGTGGGGAGTCCGGGACGCCCGGCGCCACGGGTCCCCAGGGCCCGCAGGGCGCCCAGGGTGTCCCAGGCCTTCCGGGCCTTCCGGGCCTCCCGGGCGCAGTCGGGCCGCAGGGTCCCCGTGGCCGTGACGCCAAGGTGACCTGCGTGATCCGGCAGGCCAAGGGCAAGGCCCAGGTCCAGTGCAAGGTCACCCAGGGCAAGTCCGACCGACGCGCCGTCCTGAAGCGCGACGGCCTGGTCTACGCCCGCGGCACTCTGCGCGACCTGCGCGCCGTACGCCCGTTGACGCGGGGCAGCTACTCGCTGCGGGTGCGCGTCAGGGGGCAGATGGAGGTCCGCAGGCTGCTGGTGCGCAAGGGCGGTCGCGTGGTCGTGCGCTGATCCGCGCTGTGGGAGCGCCGGGCTCGGGCCCGGCGCTCCCACGTCGCCGGACGGGGGCGCAACTCGACGGGTACGGGGGCGCGACTCAACGGGGGTAGCGGTCGTCGACCAGACCCATCCGGTCGGCGGGGCGACCGCGCTGGATGGTCCAGGCGAGCCGCACCAGGCCGGCGTGCGACCAGGTCAGCGGGGTGGCGGCCCGGGTGTTCTCGCCGGCCGGGCAGCAGGCCCGGCCCGTCGGCTCCCGGCCGTCCCACAGCTGCTCGGCGATCAGCCCGCTGGGTCCGGCGGCGGCAGCCATCGCCGCCAGGTAGGGAGTGCCGTCCTGCCCAGCGGCGACGGCGTACTCCCCGCGCTCACCGGTCAGCAGCGGCCACGCCCGACCCAGGGTCTGAAAGGTGTCGTCCTCGCTGGTCGTCCACTCGCCGCCCGTCCGCGTCTCGCCGTAGCCGTCGAAGCTGAAGCGGTGCCAGAACGACCCGTTCGGCGTCTCGACCCTCAGGTCCTGGTCGACCACCGCCAGCGAGTTCAGGATCGTCGGGTCGTCCGGGGCCTCGATGCCCCAGCGGACCAGAGTCAGGAAGCTCGGGTCGACGACGCGGCGCTGGTCGACCGCCGACGGGCCGCCGTCGCCGATGGCGTACGTCGTGCCGGCGTCCGGGTTGCCGTCCTTGGTGATCCGCAGGTAGTACGGCGCGGCGCTCAGCGGGCCGGTGGTGGTGACGGTCCACGCCTGGAGCCGGCCCTCCCAGCGGTCGGCGAGCCGGAGCCAGCGGCGGGCTGCCCGCCGGTCGTCGTTGCGCCGCGCGATGTCGGCGGCGCTGACGAGCCCGGCCACCTGGGCGGCGATGGAGTTGGGGGAGTAGCCGGACTGGTTCTCCCACCTCTCCTGCGGCGAGAACGGGGCGCGGTGCCCGGTCTCCTCGTCCTTGAAGCCGGCGATGAAGTTCGCCGCCTTCTTCACACCGCGGTAGGTCGCGGGGCCCGTGCGCCCGGTCAGTCGGGCGAGCACGATGGGCAGCGCGACCTCGTCGAGCTGCAGCTCCTCCCACGCCGGCGTCCCGCTGACGTCGGAGTTCTGCGGGAAGGACCCGTCAGGCCTCTGCTGCACCTCGAAGAGCCAGTCGACGATGCGCCTGGCTGCCCGCTCGTCGCCGGCGGCCCACAGCGCAGTGCCGAACTCGTAGGCGTCGCGCGACCACACCAGGTGGTAGGCATCCGACGGCGACGACAGGTCCTTGAGCTCGTTGCCCCACGCCCACGGCGCGGACGGGGAGGCGACGAACGCGCCGGGGTTCAGCTTGTCCTCGGCCGCGGCCAGCACCAGCGTCGAGGCGAGGTACTCAGTGCGGACCGCCGCGGCGCTCGCCGGCACCCCGCGCAGCGAGCCGACGTACCGGTGCCAGCCGCGGTCGTAGGAGGCGGCCGACCTGGTCCAGCCGGCGGTGCGGGCGCGGGTGGCGACGCGCAGCGCGCGGGCCGGCTGCTCGCCGAACCCCAGGCTCAGCGTCGCGGTGCGGTGCCCGGCACGCCCGTTCAGTCCCCGGATGGTCGCCGACTGACGGAGGTTGTGCGGCCGGTCGCCCCCCGGCTTCAGGTCGGCCAGCCCGGGTCGCGCCACCAGGGCGGTGCTCACCCGGCCGTCGGTGGCGACCAGGGCCCGGCCGGTGCGGCGGCCCCGGTCGTCCATCCCGGAGTTGTCGAGCGCGGGGTCGTACTGCACGCGGACGCGGTAGGCGCCGCCGTCGAGCGAGACCAGCCGCACCCGGACGACGTAGGCGTCGCGCCGTGGGTCGGTCACGTGCTCCTCGACCAGCCGGTAGCGCCCCGAGTCCGCCACGTGTACCTGGGTGAAACGCAGGCTGCGCGCGTCGGGGCGGCTCACCGTCGTCGTCATGTCGCGCGCCGGCCGGTCCACGAACGAGCGCGCCAGGTCGGTCACGGTCAGCTGCAGGCTGCGGACGCTCGGCGTCGACAGGTCGGGGTAGAACACCTCACTGGTGCGGCCCCCCTGGAGCGTGAACCAGACGTTGCTCCCACGCGTGCGCGCCGTCCCGAAACCGGTTTTGTCGGCCTCGGTCCAGGTGCTGCGGGCTCCGCGGTCGCCTGGTGGGGGAGGCCCGGCCGCTGCACTGACCGGTGTCGAGACGATCGCCCCGGTGACGGCGAGGCCGAGGGCGAGGGAACCGATGAACAGGCGAACGGGCATGGGTGAACCTCCTGGTGAGACTCTCCAGTACCCACTCGCCGCTCGTCCAGACCGATGACCAAGACGGCGTCTCGGTGCGCGAGCCCCTGGCTCAGGTCTCGCCGGTGAGCGAGAAGGTGGAGAGCCGCCAGCCGGCGAAGACGATGCCGCCGACCACGACGACGAGCGCGGCGACCAGGGCGTACGCCGTCCCGACCGGCGCCGCCTCGTCGATGCGGTCCGACAGGGCCGCGGCGATGTCGCGGGCCCAGGCGCTGACGCTGAGCCACCGCACGCCGTCGAGCAGGTTGCCGACCGCGCCCTCCCACAGGAAGACGAACAGCAGCCCGACCACCACAGCATGCCGGGTGAACGCGCACAGAGCCAGGAAGAGGGCCGTGTAGGCCACCGCGGCCAGCACGGCACCGGCCAGCATCGCCACGGCGGTGCCGGGGTTGCCGGCGTCGTTGATCAGCCCGGCGAGCAGCACGGGCAGCGCCCCGAAGCCGAGCACCGCGACCAGCGCGACGACGTACTTGCTCAGCGCCACGCCGTAGCGGTTCACGGGCTTCGCGAGCAGGTAGACGATCGACCCGTCGTCGACCTCAGGGCCGAGCACGGCGGTGGCCGCGAGCAGGGCGACCAGGGGCAGGGCGAGGTCGCGGCCGAGCTCGCCGACGATCTCGGTGTAGGCGGTGCCGGGCTCGGTGAGCAGGCGGACGATCAGGGCGAGCGCCAGCAGGATCAGGGGGATGACCAGCATCATCGACCCACGGCGCCTGCCGAAGAGCGCCTGGGCTGACAGCCGCATGATGGTGGCGTTCACGACGACACCAGGTAGGAGAACACGCTCTCCAGGGACTCGTCGGTGGGCGAGACCTCGAGCAGCCGCACGCCGAGGTCCCGAGCGATGCGCGGGAGGGCGACCGCGAAGCTGCCGAAGTCGCCGACCTCGATCTCGAGCCCGCCGCGGCGGCCGAGCACCACTCCCACGACCGACAGCTCGCCGATCAGGGCGGAGGCCAGGGCGCGGTCGTCGCTGGTGTGTACGACGTAGCGGTTGGGCCGGTCGGTCATCAGCCGGCGGATCGCGCCGAAGTCGCCGGACGCCGCGTGCCGTCCGGAGACGACCACCTCGACGTGCCGGGCGACCTGCTCGACCTCCTCGAGGATGTGGGAGCTGAAAAGCACGGTGCGGCCTTCCGAGCCGAAGCGGGTGAGCAGGCTCATCAGGTGCATGCGCTGGCGTGGGTCGACGCCGTTGAACGGCTCGTCGAGCAGCAGCACCCCGGGGTCGTGGACCAGAGCCGAGGCGAGCTTGACCCGCTGCCGCATGCCCTTGGAGTAGGTGCCGATGCGGCGCGCCGCGGCGTCGCTCATCTCGACCGTGTCGAGGGCCGCCTCGCAGGCCGCCCCCGGGTCCGAGAGGCCGTGCAGCTCGGCGTTGGCCAGCACGAACTGGCGGCCGGTGAGGTAGCCGAACGCGACCTCGCGCTCCGGCACCAGCCCGATCTGCCGGAAGATCTCGGTGTTGTGCCAGGCCGGTGCGCCGTCGAGGCGGACCGAGCCGGCCGACGGCGCGAGGAACCCCGCCATCAGGGCGATGAGCGTCGACTTGCCGGCGCCGTTGGGGCCGAGCAGGCCGGTCACGCCGGGGCCGATCTCCATCGAGACGTCATTGACGGCGACGACGTTGCCGTACCAGCGAGAGACCTTGTCGAAGGTGATGATCGTCATCGCGTCGCCAACCTCCGGTAGCGGAGCAGAAGCAGGGCCAGGCCGCCCAGCGCCAGCACGACGGACACGAGGATGTAGAGCAGCTCCATGCCCGTGCCGGTCGGGGGAGTGATGGCACTGTCGGAGTCGGTGAGCGCCGCGACGTCCCCCGCGTAGAGCGTCATCGGGTGGAAGAGGCCGGCGATCTCGCCGACCCGGTGCTGGTCCTGATCGAAGGAGATGCCCTGGATCGCCGCGATCACGCCGTAGCCGAAGAGGATGGTGCCGATCGTGCCTACCACCGCGAAGCCGCGGCGCAGCGCGATCGCGCTGAACAGGCCGGCGACGCTGGCCAGCATCCCGGCGAGCAGGACCGTGACGACGGTGGCGGTGAGGAAGTCGCCCGTCTGCTCGCCGGCGTCCATCGAGGCGAGGAGCGCGCCGACGTACATCACCAGGAGCGGTGCCATCACGAACAGGAAGATGCCGGTCGCCAGGGCGCCCCACCGCGCCAGGGCGTACGCCGTGGCGGAGAGTGGCCGTGCCAGGTAGAGGGAGATCGTGCCGTGACGCAGGTCGCGGCTGAAGAGGATCGGGCCCTGCGCCGCGGCGAAGGTGCCCAGCAGGATGGTCGTGGTGGCGGCGTACTCCGGGTAGGCCAGCGGCAGCTCCGTGAGCCCGGTCAGGGTGACCACGCCGACGATGATGAGCGCCGGGAGGATGTTCAGCGCGAGCAGGGCGAAGGGCAGGATCTTCGACTTGCCGGAGCGGCCGAGGCCGAAGACGTTGCGCAACCCGGTGGCGTAGAGCGACCACGCGATCGCGGCGTGCCCGCCGCGCGGGCCGGAGTAGGGGCGGTAGCCGATGTCGTGGATGACACCGGTCGGCCCGTCAGTGCGGCTGGGTGGCACCGGCGACCTCCTCCCGGAAGATGTCCTCGATGCGGCGGTGGTCGGGCTGGATGCGCACGAGCCCCAGGCCGAGCTGGACCGTGGTGTCGCGGATCGTGTCGTGCACGTTGCGGCTCTCCTCCGACGGCGGCGGGTCGACGGCGACCACGTTGCCGCGGGGCTGGCAGGCGAAGCCCGCGTCGAACAGGGCCTTGCCCAGCCGGTCGCGCTCGGTGGGACCGCCGAGCACCTCGACCAGCAGGGTGCCGGTGTTGTCGAGGAACTCACTGGTCGCCGAGGAGCGCAGCAGCCGGCCGCCGTCGAGCACGACGACGTGGTCGCTGACCCGCTCGAGCTCGCCGAGGAGGTGTGAGGTGACGAGCACCGCGATCCCGAAGTCCTGCCCGATCCGGCGGACCAGCTCGAGCATGTCGTCGCGGGCTGCGGGGTCGAGCCCGTTGGTGGGCTCGTCGAGGAGCACCAGCCGGGGGTCGTGGGCGAGTGCCTGGGCGAGCTTGGCGCGCTGCTTCATGCCGGTGGAGTAGCCGCCCATGGGCCGGTAGCGCTCCTCCGCCAGCCCGACGTGGCGGAGCACGTCGGCCGCGCGCTCGCGTGCCGCCGCGTGCGGCAGGCCCGACATCTGCGCCATGTGCACGACGAAGTCGCTCGCGCTCACGTCAGGGGGCAGGCACTCGTGCTCGGGCATGTAGCCCACCAGCGCCCGGATCTGCGCGCCGTCGGTCGCGATGTCGTGGCCCAGCACCCTGGCGTTGCCGGCGGTGGGGTCGAGCAGGCCCAGCAGGATCTTGATGAGCGTCGACTTGCCGGCACCGTTGGCGCCCACCAGGCCGGTGACGCCGGCGCCGACGCGGACGTCGAGGGAGTCGAGCGCGAGCACCTGGCCGTAGTCCTTGGTCAGCCCCTCGGTCTCGATCACCGCCGAGGACGCCGGCAGGGGCGACAGGGGCGATGACATGAGGCGAGAGTAGTGGACTCTGTGCTGTCGCGTAGCCGTGTCGTGTGGTGCTTCTGCCGGGACTGCCCGCCAGTAGGGCAGCGCGACGACGATCTGCTCTCGTCCGGCAGGTCGCTCCGGCGGCGACGAGGCTGGTCGCCGGGTTCGCCGCGGTGACGTACCGGCGCCGCCGGACCGGGGCCGGCACGCCCGCGGGACGACACAGCCCCTAGCTCCTCAGGTGCCGGACGAAGAACCTGGCCGCGTCGTCCCCCGCGAAGTGCGGGACGCCGGTGTGGCCGCCCATGTTGGCGTGCAGCGTCTTCTCCCGGGACCCGAAGGCGTCGAACAGGTCAAGTGCCTGCTGCCGGTCGTTTCCCTCGTCGTCCCACTGCAGCAGGACGTGCAGCGGAATCATGACCCGACGGGCCTCGTCGAACATGACGCGGGGCACGAAGCTCCCGGCGAAGAGGCCGGCGGCCGCGATGCGCGGCTCGACCAGCGCCAGCCGGACTCCGATGGCGATCACCCCGCCCGAGTACCCGACCGGACCGCTGATCTCGGGCAGGGAGAGGAGTGCGTCCAGGGTGGTCTGCCACTCCGGGACCGCCCTCTCGACCAGCGGGAGGACCAGCCGGTCGACGATCTCGTCGACCGGCTCTCCGGCCGCGAGCGCCCGGTGCAGATCGGTGCGGGCCTGCTCGGCGTCGGCCGATGGAGTCCGGTCACCGCTCCCGGGGAGCTCGATGGTGGCCGTGGCGAAGCCGTACGCCGCGGACTGCCGGGCTCGCCCCGCGAGCCGGGGGTACATCCTGCGCAGTCCGCCCGGGTGGCCGAGCAGGATCAGCGGCGCTGGGGACGAGGTGGGCGTCCACAGGACGCCGGGGATCTCGCCGAGGTCGAACTCGCGTTCGAGGATGCCGTCGGCGAGGCGCTGTTGCGAAGTGAAGTGCATGGTCGTGCCTTTCGGGAGTGCTCGTTGAACGGCGCTCCCGGACGACCTACCGCCCGACCGTGACCCCGAAGAGGAGCACCCACGTCGATTCGTTCACGGGTACCACCTCCTCGTTCTCTCGCACGGCCTGAGGGACGCTAGCAGTGGTCGTCGTGCCGCCGCCAACGACTTTGCCGATGTCCGCGTCGGCGCAGCGACCGGCACCGGCACTGCGCGGCGAATCGTCGTGTCGGACGAGGCCACCGTCGTTGACAGCCACGGCGAACGCGGGTTCCCTGTCACGCACGCGGGACCGCCGGTCCCCTCTCGGGAAGCAGGTCGGCAGTGACCGAGTCAGCAGTGGACGAGCGGGACGACGAGGACCTCAAGCGGTCCATCACGGGCCGGCTGCTCTTCTTCTACGTCGTCGGCGACGTCCTGGGGTCTGGCATCTACGCGCTCATCGGTCTCGTCGCGGGCGCCGTGGGCGGCGCCTTCTTCCTGGCCTTCGCGGTCGGGGTGACCATCGCGACGGTGACCGGGATGGCGTACGCCGAGCTGGCGACGAAGTACCCGCGCGCCGCCGGGGCCGCCCTCTACGTGAACCGGGCCTTCCGCAACCCGGTCCTCACCTTCATGGTGACCGTGCTCTTCCTCGCGGCCAGCTTCGCCGCGGCCGGCTCCCTGGCGACCGGCTTCGCGCGCTACTTCGGCGAGGTCTGGGACCTCCCTCCGGCGCTGCTGGTGGCCCTCGTCTTCATCGCCCTGCTGGCCGTCGTCAACTTCATCGGCATCACCGAGTCCGTGGTGGTCAACATGGTGATGACCCTCGTCGAGATCGCCGGCCTGCTGGTCGTGATGCTCGTCGGCATCCTCGTCGTGGCCCAGGGCGACGCCGACTTCGGCGTCCTCGGCGACTTCAGGGCCGAGGGCAACCCGGTGTTCGCGGTGCTGGCGGGCGTCTCGCTGGCGTTCTTCGCGATGACCGGCTTCGAGAACGCCGTCAACGTCGCCGAGGAGACGATCGACCCGCCGCGCACCTTCCCCCGCGCCCTGATCGGGGGGATGGCCGTGGCCGGCCTCTTCTACGTCGCGGTCTCCATCGCGGCCGCGATCAGCGTGCCGATCGGCGACCTCGCCGACTCCGAGACCCCGCTGCTCGACGTCGTCACCTCCGGTCCCCTCGGGCTGCCGGTCGACGCCTTGACGATCGTCTTCGCCGTCATCGCGATGACGGCCATCACCAACACCACGCTCGTCGCGATCGTCACCCAGCCGCGCATCCTCTACGGCATGGCGCGCGAGGACGTCGTCCCGGCGGCGTTCGCGAAGGTGCACCCCACCCGGCGCAGCCCCGTGATCGGCCTGGTCTTCTCGGCCGCCGTGGTGATGGTGCTCCTGGTGGCGAGCCGGGCCCTGCAGGGCCTCGGCCTCGAGATCGACGTGGTGGCGCGGCTGGCCACCGTGACCGTCGTGCTGCTGCTCGTCATCTACTCGATGGTGATCGTGGCCTGCATGAGGCTCGGTGACACCGACGTCAACGCCGACCACTACCGCGCCCCGAGGTGGCTGCTCGTGCTGGGCCTGCTCGGCAACGCCGCGGTGCTCGTCTACACGGTGTCGGACGACCCCACCTCGGTCCTCTGGTGTGCCGCCCTGGTCGCGGTCGGTGTCGTGCTGTTCCTCATCGAGTACGCCTTCGGCAAGCGCGACCGGCAGTCCGGTGCCGGCCGCGGCGAACTCCGCGAAGAGGAGGCCTGACCATGCACGTCGTCATCGCCGTCGACGGCTCGCGCCAGTCGCTGCTCATCGTGCGCAAGCTCAAGGACATCGCCGACCCGTCGAAGGTCACCGACGTGTCCCTGGTGGCCGTCGTGCGGCCGCTGGCGGCTGTCGGGTTCGCCGACGAGCTCTCCGAGGAGACCCGGGTCGAGTCGGCGCTGTCGTTCCGCAACGCCGCCGAGCGAGCGCTGGAGGCGGTGGCGAAGGAGCTTGACGGCTGGGGGCCGAAGGTGCACCAGCGCATCCGCAGCGGGTCGCCGGCCGCGGAGATCGTCAAGGCGGCCGAGCGGTACGCGGCGGGGCTGGTGGTCGTGGGTGCGGGCGGCGGGGGCTTGAGCGTCGGCAGTACGGCGCAGCGCGTGCAGCACCACGCGCCGTGCCCGGTGCTCGTCGTGCGCCCGGCGCCGCGACAGAGGAAGAAGGGCGCCGCTAGACGCTGACCGACCCTCGCGGCGATACGGTGCCGCCATGGAAACCCTGCGCCACGTTCTGCTGGTCGTCCACATCCTCGGCTTCGCCGCACTCTTCGGTGGCCTCGTCGTCCAGGCCCGCGAGCCGCAGAAGACGGTCAACGCGGCCATGCGCGACGGAGCGGGTACGGCGTTCCTCTTCGGCCTGCTGCTCGTCGGGGTGCTGGAGTCCGGGGACGGCGACGTCAATCACGCGAAGATCGGCGTGAAGTTCGCCATCGGTCTCGTCATCTTGGTGCTGGTGATGGCCAACGTCCGCAAGCCGACCATCCCGCAGGGGCTTTACCTCGGCCTGCTGGCGCTCACCGTGGCCAACATCTGCGTCGCCGTCCTCTGGTCGCCCGCGCACACCTGATCGGCGACGGCCTCGTCGGTGCCGGCACGTAGGGTTGGCACCGACATGAGCGATCTCCTCCCCGGCTTCGACAGTCTCCAGCCCGAGCCCCGCACGACTCGGCGCGGGCCGACCGCGGAGGAGCTTCTCGCCGGGCTCAACGAGCCCCAGCGGGCGGCCGTGCGCCATGCCGGGGCGCCGTTGCTGGTGGTGGCCGGCGCCGGCTCGGGCAAGACCCGGGTGCTCACCCGTCGGATCGCCTGGCTGATCACCGAGCGCAAGGCGCACCCCGGCTCGATCCTGGCCATCACCTTCACCAACAAGGCCGCCGCCGAGATGAAGGAGCGCGTCGAGGAGCTCGTCGGCAAGCGGGCGCGCATCATGTGGGTCTCGACGTTCCACTCCGCGTGCGTGCGCATCCTGCGCAAGGAGATCGACAAGTTCGGCTACAAGTCGAGCTTCTCGATCTACGACGCCGCCGACTCCAAGCGCCTGATGACGCTGGTGCTGCGCGACCTCGACCTGGACCCCAAGCGCTACCAGCCGGGCGCCGTCCTGCACTGGGTGTCCAACCACAAGAACGACCTGCGCGACGCCGAGGAGGCCGCCAAGGACACCAAGAACAACTTCGAGGAGGCCTACGCCGCGGCCTACTCCGCCTACCAGCGCCGGCTGCGCGAGGCCAACGCCCTCGACTTCGACGACCTGATCATGATGACCGTCCACCTCTTCCAGACGTTCCCCGAGGTACGCGAGACCTACCGGCGCCGGTTCCGGCACGTGCTCGTCGACGAGTACCAGGACACCAACCACGCGCAGTACGCCCTGATCCACCAGCTGTGCGCCGACAACCCCGAGCTCACCGAGTCGGGTGGCGAGCGGGTCGAGCCGGCGGAGCTGATGGTGGTGGGCGACGCCGACCAGTCGATCTACGCGTTCCGCGGCGCCAACATCCGCAACATCCTCGACTTCGAGGAGGACTTCCCCGACGCGACCTCGATCCTGCTCGAGCAGAACTACCGCTCCACCCAGACGATCCTCAACGCCGCCAACTCCGTGATCGGCAACAACGCCGGTCGCAAGGCGAAGCGGCTGTGGTCCGAGGCCGGCACGGGCGAGCGCATCGTCGGGTACGTCGGCGACGACGAGCACGACGAGGCCCGCTTCGTCTCCGAGGAGATCGACAAGCTCGTCGACGGTGGCGTCAGGCCGGCCGACGTCGCGGTGTTCTACCGCACCAACGCCCAGTCGCGGGTGTTCGAGGAGGTGTTCATCCGCACCGGCCAGCCCTACAAGGTCGTCGGCGGGGTGCGCTTCTACGAGCGCCGCGAGGTTCGCGATGCGCTCGCCTACCTCCGGATGCTCGCCAACCCCGACGACGAGATCTCGCTGCGACGCATCCTGAACACCCCCAAGCGGGGCATCGGCGACCGTGCCGAGGCGTGCGTCGCGGCGCTCGCCGAGCGGGAGCGGATCACCTTCTGGGAGGCGCTCACCCGCGCCAGGGACGCACCGGGGGTGGCCACCCGGTCGCTGAAGAACATCGAGGCGTTCGTCGCGATGATCCAGGAGCTCCAGTCGATGGTGGCCGCCGACGAGCGCGCCGACGTGATCCTCGAGTCGGTGCTCGAGCGATCGGGCTACCTCGTCGAGCTGGAGGCCTCCGACGACCCGCAGGACCACACCCGGGTCGAGAACCTCGCCGAGCTCGTCGCCGTGGCCCGCGAGTTCTCCGACGACCCGGTGGCCGGGCCGTCGGCCGACCCCGCCGACGTCGACGCCGGCACCGTCGCGCCCGGGCTGGGCGACTTCCTGGAGCGCGTCGCGCTGGTCGCCGACACCGACCAGATCCCCGACACCCCCGACGGCGACGACTCCGGTGTGGTCACGCTGATGACGCTGCACACCGCCAAGGGCCTCGAGTTCCCGGTGGTCTTCCTGACCGGCCTCGAGGATGGCGTCTTCCCCCATCAGCGCTCGCTGGGCGACCAGCCCGAGCTCGAGGAGGAGCGCCGCCTCGCCTACGTCGGCATCACCCGTGCCCAGCAGCGGCTCTACATCTCCCGCGCCGTGGTGCGCTCCGCCTGGGGGGCGCCCTCGCACAACCCGGCCTCACGCTTCCTCGACGAGCTGCCGGTCGATCTCGTCGACTGGCGCCGCACCGAGGCGGCGCAGACCCGGTGGGGCCGGCCCGACCTGGCCGCCAACTCGGCGGCCCGCCTGGGCCAGCCCACCGCTGCGGGACGCCGCAACTTCTCCTCCGCGGCGGCGCGCGCCGACGTGATGGCGAAGGCCAAGCCGGCCCGTGAGATCCCGTCGCTCGAGCCGGGCGACCGGGTGCTGCACGACTCGTTCGGCCTCGGCACCGTCGTCTCGATGGAGGGAGCGGCCGAGAAGTCCGTCGCCTCGATCGACTTCGGCTCCGAGGGCGTCAAGCGGCTGCTGCTGCGCTACGCGCCGGTCGAGAAGCTCTGAGGGTCCACCGCCCGGAAACCTCCGTGCGCTGGAGACGGTGCGGTGCCAGACTCGGCTCATGCCCACCTCCAGCCAGTGGCTGGCCTTCCTGGTCGCCTCGATCCTGTTCATCCAGGTCCCCGGGCCGAGCCTGCTCTTCACCATCGGCCGGGCGCTCTCGGTCGGCCGGAGGGAGGCACTGCTGTCGGTGTGCGGCAACGCCCTCGGGATCGCCTGCCAGACGGTGTTCGTCGCGCTCGGCCTCGGGGCGGTGGTGGCGGCCAGCGCGACGGCGTACTCCGCGCTGAAGCTCTGCGGAGCGGCCTACGTGATCTACCTCGGCGTGCAGGCCATCCGGCACCGCGCCGACGCCCGGCTGGTGCTCGAGGGGCTGCGGCCCACGGCGACGCGGCAGCCGCGACCGGTGCGGATGGGCTTCGTCGTCGGAGTCACCAACCCGAAGACCCTCGTCTACTTCGCCGCGTTCCTGCCGCAGTTCGTCCACGAGGGCGCCGGCTCCACCGGCGTGCAGATCGCACTGCTAGGCGGGGTGTTCGCCCTGATGGCCGTGATGTCGGACTCCGTGTGGGCGCTGGTGGCGTCGCGGGCCAGGGACTGGTTCGCGCGGCGGCCGGGTCGGCTCGACTCCCTGGGCCTGGCGGGGGGCGTGTCGATGGTGGGTCTCGGCGCGACGATGGCCGTCACCGACTGACGACCGACCCGGGTGGGGCTAGGGCTGGACGCCGTGCTCGACGAGCTGGGCGTACGGGTCCACCGGGGTGTCGGGGGACGGTCGCACCTCGAGGTGGAGGTGCGGGCCGGTGACGTGGCCCGTCGAGCCGATCGATCCGATGACCTCGCCGGGGGCGACCGAGTCGCCGGTGCTGACGAGGTAGGAGGTCTGGTGGCAGTACCAGATCTCGGTGCCGTCCTCGAGGGTGATGACGGTCTTGTTGCCGTAGGCGCCGTCGTACCCGGTGGAGGTCACGACCCCGCCCGCGACTGCGCGGATCGGGGTGCCGCTCGGGGCGGCGAAGTCGAGGCCGGTGTGGTTGTGCGCCCACAGCCCGCTCGACATGCCGAACGTGGCGGTGATGCGGTACCCGTCCACCGGCAGCACCCACTGGTTCTTCTCGAGCTTGAGTGCCTGCTGGGCCGCCTTCTCGGCGTAGGCCTCGAGAGCGGTGTTGCGCTGGCGGGCCTGGGCCTCGGCTTCGGCGACCAGCTCCGCGTCGGGGGCGGAGACCGGCCCCCGGCGTGCGGTGCGACTCACGGGGGCGGCGTCGCGGCTGAGGAGCCCGGCGTCGGTGGCCCCGGTGAACATCTGGGCGGCGGCGACGGTGCCGGTGTCCATCCGATCGGTGACGTGGTCCGGGTCGGCGGCACTGATGGCCCCGCCCGCGGAGATGGCCAGCGCGGCGACACCGACCAGGACCGGTGCGGAGGGCAGCCGGCGGAACAGCGGGGTGCTCCGGGCGGTGTGCTTGGCGGCCTTGCGCCTGCCGGGGGCAGGGGCGGCGGGCTGGGGGACCGCCTTGGCGGCCGACTTCGCCGCGGCCCGGCTTGCGACCCGGGCGCCGGCCACCGGAGCGGCCTTGCGGGGCTTCGATCGGGCCCCTTCCCGGGTCGCCGCGTGCGTCGTGGACCGACTTTCAGGCATGGGGGACGGGGTCTCCGAGGGGTCGCGGCGTTGACCGCGCTCTGCTCGGTGCTGACCCATAAAGGTGTACCTCGACTGCGTCCGGGGGAAAGACAACGCGGCCGACTGTAACGGATCGGTCACGGCCGCTGAAATCCTGGGTGCCAACGATTGTGGAGGAGCACCTCGGCGACCGCAGGAGTTTCACCCATTCCGCTGCCGCAGGCAACCCCTCCAGGTGGCCCCTCGACCCGCGCCGGGTCGGTTAGCGTTCCGGCCATGAGCTCGACCGCCGCTGTACGCCGCCTCCGGATAGTCATCGGGGAGCCCGGGCCGGACGGGCACGACGAAGGGGCCAGGATCCTGGCGCGGGCGCTGCGTGACGCCGGTCACGAGGTCGTCTACACGGGCCTGTACTCGACGCCGGAGCAGGTCGTCGAGACCGCGATCCAGGAGGACGCCCACCTGATCGGTCTCTCGGTGCCGCCCGGGGAGCACCTGGGGCTCTTCCGCAGGCTGATCGAGCTGCTCGCGGAGCGCGACGCCTCCGACATCGTCGTCTTCGGCGGCGGGACCATCCCCGACGAGGACATCCCGGTGCTCGAGGAGCTCGGGGTGGCAAAGGTCTTCGGCCCGGGCGCCACCCCCGGCGAGATCACCGGCTGGCTCGCGGAGCACTGCGCCGACGAGGCGTGAACCGTCAGCCGGGCCTCGTCACGTCGAGCACGACGTTGAGCCGCTGACCGACGAGGCCGCCCTCGCGGAAGGCCAGCCGCGAGGAGATGATCCGGCGGGGGAGCAGCGGGGCCCCGGCGCCGAGCACCACCGGTGTGATGTGGACGTGGATCTCGTCGAGGAGCCCCGCGTCGTCGAACTGGCCGACCAGGTCGCCGCCGCCCACGATCCAGACGTTGCGGTCGGGGACCGCCGCGACCATGGCGTCGTACGCCGCCTGGACCGGGCCCTGCGCGAACCGGATGTCGACCCCGGGGATCGGGGGGAGCTCACGGTGGGTGAAGACCCATGCGGGCCGGGCGCCGTAGAACTCGCGCCACTGCTCGGGGCCGGTGCGCATCTCGGGGTGGTGCTCGAGCATCCACTCGTAGGTGGTGGCCCCCATGGTGAGCACGCCCACCCCGGCGATGAAGGAGTCCCACGACCTGGCGCCCTCCTCGTCGCCCGAGTGCGGCACCTCGAAGAGCCAGTCGAGCGAATGGTGCTCGTCGGCGATGAATCCGTCGAGGGTGGCGGCGGTGTAGTACTGCACCTTGCTGATCCCTCTGCTCACCCCGGGCTCGGCCATGTCGACCACGCTAGCGACGGGCGCCGACACGCCGCTTGATCGAGCTTGCCGTGACCTAGATCGCGCCGGCCCGCATGGCCCGGAGGGTGCGAACCGGTCTAAGGTGCCAGAGGCTTTGAGCCGTGCAATCCCCCGACTGTCGAGAAGAAGAATAAGGACTGGGTACATCGTGGACTTGATGGAGTACCAGGCAAAAGAGCTCTTTGCCAAGCATGGAGTGGCCGGCGCGCTCGGCAAGACCGTCGAGACCCCCGAGGACGCACGCGCGGCCGCCGAGGAGATCGGTGGCGTCGTCGTCGTCAAGGCCCAGGTCAAGGCCGGGGGCCGCGGCAAGGCCGGCGGCGTCAAGGTGGCGAAGTCGCCCGAGGAGGCCGAGGAGGCCGCCCGCGCGATCCTCGACCTGGAGATCAAGGGGCTGCCGGTCAACCGCGTCCTGGTCGTCCCCGGTGCGTCGATCGAGGAGGAGTACTACTTCTCCTTCCTGCTCGACCGGTCGAACCGCTCCTACCTGTGCATCGCCAGCGTCGAGGGCGGTGTGGAGATCGAGGAGGTCGCCAAGACCAACCCCGACGCCGTCAAGAAGATCGCGATCGACGCCCTCACCGGCGTGGACGCCCAGAAGGCCGCCGCCATCGCCGACGAGGCCGGTTTCCCGGCCGAGCTGCGCGACCAGGCGATCGAGATGATCCAGCAGCTCTGGACCGTCTTCACCGAGGAGGACGCCACCCTCGTGGAGGTCAACCCCCTCGCTCGCCTGACCGGCGACAAGCTGGAGGCGCTCGACGGCAAGGTCTCGCTCGACGAGAACGCCGAGTTCCGCCACGAGGACCACAAGCGGTTCGAGATCCGCGACGAGGCCGACCCCCTCGAGGCGAAGGCCAAGGACAAGGGCCTCAACTACGTCAAGCTCGACGGTGCCGTCGGCATCATCGGCAACGGCGCCGGCCTGGTCATGTCGACCCTCGACGTCGTCGCGTACGCCGGCGAGAAGCACGGCGGCGTGACGCCGGCGAACTTCCTCGACATCGGCGGCGGTGCCAACGCCCAGGTGATGGCCGACGGACTCGACGTGATCCTCAACGACGAGCAGGTCAAGTCGGTCTTCGTGAACGTCTTCGGTGGCATCACCGCGTGTGACGAGGTCGCCAACGGCATCGTCGGCGCGCTGGAGATCCTCGGCGACGAGGCGACCAAGCCCCTCGTCGTACGCCTCGACGGGAACAACGTCGTGGAGGGTCGCCGCATCCTCAGCGAGGCGAACCACCCGCTGGTGACGATGGTCGACACGATGGACGGCGCGGCCGACAAGGCCGCCGAGCTGGCGAACGGGAGCAACTGAGATGTCTATCTACCTCAACAAGGACTCCAAGATCATCGTCCAGGGCATGACGGGCGGGATGGGCTCCAAGCACACCACCCTCATGGTCGAGGCGGGCTCCAACATCGTCGGCGGCGTCAACGCCCGCAAGGCGGGCACGTCGGTCGAGCTGGGTGGCAAGGACCTCCCGGTCTTCGGCAGCGTCAAGGAGGCGATGGCCGAGACCGGCGCCAACGTCTCGGTCGTGTTCGTGCCGCCGGCCTTCACCAAGGACGCCTGCATCGAGGCCATCGACGCCGGCATCGCCCTGCTGGTCGTCATCACCGAGGGTGTCCCGGTGCAGGACTCTGCCGAGGTGTTCGCCTACCTCGAGGGCAAGTCCACCCGGATGATCGGTCCCAACTGCCCGGGCATCATCACTCCCGGTGAGTCGCTGGCCGGCATCACCCCGCACACCATCGCGGGCAAGGGCCCGGTCGGCCTGGTGTCCAAGTCGGGCACCCTGACCTACCAGATGATGTACGAGCTGCGTGACTTCGGGTTCACCACCGCCATCGGCATCGGCGGCGACCCGATCATCGGCACCACCCACATCGACGCCCTCGAGGCGTTCGAGAACGACCCGGACACCAAGGCGATCGTGATGATCGGCGAGATCGGCGGCGACGCCGAGGAGCGTGCCGCCGACTACATCAAGGCTCACGTCACGAAGCCGGTCGTCGGGTACGTCGCGGGCTTCACCGCCCCCGAGGGCAAGACGATGGGGCACGCCGGGGCGATCGTGTCCGGCTCGTCCGGCACGGCGCAGGCCAAGAAGGAGGCTCTCGAGGCGGTCGGCGTCAAGGTCGGCAAGACGCCGTCCGAGACCGCCGCCCTGATGCGGGAGATCCTGCAGGCACTCTGATCGAGCGCACGAGCGCACGAGCGCACGAGCGGACGCCCCGGCCCCTGGGCCGGGGCGTCTGTCATGTCCCCGGCCGGTGGCCAGAAGCGGCGGAAGGGCGCCTCAGGGCTCACTGACTCCCAGATCGAGCCGGGGCAGCCGCGACAGGGCCCGGTCGACCAGGGCCAGGAAGTCGGCGCGCTCCATCGACATCGCACGAGACGGCACGAAGCCGACCTGGGCGACCGTATCGCCGCTGCGGATGATCGCCATCAGGAACTCCACGGAGTCCTTGTCGGAGATCTGGGTGGAGATGTTCCATGCCGTCACGTCGGTCTTGGCGCCGGCGACGTGCCGCAGCTGACGGACCTCGGTGCCGAAGGCGTTCTCCGCGCACCGGCCGACCCGCTCGCGGACGTCCTTGACGAACGTGCGGGCGCGGCTCTGCGACCACATCCCGACCGTCTCGGTGAGACCGAACTCGTTGGCCTTGTCGACGGCGGGGAACAGGAAGGTCCGGGTGAGGTTCGTGCGCACGCCGGCGCCGGTGAACTTCGTGCGGTCGCAACGGGTCGAGGCGACGTTGACCTTGGCCCTCGCCGGCTCGGTGCCGATCCACGGACCGGGCGCGCGCGCGATGGGCGGGAGGTCGAACTCGCTCAGCATGCCGGGCACGACGCCGGCCGGCGGCACCGCGATCTCCTTGACCGCAGGCTCTCCGGCGCAGGCGTTGGCGCCCGGCGCCGAGCACAGGCGGTTGACGGCGGCGGCGAGCACGGCAGCCGGCTTGCGGACATCGGTCTGCAGCCCGTCGAACCGGGAGACGGTGGTGACCGTCATCTGCCCGCTGCGCGCCACGCCCACCCGCAGGGTGCGCGGCTCGCCCTTCCAGCTGCGGAGGGTGTAGAGCCGGGCGTCGTCCCCAACCTGGTCGACCCGGTGCACCGAGAGCAGCTGGATGCGGTCGGCAAGGCACCCGGCGTACCAGCCGTTGACCGTGGCGTAGGCCTTCCGCGCCGCCTCGTCGGATCCCGACAGCTCGACGAGCTCCCAGGCCGTGGCCTCCGCCGGGGGCGCGGGGGTGACCTTCGACTTCTGCTTCGACCTGTCCTTCTTCGCCGACTCCGCCGCGCTTGGGCCGGTGCCCTCGAACGTGCGCACGAACGCGCCCCGGCCCTGGGGATCGGCGTACCGGTGGAGCTGGCAGGGGAGTGCCAGCCCGCTCCCGCCGGCGTTGTCGTCGGTGTCGGACTCGACCCACGTCATCTGCCTGTCGAGAGGACGGACGTCGGCCGCCGCCATCAGCACGTCGTCGCTGAGGGTCGGACCCTGGTCGGCCTCGTCGTCGGTCACGGGCGAGGTGTCGAACCGCTCGTGGTCGAGGCTCGCGGTCGCGGTGTCACCCTGGGTCACGAAGGTGCCCCCGGCGAGCAGCACGAGTGCGGTGCCGACCACTCCGACGACAGTGTGCGTACGCCGCCGGGCCGCGCCGGCGCGTCTGACGATGGAGACGCGCGGCCAGCGCACGCCCTCCGTGACGGTGCGCAGGTGCTCGAGGTGCGCGCGGGCCTCCGTGGAGC
Source organism: Nocardioides sp. LHG3406-4 (assembly GCF_049897745.1). Taxonomy (NCBI): domain Bacteria; kingdom Bacillati; phylum Actinomycetota; class Actinomycetes; order Propionibacteriales; family Nocardioidaceae; genus Nocardioides; species Nocardioides sp. LHG3406-4. The sequence goes on from NZ_JAFCWV010000006.1 coordinate 123,779, forward strand.
CGGTGTCGCGGGCGACGGCGAACTGTGCCGTGGCGGTCTGGAGCTCGCGCTCGACGTCGGCCTGCGGTCGGCCGACCTCGCGAGCGATCGCGGCCAGCGGCAGCGGCGAGAGGTTGGTGAGGATCAGGGCCTTGCGCTGCGCCACCGGCAGCTTCGAGAGTGCGTCGAGGGTGCTCTTGGCGTCGGCGTCGAGGTCCTTCTCGCGGTGCCAGATGCGGGCCGTGTGCCGGCGCTGCGCGCGGCCCCAGGCGAGTGGGCGGAGCCAGGCCTCGGGATCCTCGAGCCGCGAGACCTTGCGCCAGTGGTGCCAGGCGACGGCGAACGCGTCGCGCACCGCCGCGCGGGCCACGGGGAGGTCACCGGTCAGCGCGTAGGCCTCGAGGAGCACGCGGTCGCGCGCGTCGAGGTAGAACGCGTCGAACTCGTCTGGATCCCTCATGACCACTCAACGTTACGGGGCGGACCCCAGATCATGCACACCAACCCGTCATCTGGACCCCCGCTGAGCCGGGACCCGACCGCCCGCGGCGTGGCACCCCCGGCCGACGCGACCGGCGGGCCAAGATGGCAGGGCCATGACTTCGCTGCTGCCTGCCCGCCCTACCGGTCGGACCCGGCCGCCCGGACCCACGCCCCGGCGCCGACCGGTCGCCGTCCTCGGCATGCTCGCCGGGCTCGCCGCCGCGGGCTCGACGCTGCTGGTGTGCCTGGCCGTCGGCGTGGTCGGCTGGTTCCTCAGTGATGCCGGCGTGCACGGCGCACCCCGCGACGGGATGCGGGCCGGTGCGCTGGGCTGGCTGGCGGCCCACGGCTCGGGCCTGGTGGTGCGCGGCGTGGCGGTCGACCTCGTGCCCCTCGGTCTCACCGCGATCTGCGCGTGGGTCGTGTGGCGCACCGCCCTCCGGCTGGGTGAGGCGGTGTCGGCGCACGGTCCCGACGCCCACCGCATCGCCGACGGCGAGCGCGACTGGACCGTCCCGGCCGCCGTCTCGACGTACTTCGCCGGCTACGCCGTCGTGGCCGTGGTCACCTCCTCGCTCGCGGGCGGCGAGGTCGCTCCGTCAGTGACCCCGGTGCTCGGCTGGACGCTGCTGCTCACCGTCTGCCTGGCCGCTCCCGCGGTGGCGATCGGGTCCGGTCGCGCGGCGATCTGGGCGTCGTACCTCCCGCCCGTGCTGCGCTACGGCGTGCGCACGGCGCTCGGCGTGCTCGGCACCTTCCTGGTCGTCAGCGCGGTGGTGCTGGCCGTCGCGTTCGTCGTCGACCTGGCCGCCGCTCTCAACATGGCCTCGCGCCTGCACACCGGCGCCGGCGAGGCGACCCTGCTCGGCCTGGTCAACGGTGCCTTCGTGCCGAACGCGACCCTCTTCAGCGGGTCCTACCTCCTGGGTCCGGGGTTCGAGGTGGGCGCCCACACCCTCGTGTCGCCGGGGGCGGTGGTGCTCGGCCCGCTGCCGCTCTTCCCGCTGCTGGCCGCGCTGCCCGCGGCCGGCGCGGTGCCGGCCTGGACCGGCGCCGTGGTCGTCGTGCCCCCGCTGGTGGCAGCCCTCGCGACCGCGCGGGTGCAGCGCCGGTTCCCGACGCTGCGCTGGGACGAGGGGGCGATGCGCGGCTGCGGCGGCGGCATCATCGCCGGCTTCATGTTCGCGCTGCTCGCCGCGCTGTCGGGCGGGGCCGCAGGTCCCGGCCGGATGCGCTTCGTGGGCCCCTTCGGCTTCGACGTGCTCGTCCACGCCGTCACCGCGTTCGGGATCGGTGGCCTGCTCGGCGGGCTCGCGATGACGTGGTGGCAGCGACGGACGTCGATCCCGGTGGACGACGCCGAGGCCTGACGCCGACGGGCGCCTAGACTCCGCGGGTGCCCGCCTCCGCCCGCCTGGTCGTCCTCGTCTCCGGATCAGGCACGAACCTCCAGGCCCTGCTCGACGCCTGTGCCGACCCCGCGTACGGCGCCCGCGTGGTGGCGGTGGGAGCCGACCGGGACGACATCGAGGGTCTGGCGCGCGCTGAGCGGGCCGGCGTACCCACGTTCGTCAGGCGGGTGCCCGACTACACCTCCCGGGAGCACTGGGACCGTGCGCTGACCGACGCGGTCGCCGCCTTCGAGCCCGACCTGGTCGTGTCGGCGGGTTTCATGAAGCTCGTGGGAGAGGACTTCCTGGCCCGCTTCGAGGGCCGGATGCTGAACACCCATCCGGCGCTGTCCCCGTCGTTCCCGGGGATGCACGGGCCCGCCGAGGCGCTCGCGTACGGCGTCAAGGTCACCGGTGCGACCCTCTTCGTGGTCGACGGTGGGATCGACACCGGGCCGATCGTGGCGCAGGTGGCGGTGCCCGTCGAGGACGGTGACGACCAGGCGTCCCTCCACGAGCGGATCAAGGCCGCCGAGCGGGCGATGCTCGTCGAGAGCGTGGGCCGGATGGCGCGTGCGGGCTGGTCGGTCGACGGCCGCCGGGTTCGTCTAGGCTGAGGGCACACGACTGGCGCAGGTGGGCAACCACCGGGGAGTGACGCACGGTGAGCATCGAACGCCTGGGTGCTCGCACCGCATCCGATGCTGCAGGAGTAGTCCCGTGTCAGATCTCCAGATCCCCGTCAGGCGCGCCCTGGTCTCCGTCTACGACAAGACCGGGCTCGACGACCTGGTCCGCGGCCTCCACGAGGCGGGCGTCGCGCTCGTCTCGACGGGTGGGTCCGCCGCCCTCATCGAGGGTCTCGGCCTCCCGGTCACCCGGGTCGAGGAGCTGACCGGCTTCCCCGAGTGCCTCGACGGGCGCGTCAAGACGCTGCACCCGCGCGTGCACGCCGGCATCCTCGCCGACCGCCGCCTCGAGACGCACGTGGCGCAGCTCGCCGAGCTCGACGTGGAGCCCTTCGACCTCGTCGTGTGCAACCTCTACCCCTTCGAGCAGACCGTCCGGTCCGGCGCCTCGCCCGACGAGTGCGTGGAGCAGATCGACATCGGCGGGCCGTCGATGGTGCGCGCCGCCGCCAAGAACCATCCCTCGGTCGCGATCGTGACCTCGCCCGCGTCGTACGACGGTGTGCTGGCGGCTGTGGCGGCCGGTGGCTTCACCTTCGACCAGCGCAAGGCACTGGCCGCCGAGGCGTTCGCGCACACCGCGTCGTACGACGTCGCGGTCGCGAACTGGTTCGCCTCGTCCTACGTCGGGGCGGCCGACGGCTGGCCCGCCTTCGCCGGTGACACCTGGACCAAGTCCTCGGTGCTGCGCTACGGCGAGAATCCGCACCAGGACGCAGCGCTCTACGTCGACGCCACGGGTGGCCTGGCCGCCGCCGAGCAGCTGCACGGCAAGGAGATGTCCTACAACAACTTTGTCGACACCGACGCGGCGCGACGCGCGGCCTATGACTTCGACGAGCCGGCCGTGGCGATCATCAAGCACGCCAACCCGTGCGGCATCGCGGTCGGCGCCGACGTCGCCGAGGCGCACCGTCGGGCCCACGAGTGCGACCCCACCTCGGCGTTCGGCGGGGTCATCGCCGTCAACCGCTCCGTCTCGGTCGAGATGGCTCGCCAGGTCGCGGACGTCTTCACCGAGGTCATCGTCGCCCCGGCGTACGACGACGGCGCGGTCGAGATCCTCGCCGGCAAGAAGAACATCCGGATCCTGCGCTGCGACCCGCCGACCGACGAGCGTCCCGCCGAGATGCGGCCGGTCAGCGGCGGCATCCTGGTGCAGATGCGCGACCACGTGGACGCACCCGGCGACGACCCGGCGTCGTGGACCCTGGCCACCGGCCAGGCGGCGTCCGCAGAGGTGCTCGCCGACCTCGCGTTCGCGTGGAAGGCCTGCCGGGCGGTGAAGTCCAACGCCATCCTGCTGGCCAAGGACGGCGCCTCGGTCGGCATCGGCATGGGCCAGGTCAACCGCGTGGACTCCTGCCGACTGGCCGTCACGCGGGCGGGAGAGCGTGCCGCCGGCTCCGTCGCCGCGTCCGACGCCTTCTTCCCGTTCGAGGACGGCCCGCAGATCCTCCTCGACGCCCAGGTCGCGGCCATCGTGCAGCCGGGCGGCTCCAAGCGCGACGAGCTCACCATCAAGGCGTGCGAGGCCGCGGGCGTCACGATGTACTTCACCGGCACCCGGCACTTCGCCCACTGATCGGAAGGGACCACCCATGACTGCATCCAGCACCCGGGCACAGCCTCTGGACGGTGCGGCGACGCTCGCCACCATCAAGGCGGAGCTGACCGAGCGCGTCGCTGCTCTGCGCGAGCGCGGCATCGTGCCGGGCCTCGGCACCGTGATGGTCGGCGAGGACCCCGGCAGCCAGTGGTACGTCGGCGCGAAGCACAAGGACTCCGCGGCCATCGGGATCGCGTCCTTCCGCCGTGACCTGCCCGCCACGGCGACGCAGGCCGAGGTCGAGGCGGTCATCGACGAGCTGAACGCCGACCCCGCCTGCACCGGCTTCCTGGTGCAGCAGCCCACCGGTCTCGACGAGTTCGCCCTGCTGTCGCGCGTCGACCCCGACAAGGACGTCGACGGCCTCCACCCGACCAACCTCGGCAAGCTGGTGCTGGGCGAGCCCGGCCCGCTGCCGTGCACCCCGGTCGGGGCCATCGAGCTGCTCCGGCGCCACGGGGTGCCGATCGCGGGCGCCGAGGTCACCATCGTCGGCAGGGGGCTCACCGTCGGCCGGCCGCTGGGCCTGCTCCTGACCCGTCGCTCGGAGAACGCGACCGTCACGCTGTGCCACACCGGCACCGTCGACCTCGCCGCCCACGTGCGCAACGCCGACATCGTCGTGGCAGCGGCAGGCGTGCCCGGCATGATCACGGGCGACATGGTCAAGCCCGGCGCGGCCGTGCTCGACGTGGGCGTCTCCAGGGTCGACGGCAAGATCGCCGGCGACGTGGCCGACGACGTCTGGGACGTCGCCGGCTGGGTCTCGCCCAACCCCAAGGGTGTCGGCCCGATGACCCGCGCCATGCTGCTCACCAACATCGTCGAGATCGCCGAGAGGTCCGCACGCCCGTGACCGACGGTGAGCTGCCCACGCCCGAGGACGTTCCCGCCGTCTCGGCGGAGGCACTCGTCGACGGCGAGCTGGCCACCCCGGCCGCGCTCGAGGAGCGCCGCTACCCGAGCACGATCGGCGGCGCGTTCTACCTCGTCGTACTCGTCGTCGCGGCCGTCGCGATCGGCGTGGTCGTCGGCGGCAGCTGGCGCACGGGCATCCGCTGGCTCGGCGGTGCGCTGGTCTTCGCCGCCGTCGTCAGGGTCGTGCTCAAGAGCCGCGACGCCGGCATGCTCGCCGTCCGCTCGAAGTGGATCGACGCGGTGATGCTGTCGGGCGTGGGCGCGGCGCTGATCTTCCTGGCCGGCTCGATCCCCGACCAGCCGGGCTGAGCCCAGCCACGACGCACACGAGCCCGGCCCCACGTGGGGACCGGGCTCGTGGTGTGTCTGGGTCAGATCAGGCCGAGCTCGGTGACCGCGGCGCGCTCGTCGGCGAGCTCAGCGGTCGTCGCGTCGATGCGGCCGCGGGAGAACTCGTTGACGTCGAGGCCCTGGACGATCTCCCAGTCCCCGTTCTTGGTGGTGACGGGGAACGACGACACGAGGCCCTCGGGCACGCCGTAGGAGCCGTCGGAGACGACCGCCATCGACACCCAGTCGCCCTCGGGGGTGCCGAGCAGCCAGTCGCGAGCGGCATCGACGGTGGCGGAGGCGGCGGAGGCGGCGGACGACGACCCGCGGGCCTCGATGATCGCGGCGCCGCGCTTGGCGACGGTCGGGATGAAGGTGTTCTCCAGCCAGTCCTGGTCGCCCACGGCCTCGGCGGCGTTCTGTCCCTTGACCCGCGCGTTGAAGAGGTCGGGGTACTGCGTGGCCGAGTGGTTGCCCCAGATGGTCATGTGGGTGATGTCGGTGACCGGGGCACCGGTCTTCGCAGCGAGCTGCGAGATCGCGCGGTTGTGGTCGAGACGGGTCAACGCGGAGAAGCGCTCGGCCGGGATGTCCGGGGCGTTCGTGAGCGCGATCAGCGCGTTGGTGTTGGCCGGGTTGCCGGTGACGCCGATGCGTACGTCGTCGGCCGCCACCTCGTTGAGGGCCTTGCCCTGCGCGGTGAAGATCGCGCCGTTGGCCGAGAGCAGGTCACCGCGCTCCATGCCGGGCCCGCGGGGGCGGGCGCCGACCAGCAGCGCGAGGTTGACGCCGTCGAAGATCTTCTCCGGCTCGTGGCCGATCTCGACGCCAGCCAGCATCGGGAAGGCGCAGTCGTCGAGCTCCATCACGACGCCCTCGAGCGCCTTGAGGGCCGGCTCGATCTCCAGCAGCTGGAGCTGGATCGGGCGGTCCGGGCCGAGCAGCGAGCCGCTCGCGAGCCGGAACAGCAGGCTGTAACCGATCTGACCGGCGGCGCCGGTGACGGCGACCTTGAGGGGGGCGTTGCTCACGAGGACTCCTCGGGGGACGTGGGTGTGCGGCTCAGACGCTAGCAGCGGGCGCGGGCGCGGCGGCTCGCGGGTACGTGGGTGGCATGCTGGCCGCCATGTCGAGTTCGAGGCCCCGTCGCGGGCTCGCTGCGGCGGTGTGCGCCGTCGCCGTCCTGACCGCCGGCTGCGCGTCGTCGAGCCCTCCGGTGAGCGACCCGTCGGGCGTCGACGAGCTCGTCATCCCGACCCCCTCGCCCGACCCCGGCGACTTCGCAGCCCGGATCACCAACCCCTGGCTGCCCCTCTATCCGGGCGCCGTCTGGGAGTACGACGTCTCCGGGCCGGTCCCGGGCACCCGCACCGTGACGGTCGTCGACGGCACCACCGACGTCGCCGGTGTCGACGTGACCGGCGTACGCCAGGTCACCGCGAGCCTCGACGGCACCACGGTCGCCGAGTCGGTCGACTACTTCGCCCAGGACCGGCAGGGCAACGTGTGGGCGTTCGGCCGCGACCAGGTCGTGCCCGACACCGGCGGGTCCTGGCGGGCCGGGGTCGACGGGGCGGAGGCGGGCCTGGAGATGCCGGCACAGCCGCGCGTGGGCGACGGCTTCCGCCAGGAGCTGGCGCCGGGCCTGGCGGAGGACATCGCCAGCGTCGAGTCGCTCGACGCGACCAGGTCGACCCCGGCCGGGGAGTTTGACGGCCTCGTGCAGCTCGCCGTGACCACCGTGTCGTCGAGCGTCGGGGCGGGCACGACGTCGAGCGCCTCGCCGGGCACCTCGACGGGCGGGGGAGTGGACCGCTTCTACGCGCATGGCGTCGGCCTGGTGCAGGAGTACACCCCCCAGGCCTCGGTGTCCCTCAGCAGCTCGCCCTGACCCCTCGTTGAGTTGCGCCTCCGTGCCCGTCGAGTCGCGCCGTTGTGCCTCGTGAGTGGCGCCGTTGTTCCGTTCGACGGGTACGCCGGCGCAACTCGACGGGTACGCCGGCGCAACTCGACGGGTACGCCGGCGCGACTGGACGGGTACGCCGGCGCGACTGGACGGGTACGCCGGCGCGACTGGACGGGTACGCCGGCGCAACTCAACGGGTACGCCGGCGCGACTCGACGGATGGGGTCAGTCCTGGGGGCGGATCTGGGTCCGGCCGTCCTCGTCGGCGTCGGGCGTGCCCCAGTGCTGGGGCGGCATACCCGGGGTGGGCTGGCCCCACTGCTGTCCGGGCTGGCCGGGCTGGGCCTGCGGGTAGCCGTCCTGCTGAACGGGCTGCTGACCGGGCTGCTGGGGAGCGGGACCCTGCGCGGGCGCGGCCGGCGGCTGGCCCCACTGCTGCTGCGGCGGCGGGGGCGCGGCCTGCTGGCCCCACTGCTGCGGCGTGCCCGGCTGGCCCCACTGCTGCGGTGCGCCCTGCTGGGCCCACTGCTGCTGGCCGTACCCGGGGTACTGCAGCTGCTGCTTGCGGCCGCCGCCCAGGCGCAGGCCGGAGCCGGGCACCGGAGCATCGCCGTGGGCGAAGATCAGCGGGTAGGTGAGACCGGCGATCGCGGCCCCGAGGAGCGGCGCCACGATGAACAGCCACAGCTGGACGATCGCGTCGGTGCCGGCGAACACACCCACGCCGATGGAGCGAGCCGGGTTGACCGACGTGCCGGTGAAGCCGATCGAGGCGAGGTGGATCATCGTCAGCGCCAGGCCGATGGCGAGCGGGGCCGCGCTCGCGTTGAGCGCGTTGCGGGCGTCGGTGACGGCCAGGATCACCCACACGAAGATCGCGGTGAGCAGCAGCTCGAGGAGCAGGGCCGCCCACCAGGCGTAGCCCGTGCCGTCGTCTCCGAAGGAGTTCTGCGCCATGTTGCCCTTGGCCTCGAAGCCGTCGATGCCGTGGAACAGGCCGAAGAGCACGGCGCCGGCGAGCAGGCCTCCGAGCAGCTGTGCGCCGATGTAGACGCCCACCTCACGCCAGGCGAGGCGGCCGCCGAACGCGGCACCGAGCGTGACGGCGGGGTTGAAGTGACCGCCCGAGATGCGGCCGACGGCGTAGGCCATCACGAGGACTGCGAGGCCGAAGGCCAGCGCGGTGCCGAGGTAGTTGAAGTCCCCGGTCTGCGAGGTGAGCATCGCGGTGCCGCACCCGAAGAACACCAGGCCGAAGGTTCCGAACACCTCCGCCGCGAACTTCTGGCCCGTCGTGGGAGTGTCGGTGGTCGTCGTGGTCATGTGCGCAAAGCCCCCTGTGGTCTTACGTCATCTGTGCATGCGTGCGGCGCCCAACCGGAGTGCCGAATCGGTCTGCCCGATCACTCTGGCCGGTCGGTCGGCCGTCGAGCGGTCGGCCTAGCCTCCCACGAGCGGTGATGCCACGCTAGGAGTGAACCCGAACGCCGGGTGAGCGTCAGGTATCTTGACGTCAAGCAATTCATGTCGCCCACGGATCAGGAGTCCCCGACCCCATGGCCAAGATCATCTACACCCACACCGACGAGGCCCCGCTGCTCGCGACGTACTCCCTCCTCCCGATCGTCGAGGCCTACGCCCGCACGGCCGGAGTCGACGTGGAGACCCGAGACATCTCGCTGGCCGGCCGGATCATCTCGCAGTTCCCCGAGCGGCTCACCGACGACCAGCGCATCGACGACGCACTCGCCGAGCTCGGCGAGCTGACGATGACGCCCGAGGCCAACATCATCAAGCTGCCCAACATCTCGGCCTCGCTGCCGCAGCTCAAGGGCGCGATCGCCGAGCTCCAGGGCCAGGGATACGACCTCCCGGACTACCCCGAGAACGCGCAGAGCGACGACGAGCTGGCCATCCGGGCCAAGTACGACAAGGTCAAGGGCAGCGCGGTCAACCCGGTGCTCCGCGAGGGCAACTCCGACCGCCGCGCCCCGGCCTCGGTCAAGAACTACGCCAAGGCGCACCCGCACTCGATGGGCGTCTGGTCCCCTGACTCCAAGACCAACGTCGCCACCATGGGCCACGACGACTTCCGCTCCAACGAGTTGTCCGTGGTCCTCGACGCCGACGACACGCTGCGCATCGAGCACGTCTCCGCCGACGGCTCGGTCACCGTCCTCAAGGACGCCGTGCCGGTGCTCGCGGGGGAGGTCGTCGACGCCACGTTCATGGACGTGGCCGCACTCGACGCCTTCCTGGCCGAGCAGGTGCAGCGTGCCAAGGACGAAGGCGTGCTCTTCTCGATCCACCTCAAGGCCACGATGATGAAGGTCTCCGACCCGATCATCTTCGGCCACGTCGTGAAGGTCTTCTTCCCGGCCGTCTTCGAGCAGTACGGCGACCAGCTGGCCGCCGCGGGCATCAGCCCGAACGACGGGCTCGGTGCTGTGCTCCCGGCTGTCGACGCGCTCCCGGACGGCCCGGTCATCCGCGCGGCGATCGAGCAGGGCATCGCCGACGGCCCGGCGCTCGCGATGGTGGACTCCGACAAGGGCATCACCAACCTGCACGTCCCCTCCGACGTCATCGTGGACGCGTCGATGCCGGCGATGATCCGGTCCGCGGGCCACATGTGGAACGCCGACGGCGAGGAGCAGGACACCCTCGCGGTGATCCCCGACTCGTCGTACGCGGTGATCTTCCAGACGGTCATCGACGACTGCCGCGCACACGGCGCCTACGACCCGGCGACGATGGGCTCGGTGTCCAACGTGGGACTGATGGCCCAGGCGGCCGAGGAGTACGGCTCCCACGACAAGACCTTCGAGATCGCCGAGGCCGGCACGGTCCGGGTCGTCAACGCCGCCGGCGACGCGCTGATCGAGCACGAGGTGCGCGCTGGTGACATCTGGCGCGCCTGCCAGACCAAGGACGCGCCGATCCGCGACTGGGTCAAGCTGGCCGTCAACCGTGCCCGGGCCTCCGGGGCGCCCGCCGTGTTCTGGCTCGACGAGACCCGCGCCCACGACGCCAACCTGATCGCGAAGGTCAAGGAGTACCTCCCCGAGCACGACACCGAGGGCCTGACCATCGAGATCATGAACCCCGCCGACGCCACGTCGTACTCCGTGGAGCGGATCCGCCGGGGCGAGGACACCATCTCGGTGACCGGCAACGTGCTGCGTGACTACAACACCGACCTCTTCCCGATCCTCGAGGTCGGCACCAGCGCCAAGATGCTCTCGATCGTGCCGCTGATGCGCGGCGGGGGCCTCTTCGAGACCGGCGCCGGAGGCTCGGCGCCCAAGCACGTACAGCAGCTGCTGCGGGAGAACTACCTGCGCTGGGACAGCCTGGGCGAGTTCTTCGCGCTGGCGGCCAGCTTCGAGCACCTCGCGGCGTCGACGGACAACGCCCGGGCGCAGGTGCTCGCCGACACCCTCGACCGTGCGACCGGCACCTTCCTCGCCGAGAACCGCTCGCCCGGTCGCAAGCTCGGCACGATCGACAACCGCGGCAGCCACTTCTACCTCGCGCTCTACTGGGCCGAGGAGCTGGCGAAGCAGACCGAGGACGCCGAGCTGGGCGCGGCCTTCGATGCCCTCGCCACCCGGCTGCGCAACGACGAGCAGAAGATCGTCGACGAGCTGCTGGCGGTCCAGGGTTCGCCGGTCGAGCTCGGCGGGTACTTCCGCCCCGACGCGGACAAGGTCACCGCCGTGATGCGCCCGTCCACCACCCTCAACGCGGCCCTGGAGACGCTGAACGTCTGAGCGTCGCCTGGGGGCCGCCCGGCGGTCATCAATATGCGGTACCTCGGTCCGGTTCTGCCACGGAGCCGGACGGCCGCAGCCGAGACTCACGGTATGCAGACCCAGGGACAGACCCACCGGCCCAGCCGGACGGCACACCACGGCGACTTCGCACGCGTCCTCGCCGGACTCGTCCTCAGCCTCACGGTCGGCACGGGGCTCGTCCTCGCGGGTGGCGCGCAGGCGTTGGCCGACCCGGTCGACGGCTCGCCGACGGTGGTGACCACCGTCGGCAGCGTCGACGACGCCGGGATCCAGAGCGCCGGCATGGCCTCGCGAGCCCCCGGGACGAAGTGCGGCAAGAAGTCGGTGCACCACCGGGTCATGGCGAAGCGCGCCTGCTCGAAGCGGTCGGGGGGCCGCTGAGACAGTGCTGCGCCCGTCGATGACGGGCGCGGACGAGCTCGTCGAGCAGCCGGACCGTCCGGAGGGAGAGGTCCGGCAGCCCGACGGCCTCGTCACGTGGAGACGACCGCGAGTCGTCGAGGGCGGCCGTGGAATAGCCACACCCGCCGGTCCGGTTGCATCATGTAGGGGTCGCTCGCGTCCTGCGACGACCCGCGCTGCGTACGCCGTCAGCACGCCCTGTCCAGCACCACACGGGAGTACTGCCCTCATGACGACGACCGCGCCCGGCGTGACCACCCCGACCGCACCGACACGGTGCGCGCACTACGGCTGGGCCGTGCTGGCGCTGGCCATGGGCGGGTTCGCCATCGGCACCACCGAGTTCGTGTCGATGGGCCTGCTGCCCGACCTGGCCCGCGGTGTCTCGGTCTCTATTCCCTCGGCCGGGCACGCCATCTCCGCCTACGCCCTCGGTGTCGTGGTCGGGGCGCCCACCATCGCCCTGCTCGGCGCACGGCTGCCGCGCCGCGCACTGCTCATCGTGCTGATGGCGGCGTTCGCAGTGGGCAACGCGGCCAGTGCCCTCGTCTCGTCGTACGAAGGCCTGCTCATCGCGCGCTTCGCGGCCGGCCTGCCGCACGGTGCGTACTTCGGCGTCGCCTCGCTGGTGGCCGCGAGCCTCGCCAGGCCAGGCCGGCAGGGCCGCGCCGTCGCCCAGGTCATGCTCGGGCTGTCGGTCGCCAACGTCGTCGGGGTGCCTGCGGCCACCTGGCTCGGCCAGCTCCTGGGCTGGCGCTCGGCCTACTGGCTGGTGGCGGTGCTCGGCCTGGCCACCGTGGCCCTCGTCCTGGCCTTCGTGCCCTCGATCGTCGGTGACCCGCACGCCACGTGGCGCCGCGAGATCAGCGCGCTGGGACGGCCGCAGGTGCTGCTGACGCTGCTCACCGGCGCGATCGGCTTCGGCGGCATGTTCGCCGTCTACACCTACATCGTGCCGACGGTGACCGAGGTCGGTGGACTCTCCAAGTCGGTGGCGCCGGTCTTCCTGCTCGCCTTCGGCCTGGGCATGGTCGCCGGCACCTGGCTGGCCGGGGAGCTGGCCCGTTGGTCGGTGTTCGGATCGCTGTTCGCGGGCGGCGTCGGGCAGGGGGTGCTGCTGCTCGTCTTCTCGTGGCTCGCGCCCACCGGCTGGTGGAACCTGCCCGTGGTCTTCGGCATCACCGTGCTCGGGTCGATCCTGGTGGTGAACCTCCAGCTGCGTCTGATGGACGTGGCCGGGGATGCGCAGACCGTCGGCGCGGCCATGAACCACGCCTCGCTCAACATCGCCAATGCGCTCGGCGCCTGGCTGGGCGGACTCGTCGTAGCCGCAGGTTGGGGCTACCGGGCGCCCGGCGTCGTCGGCGCCGGGCTCGCCGTCGTCGGCGTGGTCGTGCTGCTCGCGTCGTACGCCGTGCACCGGCGCACCATCGCTGCGTCAGGCCGCGCCTACGCCGCCTGACGATGGCAGTCGCATGCCGATGCCCCCGCGCCGTGACGCGGGGTGTGGGGCGTGGTGCTCAACCCGGCTCGGTGCCGGTGTCGTCGCGGACGTAGGTGTGGCCGTGCGGGCTGGTCCAGGTGTACGCCGCGGGGCCGGTGCGCACATAGGTCCAGGCCGAATGGGTCTTGAGGCGGTGGTGTCGGCGGCACAGGGCGGCGAGGTTGGTGGTGTCGGTGGGGCCGCCGGTCTCCCAGGGGACGATGTGGTCGAGGTCGCAGCCTCGGGCTGGTCGGGTGCACCAGGGGAACACGCAGGTGCGGTCGCGGAGGATCACCTGCTCGCGCAGCCGCGGTGGGGGCTGGTAGCCGTCGCACACGATGGGTTCGTTGAGGTCGAGGATGGGCTTGATGACCACTTGGGTGTGGGATCGGGTGCACCAGTGGCGGACCTGGTCGAGGGTGGTGAGGGTGCCGGGCTCGAGGCGGGCGACTGGGTCGTCCTCGGTCAGGTGCACGTGCAGGACCACCTGCCGGGCCGGTGCGGGTGGGGTGCCTTGGTTTCGAGGCGGTTGCTGCGCAACCTCCTCAACCAGCGGCAGAGCGAGCTGGGCCCGAGCGAGCTCTCCGACCGCGGCGGCCCGCCGGGCATCCAGGGACTCTTCGGACCCGAGTGCCTTCAACACGTCGGCGCCGTGGGTGACGGCGGCGGAGAGGTCCAGGGCGTCGGCGAGGTCGAGCTCCGCGGTGACCCGCATGGTGCCCGCGAACGAGACCTGGTCTTCGTCGATGGTCACGTGTCGGCCGTCGGCGGCGAGCCGGGCCGTCTCGGCGGCGCGGGCGGGCTCGTACCGGGCGATCGCGGCGTCGACCAGCCGGTCGACGGCCGAGACCGTGGTGCGGTGTGCGAAGGGGGCGAGCTGGGTGTCGACGTACCCCGCCCCCTGGGGTGAGAGCCGGGCGTGGATGGTGGTCTCGGCGACCCGGCGGGCCCGCCAGGGTGCCAGGTCCCCGGCCTGGACCCGGCGCCACAGCTTGGGGAGCCGGTGCCGCAGCTCCACCGCTTGGCCGATCAGCTGCTTCGCCGCCGAGGTGGACAGGCCGAGGACGGCACCGAACTCGGGAATGCAGAACTCCGCGACCAGCGGTGCACCCGGACCGGCGACCGGCTCCTCGTGCTCACCACCACCCGGGATGGTGAACGCGGCCGCATCCGACACCGACGCGGCGGGGTGCAGGTCGGCCCACTCACACGATGCGACCAGCAGCTCCGCCTCCGCCCGATCAGCCACCCGCCGGCGGGAACGGGCGAACACCAGCACCGCGGACGCGGTGTCGGGAAGCTCGCTGGTGGTGATCGCCATAGAAGAAGCCAACCAGGGAACACCGACATTTCGGCGTCCCGATTCGGGTGCCTGTGGATACTCGGGGGTCTTAGTTTCGAGGCTCGTCGCTGCGCTCCGCGCACCTCAACCGGCGACACCGCCAGCGCTGCCCACACGCCAACCACGGACACCCCGGGCGCTGCTCGCACCGCCCCGGTTCGCCAGCACGACTCCCGGCACGGCCCCCAGGTTGCCCGGATGGAAGAATCCCCGCCATGCCGAGCACCGCAGCAGCTCCCGCCACCGAGACGAAGCAGGCGGGTGGCGCCCCGGCCCGGCCGCGGGTGCTGTCCGGGATCCAGCCGACCGCCGACTCCTTCCACTTCGGCAACTACCTCGGTGCGCTGCGGCAGTGGGTCGACCTGCAGGCCGAGCACGAGCCGTTCTTCTTCATCGCCGACCTGCACGCGATCACCGTCGAGCAGGATCCCAAGGTGCTGCGCGAGCGCACCCTGCGTGCGGCCGCCCAGCTGCTCGCGATGGGCATCGACCCGCAGCGCTCGGCGATCTTCGTGCAGAGCCAGATCCCGGCCCATGCCCAGCTGTGCTGGGTGCTGCAGTGCCTCACCGGCTTCGGGGAGGCCCGCCGGATGACGCAGTTCAAGGACAAGTCGGCCAAGGGCGGCGAGGGCGCAGCGAGCGTCGGCCTCTTCACCTACCCGGTGCTGCAGGCCGCGGACATCCTCCTCTACCGCCCGCACTACGTGCCTGTCGGCGAGGACCAGCGCCAGCACCTCGAGCTCACCCGCGACGTCGCACAGCGCTTCAACCACCGGTACAAGAAGACGTTCCGGCTGCCCGAGCCCTACATCCTCAAGGCGACGGCCAAGATCACCGACCTCCAGGAGCCGACCGCGAAGATGTCGAAGTCGGCGTCCTCGCCCAGCGGCATCATCGAGATGCTCGACGACCCCAAGGTGAGCGCGAAGAAGATCCGCTCGGCCGTCACCGACTCCGAGTCGGAGATTCGCTTCGACCCCGAGACCAAGCCGGGCGTCAGCAACCTGCTCACGATCGCCTCGGCGCTCACCGGCACCCCGGTGGCCGGTCTCGAGGAGCAGTACGCCGGCCGCGGCTACGGCGACCTCAAGAAGGAGCTGGCCGA
Source organism: Nocardioides sp. LHG3406-4 (assembly GCF_049897745.1). NCBI lineage: Bacteria > Bacillati > Actinomycetota > Actinomycetes > Propionibacteriales > Nocardioidaceae > Nocardioides > Nocardioides sp. LHG3406-4. The sequence goes on from NZ_JAFCWV010000006.1 coordinate 139,213, forward strand.
GATCGTGGTCGACTTCGTCACCCCGTTCCGGGACCGCACCCTCGAGCTGATGGACGACCGGTCCGAGCTCGAGTCCGTGCTCGCCGACGGAGTGGCTCGGGCGGGCGCGGTGGCGGAGGCCACCCTGCGCGACGTCTACGACCGCGTCGGCTTCCTCCCGGGTCGGTAGGGTCGCCCGCGTGTCCTCCACGATCGGTGTCGCCGTCGCCATCCCGCAGCCGTGGGCCAGCGAGCTCCAGGACTATCGGACGTCGCTCGGTGACGAGACGGCCACCAAGATCCCGACGCACATCACGCTGATCCCGCCGGTCGAGGTGAGCCCGGAGAAGCTCGACGACTGCGTCCAGCACCTCTCGGACGTCGCGGCAGGCAACCACGGGTTCGCCGTGCACCTGCGGGGCACCGGCACGTTCCGCCCGGTGTCGCCGGTGGTGTTCGTGGCGCTGGCGCGCGGCATCTCCGAGTGCGAGCAGCTCGCCGGCGCCGTACGCAGCGGGCCCCTCGCCCTCGACCTCAGCTTCCCCTTCCACCCGCACGTCACCATCGCCCACCACCTCGACGACGCCGCGCTCGACAGGGCCTTCGGCGAGCTGGCGTCCTTCGAGTGCGTCTTCGACGTCAGCGAGTTCCATCTCTACTGCCACGACGACCAGCACGGCTGGCAGCCCACCCAGACCTTCAGCCTCCTGCCCGCGCGCGCCACCTCCGGGTAGGCGCCGTGCCGGTCATCGCCACCATCAAGAGACGCGTCAACGACCTCCGTCACGGGCGTCCGGTGGTGGACCACGCGCTGCGCACCGTCGAGCACTACGGCAAGGTCAACGGCAGCCTCCAGGCCGGCGCGGTCACCTACTTCGCGTTCCTCTCGTTCTTCCCGATCCTGGCCCTGTCGTTCGCCGTCGTCGGCTGGGTGGCCCGCGTCTACCCCGACGCCGAGCAGAACCTCGTCGACGCGATCAACCAGGTGCTGCCGGGCATCGTGGGCGACGGCGACGACCAGGTCCAGCTGTCCGACATCGAGTCGGCCGCGCCCGGGATCTTCAGCATCGGCCTGCTGACCCTGCTCTACTCCGGCCTGGGCTGGCTCTCCGGCATGCGCACCGCGCTGCTCGCCGTGTTCGAGCAGCCCGCGCGCGAGCACCCCAACTTCCTCGTCGGCAAGCTGCGCGACCTGGTGGCGCTGGTCGCCCTCGGCGTGATCCTGATGCTCAGCGTGGCCGTGTCGGGCGTCGTGACCAGCCTGTCCAAGAACATCCTGGAGGCTCTCGACCTGGGGCTGGGCCTCGAGCCCGCCGTGTGGGTGCTGGCGGTGGTCATCGGCCTGGTCGCCAACACCGTGCTGTTCTTCGTGTTCTTCCGACTCCTCGGGGAGCCCGACGCCCCCGCGAGGTCGCTGTGGTCGGGCGCCCTGCTCGGAGCCGTGGGCTTCGAGGTGCTCAAGCAGCTCTCGCGGTTCCTGCTCTCCGCGACCGCCTCGCAACCGGCCTTCCAGGCCTTCGGCATCGCTCTCGTGCTCGTCGTGTGGATCAACTACTTCTCGCGGGTGGTCGTGTACGCCGCCAGTTGGGCGCACACGTCCGCGGAGGCGCGCGCGGTGACCGATGCCAGGCGCCGGGCGGAGCTGACCGTCGAGGGGCCGTCCGTCGGCCCGGCCGTCGCGGATGCCGTCGGGGAGGCGGTCGCGGAGGCGGTCGATGCCCCCGCGCCGCGACGTACTCCCGAGCCCGCCCGCGGCCGCTCCTCGGTGGTGCACGACAATCGAGGCCGGATCGCCCTGGTCGCCGGCGGCAGCGCCGCCCTCGCCCTGGCCGCCGTACTCAGAAGGAGAAAGTCGTGAAGCTCGAGCGCAGGCATGCGGTGCTGCTGCTGGCGGTGGCGCTGTGGAACGTCGTCACGTTCGGCAACTTCGCCAAGAACCTCTACTCCGCCTACGAGTCGGGGGAGGAGCGGGCGACCGGCTACTGGGTCGCGCACACCGTGCTCATCGTCGTGAACGTCGCCATCGCGGCCGTGCTGGGCTCGCTCGGCTGGCGGGCGCTGCGCTCGACCAGCCGCGAATAGGGGCGCCCGGCCGGAGCGGCTTCCTTTACAGCCCGCATCCTCGTGGATAACGTCCGGGGAACCTGAGCTTTCATCGAAGGGACTCCGTCGTGAGCCGATCTCGGACCGCAGCACTGTCAAGCATGAGCAGCGACCGGCCGAGGAGATGGCCGATGAGAGGCATCATCGGCGCCCTCGCCGCCGCGCTCGTGGCCCTGGGCCTCGCGGCCACCGCGCCGGGCGCGACGACACCGGTCGCGCACGCGACCGAGGAGCCGACGACCCTGACGATCGGCGTGGTCGACCCCACGGTCGACTCGCTCAACCCATTCACGTCGATCTACTCGCTGCCGACCCAGATCCACCGGTTGATGTACGACTACCTGACGATGTACAGCGCCGAGGACGCCACCCCGACGGAGGGGCTGGCCGAGTCGTGGGAGTTCTCCGACGACGGCCTCACCTGGACCTTCACGATCCGCGACGACTCGACCTTCTCCGACGGCGAGCCAGTCACCGCCGACGACGTCGCCTACACCTACAACGCGATCATGGACGACGAGTCGGGGGCGATGGCCAACAGCAGCTACGTCACCAACTTCGAGTCGGTCACCGCGACCGACGAGCACACGGTGGAGATCAAGCTGAAGGAGCCGACGGCCTCGATGCTGGCCATCGACATCCCGATCGTGCCGCAGCACGTGTGGGAGAAGGTCGACAACATCGCCGACTTCAGCAACGAGGACACCTACCCGATCGTGGGCAACGGCCCCTTCATCCTCACCGACTACCAGCGCAACGAGTCGATCACCCTCGACGCGAACCCCGACTACTGGCGCGGCGCTCCCGGGTTCGACAAGCTCGTCTACCGCTTCTACAAGGACCAGGACGCCGTCGTCGAGGCGCTCCGCAAGGGCGAGGTCTCGTTCATCACCGGACTGACCACCCTGCAGGCCCAGGCGTTGGAGAACGAGGACAACATCCACGTCAACGAGGCGGTCGGCAAGCGCTTCGCCGGGCTCACGATGAACCCGGGCGCCGAGGCCAAGGACGGCACCCCGATCGGTGACGGCAACCCCGCCTTGCGGGACCCGCAGGTCCGCACCGCGATCCTGCACGCGATCGACCGCGACGCCGTGGCCGAGCGCGTCTACTCCGGCAAGTTCGAGCCCAACGGCAGCTACATCCCGAGCCGGTACGGCGACTACCACTGGGAGGCCGAGGGCGACGACCTGATCGCCTACGACCCCGACGAGGCCAACCGCATCCTCGACGAGGCCGGCTACGAGCGCGGCGACGACGGCATCCGGGTCTCGCCCGACGGCGTACGCCTGTCGCTGCGGCAGTACGTCCACGCCGACGACGCGCAGTACCGCGCGATCGCCCAGTTCATGGAGGAGTGGCTCAAGGAGATCGGCATCGAGGTGAAGACCACGCCGAGCGACGACATCGGCGGGTTCCTCGACACCGGCGAGTTCGACCTCCTCTTCACCGGCTGGACGGTCAACCCCGATCCCGACTACATCTTCAGCATCCAGACGTGCGACGTACGGCCGGCGAAGCCGGGCGCCTCCTACCAGACCGACTCGTTCATGTGCGATCCCGCGTACGACGACATGTACGCCGAGCAGAAGACCGAGCTGGACCCCGACGCCCGCGCCGAGATCGTGCGCGACATGCAGAAGGAGATCTACGAGCACGGCGTCGTGGTCATCTTCGGCTACCCCGACATGCTCGAGGCCTACCGCACCGACGTGATCGAGGAGGACAGCCCGCAGACGCAGCCGGCCGAGAACGGCAACATCTACGGGCAGGACGGCTACTGGGGCTGGTGGTCCGCGCAGCCGGCCGGTGCCGAAGGCACCGACGGCGGCACGGACGGCGGCTCGAACGCCTCCGACGACGGCGGCTCGAACGGCCTCGTGCTCGGCATCGGGGCCGCGGTCCTGGTGGTGCTGGTGGCCGGTGGCGTCCTGCTGGCACGCCGCCGGGCGACCAGCTCCGCAGATCGCGAGTAGGCGGCGGATGGGGAAGACGACCCGCTACGTCGTCGGCCGTCTGCTCGGGGCCGCGCTCTCGCTCCTCGCGGTGGCGTTCATCGGGTTCTTCCTGTTCCGAGTGCTGCCCGGGGATCCGGTGCGGACCATGACGGAGGACCAGAACGTCAGCATCGAGCAGCTCGAGGCGCTGCGTCACCAGTTCGGGCTCGACCAGCCGTTGTGGCGCCAGTTCGTCGACTACGTCGTCCAGCTGGCGCACTTCGACCTCGGCACGTCCTACCAGTACCGCGGTGCCGAGTCGGTCGCCGGGCTGATCGGCGAGAAGCTGCTGCCGACCGTCCTGCTCGTCGGCACGGCCACCGTGCTGTCGGCCGTGCTGGGGCTCTGGATCGGCATCAGGTCGGGCTGGCGCAGCGGCAGCACGAGCGACCGGGTCAACACCGGGATCGCGCTGTCGCTGTGGTCGGTCCCGACGTTCTGGCTGGGGCTGATGCTGATCATCGTCTTCTCGTCCGGCCTGGGGCCGATACCCGGGCTCTTCCCGACCGGGGGGATGCGCGATCCGGGGGTGACCGGCACCGACCTGATCGGCAATGTCGCCCTCCACCTCGTGCTGCCCGTGGTGACCCTGGTCGCCGTCGTCTACGCGCAGTACCTCCTGGTGATCAGGTCGTCGCTGCTCGACGAGATGGGCAGCGACTACCTGCTCACCGCGCGGGCCAAGGGCCTGCGCGACGCCAGGGTGCGGCGCAAGCACGCCGTCCCGAACGCCCTGCTGCCCACGGTGACGATGATCGCCATCGACCTCGGGGGAGTGGTGGCCGGCACGATCCTGGTCGAGTCCGTCTTCTCCTGGCCCGGCCTCGGCAACATGTTCTACGAGGCGCTCAAGGTGCCCGACCTGCCGCTGATCCAGGGCATGTTCCTCTTCTTCTCCGCCGCGGTGATCGTGATGAACCTGCTCGCCGACCTGATCTACCCCTTCCTCGACCCCCGGGTACGCCGATGAGCTCGACACCCCAGACACCCGCCCCGACGCCGGCACCCGTGCCCCGGCACCTCGCGTGGGCACGCCGCGGGCGCGCCGTACGCCGGCTGTGGAGCGAGTTCCGTCGCAGCACCCCAGGCATGGTCGGGCTCGTCACGTTGCTGCTCGCGTGCGTGGGCGCCCTGCTGGCACCGCTGTTCATCAGCCCGGCCGAGCTCAGCCTGACGCGGGCGCCGGGACCGTTCGTGGCGTCCCCGAGCTGGACCTACCCGCTCGGCACCGACAGCTTCGGCCGGTCGATCATGCACCTCATCTGGGAGGGCGCCCGGGTCTCGCTGACCGTGGGCTTCCTGGCCACCTTCATCTCGGTGTTCCTCGGCACCCTCGTCGGGATCACCGCCGGGCACTTCCGCGGCTGGGTCGAGTCGGTGTTGATGAGGTTCACCGACTGGGTGCTCGTGCTGCCGACGCTGGTGCTGGCGATCTCGCTCGTCGTCGTGATGGGCCGGGGGCTGAGCACGATCATCATCGCCATCGGCGTCACCGCGTGGCCGGTCACCGCCCGGCTGGTGCGAGCGCAGACGCTGGCGGTCGAGTCCCGGCCCTACATCGAGCGCGCCAAGGCGCTGGGCGGGGGCCACTGGCACGTGATGAGCCGCCACGTGCTCCCCAACGTGATGCCGATCGTGCTGGCCCGCACCACGCTCCTGGTCGCGGGCACGATCATCGCCGAGTCCACGCTGGCCTTCCTCGGGCTGGGCGACTCGTCGCGGATCTCCTGGGGCTCGACGCTGCAGGAGGCGCGCAGCGCGGGTGCCACCTCAGCCGGGCTGTGGTGGTGGATCCTCCCTCCCGGCTTCGCCATCGCCCTCGTCGCGCTGGCCTTCACCCTCGTCGGGCGGGCGCTCGAGCAGGTGCTCAACCCGAGACTGAGCGAGAGATAGGGACGTCGATGACCCTGCTGGAGATCGAGGACCTGACGGTCACCTACCGCACCGGTGGGGGCCCGGTCCCCGCGGTGCGCGGTGTCAGCCTGTCGCTCGACGCGGGTCAGAAGCTGGGGCTGGCCGGCGAGTCCGGCTGTGGCAAGTCGACTGTGGCGCTGGCGCTGCTGAGGCTGCTGCCACCGACCGCCACCCTGGGCGGCCGGATCCTCTTCGAGGGCGAGGACGTCCTCACGATGTCGTGGGGCCGGCTGCGTGCCGTGCGCTGGGCGGGCACCTCCATCGTCTTCCAGGGTGCGATGCACTCCCTCAACCCGGTGCACCGCATCGGGGCGCAGATCGCAGAGCCGATCCTGCTCCACGAGCGGGTGACCCAGGCGGTGGCCGACCGCCGCGTCGACGAGCTGCTGACCCAGGTCGGACTGCCCCCCGAGCGTGCCCAGGCCTACCCCCACGAGCTGTCCGGCGGCCAACGGCAGCGGGTGATGATCGCGATGGCGCTGGCCTGCAACCCGCGGCTGATCGTCGCCGACGAGCCGACCACGGCGCTCGACGTCATGGTCCAGGCGCAGATCCTGCGGCTGATCGAGGACCTGGTCCGCGACAGCGACATCAGCCTGATGATGATCAGCCACGACCTGGCGGTGCTCGCCGGCACGTGCGACCGGCTGGCCGTGATGTACGCCGGCCGGGTGGTCGAGGAGGGCCCGGCCAGGCAGGTCTTCGAGTCCGGCCGCCATCCCTACAGCTCGGCGCTCTCGGACGCCTTCCCCCGCATCGGCGACCCGGCGTCCCGCCTCCGGCCGCGCGGACTGGCCGGCGACCCTCCCGACCCGGCCGACCTCCCGTCCGGCTGCAGCTTCCACCCGCGGTGCCCGTCGGCTCGCGACATCTGCGACGACATCGACCCGCAGCTGTGGCCCGCCGGCGAGGCGACCAGGGCCGCGTGCGTCCTGGTGCTCCCCGACCAGGGTGAGGGTCTGCTCGCCCCTGCCGAGGAGGTGGCCCGATGAGCGGGGCCGGGCTGCGCGCGGAGGGGGTGCACGTCGGCTTCCCGGCTCGCGGCGGCGGTGGCGTGGCCCGCGCCGTCGACGGTGTCGACCTCCACGTCCGGCCGAAGGAGATCGTGGCCCTGGTGGGGGAGTCCGGCTGCGGCAAGACCACGCTGGCCCGGACCCTGCTCGGTCTCGAGCGTCCCGACCAGGGCACGATCTACTACGACGACACACCGCTGTCCTACTCCAGCCGTGCGCTGTCGGCGTACCGGCGGAAGGTCCAGCTGGTGCTGCAGGACCCCACCGGCTCGCTCAACCCGCGGCACACCGTCTACGAGGCCGTCGCCGAGGGACTGCGCATCCACGGTGGGGTGGCCGACGAGCAGGCGGCCGTCGCCGACGCGCTGTCGCGGGCCGGGCTGCGTCCGCCCGAGCGCTTCTTCCTGCGCTACCCCCACGAGCTCTCCGGCGGCCAGCGGCAGCGGGTGGTGATCGCGGGCGCGCTGGTGCTGCATCCGACCACCCTGGTGGCCGACGAGCCGGTGGCCTCCCTCGACGCGTCGGTACGCGGCGAGATCCTCTCCCTCCTGCTGCGGCTGCGCGACGACCTCGGCCTGTCCTGCCTCGTGGTCACCCACGACCTCGGGCTGGCGTGGAACATCGCCGACCGGGTCGCGGTGATGTACCTCGGCCGCATCGTCGAGACCGGTCCCGTCGAGAAGATCCTGTCGGCACCCGAGCACCCCTACACGCAGGCCCTGCTCTCGGTGCTGCCCGACGCGACCGGCGGGGCCGCGGAGCCCACGGTGCTCACGGGCGAGCCGCCGGACCCGGCCCGCATCCCGGCCGGGTGCCGGTTCCACCTGAGGTGCCCCGTGCTCGCGTCCGGGGCGGCCGACGCCGCGGGCGTGGCCGACCAGTGCCGCACGGTCGACCTGGAGATCCTGAGCGCGGAGGCCACCTCGCAGGTGGCCTGCCACTACGCCCGGGTCACAGCAGAGCCGGCACGTCCAGTGTGAGGGTGCCGGCGTCCGCGTCCAGGGTCGCCGGCACACCGAGCGGCACCGTCAGGGACGGCGTGCCGTGGCCGAAGCCCAGCTCCCACACGACGGGCACGCCGAGGCCGCCCAGCCGGTCCAGCATCAGCTCGCGTACGCCGTCCTCGCAGTCGAGCCAGGACCCGAGCGCGATGCCGGTGACGCCGTCGAACCAGCCGCTGCGCAGCAGGTGGGTCAGGAAGCCGTCGAGGCGGTAGCGATCCTCGCCCACGTCCTCGAGCAGGACGATGCCGCCCGCAGCGCTCCTGCGTGCGTGGGGTGTGCCGGGCTCGCTGGCCAGCAGGCTCAGGCAGCCGCCCACGGTGACGCCTCGGGCCACCCCGGGCACCAACGTCTGCGCGGTGGCCGAGGTCAGGCACAGCTGCGACTCCGGGTCGAACAGCATCGCGTGCGCGAGGTCTGCGGTGTGCCCGGCCTCGACGAACGACATCACCGCCACCATGGGCGCGTGCAGGGTGGCCACCCTGAGCTCGGAGGCGAAGGCCGCATGCAGGGCGGTGATGTCGCTGAAGCCCGCGAACACCTTGGGGTCGGCGTCGCGCATCGCGCTCCAGTCGAGCAGGTCGACCATCCGCTGCACGCCGTACCCACCGCGGGCGCACAGCACTCCCGCCACCGAGGGGTCGAGCCAGGCCGCCTGGAGGTCCTCGGCCCGCGCCCGGTCGGTGCCGGCGAGGTAGTCGAGCTCCGGGTGCACGTCGAGGACGTGCGGCGCGATCTCGACCTCGAGTCCCCAGGCACGCAGGATCTCGCAGCCGGCTTCGAGCCGGTCGGGTAGGACGGGTCCGCTGGGCGAGACCACCGCAACCTTGTCGCCCTCGCGCAGCCGCGGCGGCCTCGTGAGCGGCTGCAGCCCCTCGCTCACGGGTGCAGCTCGAGCCGCGTGATGTCGGGCGGGTCGAAGCCGAAGACCTGGCCGTAGAGCGAGAGCTCGGCCTCGAGCGCGGCCGCGATCGTGGACTCCTGGCGCCAGCCGTGCTGCTCGCCTGCGAAGACGATGTGGGCGTGGGGCACGCCGTGCCCGGCCGCGCGGGCCAGGAACTCCTCGGCCTGCGACGGTGGGCAGATGACGTCCTCGTCGCCCTGCAGGAGCAGGAACGGCGCGTGCACCTGGTCCGCCCGGGCCAGCGGAGAGCGCTCCTCGTAGCGGGTCGCGGTGTCGGGCCACGGGCCGACGAGGCTGTGCAGGTAGTGCGCCTCGAAGTCGTGGGTGCCCGAGCCCTGCCAGGCGACCAGGTCCAGGATCGGTGCGGCGATCGCGCCGCACCCGAAGACGTCTGTCGCAGCCAGCGCGGCCGCGGTGGTCCACCCGCCGGCGCTGAGCCCGCGGATGGCCAGGCGGTCGGCGCTGGCCAGGCCGGCGGTCACCAGCGCCTGCGCGACAGCCACGCAGTCGTCGATGTCGACGACGCCCCAGCTCTCGTTGAGCCTCCTGCGGTAGTCGCGTCCGTAGCCGGTCGACCCGCCGTAGTTCACGTCGACGACACCGATCCCGCGGCTGGTGAAGAAAGCGATCTCGAGGTCCTCGACCATCGGGGACCGGCTGGTCGGGCCGCCGTGCACGAAGACGACGTACGGCGGCAGCTTGTCCGCCGGCCCGGTCACCTCGGGATGCCGGGGCGGGTAGAGGTGGGCGTGCACCTCGCCGCCGGGTCCGGGAAAGGTCCGGTGCTCGGGGACGGGCACGTAGTCGGCGAGCGCGCCGGGCTCACCCACCTCCGAGACGACCGTGGTCTGCGAGGTGGCCGGGTCGAAGGCCACGACCTGGAAGGGCCGGTCGGACGCTCCCGCCACCGCCAGGACACGGCCGTCGGCGAGATGGAGCTGTCCGGACCACTCGGTGAAGGGGGACTCGACATCACCGAGGACCCCCGTGCTGGGGTCGAGCAGGCCCAGCCGCATGGCGCCGACCCCGTGCAGGGTGGCGACCCGGCCGTCGTCGAGCACGCCGAACCAGCGCGGCCCGAGGTTCCACAACGGGCCGGCGAACTCCTCGTCGCGCGGGCAGACGCTCTCGGACCGCCCGGAGTCGAGGTCGATGCGGTGCAGGTTCCACCAGCCGCTGCGGTCGCTGGCCGCCAGCAGGGTCGAGTCGTCGAGCCAGCATGCCTGCGGCACCGACTCGTCCGGGCCGCCGGCGACGGTCCTGGCCTGCCCGGCGATGCCGTCGCCGAGCTCGGCCACCCGCAGCAGGGTGGCGTCCCAGGGCATCTGAGGGTGGTCCCAGGTCAGCCAGGACAGCTGGGTGCCGTCCGGCGACAGCTGCGGACAGGCCAGGAAGTGGCCGTCCTCGACCACCACCCGTGCCCGGGCCGGGTCGGTCGCCGCGGAGCCGTCGAGGGGGACCGCCACGATCGAGCGGGTGACGTCGGTCGCGACCTCGCTGTGGTGCTCCTCGCGGATGCACCACACCTCGCTCGCGTCAGGGGAGAGGAACGGCTCGATGTAGCGGAGTCCGCTCGCCACCGCCGGAGCGGGCGAGATCGGCACCGGCTCGCCGCCGGCTCGGGCCAGGTGGAGCCGCTGGTCGGCGTACTCCGCGAAGACCACCGCGTCGTCCGGCAGCACCAGGTAGGACCGGCCGCCGTACTCGTGCACGCGGCTGCGGACGTTCCACGGCGCCGGGAGCACGGTCTCGACCGGGCCGTCGCCGACGCGGCGGACCAGGGCGACCCGGCCGCTCTCGGCGGGTCGTGGCTCGCACCACCACACGGCGTCCCCGCGCGCGGACACCCACCGTGGCATCCCGTCGTCGGCGGCCGCGCTGCGCGCGGTGAGGGGCGAGGGCCAGGCGCCGTACGGCGTCGTGGTGGTCATGTGCACTCCGTTCAGCAGGTGGCCAGGAACCGGTCGAGGACCTCGACCCCGAACTCCAGGCCGTCGACGGGCACCCGCTCGTCGACGCCGTGGAACGCGGCCGAGTAGTCGAAGCCGTCGGGCAGGCGGAGCGGGGCGAACCCGTAGCCCGTGATGCCGAGCCGGGAGAACTGCTTCGCGTCGGTGCCGCCGGCCAGGCAGACGGGTACGACGTGCGCGCCGGGGTCCTCCGCCAGCAGCGACTCCCGCATGGCGGTGAACGTCGGGGTGTCCACCGAGGCCTCCAGCGGCACCTCGCGATGGACGTAGCGCCAGCTGACGGCATCGCCGCACAGCCGGTCGAGCGTGGCCTCGAACTCGGCGTCGCCGCCCGGCAGGACCCGGCCGTCGACCCGCGCCGTGGCGGAGCCCGGGATGACGTTCACCTTGTAGCCGGCCTGGAGCATGGTCGGGTTGGCGCTGTTGCGCACCGTGGAGGCCACCAGGTCACCCGCGGCGCCGAGCCTTCCTATGGCGTCGTCGACGTCGAAGCCGGGAGCCTCTGGATCGGTCGGGACGCCGAGGGCGCCCCCGATCTCGCGCAGTGCCGCCCGCACGGTCGGGGTCAGCCGCGCCGGCCAGCGATGGGCGTGGATGCGGGCGACCGCCTCCGCCAGTACGCCGACCGCGTTGTCACCGTTGGCCCGGGACCCGTGTCCCGCGGTGCCGTGCGCGGTGAGCTCGAGCCAGGCGGTGCCGCGCTCGCCGGCGCTGACGGGGTACAGCCGCACGCCTTCCGCGGCGTGGAACGTGTAGGCGCCGGACTCGCTGATGCCCTCGGCGCAGCCCTCGAAGAGGTCCGCGTGCTCGCGCACCAGCCAGTCGCTTCCGGCGGCGGCGCTGTCCTCCTCGTCGGCCGTGAACGCCAGCACGACGTCCCGGGCCGGCCGGCGCCCCTCCCGGGCCATCCGCCGGGCGACGGTCAGCATCATCGCGACCATGCCCTTCATGTCGATCGCGCCGCGTCCCCAGACCCACCCGTCGGCCACCTCGCCGGAGAACGGGTGCACGGTCCAGTCGTCGGGCTCGGCGGGCACGACGTCGAGGTGGCCGTGCACCAGCAGCCCCGGTCGGTCGCGGTCGGCGCCGGCCAGCCGGACCACGACGTTCGCGCGGTCGGGGGCGGACTCGAGCAGCAGCGGCTCCAGCCCGTCCTCAGCGAGCTGCGCGGCGACGTACTCGGCGGCGGGACGCTCGGCGCAGTCGCCCGCCCCGCGGTTGGACGTGTCGATCCGGATCAGGTCGGAGGTGAAGCGCACGACCTCGTCCACGGGGTCAGCCATAGGACTTCTCCACGGCGTTGGAGATCAAAGTCGTCACCGCCTTGAACGTGCGGATCATCTCGTAGCCGGTCGGGCTGGAGTAGCGGACCCGGCGCTCGTCCACGCGCTCCACGCCGGGGACCATGCAGGCGTTCCCGACCAGATGGGTCGCGTCGACCTCGATCTCCAGCTCGACCGGACCCCACGACCGCGGCTCGTGCCGCACGGCCAGCGTCATGGCCTCCTGGGCGGCCGCGCGGATGTCGGCATGGGTCCGCACCGGCGGCCGGCACACTGCGGCGTACCGCGAGACGTAGTCCTTCACCGCGACGGTCCGGGCGTCCTGGGCGTACGCCGCCGCGTCGAGGCAGGCGCGGTCGTCGCCGGTCACGAGCACGACGGGGACGCCGTACTCGGAGCAGACGACCGCGTTCAGGAAGCCCTCGCTGGCGGGCGTGCCACCCACCCACACGCCGGTGATCGAGTTGGGGAGATAGGTGTGCGCGAGCACGCCCTCGGTGCCGGCGCCGGTGTGGTAGCCGATGAACGCGATGCCGTCGACGTCACCGTGCTGGACACCCTCGACCATGCTGAGGTCCTTGTGCCGCCCGGTCAGCATGCTGGCGCGCTCGTCGAGCTCCTCCAGCAGCAGGTTGCGCATCGTCGAGTGCGCCTCGTTGACCAGGACCTCCGTGGCGCCGCCCTCGAAGAACCCCTCGATGGCGGCGTTGACGTCGGAGGTGAACATCGGGCGGCACCGCTGCCACTCCGGCGTGCCGGGTTCGCAGTCGGCGGGCCAGGTGACGCCCGTGGCGCCCTCCATGTCGGCAGAGATCAGGATCTTCATCGTGCGCCAACGTAGCGCCATCGCGACCTGTGGGGGTCGCGACGTGCCCGCGCGGCCGCTCCGACACGTGGATCTACTGGCGTGTCGAAGCCTTCAGCCGCGCGCCTTGGGTCAGTGCCCGTGCCGCATCGCGGTGCGCAGGTCCTTGTTGAGCTGCGAGATCACGTCGAGCGGGATCTCCTTGGGGCATGCAGCGGTGCACTCGCCGATGTTGGTGCAGCCGCCGAAGCCCTCGTGGTCGTGCTGGGCGACCATGTTGACCACTCGGCTGTCGCGCTCGGGCTGGCCCTGCGGCAGCTCGCCGAGGTGGGTGATCTTGGCACCCATGAACAGGGACGCGGAGCCGTTGGGGCAGGCGGCGACGCAGGCGCCGCAGCCGATGCAGGTGGCGACGTTGAAGGCGCGCATGGCGTCGTCACGCGGCACGGGCACCGAGTGGGCCTCGGGAGCCGAGCCGGTGTTGACCGAGATGTAGCCACCCTGCTGGATGATCCGGTCGAAGGCGCCGCGGTCGACGCAGAGGTCCTTCATCACCGGGAACGCGCCGGCCCGCCACGGCTCGATGGTGATGGTGTCGCCGTCCTGGAACGAGCGCATGTGCAGCTGGCAGGTCGTGGTGACCTCCGGCCCGTGCGGCTCGCCGTTGATCATCAGGCCGCACATGCCGCAGATGCCCTCGCGACAGTCGGAGTCGAACGCCACCGGCTCCTCGCCGGCCGCGTTGAGCTGCTCGTTGAGCACGTCGAGCATCTCGAGGAACGACATGTCGGGGGAGACGTCGTCGACCTGGTAGGTCCTCATCTCGCCTTCGCTCGACGCATCGGCCTGCCGCCAGATCTCCAGGGTGATGTGCATGTTCTGTCCGTCACTCACTTCATGTCCGTTCGCTCGCAGTTCGACCGCACGGTCACGGCCGCGTTCGGGTGCAGACCGACGCGGTCTCTCGCTTCGTTCACTTGTAGCTCCGCTGCTTCATCTCGATGGCCGTGTAGACGAGCTCTTCCTTGTGGAGCACCGGCGCCTCGCCGTCTCCTGCGAACTCCCACGCCGCGACGTACGCGAACTGGTCGTCGTGGCGCAGCGCCTCGCCGTCCTCGGTCGCGGACTCTGCCCGGAAGTGGCCGCCGCACGACTCGCGGCGGTTGAGGGCGTCGATGCACATCAGCTCACCGAGCTCGAAGAAGTCGGCCACCCGGCCGGCCTTCTCGAGGTTCTGGTTGAGGCTGTCGGCGCTGCCGAGCACCTTCACGTTGCGGTGGAAGTCGTCGCGGAGCGAGCGGATCAGGTCGATGGCCTTGCGCAGCCCGTCCGCGGTGCGCTCCATGCCGCAGTACTCCCACATGATGTTGCCGAGCTCGCGGTGGTAGGAGTCGACGCTGCGGGTGCCGCCCACCGTCATGAAGTGGTTGATCCGGCTCTCGACCTGGGTGCGGGCCTCGACCACGGCGGGGTGCTGCTCGTCGATGGTCTCGAACGGGCCGTCGGCCAGGTAGTCGCGGATCGTGTGCGGCAGCACGAAGTAGCCGTCGGCCAGCCCCTGCATCAGCGCCGAGGCGCCCAGGCGGTTGGCACCGTGGTCGGAGAAGTTGGCCTCACCGGTCACGAAGAGCCCCGGGATCGACGACTGGAGGTCGTAGTCGACCCACAGGCCGCCCATCACATAGTGCACGGCGGGGTAGATCCGCATCGGCGTCTCGTAGGGGTTCTCGCCGGTGATGCGCGCGTACATGTCGAAGAGGTTGTCGTACTTCTCCTCGATGCCGTCGCGGCCGAGGCGGGCGATGGAGTCGGCGAAGTCGAGGTAGACACCGCGGCGTACGCCGTCGACCTCGGGCCCGACACCGCGACCCTCGTCGCAGACGGTCTTGGCGGCCCGGGACGCGATGTCGCGGGGGACCAGGTTGCCGAAGGAGGGGTAGATCCGCTCCAGGTAGTAGTCGCGGTCGGCCTCGGGGATCTCGCGCGGGTCCTTGGTGCAGTCGGCCTGCTTCTTGGGCACCCAGATGCGGCCGTCGTTGCGCAGCGACTCGCTCATCAGCGTCAGCTTCGACTGGTGCGAGCCCGAGACCGGGATGCAGGTCGGGTGGATCTGCGTGTAGCACGGGTTGGCCATGTAGGCGCCCTTGCGGTGCGCTCGCCAGGTCGCCGTGACGTTGCAGCCCATCGCGTTCGTGGAGAGGTAGAAGACGTTGCCGTAGCCACCGCTCGCGAGTACGACGACGTCGGCGAGGTGGGTCTCGATCTCACCGGTCACCATGTCGCGGGCGATGATGCCGCGGGCCTTTCCGTCCACGACGATCAGCTCGAGCATCTCGTGACGGGTGAAGGTCTCGACCGTCCCGGCGTGCACCTGGCGCTCCAGGGCCTGGTAGGCGCCGAGGAGCAGCTGCTGGCCGGTCTGGCCGCGGGCGTAGAACGTGCGGGAGACCTGGACGCCGCCGAAGGAGCGGTTATCGAGGAGGCCGCCGTACTCGCGGGCGAACGGGACGCCCTGCGCGACGCACTGGTCGATGATGTTGGTCGAGACCTCGGCCAGCCGGTAGACGTTGGACTCGCGGGAGCGGTAGTCGCCGCCCTTGACCGTGTCGTAGAAGAGGCGGTGGACGGAGTCGCCGTCCTCCTTGTAGTTCTTCGCGGCGTTGATGCCGCCCTGGGCGGCGATGGAGTGCGCGCGACGCGGTGAGTCCTGGTAGCAGAAGGACTTCACGACGTAGCCGGCCTCGCCGAGCGTGGCCGCGGCCGAGCCGCCGGCGAGCCCGGTGCCGACGATGATCACCGACAGCTTGCGGCGGTTGGCCGGGTTGACCAGTCGCGCCTCGAACTTGCGGGTGCTCCAGCGCTCGTCGATCGGGCCGCCGGGCGCCTTGGTGTCGGCGATCGGGGCGCCGGGCGTGTAGTAGCCGGCGGCGTCGTCGGTCTCGCCACCGAGCGGGGCGTCGTGGGAGGGGTGGGACGTGAGGGTGGTGTCCGGCATGTCGGTCATGGGGTGCTTTGCCTTACTTCTCGATGACACCGGCGAGGACGAAGATCGGGACCAGCGAGAACCCTCCGGCGATGACGACCGCCAGGGTGAACGCGACCCGCTTGGCGAGGGTGCGCGAGCGCTGGGTGCCGGTGAGCCCCATGGTCTGGCACGCGCTCCAGAAGCCGTGGTGGATGTGCGCTCCGAGCATCGCCATCGCGACCAGGTAGATGACCGTGAGCCACCAGGTGGCGAACGTGTCGACCAACAGGTTGTAGGGGTCGTTGGTCGGACCGCCGTCGACGTTGACCTTGCCGATGGTGAAGTTCAGCAGGTGCCACACCACGAAGAGCAGGAGCGTCACGCCGCCCCAGCGCATCAGCCGGCTGGCCGGGATCGCGCCGGTGTGCTTCTTCACGACGTACTTGACCGGCCGGGCCAGCCGGGCGCGGCGCCAGAGCGCCACCGCGGCGTACACGTGGGCCACCAGCGACAGGACGAGTGCGGCGCGGATGATCCACAGCAGGCCGGAGTACGGCAGCATCGGCTGTCCGAAGGTGCGCAGGTGGTGCGCGTACTCGTTGAAGGCGTCATGGCCGGCGAAGGCCTTGAGGTTGCCGTACATGTGGAGGATCACGAAGCCGATGAAGACGAATCCACTGACGGCCATCAGGAGCTTGAGGGCGATCGTGGACCGCGAGGCACGAGCACCTCTGACCAGGCTCGGGCCGGAGACTTGGGCTGACACGATGGTTACGCTACCGCCAGTGGGACCCGGGACATGAGCCCGGGCGGTGTGACATTCGACCCGCTCGGCCCTTACTCGGGGCACCCCCCTCGCGCTAGCGTGTCGCGTCCGCCCCCGCTCCTGGAAGTCTCCCCCCATGTCCTCAACGACCTCTGCCCTCGGTCGGCGCGCCCTCGTCGGCGGCGCCAGCCTGGGCGCGGCTGCCGCCCTCCTCCCGCTCGCCTCGGCCCCCGCCGACGCCCTCGCCCCAGGTGGCGGGAAGGGCAGGGGCAAGGGGAAGCGACGGCTGCTGTCCAAGCAGGACCGCCACCTGGTGAGCCGCTTCTCGTTCGGGATCACCCCGGAGCTGGCCAGGGACGTCCGCCGGCGCGGGGGCGCCGAGGCCTGGTTCGAGCGTCAGCTCAAGCCCTCGCGGATCCGTGACCCCAAGGCGGAGACGATCGCGTCGTGGTTCCCGAGCATGCGGCGCGGACCGGGAGAGCTCTGGACGCGGCAGGTGACCGATGTCGAGGGCGGCTGGCAGGTGATGGACGACTATGTCCGCTGGGTGCTGCTGCGGCACGTGCACTCCAACCGCCAGGTGCTGGAGGTCATGACGTCCTTCTGGGAGAACCACCTCCACGTCCCGGCCGTGGGCGACCCGCACTTCACCTACCGCGCCGACTATGGGCAGACGATCCGCAAGCACGCCCTCGGGCGCTTCGACGAGCTGCTGCTCGCGGCCGCGACCCACCCCGCGAACCTGATGTACTTCGCCGCCGACAAGTCGACCAAGGAGCACCCCAACGAGAACCTCGGGCGCGAGCTGCTCGAGCTGCACACCGTGGGGGTCGGCAACTACTCCGAGCGCGACGTGCGTGACTCCGCACGGATCCTGACCGGCTGGACGGTCGACCGCGAGGCCTGGCGCGCCCTCTACCTCTACGACACCCACTACCGGGGCCGGGTCAAGGTCAAGGGGTTCACGGACAAGAACCACAAGGCGGACGGCAAGAAGGTCACCCGCGACTACCTCAAGCACCTCGCCCACCACCCCGACACCGCGCGGCACCTGGCGACCAAGCTCGCGATCAAGTTCGTCAGCGACGACCCGCCGGCCTCGCTCGTCAGGCAGCTGGCCCGCGTCTACCTCGACAACGACACCGCGATCGTGCCGGTCCTGCGAGCGCTGGTGGCCTCCAAGGCCTTCAAGAAGGCGGAGGGCGAGAAGGTGCGTGACGCCGGCGAGGACGTCGTCGCCACCCTCCGCGTCCTGGCGCCGACGTTCCGGCGGCCGCCTACGGGGGAGGAGTACGGATCCTCCGGGGTCGCCGCCCTGCTCTGGCAGACCAGCCAGATCGGCCCGCCGCCGCACACCTGGTCACCCCCCGACGGGGCGCCGATCGACAACGCCGGGTGGTCCTCCCCGTCCCGGCTGCTCGGCTCGATGGCGACGCACTACGGCATGGCGGGCGGCTGGTCCGGTGGCGACGACATCGTCTTCCGCGAGCCGGTGTCCTGGCTGCCGAGGCCCCAGCTGCGCTTCGACGAGTACGTCGAGCACATGTCCGAGCGGATCCTGCACCGCCCGGCCACCGGCACGCTGATGCTGGCGTGCAAGCGGGCCACCGGCTACGACGCCGACGAGCCCATCGACGTCGACCACCCGCTCGCCGACTGGATGTTCCCGCGGTTCCTCGCGACCTTCCTCGACTCGCCCGACCACTTCACCAGGTGACCGCCATGACGCAGAACCCCGCCACCCCCTGCTGTGACGAGTACGCCGCGGTCTCGCGCCGCGGGCTGTTCGCCGGCGCCCTGGCCCTGGCCGGCGCCAGCACCGTCGTCGGCAACGCCGTCGTCACGGCCTCCCCGGCCGCGGCGGCGAGCGCGTCGTCGGTGCTCGTCGTGGTGTCGCTGCGCGGCGCCGCCGACGGCCTGTCCCTCGTGGTGCCGCACGCCGACCCGGTCTACTACGCGGCGCGGCCGCGCATCGCCGTACCCGCCGACCGGCTGCTGGCGAAGGACGCCATGTTCGGGCTGCATCCCGCCATGAGCGCCCTCGTGCCGCTGTGGGACGCCGGGCAGGTGGCGGCGGTTCACGCCACCGGTCTGCCGGTCGCCAACCGCTCGCACTTCGCGGCCATGGAGGAGATCGAGGACGCCGACCCGGGGTCGAGCAAGCGCGTCGGCTGGCTCAACCGCCTGGTCGGCACCACGGCGGGATCGCACCCCCTGCAGGGGTTCGGCGTCGGCACCCTGCCCACCGCGCTCTACGGAGGGAGCCCGGTCATGTCGGGCGGCAACGTCAAGAGCGTGGAGGTGCCCGGAGCCGACAAGGAGGGTCGCCGCAAGGCATCGCTGGAGACCCTGTGGGCCAACGAGAGGAGCGGCCTGGGCACGAGCATCCGCTCGGTCTTCTCCGCCATCGACGCCTTCGACCCGGCCCAGGCGGCCGTGGACAACTCGAAGACCTATCCCGGGTCCGACCTGGGCCGCGCGCTCTCCACGGCGGCCCGCATCGTGCGCGGCGACGTCGGCGTCGAGGTCATCACCGTCGACCAGGGCGACTGGGACATGCACACGGGCATGGGGTCGGCCGACGGCGGCTGGATGGCCGACAAGGCCAAGGACCTGGCCGCCTCCATCGCCGCCTTCTTCGCCGACCTGGGCCCTCAGGCGCCGAAGGTCACGCTGGTCACGATCAGCGAGTTCGGCCGCCGCGTGGTCGAGAACGACGGCTACGGCACCGACCATGGCCACGGCAACGTGATGTTCGCCGTCGGGGCCGGGGTCAGGGGCGGCTACCACGGCCGGTGGCCCGGCCTGGCCAACAGCTACGAGGCCGACCTCGCGGTCACCACCGACTACCGCAACGTGCTGGCCGACGTGGTCGAGACCCGGTTCGGCGCCTCGTCGGCGACCGTCTTCCCCGGCCTGAAGCGCAGCGCCGTCGGCCTGATGGCCCGGGTGTAGCCACCGCACCCTCGCTGTCCGCGAATGGGCGCGCCCCCTTCCGCTGGCGTGTGACACCCGCCATAGTCGGGGGCGTTGTCTGACCAGCGGAGGAACTAGTGGCATCGACGGACACCGGAGTGAGCGGCCCGACCAGAGCGCGAATCCCGGAGAGGACCCTGCGCGAGGACCGCTGGTGGCTGGCGCCGCTCGCGACCTTCGTGGTGTTCGCGGCCTTCGTGGTCTACGCGACCGTGCGTGCCTTCATGGGCAGCGGCTACTACGCGTCGCCGTACCTCTCGCCGTTCTACTCGCCGTGCCTGGGCGACTGCGTCGACGGCGCGTCCGACTTCGGGCAGCCGTTCCAGGCGTTCCCGCTCTCGGCGGCGCTGATCATCCTGATCTTCCCGCTGGGCTTCCGGCTGACCTGCTATTACTACCGCAAGGCCTACTACCGAGCCTTCTGGCTCTCGCCGCCCGCGTGCGCCGTCGCGGAGCCGCACCAGGCCTACTCCGGTGAGACCCGCTTCCCGCTCGTCTTCCAGAACATCCACCGCTGGTTCTGGTACGCCGCGGTCCTGGTCGCGCTGGTCCTGAGCTTCGACGTCGTGCTGGCCTTCCGCAACGCCGAGCACGAGTGGGGCCACATGGGGCTCGGCACCCTCCTGATGCTGGTCAACGTGGTGCTGATCTGGCTCTACACCCTGTCGTGCCACTCCTGCCGGCACGCGGTGGGCGGCCGCCTGCGGCACTTCTCGAAGCACCCGGTCCGCTACCGGCTGTGGACGTGGGTGTCGCGGCTCAACACCCGGCACGCCCAGTACGCGTGGTACTCCCTCTTCTCGGTGGCGCTGGTGGACCTCTACATCTACCTGCTCGCCACCGGCGTGATCGACGACGTGAGGTTCTTCTAATGGCTCGGCACGAGATGACCGGCAACGAGATGTCCGGGGAGCACAGCGGCGGGATGGAGCGCCACACCTACGACGTGGTGGTGGTCGGCGCCGGCGGTGCCGGCCTCCGGGCCGCGATCGCCGCGCACGACGCGGGCGCCCGGACCGCGATCGTGTGCAAGTCGCTCCTCGGCAAGGCACACACGGTGATGGCCGAGGGCGGCATCGCCGCGGCGATGGGCAACCGCTGGCCCGAGGACAACTGGGAGGTGCACTTCCGCGACACCATGCGTGGCGGGAAGATGCTCAACAACTGGCGGATGGCCCAGCTGCACGCCCAGGAGGCCCCCGAGCGGGTGATGGAGCTCGAGGACTGGGGCGCCCTGTTCGACCGCACCGACGACGGGCTCATCTCGCAGCGCGACTTCGGCGGGCACCGGTACGCCCGCCTGGCGCACGTCGGTGACCGCACCGGCCTGGAGATGATCCGCACGCTCCAGCAGCGCGCCGTACAGCTCGGCATCGACGTGTTCATGGAGTGCACGGTCACCGACCTGCTCAAGGACGGTGACAAGGTCTCCGGCGCCTTCGGCTACTGGCGCGAGACCGGACGCTTCGTCACCTTCGAGGCGCCGAGCGTCATCCTCGCGACGGGCGGCATCGGCAAGTCGTTCAAGGTCACCTCGAACTCCTGGGAGTATACCGGTGACGGGCACGCGCTCGCGCTCCGGGCCGGGGCCTCGCTGATCAACATGGAGTTCGTGCAGTTCCACCCGACGGGCATGGTCTGGCCC
Organism: Nocardioides sp. LHG3406-4; assembly: GCF_049897745.1. Taxonomy (NCBI): domain Bacteria; kingdom Bacillati; phylum Actinomycetota; class Actinomycetes; order Propionibacteriales; family Nocardioidaceae; genus Nocardioides; species Nocardioides sp. LHG3406-4. The sequence goes on from NZ_JAFCWV010000006.1 coordinate 160,534, forward strand.
CCGTCGGTCAAGGGGCTGCTCGTGACGGAGTCGGTGCGCGGCGACGGCGGCATCCTGAAGAACTCCGAGGGCGAGCGGTTCATGTTCGACTACATCCCGGAGTACTTCAAGAGCGAGACGGCCGACACGGTCGAGGAGGCAGACCGGTGGTACGACGACAAGGCGAACAACCGTCGTCCTCCCGAGCTGCTGCCCCGTGACGAGGTCGCCCGCGCGATCAACTCCGAGATCAAAGCCGGTCGCGGATCACCGCACGGCGGCATCTACCTCGACATCGCCTCCCGCCGGAGCCCGGAGTTCATCCGCAAGCGGCTGCCGTCGATGTACCACCAGTTCAAGGAGCTCGCCGACGTCGACATCACCGCCGAGCCGATGGAGATCGGCCCGACCTGCCACTACGTGATGGGTGGCGTCGAGGTCGACCCCGACACCGAGGTGACGGCCGTCCCCGGCCTGTACGCCGTGGGCGAGTGCTCCGGGGGCATGCACGGCTCCAACCGGCTCGGGGGCAACTCGCTGTCGGACCTGCTGGTGTTCGGGCGCCGGGCGGGGGAGGCCGCCGCGTCGTACGCCGCCGGACTGGGCGGCAACCGGCCGGCCGTGGCGCCGGCCGACGTCAAGGCCGCCGAGGTGAGCGCGCTGGCGCCGTTCGAGCTGGAGGGCGGCGAGAACCCCTACTCCATCCAGGGCGACCTGCAGCAGTCGATGAACGACCTGGTCGGGATCATCCGCACCGCCGAGGAGCTGGAGCGGTCGCTCGAGGAGATCGAGGCGTTCAAGGTGCGGGCGGCGGCGATGGCGGTCGAGGGACACCGGCAGTACAACCCCGGCTGGCACCTCGCGCTCGACCTGCGCAACATGCTCGTCGTCAGCGAGTGCATCGCCAAGGCGGCGCTGGCCCGGCAGGAGTCGCGCGGCGGGCACACCCGCGACGACTTCCCCGGGCCGAACGACGAGGAGTGGGGCGTCAAGAACCTCATCGTGACCCTCAACGACCAGGGCACCGGCGTCGACCTGCACGAGAAGCCGCTGCCCGTCATGCCCGACGAGCTGAAGAGGTACTTCGAGCCGGCAGCCGCCGAGAGCCCAGCCGACAGCAAGGAGGGGAAGTAGCCATGGGATACGACCTGAAGATGCGGATCTGGCGCGGCGACCAGGACGGCGGCGAGCTCGGCGACTACACCGTGGAGGTGTCCGAGGGGGAGGTCGTCCTCGACGCCCTCCACCGGGTGCAGGCGACCCAGGCGGGCGATCTGGCGATCCGCTGGAACTGCAAGGCCGGCAAGTGCGGCTCGTGCTCGGCGGAGATCAACGGCAAGCCGCGGCTGCTGTGCATGACCCGGCTCTCCGACTTCGAGGAGACCGACACGATCACGGTCACGCCGATGCGCACGTTCCCGGTGATCCGCGACCTGGTCACCGACGTGTCCTACAACTACGAGAAGGCCAAGGAGCTGCCGTACGCCGACCTCGGCCCCCGCGACCCCGATGGGAAGCGCCGGATGGCGCAGATCGACGTCGAGCGCGGGCAGGAGTTCCGCAAGTGCATCGAGTGCTTCCTGTGCCAGAACACCTGCCACGTCGTACGCGACCACGAGGACAACAAGCAGGCGTTCGCCGGGCCGCGGTTCTTCCTGCGGTACGCCGAGCTCGACATGCACCCTCTGGACACCCATGACCGCCGGGCGCTGGCCCAGGACGCCGCCGGGCTCGGGATGTGCAACATCACCAAGTGCTGCACCGAGGTCTGCCCCGAGGGCATCAAGATCACCGACAACGCGATCATCCCGATGAAGGAGCGCGTGGTCGACCGCAAGTACGACCCGCTGGTGTGGCTGGGCAGCAAGATCGGGCTGCGGAGCAAGGACTCCGAGGGGCGCACCGAGGTCTGAGCCGGGCTGCGAGCGTGAGACCTGCACATGGCTGTGAGGGTCCCGTCCTATCCTGGAGGGCATGAGGATCGGCGAGCTCGCGGAGCGCACCGGCGTGTCCCGACGGCTGCTGCGCTACTACGAGGAGCAGCGGCTGATCACGCCCAGCCGGGCCCGCAACGGCTACCGGGAGTACGACGAGGCGCACGTGGACATCGTCCTCCAGATCAAGGGGCTCCTCGATGCCGGACTGCCGACCCGCATCATCCAGCAGCTCCTGCCGTGCCTGGACAGGCCGCGGACCATCTACGTCCCCAACGTGACCCCCGAGATGACCGCGACCCTCCAGCTGGAGCAGGCGCGCCTGTCCGAGCGCATCGAGTGCCTGACCCGCAACCGGGACGCGATCGCCGACTACCTCGACAAGGTCCTGGCCGTGAAGTCGGTGAACGACGAGACGGGTCTGCTGCACGCCTAGGCCCGGTTCGCGGCACTCATGTGGTCGCCTCCCTCCGCCTCGCGGGAAACCCGTGCGTGCCCGTGACGACGGCCGCCAGCGCCGGGGCCAGAAGGACGAGGACGAACCAGGGGAAGGATCGCGCGCCCAGGCCGTCGAGGAGCAGACCGCCCGCGACGCCACCCAGGGCGAGCGCTGCGTTCCACAGCGTGACGAGCATGGCCTGGGCGGTGTCGGCCGCTGCGCCGGCCGCGTCGCCCAGAGCCGTCTGCAGGAGGGTGGCCATGCCGCCGAATCCCACTCCCCACAGAGCCGCTGCGACGTAGACGACGACCGGGCTGTCGGCGAGCGTGGCCAGGAGGGTGGTCCCTGCGGCGAACAGGAGAGTGCCGGCGATGGTGAGGCGGCGCAGGCGACGGTGGATGTGGGAGCCCACCAGCGAGATGGCCGCCACCGACGCCGTGCCGAACACGAACAGCACCGCTGCGGTGGAGTCGACCATGCCGAACTCGTCGAGGAAGGTCGCGATGTAGGTGTAGAGGACGGTGTGCGCCAGGACGACGGTGAGGACGACGAACAGGACGGGTGTCACGCCGGGCACGCGCAGGGTGTGCGCGACACGGGACCGACGCTGCCGGTGCTCGCCGGGGAAGTCCGGGACCGTCACGCCGAGCCAGGCGAGCACGACCAGGGCGATGACGGTCATGGTGAGGAAGGCGACCCGCCAGCCGAGAGCCTGGCCGAGGAGCGTTCCTGCCGGCACCCCGAGCGCCAGGGCGAGCGGCGTCCCGGCCATGGCGACCGCGATCGCCTTGCCGTGAAGCGCGCTGGGGACCATGCGCCGCGCGTAGCCGGCCATCATCGCCCAGACCAGCCCGCCGCAGACGCCGGCGATGAACCGGCCGACCATCGTCAGCACGAACTGGTCGGAGACGGCTGTGATCGTGTTGGCGATCGCGAACCCGGCCATCGTGGTCAGCAGCAGTCTCTTGCGCCGCCACCCGGAGGTGGCCGCGGACAACGGGATCGCCGCGACCGCGGACCCGATCGCGTAGATGGTCACCGCCTGCCCCATCGCCGACTCGCCCACCCGGAGGTCGCTGCTCATCGCGGGCAGCAGGCCCCCTGGCAGGGCCTCGGTCAGGACGGTGATGAAGGAGGCCGTGGCCATGGCCATCAGTGCCCCGAGCGGGAGCCGCTGGCTCGTGGATGTCTGTGGGCCGGGGACCGGCCGTGCCGTGTCGTTTCGCATGGCGCCATGGTCGAACCCTCACAGAGGTGTGAAGGTCAAAGCGGCTGGGTGTGAGGTCAGCCACGTGCGTCCGGTCGAGGCTCGCAGGCGCCGAGCAACTCCTGGTGGTCGTTCGAAATTTCGATGTAGAGGCCAGGAACTGACCTGATGACTTCCTAGGCTCGATGTCATGGACATGAAGCTGGAGCTGGTGATGGTGCCCGTGACGGACGTCGACCGGGCCAAGGAGTTCTACGAGAAGGTCGGCTTCGTCGCCGATCACGACTACACGGTGAGCGAGGAGATTCGCTTCGTGCAGCTGACCCCGCCTGGGTCGGCATGCTCGATCGCGATCGGCCGGGGCCTCACCCGGCTGACCCCCGGCTCGCTCGACAACCTGCAGATGGTCGTCGCCGACGCCGACACCACCCTGGCTGACCTGCGCTCGCGCGGGGTGGACGCCGACGGCGTCGAGGAGCACCCCTGGGGCCGGTTCGTGTCGTTCGCCGACCGGGACGGCAACCGCTGGGCGCTCCAGGAGCTGCCGGACTGGTCGCAGCAGTCCTGATCGTCCCGCTGCGGTACGCCGGTGTCACCCGGTGGCAGCGGCGTACCGCGCTGGCGGGCGACTCGTGGCGAGCAGGTCCTCGTGGATCGCGTCGAGTGCCGCGCAGGCCTCCACCCAGGTGCGGGCGGACGCGAGCTCGCGGCCGCGGGTGCCGAGCAGGTGACGCTGCGGGTCGGCGGCCACGGACTCCACGGCGCGACGCAGGGCACGCGGGTCGGCCGGGTCGTAGGTCAGGCCGGTCTCGAGGGGTCGGACGAGGCCCAGCGCGCCCCCCGACCGCGGCGCGACGACCGGGATGCCCGACGCGGCCGCCTCACGGTGGACGTGGCAGCAGGTCTCGTCGGTGCCGGGGTGGACCAGCACGTCGAGCGAGGCCAGGGCGGTCGCGAGCTCGCCCGTGGGGAGGGTCCCGGTGAACTTCGCGCCGGGCAGCCGGGCCTCGAGCCACGATCGCTGGGGTCCGTCGCCGATGACCACCAGACGGATGCCCGGGACGCCGGCCAGCTCCGCGAGGCGTCGTACGCCGTGTCGCTTGTGCAGGCTCCCCGCGTAGCCCACGACCACGCGCGGGCCGGAGCTCGACCTCGCCCGAGCCCACTTCGCGTGCAGCCATTCGTCGCGCAGGCTCGGCGAGAACGCGGCCGGGTCGACGCCGGGCTGCCAGACGAGGGCGTCGACGCCCAGGATGCCCATCCGGTCGGCCATCCACGGGCTCGTCACGACGACGCGGTCGGCGCGCGCGACCACCTGGCGGAGCCAGCGCTCCGCCGCGGCGGCCGAGACGGGGGAGTGCTGCACGGCCAGCCTCGGGACACCCAGGCGCCGGGCGTGCTCGAGGGCGCGCCGGCCGATGCGCCCCGGGCTCAGGACGTGAACCAGGTCGGGCTCGAAGGTCGTCAGCGCGGCACGCACGTGGGCGCCGGCGTGGGTGGTCGCGACCCGGACTACCGGCATGGAGCGGTACGTCGCCAGTCCGGGTCCCGACGCGACGATCATCAGCTCGTGGCCGGTGTCGACGAGGTGGTCGGCGACGTTCTTGAGCGTCGTGGTGGTGCCGTCGACGGCGGGATAGAAGGACTCGGTCACCAGCGCGATCCGACGTGGCGTCATGCGGCAAGCATCGGACGCCATCACCAACGCGGCGCGGACTGCGGTCGACCCCACGATGAACACCAGGCCGGTCGGCCGAACAGGCATCGAGGAGGCCGGCACCCCCGTGGGCCGGCCTCCTCGATGGCGTCAGGGGCGCTGGCCGGGACGGTCGACGACGGCCGCGGGGAGGACCGTGGACTCGTACCAGGTCTCGCCCGGGGTGAGGTCGAAGCCGGGGTCACCAGCCGCGCCGATGTGGCCCGCCTCGAGCGCGGTCACGCGGGTGCCGACGTAGGCGTAGGTGTGCGGGTCCAGGAGCATCTCGCGCCGGGACTCGATGCCGGTCACGTCGGGGACCCCGTCGAACGTCACGGACAGCACCGGACGGTCGAGGAGGTCGGGTCGGGCGTCCTCGTCGATCCCGACGCCATGGATGGTCGCCAGCGCCCGGAACAGGTTCGCCCGGGCCTGCGCCGGCAGGAGGGGCTGGCCCAGGGTCTCGACGACGGCGTCGAAGTCGCGGGCCGCCTCGGTGGGGCCCTTCGCGTCGGCAAGGTCGCCGTCACGGAGAGCGGCGAGCAGCGCCGCGGGCTCGGCGGGCAGGGCGGCCGCGCCGTCGTACCACTCCTCGGGGGTGGGGATCTCGGGGTCGTCCACGAGGTCCTGGACGAGGAGCTTGCCCGGTCGGTCGGACGGGCCGCCGGCGAACTGGGTGCCGTCGAACCGGGTCCATGCCTCGCCCGGGATCATCTCGAAGGGCTCTCCGACGGTGGCTCCGCCGTACATCGTCTCGAAGACCCACTGGTCGTCGCGGGGCCGCTCCACTACGTCGTCGGCGACGACAGCCGCGGCCCGCTGGAGCACGGCTGCCGCGCTGGGCGATGCACCGGGTCCGGTCTGCAGGGCCACGAGGCCGCCCGCGCCGAGGGCGAGCACGGCCGCGGCCGAGACCAGCCAGCGGGCTCGGGAGCGACGGGGTGGTCGCAGCTCGGCGAGGAGTACGTCGCGGGCGCCGCTCGGCGCGGCGGCGGGTGCGTCGGCGCGAAGCTCGCGCACGAGGGTCAGCTCATCCATGGTGGGTCTCCTGACTGGTCGATCGGATGGTGTCGCGCGCGTCATCGGGGTCGCCCGCCGGCGGTCCGGGCAGTGCCTCACGGACCTTGCGGCGGGCGCGGTTGAGCCGGGACCGCACGGTCCCGACCGGGAGGCCGAGGGCCGAGGCCACCTCGGCGTAGGAGAGGTCGGCCCACGCCACGAGCAGCAGCACGTCGCGGTCGCCGGCCGAGAGCTCGGCGAGCGCGAGGGCCAGCGGCCGGTTCAGCGCCTGGGCAGCCACCCGCTGGTCGGCCTGCTCGACCCACGAGTGGGCGATCGGGTCGATGCCCGTGCGTGCGAAGGCACGGAGGCCCCGCACCTCGCTGCGCCGGTGCTTGGCGGCCACGTTGCTGGCGATGCCGTAGAGCCAGGGCCGAGCGCTGCCCCGGGTGTGGTCGAAGCGGGCCCGCGAGCGGAAGGCGATCACGAACGTGTCGGCGGTGAGGTCCTCGGCCACGTCGGCGCCCAGACGGCGCAGCAGGTAGCGGTGTACGTCGGGAGCGTGCCGGTCGTAGACGTGTGCGAACTCGGCCGGGTCGTGCAGGGACGCCGCGACGACCTGGGCGTCGGTGCGGTCGGGCTGCGGGGCCGCTGCGGGAGTGCTCACGTGGTGATGTTCCCCGATGTCGTGGTCCGGGTTCACGGCTTCGTCCACCGCTCCCCGTGCCAGGACGGACCGGAGCGGTCGGGTGATGCGCCGAAAACGTCACACTCGGTGGTCGTCGCGGAGACCGCTGCCTATTGTTCGCAGCATGAGTGGCCTCACGGAGCCGGAGGAGTTCGAGCCTGAGCAGGGCTCGCTCACCCTGGCATCCCCTGATGACGACGCGACGGTGGCCGACTGGGAGAGGGCGGCGGCTGCGGTGCTCCGCAAGGCCCGCCGGCTCGGCGCCGACGATCCCGACGAGCTGGTCTGGGACCGGCTGGCCCGGACCACCCTCGACGGCATCGACGTGCCTCCCATCGGCACCCGAGAGCTGGCCGAGCAGGCGACCACGGCCGGTCGCCCCACCCGCGCGGGCGACTGGGACATCCGGTCGCACGTCACGGTCGTGGCCGAGGAGGCCACCAACGAGGCGATCCTCGTCGACCTCGACCAGGGCGTGACCTCGCTGTGGCTCGACCGGGTCGAGGGAGTCGACCTGCCCGGCCTGCTCGACGGCGTGCTCCTCGACCTGGCACCGGTCGTGCTCGACGGGCACGGGGACACCCTCGCCGCAGCGCGCGCGTTCCTCGGCGTGCTGGGTGGCGCCACCCCGGCGGAGGGCACCAACCTCGGCGCCCCGTGGGACGACGACCAGCTCGTGGCCGTGGCCGGCCTGGCCCTCGAAGCCGGCACGCTGGCGGTCGTGGTCGACGGCACTCTCGTCCATGACCGGGGCGCCTCCGACGTGCAGGAGCTGGGCTGGTCGCTCGCCGCCGGCATCGGGGCGCTGCGCACCCTGACCGCGGCCGGCATCGCCATCCACGACGCACTCGGGCTCATCGAGTTCCGCTACGCCGCGACCGACGAGCAGTTCCCCACGATCGCCAAGCTGCGCACCGCCCGCCGGCTGTGGGCCCGCGTCGCCGAGCTGTCGGGCTCCGACCGCACCCATCAGCGCCAGCACGTCGTGACGAGCCGGCCGATGATGAGCGCGTTCGACCCGTGGGTCAACATGCTGCGCACCACCGTCGCCGCCTTCGCTGCGGGCGTCGCCGGCGCCGACGCGGTGACGGTGCTGCCCTTCGACTCCCCGCTCGGCGTGCCCGACGCCTTCGGCCGGCGCATCGCCCGCAACACCTCGAGCCTGCTGATGAGCGAGTCCCACGTCGCCCACGTAGCCGACCCGGCGGGCGGGGCCTACGCCGTGGAGAAGCTGACCGACGACCTCGCGCACGCCGCCTGGGCCGAGCTGGGACGCATCGAGCGCGACGGCCCGGCCGGATTGGACTCCCGCATCGCGGAGGTGGCGGCCGCCCGCGACGCGCAGATCGCCCATCGCACGCGGCCGATCACGGGGCTCAGCGAGTTCCCCCACCTGGGTGAGACGCGGCCCGAGCGGGCGCCGTACCCCGTCCCTCCCGCCGTACGCCGCTATGGCGCGGCCTTCGAGGCGCTCCGCGAGGAGCCGCCTGCTGCTCGCGTCTTCCTGGCGACGATGGGCACGGTCGCCCAGCACACGGCGCGCGCGACCTTCGCCGCCAACCTCCTGGCTGCGGGCGGCGTCGCCGTCGACCCGGCCGGCGCCGCCGCCGGCCCCGACGACCTGGTCGCGGCGTACGCCGGACAGCCGGTCGTCTGCCTGGCCGGCACCGACACGGCGTACGCCGAGTGGGGCGCGCAGGCGGTGCAGGCGTTGCGCGAGGCCGGCGCCGGGTGGGTCATCGTCGCCGGCAGGGCCGACGTCGGCGCCGACGACTCCTGCGCGGTCGGCGTGGACGCGCTGGCCTTCCTGGCCACGACGAGGGAGAAGCTGGCATGAGCATTCCGGAGAGCTTCGGGGACCAGCCCCTCGTGGCCGAGGGCGGCCCTGGTTTCGAGGCTCGCTCCGCTCGCGCCTCAACCGACGGGACCGAGTGGGCGAGCCCCGAGGGGATCGACATCCTCCCGGTCTACGGCCCCGAGCACCTCGAGGGACTCGACGCGCTCGACACCTGGCCCGGCCTGAGCCCGTTCCTGCGCGGCCCCTACCCGACGATGTACACCACCCAGCCGTGGACGATCAGGCAGTACGCCGGCTTCTCGACCGCCGAGGAGTCCAACGCGTTCTACCGGCGCAACCTGGCGGCCGGCCAGAAGGGGCTCAGCGTCGCGTTCGACCTGGCCACCCATCGCGGCTACGACTCCGACCACCCGCGCGTGCGTGGTGACGTGGGGATGGCCGGGGTGGCGATCGACTCGATCTACGACACCCGGACGCTCTTCGACGGGATCCCGCTCGACGAGATGTCGGTGTCGATGACGATGAACGGCGCCGTGCTGCCCGTGATGGCGCTCTACATCGCGGCCGCCGAGGAGCAGGGGGTGAAGCCGGAGCAGCTGACGGGGACCATCCAGAACGACATCCTCAAGGAGTTCATGGTCCGCAACACCTACATCTACCCGCCGCTGCCGAGCATGCGCATCATCAGCGACATCTTCGCCTTCACCGCCGAGAGGATGCCGCGCTTCAACTCCATCTCCATCTCCGGCTACCACATCCAGGAGGCCGGTGCGACGGCCGATCTCGAGCTCGCCTACACGCTGGCCGACGGCGTGGAGTACCTCCGCGCAGGCCTGGCCGCCGGCCTCGACATCGACCACTTCGCGCCCCGACTGAGCTTCTTCTGGGCGGTCGGGATGAACTTCTTCATGGAGGTCGCCAAGATGCGCGCGGCCCGGGCGCTGTGGGCGCGGCTGGTGCGCCAGTTCGACCCGCAGAACCCCAAGTCGCTGAGCCTGCGCACGCACTGCCAGACCAGCGGCTGGTCGCTCACCGCGCAGGACGTCTTCAACAACGTGCAGCGCACGTGCATCGAGGCGATGGCGGCCACCCAGGGTCACACCCAGAGCCTCCACACCAACGCGCTCGACGAGGCGATCGCGCTGCCGACCGACTTCAGCGCCCGGATCGCACGCAACACTCAGCTGCTGCTCCAGCAGGAGAGCCGCACCACCGAGGTCATCGACCCGTGGGCCGGCAGCTACTACGTCGAGCGGCTGACCCACGACCTCGCCGAGCGCGCCTGGGGCCACATCGTCGAGGCGGAGGCCGCCGGCGGGATGGCGAAGGCCATCGAGCAGGGCATCCCGAAGATGCGCATCGAGGAGGCCGCCGCCCGCACCCAGGCCCGCATCGACTCCGGTGCGCAGGCCGTGATCGGCGTCAACACCTACCGGCTGGCCGAGGAGGACAAACTCGACGTCCTGCGGGTCGACAACGACGACGTCTACCGGCAGCAGCTGGCCAAGCTGGAGCGGCTGCGCGCCGAGCGCGACGACGACGAGGTGCGTCGTACCCTCGATGCGCTCACCGCCTCCGCCGACCGCGGCGCGAGCAAGGGTAGCCTCGACGGCAACCTGCTGGCGCTGGCCGTCGACGCGGCGCGCGCGAAGGCGACGGTAGGCGAGATCTCCGACGCCCTGGAGAAGGTCTACGGCCGCCACCAGGCCACGATCCGTACGATCAGCGGCGTGTACCGCGACGAGTCCCGCGCCGGCGCCGGCAGCGCCCGCGTCCAGGAGGTCCTCGACGCCACCGCGAGGTTCGAGGAGGAGGAGGGTCGCCGCCCCCGCATCCTGGTCGCCAAGATGGGCCAGGACGGCCACGACCGCGGGCAGAAGGTCGTGGTGACGGCGTTCGCCGACCTCGGCTTCGACGTCGACGTGGGGCCGCTCTTCTCGACGCCCGAGGAGGTCGCCCAGCAAGCGGTCGACGCCGACGTGCACATCGTCGGCGTCTCCAGCCTCGCGGCAGGGCACCTGACCCTGCTGCCCGCGCTCAGGCAGGCGCTCGCCGACCAGGGGCGGCCCGACATCATGGTCGTCATCGGCGGGGTGATCCCTCCCGACGACGTGCCGACGCTCAAGGAGATGGGTGCCGCGGCCGTGTTCCTGCCCGGCACGGTCATCGCCGACTCGGCGCTCGACCTGCTCGCGAAGCTGTCCGACCACACGTGACGGGCGACCGGTGATGGCGCGCGCCCAGGTCGATCCCGCCGAGCTCGCCGCCGGCGTGCGCGAGCGCAACCGGGCCGCGATCTCACGCGCGATCACCCTCGTGGAGTCGTCGAAGCCCGAGCACCGGGCGCTGGCGAGGGACCTGCTCGCGAAGTTGGACCGGCACGACTCCGTCAGGGTGGGCATCTCCGGCGTGCCCGGCGTCGGCAAGTCCACGTTCATCGAGTCGCTCGGCACCCACCTCACCGCGCAGGGGCACCGGGTCGGCGTGCTGGCTGTCGACCCCTCCAGCGTCCGCACGGGCGGGTCAGTGCTCGGCGACAAGACGCGAATGGCGAGGCTGGCCGTCGACCCCGAGGCGTTCGTCCGGCCCTCGCCGGCCGCCGGCACCCTCGGCGGGGTGGCCCGGGCCACGGCGCAGGCGATGGCGGTGCTCGAGGCGGCGGCGTACGACGTGGTGCTGGTCGAGACCGTCGGCGTCGGCCAGTCGGAGGTCACCGTCGCCGGGATGGTCGACACCTTCCTCTTCCTCACCCTGGCCCGCACCGGTGACCAGCTGCAGGGCATCAAGAAGGGCATCCTGGAGATCGCCGACGTCATCGCGGTGAACAAGGCGGACGACGTCGGCGGTGCCGACAGGGAGGGCGAGGCCCGCTCGGCAGCCCGTGAGCTGTCCGGGGCGCTGCGACTCGTGCACGGCAAGGGCGAATGGGCCCCCACGGTCGTCACCTGCTCCGGCCTGACCGGCGCCGGCGTCGACGAGGTCTGGCAGCGGGTCCTGGACCACCGCCACCACCTGTCGGCTGACGGTCTGGCGCGGAAGCGGGCCGAGCAGCAGCTGGAGTTCACCTGGGCGCTGGTGCGCGACGAGCTCGACCAGCGGCTGCGGCGCTCGGCCAACGTCGCGCGGGTACGCCAGGAGGTCCGGGCCGCCGTGCTCTCCGGCGAGCTCGCCGCGCCCGCGGCCGCCGACCGCATCCTCGCGGCGTACGACGAGCGCCCCGACCCACATGTAACGCGTAGTCAATGACACTGGTGCGGGGGTGCACGGGCGCGCCAGTGTCATCAACTGCGCGTTACAAGGAAGGGGCCGGTTCGGAGGCGGCTGAGTCCGCACTTCGTACTCCTCGTCCGCTCGGTGAGACGAGGCCTTAACCTAGGAACCAATGTCCGCACAACTTCAGCACCACCCCCGGGACGCCTCGAGCGTCATCACCGAGCTCGTCGACAAGTACGCCGACGAGCTGAGCGAGCTGCGCCGCGATCTCCACGCCCACCCCGAGCTGTCGTGGGCCGAGACCCGCACCTGCGACCAGGTGGTCGGCCACCTGGACGGCACCGGTTGGGTGGTCCGGCGGCTCGACGGCGGCGGCGTGATCGCCGACCTGGGCACGGGCGAGGGCCTGGTCGCGCTGCGCGCCGACCTCGACGCACTGCCCGTTGACGACCTCACCCAGGACCCGTGGGCCAGTACGGTGCCCGGTGTCGCCCACGCCTGCGGCCACGACGTGCACACGGCCGCGCTGGTGGGTGCCGGCCTGGCGCTCGCCGAGGTGGAGCGTGCCGGCCTGCTGTCCGGCCGGGTGCGGCTGCTCTTCCAGCCCGCGGAGGAGGTCATGCCCGGCGGTGCCCTGCACGTCATGGGCGCCGGCGGCCTCGACGACGTCGACCACATCTACGGCCTGCACTGCGACCCGACGCTCGACGTCGGCCAGGTGGGGCTCCGGGTCGGGCCGCTCACCGGCGCGGCCGACGCGCTGTCGGTGCGCCTCTCCGGCAGTGGCGGCCACACCTCGCGCCCGCACCTCACCGAGGACCTCACGTTCGCGCTTGGCAAGGTGATCACCGAGCTGCCCGCGATCCTCTCGCGCCGCCTCGATCCCCGGGCCGGCGTCAGCGTCGTGTGGGGCCGGGTCCGCGCCGGCTCCGCCCACAACGTCATCCCCGGAACAGGCGAGGTCGCCGGCACCGTCCGGATGCTCGACGCGGTCGCCTGGGCCGATGCCGAGCGCACCATCCGGAGCCTCGTCGGGCACATCATCGCGCCGTACGGCGTGACGGCGGAGATCACCTACCAGCGCGGAGTGCCCCCCGTGGTCAACGGGCCGCAGCAGACCAAGGTGCTCGCCACCGCCGTCGAGTCCGTGCTCGGCGTGCCCGGTCACGTGCCCACGACCCAGAGCCTCGGGGGCGAGGACTTCGGCTGGTACCTCGACCGGGTGCCCGGTGCGATGGGCCGGCTCGGCACTCGCACCCCGGGCGGGCCGACCTTCGACCTCCACCAGGGCAACCTGCGCATCGACGAGCGCGCGACTGCCATCGGAGCCCGGGTGCTGGCCGAGGCCGCCGTCGTCTCTCTGACAGCCTGACCCGCTACCCGCGGGTCACTGTGAGATAACGGTTGGCCAAGTCACTACGTGATCCGGCTCACCGGGTACTACATTGTGCGCGACGTGCGCCGCGGTGGCGCTCTCACGATAGAACAGAGATCAGGAGGCGCCGTGAAGAAGACGGCCCGTATCGCAGCCGTGATCAGCATCGCTGCACTCACCCTCGCCGGTTGTGGCGAGCGTCCCTCCGACGAGGCATCGGAGAACGACAGCCCGTCGACCGCCGAGAGCAGCTCGCCGGCAGCGGAGAGCATCGACTTCAAGGCCTGCATGGTGTCCGACTCCGGTGGCTTCGACGACAAGTCGTTCAACCAGACGTCCTACGCCGGCCTGCTCAAGGCAGAGCAGGACCTGGGCGTCCAGACCGGCGAGGTGGAGTCCAACTCTGACTCCGAGTACGCCGACAACATCGACGCGCTGGTCAGCCAGGGCTGCAACTCCATCACCACGGTCGGCTTCCTCCTCGGTGACGCCACCGAGGCGGCCGCCAAGAAGAACCCCGAGATCGACTTCTCCATCGTCGACTTCGCCTACGAGAAGCCCGCCAAGAACCTCAAGGGCCTCGTCTTCGACACGGCTCAGCCGGCCTACCTCGCGGGCTACCTCGCCGCTGCCCAGTCCGAGTCCGGAGTGGTGGGCACCTTCGGTGGCCTCAACATCCCGACCGTCTCCATCTTCATGGAGGGCTTCAAGCAGGGCGTCGAGAAGTTCAACGAGGACAACGACGGTGCTGTCGAGGTCGTCGGCTGGGACGGCAAGGACGGCTCGTTCGTCGGCGGCTTCGACGACAAGTCGAAGGGCCAGTCGATCGCCGAGGGCATGATCCAGCAGGGTGCCGACGTGATCATGCCGGTCGCCGGTCCGGCCGGTCTCGGCGGCCTGCAGGCCGTCAAGGACGCCGGGGTCAAGGGCATCTGGGTCGACACCGACGGCTGCGTCTCGGCCGAGGAGTACTGCGACGTGCTGCTGACCTCGGTCGTCAAGGGCATGGACGTCGCGGTCGAGGAAGCCATCAAGGCCTCCGTCGACGGCAGCTTCTCCAACGAGCTGTTCAACGGCACGCTCGAGAACGGCGGCGTCAGCCTGGCGCCGTACCACGAGGCCGAGGGCGACATCTCCGACGACGTGAAGTCGCAGATCGAGGACCTCAAGTCGCAGATCGTCGACGGGTCCCTCAAGGTCGGCTGACACCAGCCTGACCAGCACGAACGCCTGGGAAGGCCGGGGCGGGGGAGGTTCCCCGTCCCGGCTTTCGCGTCTGGGTGCCGCTAGTCTCGGCCGGGGCCCTCCCGGTGACCCGACAGCGACCAGTTCCTCCACCCCAAGCAACCGTCAGGGGAGCCATGCAACTCGAGATCCGCGGCCTGACCAAGCGGTTCGGCTCGTTCACGGCGAACGACGCCATCGACCTCACCATCGAGCCGGGTGAGATCCACTGCCTGCTCGGGGAGAACGGCGCGGGCAAGTCCACGCTGATGAACATGCTCTACGGGCTCCTCGACCCGACCGAGGGCGAGATCCTCATCGACGGCGAGCCGGTCACGTTCGCCTCGCCGGGCGACGCCATCGCGGCCGGCATCGGCATGGTCCACCAGCACTTCATGCTGGTCCCGGTGTTCACCGTCGCCGAGAACGTCATGCTGGGCCGCGAGCAGACCCGGGCCCTCGGCGTGCTCAACCGTGCCGCGGCCGCCGACCTGGTGCGCAACCTGTCGGAGAAGTACAGCCTGGCGGTCGATCCCAACGCGCTGGTCGAGGAGATCCCCGTCGGCGTGCAGCAGCGGGTCGAGATCATCAAGGCGCTGGCCAACGAGGCGAAGGTGCTCATCCTCGACGAGCCGACAGCCGTGCTGACGCCGCAGGAGATCGACGAGCTCATGGACATCATGCGCGAGCTCAAGAGCCAGGGCACCTCCATCATCTTCATCACCCACAAGCTGCGCGAGGTGAAGGCGGTCGGCGACAAGATCAGCGTCATCCGGCGCGGCAAGGTCGTCGGGACCGCTCCGCCCACCGCCTCCGAGGCCGAGCTGGCCGAGATGATGGTCGGCCGCTCGGTGAAGCTCAAGGTCGACAAGCCCGAGGCCTCCCCGGGCGACGTCGTACTCTCCGCCTCCGGGCTGACCGTCGTCGACGCCCGCGGCGTCCAGGTCGTCAAGGACGTGTCGTTCGAGGCACGCGCCGGCGAGGTGCTCGGGATCGCCGGGGTGCAGGGCAACGGCCAGACCGAGCTCATCAAGTCGCTGCTCGGGGTGATGAGGCCCGACGCCGGCGTCATCGAGCTGGACGGCAAGGACATCAGCAGGCACGGGCCGCGGGAGAGCCTGGAGGCCGGCATCGGGTACATCCCCGAGGACCGCTCCCACGACGGGTACGTCGGTGCGTTCAGCGTCCGCGAGAACCTCGTGCTCGACCTGTACCGCAACGACGAGTTCTCGCACGGCCCGGCGCTGCGGCTCGACGAGATCGAGAAGAACGCCCGGCACCGCATCGAGGAGTTCGACATCCGCACCGAGTCGATGGAGGCCCCGGTCTCGTCGCTCTCCGGTGGCAACCAGCAGAAGGTGGTGGTGGCGCGGGAGTTCTCACGTCCCCTCAAGGTGCTGATCGCGTCACAGCCGACGCGTGGTGTCGACGTCGGCTCGATCGAGTTCATCCACAAGCGCATCATCTCCGAGCGCGACAAGGGCACCGCGGTGATCATCGTGTCGACCGAGCTCGACGAGATCTTCGCGCTGTCAGACCGGATCGCAGTGATGTACGACGGCCGCATCGTCGGCACGGTCTCGCCCGACATCGCACGAGAGGACATTGGCCTGATGATGGCCGGAGCCCACGACGCCGACGAGGCGGCCAGCGCATGAGCGACGACAAGCCCCCGGCCCAGCAGCCGCCGCCGGACGCCGACGCACCCGCCGACAAGCGGGTCGCCACCGAGCCGGCCGCCGGGCCCGCCGCGCCACGGGACGCCCGTCCCGGGGCGACCTGGCTGCCCACCGTGAAGACCACCCTGGTGGCCGTCGCGATGGCCCTGGTCATCGGCGCGCTGCTGATCGTGTTCAGCTCGCGCGAGGTGATCGAGACCCTGCCCTACATCTTCTCCTACCCGCAGGACTTCTTCCGCGAGGCCGGCAGCGCCATCTGGTCGTCGTACGCCGCGCTCGTGCACGGGTCGGTCGGCAGCCCCGGCGCCGTCGGCACCACGCTGGTGCGCTCCGCCCCGCTGATCTGCGCCGGGCTCGGCGTGACGCTGGCCTTCCGTGCCGGCCTCTTCAACATCGGTGCGCAGGGCCAGCTCCTCGTCGGAGCCCTCGCTGCCGGCTACGTCGGCTTCACCTGGGACCTGCCGCCGGGCCTGCACCTGCTGGTGGCCCTGGTCGCGGGCATCGCGGGCGGCGCCCTGTGGGGCGCGATCGCGGGTGTGCTGAAGGCCCGCACCGGCGCGCACGAGGTGATCACCACGATCATGCTCAACTACCTCGCCGGGGCGCTGCTGCTCTACGCGCTGAGCAAGGACGCCTTCCAGCGGCCCAACAGCGACAACACCCTCTCGCCGCCGCCCGACAGCTCGGCCACGTTCCCCGAGATCGGCAACCTCCACCTCGGCGTCATCGTCGCGCTCCTGGCGGCGATCCTCGTCTGGTGGATCCTCGACCGCAGCAAGCTCGGCTTCGAGCTGCGCGCGGTCGGCGCCAACGCGGATGCCTCCCGCACCGCCGGCATGAACGTGCCCCACGTCTACACCGCGGCCATGGTGATCGCCGGTGGCCTGGCCGGCCTCGCGGCCACCATGGGCGTGCTCGGCCACCACGACTCCCTGAGCCCGACGATGGCCGGCAGCATCGGCTTCGACGCCATCACCGTCGCGCTGCTCGGCCGGGCCACCCCGCTCGGGACCGTGCTCGCCGGCCTGCTGTTCGGCGCCCTGAGCGTCGGCGGCGTGGCGATGCAGGCGAGCGCCGCGTCCACGCCCAAGGAGCTCACCGAGGTCCTGCAGGCGCTGATCGTGCTGTTCGTGGCGGCACCGGCGCTCGTCCAGGGCATCGCACGGATGAAGAAGACCGACGGCGGGTCGGCGGTCATGGCGAAGGGTTGGGGCTCGTGAGCGCGGCGAGAGAGCGGGGCGGCATGAACCCGGGAGTTGGCCGTGAGGCTCCGCTCGAACAGCGAGCGAACGGAGAAGACCAGTGAGCACCGCGGTGGTCAGCCAGGACGACGTCGTCGACGTGCGCGACCGAGCCGACGTACGACGGCAGGTCAAGCTGGTCGTGGTGTTCGCGATCATCGCGGCCCTGCTCCTGTGGTTCGCGCTCGACATCGACAACCCGACGGTCAAGTACCTCCTGGGCGCCCGCACCGCCGAGAACACCGGCAACGAGGTCAACGGCCAAGCCGTCGCCTGGGTCTCCTTCGTCGTCGCCGTCGTCGGGCTCGCACTGGCGGCGCTCGGGCGGATCCCGCGCGGCGTGTGGGGCGCGGTCGCCGGCATCGTCGTCGGCATCGCGTTCTTCGCCGGGTTCATCGCCTGGCAGTACGCCGACCAGGCCGGGGCCGGGAACCTCGTCTTCGCCAACCCGCTGCCGGGCACGATCCGGCTGGCCACCCCCCTGATCTTCGGCGCGCTCGCCGGCTGCCTCTGCGAGCGCGCGGGCGTCATCAACATCGCCATCGAGGGCCAGTTCCTCACCGCGGCGTTCTTCGCGTCGGTCTTCTCCAGCCTGTTCTACAGCGCCGAGATGGGCCTGGTCGGCGGCGTCCTGGCAGGGGTCGCCATCGCCGCGCTGCTGGCGGTCTTCGCGTTGCGCTACCACGTCAACCAGGTCGTCCTCGGCGTCGTGCTGATCGCCCTGGCGACAGGTCTGACGAGCTTCCTGCTCAGCCAGATCCCCAACGACCCAGACATCAAGGGCTACCTCAACGAGCCCGTGATCCTCGCGCCCATCTCGATCCCGGGGCTCTCCGAGATCCCGGTGATCGGGCCGACGCTGTTCAACCAGACGCTGCTGGCCTACCTGATGTACGTCTCGGTCGTGCTGGTCACCTTCATGCTCTTCCAGACCCGCTGGGGCCTCCGGGCCCGCTCGGTCGGCGAGCACCCGAAGGCGGCCGACACCGTCGGCATCAAGGTCAACCGGATCCGCTGGCAGGCGGTGCTGTTCGGGGGTGTGTTCGCCGGCCTCGGAGGCGCCTACTTCACCGTGGGCTCCACGGGCTCGTTCGACAACAACGCCTCGGCCGGCAACGGCTTCATCGCCCTCGCGGCGGTCATCATGGGTCGCTGGCACCCCGTCTACGCGTCGTTGTCGGCGTTGTTCTTCGGCTTCGTGTGGACGCTGCAAACCCAGCTGTCGTTCCTCGGCAAGATCCCGCCGGAGCTGCTGCGTGCGTCGCCCTACCTCGCCACGATCATCGCCGTGGCCGGCTTCGTCGGCCGGGTCCGCCCGCCGGCGGCCGACGGCGAGCCGTACGTGAAGAGCTGACCATGGGCACTGCCGACGTCGACTGGGAGGCGCTGCGCGCTGCAGCGACCGAGATCTCAGCGCGCGCCTACGCGCCGTACAGCAGGTTCCACGTGGGCGCCGCCGCGCTGGCCGAGGGTCCTGATGGTGCGAGCCGCCTGCTGGTGGGCTGCAACGTCGAGAACGCGGCGTACGGCGTGACGCTCTGCGCCGAGTGCGGGCTCGTCTCGCAGCTGCACGCCACCGGGGGCGGGCGGCTGACCCACTTCGTGTGCGTGAACGGTGCGGGCGAGGTGATCATGCCGTGCGGCCGCTGCCGGCAGCTGCTCTTCGAGAACGGCGGGCGAGACCTGCAGCTGATGACCGTCTCGGGCGTGCGCAGCATGGCCGAGGTGCTGCCCGACGCGTTCGGGCCCGATGACCTGAAGGAAGTGTGAACTGTGGCTGCCCACGACGCCGTCGAGGTGATCGGCACCAAGCGCGACAAGGCCGAGCTGAGCGACAGCCAGATCGACTGGGTGGTCGGCGCGTACACGCGCGGTGAGGTCGCCGACGAGCAGATGTCGGCGCTGGCGATGGCGATCCTGCTCAACGGGATGGACCGGCGCGAGATCGCCCGGTGGACCGCCGCGATGATCGCCTCGGGGGAGCGGATGGACTTCTCGCGCCTGTCGCGGCCGACGGCCGACAAGCACTCCACCGGCGGGGTCGGCGACAAGATCACCCTGCCCTTGGCGCCGCTGGTGGCGGCGTGCGGAGTCGCGGTGCCCCAGCTGTCGGGTCGGGGACTGGGCCACACCGGTGGCACACTGGACAAACTCGAGTCGATCCCGGGCTGGCGGGCGGCGCTGTCGAACGAGGAGATGTTCGCCCAGCTGGAGTCGGTCGGTGCGGTGATCTGCGCGGCCGGTGACGGGCTGGCGCCGGCGGACAAGAAGCTCTACGCGTTGCGCGACGTGACCGGCACCGTGGAGGCGATCCCGCTGATCGCCTCGTCGATCATGAGCAAGAAGATCGCCGAGGGCACCGGTGCGCTGGTGCTGGACGTGAAGGTCGGCACCGGGGCGTTCATGAAGGACCTGGCGCGGGCCCGCGAGCTGGCCGCGACGATGGTCGAGCTCGGCACCGACGCCGGCGTGCACACGGTCGCGCTGATCACCGACATGTCCACGCCGCTGGGGCTGGCCGCCGGCAACGCGATCGAGGTGGCCGAGTCGGTGGATGTCCTCGCCGGCGGGGGCCCCGCCGACGTGGTCGAGCTCACCGTCGCCCTGGCCACCGAGATGCTGGCCGGCGCGGGGATCACCGACGTCGACCCAGCCGAGGTGCTGGGCTCGGGTCGGGCGATGGACGTCTGGAAGGACATGATCCGCGCCCAGGGCGGCGACCCCGACGCCGCGCTGCCGACGGCACGCGAGTCGCACGTCATGACCGCGTCGACCTCCGGCGTACTCACTCGCCTCGACGCGATGGCGGTCGGGCTGGCCGCTTGGCGCCTCGGCGCCGGCCGGGCGCGCAAGGAGGACCCGGTGCAGGCCGGCGCCGGGGTGGTCTGGCACGCGCGGCCGGGCGACACGGTGCGCGAGGGTGACCCGCTGTTCACGCTGCTCACCGACGAGGCCGACCGCTTCGACCGGGCGCTGGGCTCTCTGGAAGGCGGCTACGACATCGAGCCGGATGCCGCCTTCGAACCGCTCCCACTGATCCTGGACCGGATCTCCTGACGCGGTCGGAGGGCCTTTGCGGTCTTCCGCGCCTCTCCGAGCCCTGCTCCGCATCAGGTGAGCCCATCAGGTGGGCCTTCGTGGTTGGTCAACCGCTCGGTCATGGAGCGTCGCGGTCGAACGGTTGGTCAACCGACGTGGTGAGGGGTGAGCTCCCCTATCGAGGGCTACAGCCGCGCTCTCCGAGCCCTGCTCCGCATCAGGTGAGACTTCGTGGTTGATCAAGCGTTCGATCATGGAGCGTCTTGGTCGAACGGTTGGTCAACCGACGCGGCTACCGCCGCGCCTCTCCGAGCCCTGCTCCGCACAGGTGAGCCCATCAGGTGAGCCTTCGTGGTTGATCAACCGTTCGGTCATGGAGCGTTTTGGTCGAACGGTTGGTCAACCGACGTGGTGAGGGGTGAGCTGCCACGATCGAGGGCTACAGCCGCGCGAGCAGCTCGCCGGCGGGCAGGAGCCCGGGCTCCGCACCGTTTCGGAGCTGCTCGGCCATGACCACGCGGATCAGGTCGTTCGCGGGAGTGGGTACGCCGTGGAGGCGGCCGAGCAGAGCGATCTCGCCGTTGAGGTAGTCGGTCTCCACCGAGCCCTGCCCCCGCGCGAGACTCTGCCAAGTGGAGCCGCCGGTGCGGCCGGCCGCCGGTCCGTGGTTCAGCAGCGTGCCCCGCCGCGCGATGTCGACCGTCTGGTTGACCACGGGCACACCGGCGGCGGCGAACACCCGCTCGCCCTCGGCGCGCATGAGGGCGACCAGCTCGTCGGCATCGTCCCCGGGGGCGCAGCAGGCCTCGGCGGCGTTGCCGAGGTTCATCAGCAGCTTGCGGTGCTTCCAGGCCATCGCGTCGTCGCGTACTACGGACTCGAAGCCGGCGGCCCGGAACGCCGCGGACACGGCCTCGCAACGCGAGTCGTGCCCGCCCGGGAAGCGGCCGACGTCGAGGATCCCTGGCACGGGCGAGCTGTCCTGCACCACGACGCCGGGCTCGAGGTGGGTGGTCGGCATCATGACGGTGACGGCCAGGACGTGCGGGAACCGGCGCAGGCAGGCCGTCTCGTTGGCGACGCCGTTCTGGACGCACACGATGGTGGCGTCCTGGGGCACGTGCTCCGCCAGGTCGTCGAGCGCAGCGGCCGTCTGGTGACCCTTCACCGTCAGCAGCACGACCGTGCTGGCGTCGGGTGACAGGTCGGCGACCGTGTCAGACGCAGGCAGCCGGACCACCTGGTCGCCCTCGGCCGAGCGGAGCGTGAGGCCGTCGGCGCGGATCGCCGCGAGGTGCGCGCCCCGGGCCACCAGCGCGACGTCGTGCGCCGCCAGGGCGAGGCGGGCGCCCAGCACACCGCCGACGGCGCCGGCGCCGTACACGATGAATCGCCCGGCGCTCATGGCAGCATCAGCACCACGGTCTCGGCGACGCACGCCGGCTTGTCGACGCCCTCGATCTCGATCGACCAGCGCAGTGTCAGCTGCGTGCCGGCAGCCACGTCGGCGACCTTCCCGATCCGAACGTGGGCCCGCACGCGAGAGCCGACGGGCACCGGGTGCGGGAAGCGGACCTTGTTGACGCCGTAGTTGAGCCTGGCGCCGGGGGTCTCGAGCGTGAAGATCTGCGCGCCCAGCATGGGGAGCAGCGCGAGGGTGAGGTAGCCGTGCGCGACGGTGCCGCCGAACGGCCCGGCGGCCGAGCGCTCCTCGTCGACGTGGATCCACTGGTGGTCGCCCGTCGCGTCCGCGAAGAGGTCGACCCGTTCCTGGTCGATGGTGAGCCAGTCACTGGTGCCCAGGGGCTCTCCCGCGGCGGCCGCGATCTCGTCGAGACTGGTGAACACGCGCATGAGAACTCCCGTGGTGCGGCTGCGAGGATGACGCCATGACGTCCGGCGCCGAACCTACCGAATCCCGACTGCACACCCTGTCGCTGGGTTCGTCGGGTCCGCGTGTCGCCTTCCTGCACGGCCTCTTCGGGCAGGGCCGCAACTGGGCCCAGATCGCCAAGGCGCTCGTCGGCCCCGACGGGACCGACGCCCGCGCGCTGCTGGTGGACCTGCCGGACCACGGGCGATCGCCCTGGAGCACGGAGTTCTCCTTCGCGGCGTACGCCGACCGGGTCGCGGCCGAGCTCCGCGAGGCCGGAGGCGACGACCGCTGGACCGTCGTGGGCCACTCCCTGGGCGGCAAGGTCGCGATGATGCTCGCGCTGGCGCACCCCGACCTCGTCGGCCGGCTGGCGGTCGTGGACATCGCCCCGAAGGACTACGGCGACCTCTCCCGGTTCGACGGCTACATCCGCGCCATGGAGGAGCTGCCCCTCGACGAGCTGGCCGACCGCGGTGATGCCGAGGAGAGGTTCGCCGGCGCGGATCCCGACCCGGGTGTCCGCGCGTTCCTGCTGCAGAACCTGCGCCGCGAGGGCGACGAGTGGCGCTGGCAGTCGAACGTCGGGCTGTTCTCGGCCGACGCGGCGCGCGGGCACGAATCCCGGATCGCGGACTTCCCGGCCGCGGCCGCCGAGCTGGCGCCGTACCCCGGGCCGGTGCTGTGGCTGGCGGGTGCCGACTCGCAGTACATCAAGCCCGATGACGCCGTGCAGATGCGGAAGCTCTTCCCGGCGATGCGGCTGGTGCGCGTCAAGGGCGTGGGCCACTGGGTGCACAGCCAGGCGCCGGACGTGACGGTGCAGGCGCTGCGCGCTCTGCTCGCCAGGCCGATCGGGTGATCGACCGGATGGTTGGATGGCTGCCATGACGAGCCCGACCCGCGACCAGGTCCGCGCGGCCCCCAAGGTCCTGCTGCACGACCACCTCGACGGCGGCCTGCGCCCGCAGACCATCCTCGACCTGGCGGGCGACGCCGGCCACGAGCTGCCGGCCGGCACCGCCGACGAGCTGGGCCGCTGGTTCGCCGAGTCTGCGGACAGCGGCAGCCTGGTGCGCTACCTCGAGACGTTCGACCACACGGTCGCCGTGATGCAGAACGGCCCGGCCATCACCCGGGTGGCGCGTGAGTGCGTCGAGGACCTGGTCGCCGACGGCGTCGTCTACGCCGAGGTCCGCTACGCGCCGGAGCAGCACGTGGAGGACGGGCTGACCCTCGACGAGGTGGTCGCCGCGGTGCAGGAAGGCTTCGACGAGGCCGTGGCGGCTGCCGGTGGCCGGATCGTCGTCCGCCAGCTGCTCACCGCGATGCGCCACCAGGCCCGGTCGATGGAGATCGCCGAGCTGGCCGTCACGTGGCGCGACCGCGGTGTCGCCGGGTTCGACATCGCGGGCGCGGAGGCGGGGTACCCGCCGACGAGGCACCTCGACGCGTTCGAGTACCTGCAGCGCGAGAACTCCCACTTCACCATCCACGCCGGCGAGGCGTTCGGGCTCCCGTCGATCTGGGAGGCGATCCAGTGGTGCGGCGCCGACCGGCTCGGCCACGGCGTGCGCATCGTCGACGACATCACCGTCGCCGACGACGGCTCGGTGACCCTCGGTCGGCTGGCGGCGTACGTCCGGGACATGCGGATCCCGCTGGAGATGTGCCCGGCCTCCAACGTGCAGACCGGCGCGGCGACGTCGATCGCCGAGCACCCGATCGGGTTGCTGACGCGGTTGCGCTTCCGGGTCACCGTCAACACCGACAACCGGCTGATGAGCCGAACGTCGATGACCGACGAGATGGTGTCGCTGGTGGAGGCCTTCGACTACTCGCTCGACGACCTGCGCTGGTTCACGATCAACGCGATGAAGTCGGCGTTCCTGCCCTTCGACGAGCGCCTCGACATCATCGACCGGATCATCAAGCCGGAGTACGCCGCGCTCAGCGCGGGCTGAGCGCCGCGGCCGCCGCCCCGGGGACCGGGACCGTCACTCCACCCCGGGCACGATGCGGATGTCACGCACGGCGCCGCCGTCGAGAGCGGCGAGCGCCTCCTGGTAGGCGGGGCTGTCGTAGGCGTCCCGGGCGGCCTCGGTCGACTCGAACCGGATGATCACCGTCCGGGCCGACTCGCCCGCCTCGTAGGTCTGCTCGGGCATGCCCCGGGCCACGAACGTGCCACCAGCCCCGGTGAGGGCAGGGCCGGCAAGCTCGGCGTAGGCGGCGAGCTTCGACTCGTCGAGAATCTCCCGGTAGATGCTGATCCAGTAAGCAGTCATGGCGACATCCTGCCGCAGTCGCCTGCGCGGGATCGCCGCCGCCCACGGACCGGTCGGCCTCAGCCGACCCGCCCGGCCAGTCGCCCCACGGCGTCGGCCACCACGGCTCCGAACATCACGGGATCGTTGTGGTCGGCACCCGTGATCACCACTCGCTCGGCAAGGGATGCGACGCCGTCTGCCACCTGTGCGCTGAGCGCGGACGGAACCACCGTGTCCTGGTCGCCGTAGATCACCGTCACCGGGACGTCGCTCGAGGAGAGGTGCTCCAGGACCGGGAACCTGTCACGCAGCAGGGCTCGCACCGGAAGCCACGGGTAGTGGTGTGACCCGAGGTCGGCCAGATCGGTGAAGGGAGACCGAAGGACCACGCCCGCCGGTGGCCGCTCCTGCTGCAGCGCCGCCACCACCCCGGTGCCCAGGGACTCCCCGAAGTAGATCGTGCGGGCCGCCGGGTAGCCGAGCTCCTCCAGAGCCTGCGCGGCAGCCGTCGCGTCGGCGGCGAGGCCCTCCTCGCTGGGCCTGCCCGGGTTGCCGCCGTACCCGCGGTAGTCCATCAGCAACACGGCCATCCCTCGTCGGCTCAGCCTCTCGGCCAGCTGTGCCCGGCCCGCTCGATTGCCTCCGTTGCCAGGTGCGAGCAGGACCGCCAGCCCGGTGTCGTCGCCGCCAGCGGCAGGCACGAACCAGGCACCCAGCTCGAGACCGTCCGCCGTGTGCAGCGAGACGTCGCGGGCACCGGGCACGACCTGGGCGGCCGGTGGCACCTGGGTGGCGTCGGGGCGGAAGATCACCTGACGTTGCAGGGCCCACAGCATTCCGACCGTCACCCCCAGGCACAGCACCACCAGCAGCAGTCCACGCGCGACCCTCCTCGCAGGCCGCGACGCGGGCCGGCCGGCACTGACGATGACCGGCGTCACGGACTCAGTGTCGTGTCGTGGCCGGGCAGACGCAATGGTCGGCCGACCGGCTCACCGTGCGGCCGGGCTGACGTAGAGCCACGGGACCGGCCAGGCGACGGCGCCGATCCGGGCGGCCACGAACTCGTCCGGGTCGATGGTGCGCGTGCGACCGGTGGCGGGGTCGTACGTCGTGAGGCCGGCGTCGAGCACCAGCACCACGTGCCGCGGGAGCACGCTCCCGACGTACAGGGGTACGGCGTCGTGCGCGGCCGCCGTACGGATCGCCGCGAGCGCCCGGCGCCGGGACCAGGGGAGCACGAGGCGGCTGGCGTGCGGACGAGCACGACGGGCGGTGAGCTGCCGGTCGACGGCCCACGGCGGGGTGCCCAGCAGGCGGGTCCACGGCGCCTGGATCCGACCGGCGGCGTCGACGGGACCGGTCGTGCGCCGGTGCATCGCGAGCACCGCGGCGGGGAAGCGGACGCCGGCATCGTCGGCCAGCCAACCCGCGTACGCATCGTTGCTCAGAGCCTCGGCCACCACCAGGACGGCAGCGCCGCACGAGCGCTGGTCGGGCTGCCGCGGATGATGCCGCAGCAGTCGGGCGGCCCCCGGGCCCGGGACGCTCACCGCAGGAGCCCGCTGATCTCCGCGTACGCCTGCTCGGGGGTCACCGGCCGGGCGCCGAGCGAGACGGCGTGGTCGACGACGCGCCGCTGGTCACGCAGCAGGGCCAGGCCGCGCCGCAGCAGCACGAGCGGGGGCTTGCGGTGCTCACGCAGGTCGCGCGTCAGGCGTCGCCAGAAGGTGACGAGCGGGTGCTGCCGCACGCAGTACGCCGCGGCGAGGATGCCGCGCTCGGCGCAGGCCGGCACGATCTCCGCGGCGAAGATGCCCTCGGCGACGAAGCACTGGGCCGCGCCCAGCTCGAGGGTGTGCACGCCGTGCCGGCCGTTGCGCGCGATGTCGTAGACCGGCACCTTCGTCACGCCGTCGCGGCACAGCGCCTCGATCGCGACCATCGCGTCATCGGGCAGCCACGAGTCGGGGTGGTCCCAGTCGACCATGCCGGCGATCGCGCCGCCGTGGATGTGGGGGAGGGTCGGGTCGTCGCCGTCCTTGTAGAAGTCGTCGAGGCGCAGGACCGGCAGCCCGGTGCGCTCGGCGAGCCTCGACTTGCCGGCGCCGGACGGCCCGGCCAGCACGATCACGCGCCGGGGAGGCTGGTCGTGGGCCTCGTCCTCGACCTCTCGCTCGCGCACCGGGTCATTGTGCCCGACCCGCGAGCGCACCTGCAGGCGCCCTCGGCGTGGTCCCCGCCGTACCTCTTGGCCTACTTCTGGTCCCAGTCGTCCTTGTCGTTCATGTCGGAGGAGCGGGCGCTGGCGATGTTCGGCCAGTCGTTGTTGGCGTCGAGACCGTCGAGGCCGGAGTTCAGCCCGGTCCACATGCTCGCCTTGACCGTGGCGTTCTCGGCCCAGTACTTCTCCAGCACCAGGGCCAGCTGCGCCACCTTGATCGCGGCGTCCAGGATGACCTTGATCGCCGGCCCGGTGTCCAACGTGACCCACTGGCCCGCGTCGGTGCCCTCCTTGATCGCGTCCACGATGCTCGAGGCGTAGTCGAGGATCCCGTCGACGATGTCGTTCCACACGTCGTTGATCTGCTTGGCGCCCTCGGCGCAGGCCGTCGCAGCGCTCGTGAGGCCCGAGTCGACCCCGGCGATCGCGTTCTTCTGCTCCTCGATCGTGTCGCTGAACGCGGTGAAGGCGAGGCCCTCCCAGTGGGAGGACGCCGTGGAGACGATGCGGCCCAGGACGATCTTCTCGTCGCGGATGGCTCCGGCGGCCGCGTGGTAGGCCTCGTTCATCGCCATCAGCTCGAAGGGGTCGCCCGCGACGTTGTCGACGGAGTCCCAGATCTCCTGGGACTTCTCCTCCCAGTAGTCCCAGATGGCGTTGATGGCGTCCTGGAGACGGTCACCGGCGAGCTCGTAGGCGAGCTTGACGGCGGGAGAGACGATCCACATCCAGTTCTGGTTGCCGATGCACTTCTCCCACTCGTCGATGACCCAGTTGACGCCCTCCTGGATCTTGTCGCTGAACTCCTGCACCTTCTTCTCGACGTCGGACCGGAAGTCGGGGTGGTGGCTGTACTCGGTCATGCCGGGGTCCCGTCCGGGTTGTGGAAGGTGTCTGCCACGGCGGTGTCGGTCGCGCCGTAGTCCTTCGCCGTCGCCTGCAGGGCGTCAGCGATCTCGCGCATCACCTTGTCGCCCTGCGCCAGCGCGTCGAGCATCGAGGTGATGAACGTGTCGTGGGGCTCCTGGATGCTCTCTGCGAGGCTGCCGAACTCCGAGCCGCGTCCATCGCCGCGCATCACCTTCGTGCGCGCATTGTTGAGCTCGGCGGCGACGCCGTCCAGCCCGGCCGCGGCCGCGATCAGCGCGTCCCTGCTCGCCTTCAGTCCCATGTCAAAGCCCCTGCCGTGTCGTCCAGCGCCCTGCTTGCTGCAGAGCGCGCTCGAGATGATGCGGCTGTGCCGCCGAGAGCCACTCGCCGTCGGCGTGGACGGCGCTGACCATGCCGTGCTCGTCGCGCACGATGCTGACGTAGCCGTTGTCGGAGGTGGTCGCGTCGGGCCGCGCCGCGGCCGCCGACTGGACGACCCGGGCGCGATGTCTGCCACCGCGCTCCACGTAGGCCTGGTAGCTGACATCGGGTGCGGATCGCACCTGGAGCTTCCGTCTGCCCGAGACCAGCGCGTCGGCGTGGGCAAGCCGGTCCTCCGCCTTGCCCGCCTCGGTCAGCGAGGCGAGCGCCCGCTGACCGTCGGCCGCGGCGAACGCCTCGCGGACCGCGGCGGCGAGGTCCTCCGGCGTACGCAGCCGGGCGACGTCGCGGACGTCGACGGCGACGACGCGTCGGGCGCTGTCGACCGTGACGGCGAGACGGTCCGCGTGGTCGGCGCCTGTGGCATCGGGTACGTCGCGGAACAGGTCGGCGTCCTCGGTCGAGAGCCGGGCCAGCAGCTGCTGCCCGTCGTAGTCCAGATTGCTCATGGTGTTCCCCGTTCTGTCGGTGTATCTCTTCCCGCGGAGCGGCGCCGCAAACGTGACGTCTCGTCCCGACGCTGTGAAACAGTGAGCGCGTGATGCGTCTTCGTGCCCCCGCGGCGGTCCTCGGCGCCGTGCTCCTGCTGGCGGCCTGCTCGGAGGAGGAAGCACCCGAGCCGCTCGGCCCCGTGGCCCTGCCGGAGAACCTCTGCGACGCCGTTCCGAGCAGCGCGGTCGAGCGCTGGGCCCTTCACGAGGTGTCGCACGAGACCACCGACGAGGGTGAGGTGGCGACTGCCACCTGCGAGATGAGCGGCACCTTCGCAGGGCGCCCTGTGGGACTGCAGGTCTCGCTCGACTCCTACGGCGCGGCGGACGACTCGGCTGCCCGGGACGACGTGATCGAGCGGCTGGCGCAGGAGTGCGCGACGCTGGAGGCGCGGGCCGTGGGGACCTTCAGCGACGACGACCACGAGTGCACCGACGAGGCACGTGACGACGATGCGCGCCGTACCACCATGGAGACCCTGTACCGTTCCCTGCCCGCGCGCGGCATCGCCAGGGTGGCCATGGACCACCATGGGGACGGCTGGCAGATCGTGCCCGCGGAGGTGGTCGCCATCGCCGGTCACCTCGCGCTGACTGCACCCGAGGAGCTCGTGGGCTGAAGGCCCGGCTCGGGCCTGATCGTCAGCGGACGGCGTCCGACAGCCTTCCGGCGATCTCCCGCGCCGCGGTCCGCACCTCGGGACCGCCGACGACGAGGTACGTCGTCGGGAGCACGACCAGGCGCTCGACGACCATGACCGGGTTGCTGGTCGTGCCCACCACCCGGGTGGTCGTGGTGTCGACGACCTCCAACCGGCCCATGGTGCGGGGCAGATGGGCAGCCACGACGGCCAGCGGCGCGTCGACGAGCACCTCCACGTCGTACTCCCAACCCACGGCGAGGTGCTCCTCGAGGGCGGCGACCGGGTCGAGGTCGGCCGGCGGGTCGAAGCCCTGCTCGAGCACCTCGGCCCGCGTGACGCGGTCGATCCGGTAGGCACGTTGTGCCCCGGCCTGGTGACTGAAGCAGAGGAGGTACCAGCGGCCGTGCCGGACGACGACCGCCCACGGGTCCACCTCGGCCGTCCACTCCCGGCCCGCCACCGAGCGGTAGCCGATCCGCAGCCGCCGTCGTCCCGCATAGGCCCCGACGAGGGTGACAGTGGTGTCGGGGTCCGGCCGGACGGGGTAGCGCTCGGGAGTCGCGGCGGCGGCACGGCGGACGGCATCGGCCTGGGCGGCCACCGGCTCCGGCAGGCCGCGCAGGATCTTGGCGATCGCACTGCCCACGGGCTGGGTCGCGTCGGCCGCGGCATGGTGACCTTCGAGGACCGCCATCACCAGGCCCAGCGCCTCGGTCGCGGAGAAGACCAGTGGCGGCAGCCGCAGGCCGCGCCCGACCCGGTAGCCACCGTAGGGCCCTCGCACGGACTCGATGGGGATGCCTGCCTCCCGCAGGATCGCGACGTACCGGCGGGCCGCCCGCTCGGAGACGCCGAGCTGCTCGCCGAGTCGCTCTGCCGTCACACCGGGGCTGCCCTGCAGCAGCTCCAGGGCAAGCAGGGCCCGCGCGGTGGGGCTGACGCCGTCGGTTCCGGACACTCCGGCAGTGTAGGGCCACTACCGGCAGTAGAACGTCCGGAACCTCGTCTACGGTCCCTGCCATGACCGATACCCAGCCGGCGCCGCAGCGGCACTTCAAGGATGCCCGCCTCGGGGGCGCGAGCTTCGAGAACGTGGACCTGAGCGGCAGCCGCTTCCATCACGTGGACCTGCGCGGCGCCGACATCCGAGGTGTCGACCTGAGCGGAAGCAGTCTCAAGGACGTCGACCTGATCGACGTCCGCATCGACGGCGACATCGACGGGCTGGTCGTCAACGGCGTCGACGTGGGCCCGATGGTCGAGGCCGAGCTCGACCGCCGGCAGCCGGGGCGCGTCAAGATGCGCCCGAGCGACCCGGCCGGCTTCCGCGAGGCCTGGGACCTCCTCGAGCAGCTGTGGGCCGGCACCGTCGAGAAGGCCCGCAGGCTGCCACCGGAGCGGCTGCACGAGCAGGTGGCCGGGGAGTGGTCGTTCATCGAGACCCTGCGTCACCTCGCCTTCGCCACCGATGCGTGGGTGCGCCGAGCCATCGAGGGCGACCCCAGCCCGTGGCACCCGCTCGACCTGCCGTGGGACCAGATGCCCGACACCTCGGGCATCCCCCGCGACCGTGACGCCCGGCCGACCCTCGAGGAGGCGCTCGCGCTGCGCCAGGACCGCGCCGCGACCGTACGCCGGATCGTCGACGGGCTCACCGACGAGCAGCTCGGCTCCGACACGAGGCCGGTGGAGGGCGCCGGCTGGCCGCCGCCCCGGTCGTTCCCGGTGCGCGAGTGCCTCCTGACTGTGCTCAACGAGGAGTGGCAGCACCGGCTCTACGCCGAGCGCGACCTCGACGCCCTGCTCGCCTCCTGATTCCCAACGCACACAACTCGAAGGACTCTCATGGACATCGTGCTCGTACCCGGAATGTGGCTCAACGCGTCGACCTGGGACCGGGTGGCCCCGCTGCTCGAGGCGGAGGGCCACCGCCCCCACGCCCTGACCCTGCCCGGCATGGAGTCGAAGGGGGCCGACCGCTCGGGCATCACCCTCGACGACCACGTGGCCGCCGTGGTCGCGACGATCGACGCCGCCGACGGGCCGGTGCTGCTCGTCGGCCACTCGGCCGGCTGCGGCATCGCGCACCTCGCGCTCGACGCCCGGCCCGACCGGGTGACGCACGTCGTACACGTCGGCGGCTTCCCGCCCTCCGACGGCGAGACGCTGCTCGGCGGCTTCGAGGCCATCGGCGGCGAGGTCACCATGCCCGACTGGGCCGAGAAGGGCGAGGACGCCAACCTGATCGGCTTCTCCGACGCGCAGCTCGCCGCCTTCTACGCCGCCGCCATCCCGGAGCCGCAAGGCGTGATGGAGGGCGTCGTCCGGCTGCACGACGACCGCCGGTACGGCGTCCCGGTCACGATGGTGT
Source organism: Nocardioides sp. LHG3406-4 (assembly GCF_049897745.1). Lineage (NCBI taxonomy): Bacteria > Bacillati > Actinomycetota > Actinomycetes > Propionibacteriales > Nocardioidaceae > Nocardioides > Nocardioides sp. LHG3406-4. Next base: position 192,229 of record NZ_JAFCWV010000006.1, read on the forward strand.
GCCCCGAGTACACCGCTGAGGACCTCCGCGGCTGGGTCAAGGACGGGCACGTGCCCGAGCTGGCCCGACCCGCCGACGTCGCCTACGTGGACGTGCCCACCGGGCACTGGCCCCAGCTGACCCGACCCGCCGACCTCGCGAAGGCCATCCTGGGGGCGGTGCCTGCCTGAGCGCCGGACGTCATACGGGGGGAGCCTCCGGCGGCTCCATCCGTATGACGTTGCGTTCGGTCAGACCCCGATCGGGTGCCAGACGGTCTTGGTCTCCAGGAACGTCGTCATCCGGTCGATGCCCGGCTGGGTGTTCCAGTCGGGTTCGGTGGCGGGTGGCCGGAGGACCCGTTTGAGGTTCTCGGCGGCGGCCTCCTCGAAGGCCTGAGCCTGCTCGGCGAGGCCGGCGGCGCCGGTGAGGTCGATGGCGTTGACGTCCATGTGCGAGGCGAGCCAGGGGGCGGTGTTGGCGATCGGGCCGGTGAGGATGTTGACCACGCCGCCGGGCAGGTCGGAGGTGGCGAGCACCTCCGCGAAGGTCACGGCGGGCAGGGGGCGCTGGTGGGAGCTCAGCACGACCGCGGTGTTGCCGGTGACGATGACCGGTGCGATGACGCTGATGAGGCCGAGGAGGGAGGACTCCTGCGGGGCAATCACCGCCACGACGCCGGTGGGCTCGGGGCTGGAGAGGTTGAAGAAGGGGCCGGCGACCGGGTTGGCGGAGCCGACGACCTGGGTGATCTTGTCGGCCCAGCCGGCGTACCAGACGAGGCGGTCGATCGACTCCTCGACGACCCGGTCGGCCTGGCGGGGGGTGAGGCCCTCGGACTGCTTGACCGCCTCCACGAACTGCGGGCGCCGGTCCTCCATCATCTCCGCGACGCGGTAGAGGATCTGCGCGCGGTTGTACGCCGTGCGCGAGGACCAGCCGGCGAAGGCCTTGCGGGCGGCAGAGACCGCGTCGCGGGCATCCTTGCGCGAGGCCATTGCGGCGTTCGCCACGAAGGTCCCCTTCGAGTCGTGGACGACGTAGGAGTGGCCCGACTCCGAGCGCGGGAACGCGCCGCCGATGAAGAGCTTGTAGGTCTTGCGGACGCGCTGGCGCTCATCGGGGCGGCTCATGCGGTGGCTCCCTTCAGGTAGGCCTCGAGGCCGTGTCGGCCGCCCTCGCGGCCGTAGCCGGACTCCTTGTAGCCGCCGAACGGGCTGGTGGGGTCGAACTTGTTGAAGGTGTTGGCCCAGACGACTCCGGCGCGGAGCTGGTTGGCCATCCACAGGATGCGGGAGCCCTTCTCGGTCCAGACCCCGGCCGAGAGCCCGAAGGGGGTGTTGTTGGCCTTCTCGACCGCCTCGGCGGGGGTGCGGAAGGTCAGCACCGACAGGACCGGGCCGAAGACCTCCTCGCGGGCGATGCGGTGGGCCTGGGTGACCCCGGTGAACACCGTGGGTGGGAACCAGAACCCGGTGGTGGGGAGGTCGCAGGGCGGGGACCAGCGGCCGGCGCCCTCGGCCTCGCCGATGTCGGAGAGCTCGCGGATCTTGGCGAGCTGCTCGGCGGAGTTGATGGCGCCGACGTCGGTGTTCTTGTCGAGCGGGTCGCCCAGCCGCAGCGTCGACATCCGGCGCTTGAGCTTGGCCAGCACCTCCTCGGCCACACTCTCCTGCACCAGCAGTCGGCTGCCGGCACAGCACACGTGGCCCTGGTTGAAGAAGATGCCGTTCACGACACCCTCGACGGCCTGGTCGACCGGTGCGTCGTCGAAGACGATGTTGGCGGCCTTGCCGCCCAGCTCCAGGGTGACCTTCTTGGTCGACCCGGCGACCGCCTTGGCGATCGCCCGGCCCACGTCGGTGGACCCGGTGAACGCCACCTTGTCCACGTCCGGGTGCGCCACCACCGCGCGGCCGGTGCCGCCGGCGCCGGTGAGGATGTTGACCACCCCCGCGGGCAGGTCGGCCTGCTGGCAGATCTCGGCGAACAGCAGCGCGGTCAGCGGGGTGGTCTCGGCCGGCTTGAGCACCACCGTGTTGCCCGCGGCCAGCGCCGGGGCGACCTTCCAGGCCAGCATCATCAGCGGGAAGTTCCACGGGATGACCTGCCCGGCCACCCCCAGTGCCTGCGGGTTCGGGCCGAGGCCGGCGTAGTCGAGCTTGTCGGCCCAGCCGGCGTAGTAGAAGAAGTGCGCCGCGACGATCGGGATGTCGACGTCGCGGGTCTCCCTGATCGGCTTGCCGTTGTCGATCGACTCCAGCACCGCGAGCTCACGGCCGCGCTCCTGGATGATCCGGGCGATCCGGTAGAGATACTTCGCGCGCTCCCGGCCCGCCATCCGCGACCACACCCGGGTATAGGCCCGCCGGGCGGCCTTCACCGCGGTGTCGACATCGGCGTCGTCGGCCTCCGCGACCTCGGCCAGCACCTCCTCGGTGGCCGGGTTGATCGTCTTGAACGACCGCCCGCCACCGTCGACGAACTCGCCGTCGATGAACAGGCCGTACGACGCGGCGATGTCGACGATGCTGCGCGACTCCGGCGCCGGCGCGTAGTCGAACGCCACCGTCGGCGACACCGTCTCGGGAACCTTGACCATCGGGCGGCTCTCTCTCAGTCCAGGGTGAAGTAGTCGGGGCCGGAGTAGCGGCCGGTGCGCAGCTTGGTGCGCTGCATCAGCAGGTCGTTGAGCAGCGTCGAGGCACCGAACCGGAACCACTGCGACGTCAACCACTCAGGGCCCGCGATCTCGTTGACCATCACCAGGTACTTGATGGCGTCCTTGCTGGTCCGGATCCCACCCGCGGGCTTCACCCCGACCATCTGCCCGGTCGCCTCACGGAAGTCACGCACCGCCTCCAACATGACCAGGGTGACCGGCAGCGTGGCCGCGGGCTGCACCTTGCCGGTGGAGGTCTTGATGAAGTGCGCACCGGCCATCATCGCCAACCACGACACCCGGCGTACGTTGTCGTAGGTCTGCAGCTCACCGGTCTCGAAGATCACCTTCAGGTGCGCACTGCCCCCACCGGCCCGGGCGCAGGCCTCGCGGGTCGCGACGATCTCCTCGAACACCTGGAGGTACCGACCGGACAAGAACGCGCCCCGGTCGATGACCATGTCGATCTCATCGGCGCCGGCCTCGACCGCGTCGCGGGTGTCGGCCAGCTTGATGTCCAACGCAGCACGGCCGCTCGGGAACGCCGTCGCGACCGCCGCCACGTGGACCCCGCTGTCGCCCAGCACCTGCTTGGCCGTCGCCACCATGTCGGGGTAGACGCACACCGCCGCGGCCGCGGGACACGACGGGTCGGCCGGGTCGGGCCGCATCGCCTTGGCGGCGAGCGCCCTGACCTTCCCGGGGGTGTCCATGCCCTCCAGCGTGGTCAGGTCCACCATCCCGATGGCCAGGTCGATCGCGTGCTGCTTGGCCGTCGTCTTGATCGAGCGAGTCCCCAGCTGCGCAGCCCGGGCCTCAGCACCGACCTGGTCGACGCCCGGCAACCCGTGCAGGAACCGACGCAGGGACGCGTCCGAGCCGGTGATGTCGGAGAAGTCCCAGCCGGCTTCGGCAGCCGTCGGAGCAGGGCTCGACGCGGTGGCAGCGGAGGTGGTCGTCACCGACCCAGCATAGGGTTGGCGCGGCGGTGCGTGGCAATCACGGAGGGCAGGAAACATGGCGGAAGCACGCGAGGTCGAGCGGTTCCCCGCGACCGGTGGCCGAGTCACCGGGATCCTCATCGTGATCGCGGGCGCCGCCGTCGCGGTGCTGGCCGTCGCCGAGCGCGATGAGTCGTGGGCCCTGCCCGTCGGGCTCGCCGGGCTGACCCTCGGCGCGATGGCGTGGGCGTCCATGCTTCGACCGGCGCTGCTGGTCGACGGCGACTTCCTCGTGATGCGCAACATGGTCGATACGGTGCACGTCCCGCTAGCGGCGATCGAGCTGATCGCGGTGCGCCAGGTGCTCGCCGTACGCGCGGGGGAGAAGCGCTACGTCTCGCCCGTCATCGGCAAGAGCCGCCGCAAGCTCACCCGGGCCGAGAGGGCGGCCCGGAGCGAGCAGTCCAAGCAGGGCGAGATGGACTACACCGCCTTCGTCGAGGAGCGCATCCGGATCCTCGCCGAGGACGCCCGCGCCGAGCGCGGCGTCACGATGCTCTCCGACGAGCAGCAGGCCCTGGCTGCCGACGTACGCCGCGACTGGGACTGGCCGGTCATCGCGCTCGTGACGGTCCCGCTGGTGCTGTTCGTGCTGTCGCTGCTCGTCTGAATTCAGCCCGCACGACGCTCGCGAAGAGGCCGAGCTGTGCTGGCACTCCTTGCGGTTCGTGTGCGTTGCAACGCCGGCAAAGCGCGGTGATCCCCGGATATCTGGGGATCACGCCCAGCTCAGATTCCCGCCGCCGCCCGGATGTCGGCCTTGAGGGAGTCCAGGCGGCCGGCGGCAGAGATCCGGGCGGCGTCGACGCCGTCTGCGGGGTTCACCGGTACGACGACCTCGAGGTAGCACTTGATCTTCGGCTCGGTGCCGCTCGGCCGGACGATCACGCGGGCGCCCTCGGCCAGCCGGTAGCGCAGCCCGTCGGTGGGGGGCAGGTCCGCCGAGCCCTCCGACAGGTCCTCCACCCTCTCGACGGCCAGGCCGCCGAGGACCGTCGGCGGCGCCGTACGCAGCCGGTCCATCGCCGCACCGATCTGTGCGAGGTCGGTGACGCGCGCCGACAGCTGGTCGGTGGCGTGCAGGCCGTGCTCGACCGCGATCTCGTCGAGGAGGTCGGTGAGGCCCTTGCCGTCGGCCTTGGCCTGGGCCGCGAGCTCGCAGAGGAGGAGCAGCGCCGAGACGCCGTCCTTGTCCTTCACGTGCTCCGGGTCGACGCAGTAGCCCAGCGCCTCCTCATAGCCGAACGCCAGGCCCTCGAGCCGGCCGATCCACTTGAAGCCGGTGAGCGTCTCGACGTAGGGCTGGCCGGCCGCCGCGGCCATCCGAGACAGCAGCGAGGACGAGACGATCGAGGTGGCGTAGACGCCGGTGCGGCCGGACTTGAGCAGGTGCGAGGCGAGCAGCGCGCCGACCTCGTCCCCGCGCAGCATCCGCCAGCCGTGCGGGCCGGGCACGGCCGCGGCGCAGCGGTCGGCGTCGGGGTCGTTGGCCACCACGAGGTCGGCGTTCTTCTCCGCCGCGAGCGCCATGGCCAGGTCCATCGCCCCCGGCTCCTCGGGGTTCGGGAAGGCGACCGTCGGGAAGTCCGGGTCGGGCTCCTCCTGCTCCGGGACCACGTGCGGGGCGTCGAAGCCGGCGGTCTCGAGGACCTCGACCACCGACGTGCCCCCGACGCCGTGCAGCGGCGTGTAGACGATCGTGAGGTCGCGTGGGCCGTCGCCGGCCAGGTCGGCGGCGGTGTCGAGGTAGCGGTCGACGATGTCGGCGCCCACGATGCTGCCGGCATCGCCACGGGGGATGTCGGCAACGGCGCCGACCGCCGCGATCTGCGCGGCGATCTCGATGTCGGCCGGCGGCACGATCTGGCTGCCGTCGCCGAGGTAGACCTTGTAGCCGTTGTCCTGCGGCGGGTTGTGGCTGGCGGTGACCATCACGCCCGCGACGCAGCCCAGCTCACGGATGGCGTAGGCGAGGATCGGGGTCGGCAGCGGCCGCGGCATCGTCAGGGCCTTGAACCCGGCGCCGGTCATCACCTCCGCGGTGTCGCGGGCGAAGACGTCGGAGTTGTGGCGCGCGTCGTACCCGATCACCACGCTGGCGTCGTGGCCCGCCCCGTTGGCCCTGAGGTACGCCGCGAGGCCCGCGGCCGCGCGCAGCACCACGACCCGGTTCATCCGGTTCGGCCCCGCCCCGAGGGCGCCCCGCAGTCCCGCCGTACCGAACTCCAAGGTGCCGGCGAACCGGTCGGCCAGGTCGGTCGCGTCCTTCCCGGCGGTGACGTCGTCGATGATCGCCTCGAGCTCCGCACGGGTGACGGAGTCGGGGTCCTCTGCGGACCAGGCGCGCGCCAGGTCGAGGAGGGCTGCGGTGTCGGTGTCGGTCATGGGCGCACGGTAGCGCGGCACACTGGGGGTCGTGATCCCCTCCCTGTCGCCACCGCGGGACCTCGACGCTCCCGTGTGGGAGCTGGTGCGCGAGCTCGCCGGCCACCTGGGCGAGCCCGCCGCGGTGGCGCGGTGCATGGCGCTGATGAGGGGTGCCCCCCGTGAGGCGCACCTCGACGTCCTGCCCTACCTGACCCGGCACTCGTTCGCCGACGGCGAGCCGGCCCGGGACCCGGCCGCCTGGAAGAACCACTGGCTGCGCACGTGGGGTGCCCGCGGCCTGCTCTACGTCTGGGACGACTCGGCCGCTACCGCTGTCATCGACGGGCTCCACGACGAGGAGTGGCGGCCGGCCGAGATGTGCCTCAAGGTCGCGACCAAGCGGGAGCTGGGCGGCGCCGGCGACGGGGCGGCGGCGCTGTCGTCACACGAGCTGGCCCGGGTCCGCGCCCAGGCGATGCGGACCCTCGCGGTCGTCGGCGACACCGAGCACGTCGAGGCCGTCGCGGCCCGCCTCGACGACGCCGACGAGGCCGTACGCCGTGTCGCGGCCCGGGCGGCGGACCGGCTGGAGATCCGGCTCGACCTGGAGCTGCCTCGGTGAACCGCTTCGAGTTCACCGAGGACTGGTGGCTGCCCCACCCGCGGGCGGCCGTGGCCGACGTGCTCCTCGACCTGGCGAGGTATCCCGTGTGGTGGCCGCAGGTCGTCGCGGTCGCCTCCCTCGGGCCCGACGACGCGCGGGTGCTGTGCCGGTCGGTGCTGCCCTACACCCTCGACCTGGTGCTGCACGCCGAGCGACGGGACGCCGACGTGCTCGAGACGCTGGTCGACGGTGACCTCGAGGGCACGGCCCGGTGGCGACTCCTCGACGAGGGTGCCGGCACCCGGATGCTCTTCGAGCAGGAGGTGGGAGTGGCCGGGCGGTGGCTCGCGGTGGCGGCCGTCCTCGCCCGGCCCGCGGTCCGCTGGAACCACGGGAGGATGATGGCCGGCTGCCGCGCCGGTCTGGAGACCCGGCTGGCCGGCAGATCGGGAGAGGCGGAGACGGTCGAGCCGGCGTAGCGTCGGCGCCGTGACCTTCGAGGTGGCGGCCGACGCGTACGGCCGGTTCATGGGACGGTTCTCCGAGCCGCTGGCCCCTGTCTTCGCCGACTGGTGCGGAGTCCGCCCGGGGCAGCGCGCCCTCGACGTCGGCTGCGGGCCCGGCGCGCTCACCGGTGCGCTCGTGGAGCGGCTGGGAGGCGGACGGGTGGCCGCCCTCGATCCGTCACCGCCGTTCGTGGCGGCCGCGCGGGCGCGCTTCCCCGAGGTCGAGGTGCGGCAGGCCACGGCCGAGCGGATCCCGTGGGCCGACGACGAGTTCGACTGTGCCCTCGCCCAGCTCGTCGTGCACTTCATGGGCGACCCGGTGGCGGGGCTGCGTGAGATGTCGCGAGCGGTGCGTCCCGGCGGGGTCGTGGCCGCGTGCGTGTGGGACTTCGCCGGTGGCCGGAGCCCGCTGACCACCTTCTGGCGAGCCGTCGCCGAGCTCGAGCCCGGGCACGCCGGCGAGGCGGAGCTGGCCGGCACCCGCGAGGGGCAGCTGGCCGAGCTCTGCGACCGCGCCGGGCTCACCCGCATCGAGCAGTCGGACCTGACGGTGCGGGCGTCGTACGCGACGTTCGAGGAGTGGTGGGAGCCCTACACGCACGGCGTCGGGCCCGCCGGCTCCCACGTCGCCTCGCTCGCCGAGGGCGCGCGAGAGGAGCTGCGTGCCAGGTGCGAGGAGCTGTGCCCGCCGGCGCCCTTCGAGGTCACGGCCTCGGCATGGGTGGTGCGGGCACAGCCTCCGGCTCAGGAGAGGGCGGCGAGCGCGGCGTCGTAGTCGGGCTCGGTGCTGATCTCCGGGACCAGCTCGGTGTAGGTGACCGTGCCCGACTCGTCGAGTACGACGACCGCCCGGCCCAGCAGGCCCTCGAACAGCCCGCCGGTCAGCGTCACGCCGTAGTCCTCGCCGAAGGAGGAGCGGAAGGCGGAGGTGACGGTGACGTTCTCGATGCCCTCGGCACCGCAGAAGGCGGCCAGCGCGAACGGCAGGTCCTTGGACACGCACACGACGATGGTGTTGTCGAGGCCGGCGGCGAGCTCGTTGAACTTCCGGACGCTCGCGGCGCAGACGCCGGTGCCGACGCTGGGGAAGATGTTGAGGACGGTGCGCTTGCCCCGGGTGATCTCGGAGGTCACCTCGGAGAGGTCGGGGCCGACGAGGGTCCAGGACGGGGCGGCGGAGCCGACGGCCGGCAGCTCGCCGACGGTGTGGATGGGGTTGCTCTTGAGTGCAGTGGTTGCCATGCCACATTCCTACACTGCGCCCACACCGCCGGCGTGCGGCGGCCCGGTGGATGGTCAGGCGTCGATGCTCGACATGTCGCCGTAGCGGTCACCGGCGACCGCATCGCGGGGCACGGCCGCCTCGAGGGCGGTGAGGTCGTCGGCGGTCAGGGTGATGTCGGCCGCCGCGACGTTCTCCTCGAGGTAGGCGACCCGCTTGGTGCCGGGGATCGGCACCACGTCGTCGCCCTGGGCGAGCACCCACGCGAGCGCGAGCTGCCCGGGCGTGCAGTCCTTGGCCGTGGCGATCTCGCGGATCCTGTCCACGAGGGCGAGGTTGGCGGCGAGGTTGTCGCCCTCGAACCTCGGGAAGTACGACGACCGGCGGGAGTCGGCCTCCCCGTCGGCGCCGGACTCGCGGCTGATCGCTCCGGTGAGGAGCCCGCGACCCAGCGGCGAGTACGGCACCAGGCCGATGCCGAGCGCCCGGATGGTCGGCAGGATCTCGTCCTCGAGGTCCCGGGTGAACAGGGAGTACTCGGTCTGCAGCGCGGTGATCGGGTGCACGGCGTGGGCCCTGCGGATGGTGGTGGAGCTCGCCTCGGAGAGCCCGAGGTGGACCACCTTGCCGGCCTCGACCAGCTCCTTCATCGCCCCCACCGTCTCCTCGATCGGGACGCTCTGGTCGACGCGGTGCTGGTAATAGAGGTCGATGTGGTCGACCCCGAGCCGCTGCAGCGAGGCATCGCACGCGGCGTGGACGTAGGCCGGCGAGCCGTTGATGCCGACTCGGGTGCCGTCAGGGAGCCGCTCGTTGCCGAACTTGGTCGCGAGCTGCACCTCGTCGCGGCGGCCACCGATGGCCTTGCCCACGAGCTGCTCGTTGGTGAAGGGGCCGTACATGTCGGCGGTGTCCAGGAAGGTCACGCCGAGGTCGAGGGCGCGGTGGATGGTGTCGATGCCCTGCGACTCGTCGGCCGTGCCGTAGAACTCGCTCATCCCCATGCAGCCGAGGCCGAGCGCGGAGACGGTCAGGTCTGTGCCGAGGGTGCGTCGTGTGATCGTCATGATCCCAAGTCTTCGCCTTCGAGTGCGCTCCAAGTCAACTCAGTCTGTGCCGGCCGCGTCGAGACGTGCCCGCTGCTCACCGGGGAGCTCGAGCGTGGCCGCTCCCAGGGTCTCGTCGAGCTGCGCCACCGAGGAGGCGCCGACCAGGGGGATGGCGGGGGTCTCGCCACCGATGAGCCAGCTCAGCACCACCTGGTTGGGCGTGGCACCGGTCTCCGCGGAGACCTCGGCGAGCGCCGTACGACGCGCGGCGGTGCCGGCATGGTCGAACCGGGTGCCCAGCTGCTTGTCGTCGCGAACGTACGCGCCGCCCAGCAGTGGGGAGTAGGCCACCAGCGTCATCCCGGGCTGGGTGCGGACGTAGCTGAGGACGTTGCCGTCCGCCACGCCGATCTGGCCCTCGGGCGAGCGCATCGTCGGCTGGTCGGTGCGCGAGCTGAGGTAGGTGTGGGCGTACTGCAGCACGTCGTACGACGGCAGGCCACGCTGCGCGGCGATGCTCCGCGCTCGCTCGAGCGCCCAGCTCCAGTGGTTGCTCGCGCCGACGAGGTGCACCAGTCCGTCGGCCACCAGGGCCGCGAAGCCCTCCACCTGCTCCTCGACGGCGACGCGGCCGTCGAGGATGTGGGAGTAGTAGAGGTCGATGCGGGGGCGGCCGAGGCGCTCGAGGCTCTCCTCGGCGGCCTCGCGGATGCGCGTCGCCGATTGCACCTCGACGTCGTGCGAGAACGTGGTGGTCGGGAAGTTCGGGCGGCCGCCCAGCTTCGTGGCGATCGTCATCTCGTCACCCACACCGCGGCTCTTCAGCCAGCGGCCGAGCAGCGCCTCGCTCTCCCCACCCTGGGTCCCGTTGACCCAGAACGCGTAGTTGTTGGACGTGTCGATGAACGATCCGCCCGCCTCGGCGTAGCGGTCGAGGATCGCGAACGACGTGTCCTCGTCGGTGCGGGTGCCCATCAGCATGGCGCCGAGGGCGATGGTGGCTGACGGTGCGGGTCCGGGCGAGGTCGGTGCCGAGGGTCCGGGTGGGGAGGGTCGTCATGACGGCGAGCCTCCCGCTTCGAGCGCGCTCGCAGTCAAGCGACCTTCGAGCTGTCAGTCGCAGGCCTGCGTGCGCCCGGCGTACCACTCGATCTTGCGCTCGATCAACGTCAGATGGGCCTGGGTCTCATCGAGCTGGGCGCGCACCTGCTCGCGATGCCGTCGCAGGACCGCCATCCGCTCGGCCTCGGTGCCGTCACCGGAGCGCACCAGCTCGGCGTACCGGCGGATGTCGCGGATCGGCATGCCCGTGCGGCGCAGCCGGGTGATCATGCCGATCCACTCCAGGTCGCCCTCGTTGTAGCGCCGGTGTCCCGCGGTGGATCGGTCGACCGACAGCATCAGCCCGTCGCGCTCGTAGTAGCGCAGCGTGTGCGCCGTCAGCCCCGTGCGCTCGGCGGTCTCGGCGATGGTGAGACTCATGGGTGGATTGTCGTCCTTCGAGCACACTCGAAGTCAACGCGCCCGACTGTCGGGGCCGGCCTCTAGGGTGGGATCTGCCGATATCACACGAGACACGGGGAGACGACGCATGGCTGAGGTGCTGCTGTTCCATCACGCCCAGGGGCTGACGCCCGGGGTGCTGTCGTTCGCCGACCAGCTGCGGGCGGCCGGTCACACGGTCCACACGCCCGACCTCTTCGACGGGCGCACGTTCGAGACCCTCGACGAGGGCATGGCGCATGCCAAGGGGATCGGCTTCGAGGCGATCCTCGAGTCGGGGGTCCGTGCCGCCGACGACCTGCCTGAGGGGCTCGTCTACGCAGGGTTCTCGCTCGGCGAGATGGCCGCCCAGAAGCTGGCGCAGACGCGTCCGGGCGCCAAGGGCGCCCTGCTCTTCTACTCGTGCATCCCGATCACCGGCGAGTGGGCGTTCGGCCCGTGGCCCGACGGCGTGCCCGTCCAGATCCACGGGATGGACGCCGACCCGATCTTCGTCGGCGAGGGCGATGTCGAGGCGGCCCGGGAGATCGTCGCCACGGTCGACGACGCCGAGCTGTTCCTCTACCCGGGCGACCAGCACTACTTCGCCGACAGCTCGCTGCCGTCGTACGACGCGGAGGCGGCCACCCTGCTGACGCGCCGGGTCATCGAGTTCCTCGACGCGCGCTCGTAGCCGGTCCGGCGTCCCTATCTGCGACGGTGGAACCTGACGTCGCCGTTGGGCAGGCGGCTGTGGGCGTAGCCGGGGTCGTGGGCCCTGCGGTGATGGAAGCTGCACAGCAGCTGACCGTCGGCAAGGTCGGTCCTGCCACCGTGGGCCCAGGGGTCGTTGGCATGGTGGGCCTCGCACCAGGCCGCTGGGATGTCACAGCCCAGGGCGCGGCAGGTCGCGTCACGCAGCCGGAGCGCCTTGCGCTGGGACGGGTTGAAGAGTCGGGCGCTGCGGCCGAGGTCGAGGACCTGGCCGTCCGCGCCGAGGACGACGGGGATGATGCGTGCGGTGCAGGCCAGTCGCCGGGCCTCGCCGGCGCTGATCGGGGTGCGGGTGTCGGTCATCGCCGAGCCGAGACCGTCGCGCAACGTCGCGAGATCGAGGGTGACGACGACCGTGGTGGCGTCCCCGCCGTCGACGGGCAGCCGGCGCGGGTCGGCGTGCTCGAGGAACGAGCAGAACGCGTGCCCGAGACGGACGTCGTACGACGTCTGCTCGCCGTCGTCGTGGCGCAGGTTGGCGTAGGCGTGCAGGTAGGTCGCGAGGCGGTCTGCCACCGCGCCGAACACCCGAGCGTGCACGTCGGTGGTGCCGTCGCCGCGGCGGCGGATGGTGAGCCGGGTCAGCTTCAGGGCGAGTGCCTCCTCGGCCTGCAGGAGCCTGAGCTCGTGCTGCTCGCCGACCTCGGGGGCCACGACGTCGAGGACGCGGCGGCCGAGGATCCGCAGCTCTCGCGGCCCGAACTCGCCGGCCTGGTCGACGAGGTGGCGCTCGGCGCGCGCTGCCAGGTCCGGATCGAGATCGATCGGCAGGTCGTCGAGCGCCCGCGCGATCACGTCGGGCTGTGCCACGTTGACGGCACCCTCGGACAGGCCGTCGGCCAGCACGGGCCGCCGCTCGAGTCGGTGCGCGAGTCGCTGGTGGCGCCGCGCCTCGCCGCCGTCGACCCGCGTGTGGTGGGCCAGCCAGGCAGCGACGTCGCGATGTCCGTCGACCTCCGCGACCTCGCCAGCACTGGCGGTCAGTCGCAGCCGCAGCGCAGCCAGCCGGGCCTCGACCCGCGCCAGCTCCAGCAACGCCTCTCGCTGGTCATCGGTGGTCATGAAGACGGGATCCACGTCGGCCACGGACTTCAGGGACTCCTGCAGCTCAGCGGCGCACCTCAGCAACGGATGGACTGCCTGCGCGGCGCACCTCCTCGACACGACGACCTGGACACGCCACCCTGCGGTGGCCTGCGGGTCTCACATGTCGATGGCAGCGCGCCCTGAGAGGGGGCCACGAGAGCGTCTCCTCGGAGAGTCGTCTCGTCAGGTCAGGGCCTCAGCATCGGGTATCACCCATGACCTGCACCTATCGTACACCTGTTCGATAAGTCGCGCAAGCGTCCGAAGCACGCACTCATCGAGGCAGAAGCGGCTCCTCGCGCGACGGCCGCTGCCGGCGGTACGGGAAGTCCGTGACAACCTCCCGACCGCGCTCACCCGCCGCCGCGCCCCCGTGTTGGTCGAGCGCGACGGCCGCGAGCCGCCGGCGTGCCAGCCCGGGGACGGACTAGATCGGGTTTCCGACGTGCACCTGGCTCGGCGCGGAGGCGCCGGTGGCGGTGACCGCGCGCAGCCGGACGGATGTGCTGTAGGTCCAGCCGCAGGCCATGCCGGGGCACGGGAACATAGCGGGGCTGCCCGAGACGCCGCTGGCCGCGGTCCACGGGCCGCCGTCGAGGGAGGCCTCGTAGCCGGTGACGACGGCACCGTTCGACGCGCCGGCGGTGAAGTACACGGCCCACGCCTGGCCCGCGCCGTAGTAACCGACGCCGCTGATGGTCGGGGCGTCTGGCTGCTGCGGTGCCGGAACCTGGACGGCGACCGGGTCGGAGGCGGGGGAGGCGCCGATGTCGTTGCGTGCACGCACTCGGTAGGTGTGGGCGCCGGCAGGCTGGTCGCTCAGGATGCCTGCCAGCGGGCTCGTGCCGGTGGCAGGGAGGTCGACCCACTCGCCGTCGTCGACCTGCACGTCGTACCCCGTGATCGTCCGGCCGCCGTCGGAGGTGGGGACGTCGAAGGACAGGTGCACGATGGTGTCGGCACCAACCGTGCCGTGAAGGTCCCTGGGAGATGTCGGACGGCCGTAGGACGTCACCGAGAGCGTGTTGGAAGGGGCGCCGGCGCCTGCGGCGTTGACTGCTCGCAGTGAGATGCCGAACGGCGTGCCGGTGGGGACACCGGTGAGTACGCCGCCAAGGCCGGCGCCGAGCTGCTCTGCGACGACGGGGGCCCAGTCGTGCTCGCCCCATGTCACCTCGTAGCCGGTGACGGGTGAGCCGCCATCGGTGACGGGTCCGGTGAACGCGTAGTGGACGACACCCTCTTGGCCCGATGCGGTATCGAGCACCGGGGCACCGGGAACCTCGACCGCAGGGATGGGCGGGGCGGGCGGGACGGTCGGCGGGACCGGGATCGGACGGGTCGCCGTCATCTGCACGACCACGCGACGGTTGAGGCGCCGGTCCTCCGACCTGCCGCCGACCGCCGCGGGCCGGCCGGACCCGTAGCCGACGGTGCTGGTCCTCAGCCCGGCACTCAGGGAGGCAAGGGTGTCGCAGACGCGGACTGCTCGCTCGCGAGCAAGGTCCCGGTGGTGCCCGACCTTGCCGGCGTAGTCCGCGTACCCCTCGCAGCGGATGCTGGCGGCATTGCGCAACGAGACCGCGAGCCTCGCCAACTGGGCCTCCGCCACGGGCGTGAGGGTGGTGGTGTTGACGACGAACAGCCCGTTGCCGTCCAACGTGAGGGCCTGGCCCTGCTCGACGGTGTTCCCGAGGGCGAGCCGCACCGGGACGGCGAGATCACCGGCCCGGGTGCGGTAGGCCGCACGGGTCTCGGCCAGCGGTCCGACGTACTCCTTCGGCCTCCCGGGCACGGCGATCTCGGCACGGCGCTCAGCCTTGCTGCGCGGGTCGACGAACCAGTCGGACGTCTGCGCCTGGACATCGGGGGTGGCGGCGATGCCGGGGGTCACAGCCCCGGCCGGGCTGGCACCTCCGCCCATGATGGTGACGAGACCGACCGAGCATGCGGCGATGACCATGCTGATGCGGCGCACTGCAGTGAGGGACATGGAGGACCGATCTGGTGTGGGGCCTGCACGCCAGGCCCGGCGCACCGGGTACCTATCGGTGCCACAGGACCCGGCATGAGCCGAACGCCCGTCCGTTTCACGCCCTGACATCAGCCCGCCACCGGGGACCCGCGGGTGCCGCCAGCGGATCACGAAGCGCACGGCGGTCGACAGCTCTACACACCATCAGCGGCAAAAGGGACGTCCGACGACGTGACTCATCGCCGAACGCAACGACTTTCGGAATGCCGTCGGAGTGGGCTGGGCATACAAACATCCACCAGCCACGCGCAGATGCCCGCACGGTGTATTCGCTCGTCTGATTCTCGATTTCAACAAATCGTTCGCGGGTCCGATTGACCCCACGCCACCCCCATGAATCCGGTCGAGAAGGCTCCTGGTGCACCGCAGTCGAAGCTGACCCCGGCCACCCGAAGCCCGGCCGCTCCACGTTCGTACTGATCGATGTCGATGTCTGCACCGCCACCGTTTGTATCGACCCAGGCTGCGGCGACGCTGTCGCGACCCGCCGTGGCCAGGACGACGGAGTAGCGACGATCCCACCCACCCAAATCGACGGCGACGCCGTGATCGAGGTCGCTCACGTCAACAGTTTGCACTGCTTCCACGCCCGGTTGGCGGTCGATCAGCGCCCGGTCATCGGCGGATCCCGAGCCCGATAGGCGGCGGCATGACGCACCATCCGCGCAAAGCGGGACAGGCGGGTCGAATCACCGGGCGGTCCAGCAGGACCGATGTCAGACGGTCCACGCTCAGAGGCGGGTCGGCACGTGGACGTCCCGATCGGGGCGTCTCTATGCCGTCAGCGCCAACCCAGCTCCGGCGCGACGTACCTGACGATGCTGTCCAGCAGGTGCGCGTTGTAGTCGACGCCCAGCTGGTTCGGAATCGTCAGCAGCAGCGTGTCCGCGGCAGCGATCGCCTCGTCCTCGGCGAGGTCCTTGACGAGTTGGTCCGGCTCCCCAGCGTAGGTCTTGCCGAATCGGGCCGTCCCGCCGTCGATGAACCCGACCTGGTCCTCGCTCCGCGACTCCCCGCCGAAGTACGCGCGGTCGGTGGCGTTGACGATCGGGAAGATGCTGCGGCTGACCGACACCCGCGGCTCGCGCTCATGGCCGGCTTCCTTCCACGCGTCTCGGAACTTCTGGATCTGCTCGGCCTGAAGCTGGTGGAACGGCACACCGGTGTCCTCTGAGAGCAGCGTCGAGCTCATCAGGTTCATCCCCTGCTCTGCCGTCCAGACGGCGGTCTCACGTGTGCCAGCGCCCCACCAGATCCGGTCGCGCAGGCCGGGCGACTGCGGCTCGATGCCCAGCAGGCCGGGCGGGTTGGCGAACATCGGCCGGGGGTTCGGCTCGGCGAACCGCTGCCCGTCGATCACGTTGAGGAACACCCGAGCGTGCTCGCGCGCCATGCTGGCGTGGTCGTTGCCCTCGCCCGGGTCGTAGCCGAAGTACTTGTACCCCTCGACGACCTGCTCCGGCGATCCCCGGCTGATGCCGAGCTGCAACCTGCCGCCGGCGATCAGGTCGGCGGCGGCGGCGTCCTCGGCCATGTAGAGCGGGTTCTCGTAACGCATGTCGATCACACCGGTGCCAAGCTCGATACGACTCGTCCTCGCGCCCGCCGCCGCAAGAAGCGGGAACGGCGAGGCGAGCTGCCGGGCGAAGTGGTGCACACGGAAGTAGGCGCCGTCCGCGCCGACCTCCTCGGCCGCGACCGCCAGGTCGATGGACTGCAGCAGTACGTCGGAGGCCGTCCGCGCCTGCGACTGAGGCGAGGGGTTCCAGTGGCCGAATGACAAGAAGCCGATCTTCTTCATGCTGCAGCAACCGGCATCGGCGGCTCCTTCTTCCCGCGGCTCACCAAAACGCGTGTCTCGTCCCGAAAGCGAGCGATGCCTCGGGCCGCGCTGGCCGACTGGCGGCGATATGACGCTGATTCGGACAGGTCTGCTGGCCGCCCTAGACCACCACTGAATCTCGCCAAGGTGGCAAAAGACCCGCCACGCCTACGACTCGGGCCTCCGCACGCAGTACGGCGGCAAGAGGCCGCCTGTGTCGCAGTAGTCGGGTCGCGGTAATGAGAAGTTGGCTGGTAGCCCTTGCCTGCCGGTGGCGGCAAGCAGCAGCGGTCCGGCGAGGCCCTCGGTGACGGCGAGTTGAGCAACCAGCTCGAGTGCCTAGCGCAGAGGTCCCAGGCGCATCCGGCGGCATCTCCAGCGGCGTCCTCAGATCTGCGGTGTGCACGACGAGCTCGAACGTGCGGGTCGGCAGGTAGTCCCTGAGTCGCATCACGCGAGCGATCGTGGTTATAGGCTCGATGCCCTCGCAGGCCATGACCACGGAAGGAAGCCGACAGCCCACCGTCGGTCTCATGGCCGACGGCGGGCTCAGATGGGCGCCATGCCAGCGGCCGCTGCGGGTCAGGCGCTCGCGGGCCAACGCCTGTCGGCGGCCGAGGTCGCGGCAGCCTCCCTGGCCAGTGCACGCAGTCGCTGACGCGGGACCAGCAGGGCGATCAGCGCGCCGCCGATGGCGGCGCAGGCTCCGACGAAGAAGCAGATCTTGAAGGCGTCGTGGTCGGGGATCGTCACGCCGGGCGTGAGCTCCATGGTCTTGCTGGTGAGGATGGCCGCCATCACGGCGCCCGCGACCGTGGTGCCGACCGACCGCATGAGGCCGTTCAGGCCCACGCTCGAGCCGGCCTCCTCGACAGGGACGTTGTCCATGATCAGAGTCGGCATGGCGGCGTAGCCGATGCCGACACCGGCAGAAGCGACGATCGAGGCGAGCATCAGCTGCCACGGGGCGTCCATCAGAAAGACGGCGACGATGTAGCCGCAGCCGGTGACGAGGGCACCCACCGAGAGCGTGATTCGGGCGCCGATCGTGGTCATCATCTTCGCGGAGACCGGGGCGAAGAGCAGCATCATCAGACCGCCGGGAGCCATCCAGAGGCCGGCCTCAAGGATCGTCTGGCCCAGCCCGTAGCCGGTGGCCGTGGGCATCTGCAGCAGCTGCGGGACAACGATGGCCTGGGCCATCATGCCGAAGCCGATGAGTAGCGCGGCCAAGTTGGTGAAGAGCACCGGACGGCGGCTCGTGGTGCGCAGGTCGACCAGCGGGTCGTGGTGGCGCAGCTCGTACCAACCCCAGGCGAGGAGGACGACGATGCCGCCGACGATCGCGCTCAGGGTCTTGCCGTCGCTCCAGCCCCACGTCGAGCCCTTCGACACGCCGATCAGGAACGAGGACAGACCGACCGCGAGGCCGATGATGCCGACCACGTCGATGTGAGCCGGATGGGCGTCGTGAACGTTCGGGACGACCACCGCGGTGAGCACCAGGACGACCGCAGCGATGGCGGAGGAGACCCAGAAGAGGGCGTGCCACGAGTAGTTCTCAGCGATCCACGCGGACAGCGGGAGACCGAGGGCGCCGCCCACGCCGAGCGTGGCTGAGACGGCGGCGACGGCACCGGCGCGCTTCTCGGGCGCAGCGGTCTCGCGCACCATGCTGATCGCGACCGGGATGTAGCCCATCGCGATGCCCTGCAGGGCACGGCCGACGAGGAACGGCGCGATGGTGCTGGACAGCGCCGCGACCACCGACCCGAGGACCAGGATCGCGGCCGACGCGACCATGATCTTCTTCTTGCCATACATGTCGGCGAGGCGGCCGGTGACGGGCATGGCGATGGCGGCGGCGAGCAGGGTCGCAGTGATGGCCCACGAGGTGTTGGCGGCGCTGGTGCCCAAGAGCTGCGGCAGCTCGGACTGGATCGGGATGACTAGCGACTGCATCAGCGCACCGCAGAGGCTGCCGAGGCACAGCACCAAGGTGATGACGGTGGGCGAGAACCGGGAGTTGACAACCTCTACCGGTGCTTCCCCTGCGGGGGAGCTGGTGTTCACAGGAGTGGATCTTTCTGAACTCGGGAGTGTGTAAGTTACACACGGGCGCATGTAGACTACATACAAACGTCGGGCGAGCACAGCGGGAGCGAGTGTGCGACACGTCACGCAGGCACTGAGGGCATCGCCAATCTGGGACCTCGTGGTTGCCACGGCCCGGCTCGAGCGCGGGCGCCGAGCGGTCGAAAGCCGGGCCCAACTAAATACGGCCGACCTGCGTTTGATCTGGCTCCTCGTAGAGGAGGGTCCCCGCACCATGAAGGAGATCTCCGAGGAGCTCGGACTCGAGCAGTCGACCGTCAACCGGCAGGCCAACGCCGCCCTGAAGGCCGGCTACCTCGAACGGGCCGAACAGGCCGGCGGGGGCGCGCGGACGCTGACCCCGACAGACGAGGGGTACGACCTGTTCGCCGGCGACATGCGCTTCGTCATGGCCGTCCTCGAGGAGGGACTCTCGGCCGTGCCGGTGGCCGAGGCGAAGCGATTCATGGACAACCTTGTGACGTTCTCCGAGGCCTACACTCGGGCTGCCGAGCGGTCGAGCTGACGGTTCGCTGCGAGTTCGGTCAAGCCCGGAGTCGTCTTCACGCACGACGGTCGGCCCGCGGTGCGTTTCGAGATCGGCTCCGCGGTCACCGACACGCAGTACGCCGCTTGGCGGCCGGACCTCGCTGCAGCAGCCATGGGTGCCCGCCGTGCTCGCGCACCTGCTCACCATCGGGCAACACCGAGATCCCCCCACCGGCCGAACATCCGGTCGAGGCTCGCGGCCAGCCGGACTTCGAGACACGAGCGCCCACATGAACCGAACCCTCATGTCTTGAGCCTGGTACCGGCGATCGCATCTGGCGCTCTTGAAGTGCGGGCGAACGCGGCGGAATGGGGCACCTTGCGACCGCGCCGTGAGCGGTCGTTTCGGTGGCTGTGCCACGCTTTTTCTCGCTCCGAGCGTGTGTGACGAAATCACCTCATGCCTGCGCACAGTCGGTGAGACTAACCAGATGCCAGCGCCGAAATACACCGAGATCCTTGCCGAGCTTGATCCTGACTTCGCCCAGGCAGCGGAGACAGCACGAGTCCTGCAAGCGCTTGTCGTACAACGATTGATCTCTGGTCCCGAGTATCACAGGGCGGTCAGGCTCATCGCGACGCTGGCAATCAGCGATGTCTTCGACCTCATTGACGAGGTCGAGCGCGGGAGCGGGCGCGCCGCGATGCGGAGCGCGCGCAGCCTGATCGAGCACGCCGTCAACATCCACAGCGTGATCACTTCCGAGGAGGCCGCGGAGCGCTACCTCGCACATCTCGACCAAGGGCCAATCCTCCTCGCCGATGCGCCAGAGGCCCCAATGTTGGACACCGGTCCGCGGCGCACCGTGATCCGTGCCGCCCGAAGGGCCGCGAACGCCGCACGGTCGAAATGGGAGGAATCCCTGGAGCGGTACGGAGCGAGCTTCGCCCGCCAATGGCACACAGCCAACTTGTATGACCGCGCCGCCGCCTCAGGACGTGGAGACCTGTACGACCTCTATCGAGTCGGTTCGGCGGTGGCCCACGGAAGCTCGGCCGGCGCCATCGGTCAATTCCGACTTCACGATTCTGACGTAGCCACCTACGCGGCTGGAAGGGTCCCAGCACTCGTACCTCTGGCGTTGGCGACCGGTGTTGAGGCGTACCTACAACTTCTTGTGCATCTGGAGGACAAATACCCCGGCTTCGACGCCAACAGCCCCGGAAGCGCTGTCAAACATCTGGTAACGCTGCACGGGAACGCCGTCTGGAAGGCAGCGCAAACGGCCACTCGGGGCATCACAGACAAAGCCGAGGTGGTCGCGTATCTCGCCTTCTCCGCGCGCGGCAAGACCAGGTGGTACATCCACTCCTCAGAAATGCCATCGGCGTGGCTCCCGGCTTCTCCCGATCCGTACGCGAAAGAGGTCGCGGAATGGCTGTTGCCTGTTCGAGAGGCGTATGTCGAGGGCGGTGGGGAGTTCACGGAGGGTGGCTGGGCCGCCATGGAGGTCGGACCCATCTCGCTGTGGCCGGACTGGTCTAAGCGCTCGATTCCCACCGGGACCATGCCGCTGATCGTCATGACTCCTGACATGGATTGGATCACAGGAGAGGTCGTCGAGGAGGGTGCCATGATCAACGGCTGGACGGTCCACAGATCCCGTGGCGACCCGCCCTCAGACAACTAGGTGCCCGACGACTAAGCGTTCCTGCCACTGACGCGCCCAGGGATCTCGATCTGCTCAGCCGAAGGCCCCTGTCATCGCCATGAAGAGGTGCCCGGCTGGCGGCGGAGTCACGCATCTCGGGTAGCGAGAAGCCTTCCTGGAGGCGTGCGGAGTGGGACGGACCCCGGGCAAGTGCTCCTCCTCGCCACCCTGCTCTTCGTCTTCATCTGCAGCGGAATTGCTCACATCCGAGGGATTGGTCTCGGCAATGGTCTGGTTGGGCGGAGTGGCCGCGCTTGGCCCACAGGCACTCACGATGTTGCGGATTGCTTCGAGGGTGTTGGGCGGCAGGTCGAACTTCCCATGTTGCGAGGGACTAACGCTAGGGCCGGCACGTCCGGGGCGTCCTTCACCACTGGGCCACCAACGGCTCGAACGTCGTGCCCGCCGTCGGCACCCCGCACGCTCATATCTCGGCGGGAGCCCAACGCCCGCGCCACCGTCGCCCCCCACACCCAGGTCCCGCGGGAACTGACACTGCAGAACACCGTCCGCAACCAGCCGAATCAGACCCCCGATCCTTACAAGTTCACGCAGCCGAGCTGTCTTGGTGGCCTCGTTTTTCGACCGTCGCTATGACCTCATTTTCCGAGCGTGGTGTTGGGCGGGTTCGTTGGAGGCTCCGCCCCTCGCTCTCCAGTTGGTCGATCAGGGAAGCCTTGCGATCCCGACGTTCCGGTCCTTCGCCATCTGGAGTAAGGCCCGTCGGCTGGCCAGCGGGACGCTCTCCAACTGGTGATTCGGAACGAAGGCTGTGGAACTATCCCCGGGCGCAAAGTACCAATGAAGATCGTCGTCGCTGTCAGTCGAAAAGACCGATGCGGCCTTCATGAACTCATTGAGCTTGGCCGAGGCCTCCCCACTGTTGGCAGACAGGAGCAGGAACTCCCGCTCCCGGCGGGGCAATGATGAGTCCTGGCCGACTTGCGTACCCAGCACTGCGAGCTCCTTTCGCAAGGAGGTCATCTCTTGCAGCAACAGATCGACCCGAGGATCACTGTCCTCACCCTGATCAGCCACCGCCTCGGAGGCACGTATGCGGAGCCCGAATGCCTGCCAAAGAGGGTTAGACCCGTCGCACGACTCGTAACTCGATCGAATATGCGCTGCGAGCTGTGTGACATCCTCTGTCGTGTTCCAGCCATGCAGTGCAGACCGGTATGTGGCCGTATTGATGCTGCTTGTGTCGAACGGCAACGTCGTGAACTCGTCCCGCACGAGCGCGATCGGTAGATTGAGGGAAGTGCGCACACCGAGCTCGAAGAATACGTTCGGGTTGTGAGAACTCAGGTCGCACAACACCATGTCCGACGTCTCCAGGTGGCGGATGATGCTGGCGTGGATGAGTTCGGCCCCGCTCATGATCGGCAGGATCGGCTCGAACTCTGCGTGCTCGATGGCTGGCACGAAAAGGGTCTCGCGTACGTGCTGCCAGTGATCCGGGTCGGCGAAACGCTCAGCGTCGGCCTCGTGCGTTGTGACAGGCATCACGATGAAGCAGGTCGGTTTGGCCACACCCGCACCCTAGACGCACCGTTCTTCCTCGCCGCCGTGATGACGAACGACGGATGTTCGATCCTTCGTGGGTTCGGGCAGCCGAACTTCGAAGACGCGAAGGCCGTGATTGCGCCGGAGCACGCCCTCAGGGGCTTCGACCTCATGCCTGAGGAGCCAGCGCACTTCAGAGAAGCCGCCAGGCAACGACGTCATGAAGACACATGCGTGCGCCAGTACGACTTCAACCCATTCGTGGCGAAGCCGTTCGTCACCATGCCCGACGGGACGGATCTTGCTCCTTAGCCGACGTGTGTGCGAAAGCAGGGGAGGGGAGCCCGGCTTCACGGGGCACCGAGCACGGCCACGCCGGACCAACGCCCCTTTGCGGCTTGACCGTCGTAGGCGGCGATGTGGGCGACTGAGGGTGAGGGAGCTGCGATGGTTTGCCTACGAGCACGCCTCGCTGGCGTGAGGCTGCCAGCTAGGTGCACGACGGCCGGCGCTGATTCAGGCTTGACCATCGTGCGCTCGTTCAGCGAGTTGATCGGGTCAATCGACGGTGGCCGCGACCCTCGAACAACAACACCTGCGGGTGTACAGGAAGACCCCGGCACTGTGATCTACGCTGTGCGTCCCCGGGCGCTCGCTGATGTGGCGTGGCTCTCGTCTCGCATCTTGAAAAACCCACACGGAGGGATTAAGTTATGTCTAAAGTCCCTTCGTGTGAGGAGCTGCATCCAGCAGGTCCAAGGGGGGCTATCTGGGCTGTCAAGGTGGAGGATGGGTCATGTCCTGCGGAAGAATTTCTCCAGTCCCTCGAACTCCGAGCGCGGGCACAGTTCAGGGCACGCTTCGACGCGTTGTCGCAGACAGGCACGCTGCGCACCCCTGACTTCATGAGGGTCCTCAACGTGCCCGGTAGCCCGAAGGTCTACGAGATCAAGGTCGACCACGGGCCGGGCTGGAGGCTCTATCTGATCCGACTGGGAACGTCTTGGTACGCCACCCATGGCTGCAAGAAGCCGAAGGATCGCAAGGTGGCCAAAGAGGCCAAGAGAGCACGAGATGTATTCGCCACAGGAGGCGGCAGTGAGTAACTGGTGGACCGACGGTCCTGAGGAGCGGCGCGTTCTCGCCGAGGAGCGCCTGGTTGTGAAGGTCGCAGAGAGGCTCTCCATGGCGATCGAGCGGACTGGGACTGTGAAAAAGGACCTTGCGGGACGACTGAACATCAAGCCCGCCGAGCTCAGCCAACGCATAAGTGGTAGCCGCAACCTCACCCTGCGTTCTCTCGCGGCGATGGCTCACGAGCTTGGGTTTGAGGCCGAGATCAACCTTCGGCCCATTGCAGCTCCAGCTGATCGACGCCCCGCCATTGCTTCTCGTCGCACAATGGACTGGCCGGCTGAGGACCTGCGTTACACCCAGACGGGGGTAGCGATCCGAGGCATTGCCGGCCACAGTGGCGCGGCGTGACGCGGCAAGTCAGCGTCGCCAATCTCCGCACGATGGCGCAACGGGTTCTCGACCACGTGCACATTGAGGACATACGTCTCAAGTCACTTAGCTGTGACAGCTCAGACGTCCTTTTGGCTGGACCATTCGAAGTCTCGACGGGAATCTCCTTCCGAGGTGTTCCGCGCAATCGGCAAGCCGTGGAGTGCTGGATCCGTTACATAGTGGACGCGACCGCGGGGCAGGCCGACTCTGACTATGAATCGTCTAAAGCATGGGGTCTGCAACTCGAGTTGATTGCGAACTTCGAGCGCAACAACAGTGAAGAGTTATTGCCAGACTTTTCGGCTGATGAGTTGGAAGCGTTTGCATTCGCGCTCGGCGTCATGCACGTTCATCCCTATGCTCGGGAGACGGTTCAAAGCGCGACAAGCAGGCTCGGCTACCCGCCTTTCACGCTCGATACGATTCTCCCGCCTACCGCTCACCCTGACGACGAGGTTATAGACCTGGAATCAGCGGAAGACACCTAGCGGGCAGGTAGCGGTCGCTCCCTGATTGAGGCATCGGAAAGTTCTGGTTCATCAGTTCGCCCTGGGGCATCTGGAGCTTGGTTCGTGCCACCCCAGAGCGGTGCGGGTTCCAAGGTCGAACCGTGAGCGCCAATCCCTCGTTTTCCGTTAAGCGGCCCCGCTGACGCGCAGACGCGTGATCCGAGCTGGCACTACCGCGATCGGATGGGCGGCCGCTAGCCCGTCGCCATCGGCCAATCTGAACACGAACCAAGTCGCGACGTCGGAGTCCAGCTGGCCGGACAGGCCACCCCAGCCAGCCGCGTCATTGTGGGCGGTGTGGGTCACCTTCACCTCTGCTGAGCTAAGCCCGCCAGCCCACCTCGGGGCAGCCATCCCGATCGAGGCGGCTACCTGTCCCGGTCCCTCAGAAGGCCGGGCGCTCGACGGAGCGCCCGGCGAAGGCGCCGCCCACGTGCGCGGCAGCGTCCTGGTCGCCCTCGGCGGCCGGCACGGAGGCGGCGTACTGCTCGGCGTCGTCGAGGGGCTGGTAGCCCAGCCGGCGGCCGGGCTCGAGGTCCCACCAGGCGCGGGTGTTGGCGCTGATGCCGTAGAGCACCGCATAGCCGGGGGCGGGCGCGGTGAGCGCGGCCTCGACCATCCGCACGCAGTCGTCGGGGGAGAGCCACGTCGACAGGGCGCGGGTGTCCTGCGGGGTCTCGGTGAACGACCCGATCCGGCAGCTGACCGCGTCGATGGCGTAGCGGTCGGCGTAGAGGCTGAGCAGCGCTTCCGCGGCAACCTTGCCGACGCCGTAGAAGGTGTCTGGGCGTGGCCGCTCGTCGATCGTGAGCAGGTGCTGCCTGGGCGTGCGGCCGACGGCGTGGTTGGAGGAGGCGAAGACGATCCGGGTGACGCGGTGCTCGACCATCGCGTCGAGCAGCGCTGCGGTGGTGACCACGTGGGAGGTGAGCGACTCGGGGAGCCCGCGCTCCTCGGGGATGCCGGCGAAGTGCGCGACCGCGTCGATGCGCTCCTCGTCGAAGACGGCCGCGACCGCGTCGGGGTCGGCACAGTCGGCGACGTGCCAGGCACCGGTGACTCCCTCGGGCGCGGGCACCAGGTCCAGCCCGACGACCTCGTGACCGCGGTCGGCGAGGCCCTCGCACAGCACCCGGCCGATGCTGCCGCCGGCCCCGGTGAGCAGGACGCGCATCAGATGAGGGGGACGACGCTGCCGAGCAGGTCGCCCATCCGGCTGGCGGCGGCCTTGCCGGCCGCCAGCACCTCGGCGTGGTCGAGGGGCTCGCCGCTGATCCCGGCCGCGAGGTTGGTGACCAGGCTGATGCCCAGCACCTCCATGCCGGCCTCGCGCGCGGCGATCGCCTCGAGCGTGGTGCTCATGCCGACGAGGTGCCCGCCGATCGCGCGCACCATGCCGATCTCGGCCGGCGTCTCGTAGTGCGGACCGGGGAACTGCACGTAGACACCTTCGTCGAGGCTGGCGTCGGCCTCCTTGCAGAGCGCGCGAAGCCGGCTGGAGTAGAGGTCGGTCAGGTCGACGAAGTTGGCCCCTTCGATCGGGGAGGTCGCGGTCAGGTTGATGTGGTCGCTGATCAGGACCGGCGTTCCGGGCGACCAGGTCTCCTTGAGCCCGCCGCAGCCGTTGGTCAGCACGATCGCGCGGCAGCCTGCCGCGGCAGCGGTCCGCACCGGGTGCACGACGGCGCGCACGCCCTTGCCCTCGTAGAAGTGGGTGCGGCTGAGGAACACCAGCAGGTTCTTCCCGCCCGCCCGCACGCTGCGGATCCGTCCGCTGTGGCCGGCCACCGCGGCGGCCGAGAAGCCGGGCAGGTCGGTGGTTGCGATGTCGGCCGTGGCCTCGCCCAGGGCGTCCACGGCGGGCAGCCACCCGGAGCCGAGCACGAGAGCGACGTCGTGGCGCTCGACGCCGGTCAGGTCGGCGAGGACGCGGGCGGCCTCGGTGGCGAGCTCGGACGGGGAGGTGGCGGTGGTGGCGGTCACGAGCGCGACTCTAGGACCGGACAGGGTCGATCGCCCAACATAGGCTCGGCTGCGTGACCGATGCCGACACCCGTGCGCGCACAGAGCTGATCGTGAGGTCGCTCGACCAGGCCTTCGCACCCCTGATGGAAGCCGACCCGGTCGCGTTCCGGGCGAAGTACCGCAAGATGGCCGCCGACCCGCACGCGTTCTACCGCGGGTCGGCGTGCGTGTTCTACGCCGACGTCAGCGAGGAGCCCGACGACTACGTCGACGACCGCTGCTCGCGGATCTGGATCCACGGCGACCTGCACGTGGAGAACTTCGGCACCTACCTCAACTCCGACGGCCGGCTGGTCTTCGACGTCAACGACTTCGACGAGGCCTACCTGGGCCACTACACCTGGGACCTCCAGCGGTTCGCGGCGAGCCTGGCGCTCGTCGGCTGGCAGAAGGCGCTGCCCGAGGCCACCGTGCGGCAGCTCATCGCGCGCTACGTCCGCGCCTACCTCCTCCAGATCAACCACTACCGCGACAGCGCCGACGACGACGACTTCGCCCTCCACCTCGACAACAGCACCGGCGCGGTGCTGGAGGCGCTGGTGCTGGCCCGGCAGATCCGCCGGGCCGACCTCCTGGACGGCATGACCATGCTCGAGGGCGGCGTACGCCGCTTCGCTGGCGACGCCTCGGTCCGCCCGCTCGGCAAGGCAGAGCGGGCGAAGGTGGTGGCCGCCTTCGAGGGCTACCTGGAGACCATTCCGGAGTCGAAGCGCTTCGACCGCGACCTGTTCTACGAGCTCCGCGACGTGGTGGGCAAGTCCGGGTTCGGCATCGGGAGCGCCGGCCTCCCGGCGTACAACCTGCTCGTCGAGGGCTACAGCCAGGCGCTCGACAACGACGTGGTGCTCTCGATGAAGCAGGCGAACGTGCCCGCGCTGGGCCGCTTCGTCGACTCGGCCGCGGTGGACGGCTACTTCGAGCACGAGGGGCACCGCACCGTGGTCAGCCAGCGAGCCCTGCAGGTGCACACCGACCCGCTGCTGGGGCACACCAGCCTCGACGGGGTGGGGTACGTCGTCGCGGAGGTGTCGCCGTACGAGGTGGATCTCGACTGGGGCGGCCTCAACGAGCCCGACGAGATCGCGACCGTGGTCGACCAGCTGGGCCGGGCGACGGCGAAGATTCACTGCGCCTCCGACGAGGACAGCAGCCAGGACCTCGTCGACTTCCAGGTCGAGGAGGTCATCGGGCAGGCGCTGGAAGGCCGGCGCAAGGCCTTCACCGAGTACGTCGTCGACTGGGGTCTCGCGTACGCGACGCGGGTGCGTGAGGACCACGCGCTCTTCGTGGATGCCTTCCGTGAGGGAGAGATCGGCATCAGCGCCACGTGACGCGTCGTCGGCTTGCGCCTCTCCTCGTCTCGGCCCTGCTGGTCGGGTCGCTGGTCGGCTGCAGCAGGCACGACGAAGGCAACCGTCCGGCCGGCGCGGTCGTGGTCGCGCTCCGGGAGCCGGAGCGCACCCAGGTGATCGACGGCCACTCCGTGCTGCAGCCCTGCACGGCCGAGGCCGCGTCGGACGAGACCGACGGGACCGACGCCGTCGCGACGCGCGTGGCCTCGATCGTCGTGCCGGTCGCCTACCGGGTGGACCCGTTCCCGCAGGACCTTCCCGCCGCGACGCTCGAGGGGGACGACGCGGCGAGGTACCTGCCGACGTGCGCCTTCATCGTCGGCAGGGGCATCGACTCCTTGCGGGTGAAGGGCCGCGACGTGTTCGAGGTGACCATCCCGGCCCGGCAGTCCTTGCGCGCAGCGCTGCCACACCTCGCGTCGCAGGATGCGCCGCACAGCGTGGAGGACGACGTGCGCGTGCTCTCGGGTCGTGCGGGGGAGCGGGCGACCTACCGCCTCCGCGTGCCCGGCATCGGCGCCTACGACGTGGTCGCCCTCCAGGCCGACGGCGTGCGCCTCACCTGGCTCGCGCCGGTCGGCCGGAGGCCGACCGAGGAGCGCGACGCGAGCCGGCTGTGGCGCGACGTGCAGGCCAGCCTGGCCGTGCGCTCACCGGCCGCCGGCGACGGCGACCCGGACGCGCGCTCCGACGAGGTGATGCCGCAGGAGCCGACGTACGAGGCCATCAAGTTCGGGCCGGTCACGACCGGGCCGCCGCCGACGGGCTATCGGAGGGCGTCCTGTGCCGGCCCGCGAGGACACCGGTCGGCCATCGTGACGTTCTGGGCTCCCGAGCGGCTCACCAGCGGGCGCACGTGCTCGCTGTCGCGCCAGCGGCCACTGCAGGCCGAGCTGGAGAGGCTGACCGTCTCCGCCGACGTCGACGCTCCGTTGCGCGACGCCTACGAGTCGGAGAAGAGGTTCGAGGCCGACGGGGGTGACGACGCCACCAGCGACCTGGAGTACGACGGCGACGTGCCGGGACCCGGCGGGCTGCGGGCGGAGTCGCTCGTCTTCACGGCGTTCAACGACGGCTCGCCCAAGGAGACGCATGTCGTGCAGGCCGGCGGCGTCCGGGTCTCGTGGCCGGTCCTGCCGGGAGGCTGGGGCCCGCAGGCAGGCGAGCTGATGATGGTGCTCGAGTCGATGAAGGTCAGTCGGGGTTGACCGCCGCCGGCCTGGACTGACCCTTGCGTGTGACGTGGTTCACGTGCATCATCGGACGTCAGACGTCCGACGGTTTGGGGCTAGGAGGATTCATGCCGGAAACGGCGAGTCTCGGAACCGGTGGGATGCCCGCAAGCATCGGGTCCTCGACCCCCTCGCTCTCGACGGCGGCCTGAGTGCGAAGTGGACCGGGCGTCGCCGTGCACCACCACGCGCGGACGACCTCGGGTCGCCTACCCCGGAGCGCTGAGCCGATGACACCCGGAAGCGTGTCCGCGCGCGACGGCGCTGCTTCCCAACGAGGCTCGCCACCTCCCGGCGGGACAGCTGTCCGCCCACCTGGTGTTCCTGCGCGTCTCCCGCCCAGGACACCGCCCGTGACACCCGGCTGATCGTCGGTTGTCACCGACAGCTCGACCTCCGCCGAGCTGTCGGAGGGCACGGCGATGTCGTCATCGCGACGCGCAAGCCCAGCTGGACACTCGTGGGTCCTCGCGATCGAGGTCCTGGCTACCGAGCCCAGGACTGCTTCAATCCAGCCAATTTCCAAGGAGTTGCACACATGTCCCGAAGGTTGTCACGCAGGTTCTCCTTCTCGGTCGTCGCGGTAGGTCTCACGCTGCTCCTGGCGGCGTGCGGAAGCTCGGGTGAGGGCGACGACGAGTCCGCCGGCGGTGGCACCGATCTCGGCGAGGTCCGCCTGGGGCTGGTGTGCGGTGGCGTGACCCCCCTCATCCCGCAGGTCGCGATGGCGGCCAAGACCTTCCCTGAGGGGCTCTCCGTCAAGTCCACCTGCTTCGACGGCGGCTCCGAGATGGTCCAGGCCCTGATCGGCGGCAGCGTCGACGTCGTCATCGGGTCCATCGAGTACCCCCTCTCCCTGCGCGCCCAGGACCTGGACCTCAAGGCGTACGCGGTGCTCGAGAACCGGATGCCGTACGTCCTGGTTGCGCCGCCTGACTCGACGGTGGACTCCATCGACGACCTGGAGGGCGAGAAGGTCGGGATCACCTCGCCAGGGAGCCTGTCCGACACCGAGCTGAAGAAGGCGGCGGCCGACGCCGGCGTGGCCTACGACAGCATGCAGGTGCTCGGAGTCGGGGCGGGGACGACGGCGATCGCCGCCCTCCAGCAGGGTCAGGTGGCGGCAGGCATGGTCCTGCAGCCGACGCTGGCGGATCTCCTGGACAAGGGCTACACCACCGTCTGGTCCCCGGACTTCTCCTTCCTCTCCATCACAGCGCTCGCCAAGCCCGACTGGGCCTCCGACCACGAGGCGACGATGAAGGGCTTCCTCGAGGGGCTGAGCACGGCCTACGACAAGTCGGAGGCCGACGCCGGCTTCGCCGTCGACGCCATGAGCGACAGCGACTTCGCGGTCTCGGACGACGTCCTCGCCGACGCCGTCAGCTTCACGCTCGACATGGTGCCGCCCGGCCTGACCGTCGAGGAGAAGGACTACCAGAGCACCACCGACGTGCTGGTCGACCTCGGCCTCTACAAGGAGTCCGACATCCTGCCCTTCGACGAGGCCCTCGACTTCGGGCTGCTGCCGAGCAAGTAGCGGAGCGACCCTTCCTCGAGGAGGAGATCCATGCCCATCGACTCCAAGCTCCCCGCTGACGACGTGACCGGGAAGGCGCGCGGATGATCATCGACCCTCACAACCACGTCCTCGGCACTGCCCTGCCCCCTGGGCACGAGCGGTTCATCAAGGAGATGCGGGGGGCGGGGATGCGCACCGCCGGCCTCCTCCCCAGCGACCGACCCGCCACGGAAGAGGACTGGGACAAGGCCGGCGGCGGGTGGGAGCCGGTCGAGCCGACCCGGCTGCTCGAGGACCACCGCGCGGTCGGTGTCGACGTGTCGGTGATCCTGTCGGTCGCCCCCTCCGACTACACGGAGTACGGCATGAGGGGGTCGGTCGACCTCACGGGGGCGACCGACGTCCCCGGGCCCCCTTCCATCGACCGGGCCAACGACTACATCGCCGCCCTCACCCGCACCTATGACTCCCTGCTCGGGATGGCTGCGGTGAACCCGAGGTACCGGGGTGTCGAGGCGGCCAAGGAGGAGCTGAGCCGGTCCGTCGGCGAGCTCGGGCTCACCGGACTGAAGATCTACCCGATGTACGACCACTACGCCGTGGACGACGTCGAGCTGTCGATGCCGGTCCTCGAGCATGCGATGGCCCTCGACATCCCGGTCATGGTGCACATGGGGCTCACCCCGGCGCGCGACACCGTGCTCGCCTACGGGAAGCCCGGCGGGCTCGACGAGGTGGCCCGCCGGCTGCCCGACCTCAGGATCCTGGTGTGTCATGCGGGGTTCCCGTGGGTGGACGACACCCTGTCCATCGTCGGCCGTCACGAGAACCTCTACCTGGACGTCAGCTACTTCATCCGCAAGGTCGCGCAGGCGGACATCTACGGCTTCCTGCAGAGGGCGCGCCAGCTCGACTGCCCGTGGTCGCGCATCTGCTGGGCGAGCGACTACCCGGGCGGTGGCGCACCCGCGGAGGTGCTTCCGAAGTTCGCGCTGGTCAACGACGCCGCGGACGGTGGGATGCCGGTCGGGCGTGCCGACATGGCCCACATGCTCGGCGGCAACTGGGCGCGCTTCGCCGGGCTTTCCGACTGGAGCGCCGAGGAGACGATGGCGCAGGTGGAGGAGTGGGAGCCGCGCTGGCGGACCGCGTGGAGCGCTGCGGCATCCGAGGCGCCGCGCCCCGGGGAGGACGATCCCGGCTGCTGCTCGTGACCCGGGCGTCCGTGGGTTGAGCGCAGGCGGGGCCGCCCGCCTCAGCGAGACTCGGCGGGGGACGTTCCCGGGCTCGTGTTGATTCTCGTACCCAGCCCGCGGGAGCGTGCCTTGTCGATCAGCAGGCGGGTGATGGCCTGGTCCCCGCTGCCGTACAGGGCCGAGTTCTTGAAGACGGTGATCTGGGCGTCGTTGACGCGACCAGGATGCTCGCCCCGCATCAGGTGACCGAGGTCCACCAGCTTCTCCGCGGGGAAGAGGCCCTTCTCCCGCGAGTCGTACAGGTCAGCACCTCGATCCAGGTCGACTTGGAGCACCGAGCTGGTGCCGATCACATCCGCCCGCCGGAGCGTCTCGTCGTCCAGCTCGCGACGCTTCCTACTCACGTGCCCTCTGGTCTGAAGGCCAGAGTCGCCGGTGACGAGTGACACGACGTGCGCACCAGGACTCAGCCAGGACCCGTCCAGGACGGGCGTGCTCGCGTTGGTCGCGCAGATCACCACGTCGCTGTGCGCCACTGCCTCCTCCGCTCCCGAGACTGCTGTCACCCTGAGACCCAGCGCCTCGGAGGTCTCGGCCGCGAAGGCAGCAGCACGATCGGGGTTCCGGCTGTAGACCTTCACGTCCTGGATGCGACGAACGGCAGTGAGCGCCGCCACGTGGAGTCGGGCCTGGTTCCCGGATCCCAAGACTCCGACGAGGGGGGTGTCTCTCTTGGCGAGCAACTTCGTGCCCACCATGCTGGCGGCCGCAGTTGCGATGCCGAAGTTGGCATGGGTGGTGGGAAACTCCGGCGAGTACGGCTCACCGACGATGATCGCGTCGAGCTCGGCCGTCTCCAGGTTGTAGCTGACCCTGACGGGGCTTCCGAGCATCGAGTACGTCTGATGACCATCGTCATCGAACTTCAACAGCTCGGCATGGACGGCCAGGCCGGTCCCGTTGGCCGAGGGCGCTGCCCCCTGGTGGACTGTCGCACGCACCCCGCTCGGGGCGAAGACCCGGTGCCGGGGCTCACACAGAGCCGGATCATCCGCCCAATCTCGACACGCATGTTCAAGGGCGGCGATTGCCTCCTCGAAGGTGATGAGTCCATGCAGCTCCTCTGCAGTCAGCAGCAAGACCATGCTGATTCCCTTCCCACCGGTTCATCCGCCTGAGGCGCCAGCTCGCGCCGGGCGAATCGCGCAGACAGTCTGACGGATCCCGCCTCGCAACCGCGCCGGCCGTCCATGGTTCCCGGACGGCCGGGGATCAGGAACGGCGTCGACCAGCCCAGGCGCGAGTCCGGCCGGCCGCGCCCGGATCGGCGACCGGGGCCGTCTGCTCCCACACCCGCCGCCACCGGGCCAGGTCGGGTCCGGCGGGGTCCGGAGTGCTGCCAGCCGCCTGCCGCCTCCGCGCCTCCCACCAGGTGCTCTGCTCCTCGTCGAGGAGGGTGGCGACGGCCTGCCTGATCCGGGGCGCGAGGTCGCGGGCCGACTCGCCCGGCTGCGGGCGCACCGGGTCCCCGAAGCGCACGGTGAGGCGGCGCCGACCGGGGCTGGGCCAGCTCTGTCCGCGGGGCATGGCCGCGAACGTGCCGCGGTGCGCGATCGGCACCACCGGCACCCCGTTCTTCACCGCGAGGTGGGCAGCACCCAGCTGGAACTTGCCCACGAAGCCGTCGGGCGACCGGGTGCCCTCGGGGAAGATGACCAGGCACCAGCCGTCGGCGAGCACCTCGTCCGGCGTGGTGGCCATGGTGCCGCCCCGCCGCTCGATCGGGAAGGTGTTGAAGACCACCGCCGACCCGACGGCCCGCCACCAGGTGTCGAAGAAGTAGTCGGCGGCCGCCGCGACGGCGGTCCGCCTGCGCCACTCGTCGGGCAGGGACAGCAGGATCAGCGGGGTGTCCAGGTGGCTCGCGTGGTTGGCCACGAAGATGACCGGCCCCTCCAGGCGTTCGAGCACGTCCAGCCCCTC
This sequence comes from Nocardioides sp. LHG3406-4, assembly GCF_049897745.1. Taxonomy (NCBI): domain Bacteria; kingdom Bacillati; phylum Actinomycetota; class Actinomycetes; order Propionibacteriales; family Nocardioidaceae; genus Nocardioides; species Nocardioides sp. LHG3406-4. The sequence goes on from NZ_JAFCWV010000006.1 coordinate 225,947, forward strand.
GACGTGGGTGCGCACCTGCGAGCGGAACAGCGGCTCGAGCCCGGCCCTCTGCGCCACCTCGCGCGCCACGCGGGCCGCCGGGCGGCGGGCCCAGGCGGTGCGGAAGACCGTCGTACGCGCCGGAGGCACGAAGGCCTCGGCCGACCGAGGCACCTGGGACCGCCGTCCCCAGCGCCAGCCGTCGGCGACCGTGCGCACGTCGGCGACACCGTCGCGAAGCCAGTTCACGACAGGTCCGCGATCAGGTGGGGCGGGTTGTGCAGGTAGGAGATCGACGGGCTGGTGCCCACGGTGCCCGACACCATCTCCAGCGCGTCGGCGAGCGTGGACGCCGCCCGGAAGCCCAGTCGCTGGGCGACCTTCCGGTCGGCGCCGACCCACACCACGTCGTCGACGTGGTCCATGGCGTGCGCCGCCCAGTACCACATGTAGAACGGGTGGACGCCGTGGTAGGCGTGGGAGGTGCGGTAGAGGTGGATGTACCACGGGTCGGTGGCGAACTGCTCCTCGTACTTCGCCTCGATCACCGCCGGGTCGGTCGACTCGGCCAGGATCTCGTCGTAGAAGTCGACGTAGCTGGGGTGGTGCAGCTGGTCGAAGCCCTCGTTCAGCGGGTGGTAGAGGATCACCGCCCCGCCGCGACGAACCACGGGCTGGCCGCGGTAGGAGTTGAAGTAGTAGCCCAGCCCCATGCAGGTGGCCAGGACCGGGTTCATCGAGGAGCTCACGTTGTAGGGCCCGAGGTAGGGGACTCCCATCACGAGCACGTCGCTCTGCCCCTTCACCTCGACGAGCTGCTGCCGGTGCACGGCGGCGATGGTGCGCTCGTGCACCGCCTCGGTGTCACCGGCGTGGACGCCTGTCAGGCCGTACGGCGCCCGGATGTCGTGGAAGAGCTTGTGCTTGAGCCGCCGGGGCGCGGCGGCCAGGCCGCGGCGTACGCCCAGCATCGAGGCCTGGTCACGGACGCCCCACTCCCACTCGCGCTTCATCAGGAAGTCGTAGGGCGCTGGGAAGACGTCGTTGTTGAGGGTCGTCTCGATCTGGAAGATGTCGAGGTGCTCCTTGAGGAGCCGCCCCATCCGCCAGGCCGAGAGGTGCAGGTGCGACTTCGTGTGGTCCATGAAGGAGTGCGAGCGGACCATGGTCTTGGCGTTGTGGTGGTGCCGCAGGCTCTTGTACGACGCGAGCCCGATCGGCACGGACTTGTGCCCGCCGTCCATGGCGACGAGGTTGACGTTGACGTAGACCAGCAGGTCCGACTCCGCGGCCCGGCGGTTGATCTCGACGTCCTCGCCCCGGTCGGTCTGGCCGACGTGGAGCAGGTTGTCGCGGTCCTCGGCGTCGTGGTTGGTGAGCGCGCCCTGGGGATGGAACGAGCGGAAGACCCGCTCGCCGACGATGTGCCGCAGCTCGGCGTCGGTCATCCGCCGGTGCAGCGCGTTGGCGGCGACGATCTGCACGTCGTCGACGCCGGCGTCGGCGGCCATGGTGAGTACGGCCTCGATGATGCGCTGCCGGATGTCGGGTGCGCGCATGGGCGGCAGCGGCAGCGACACGTCGTCGAAGGCGATGGTGAGACGCATGCCCGGCCGCAGCTTGGCCGGCAGCGGGTCGGCGTCGACCGGGTGCAGCAGCGCCTCCTGGATCGCCGCGTCGACGTCGGCGATCCCGGGCAGCGACTCGGGCGGGTAGATCACCCGGGTGCCCAGCGGGAAGGTCTCCAGCCGGAATCCCTGGCCCTCGTGGACCACCAGCGGCGGGGTCCGGTCGTCCACCTCGAGCACGAAGCCTGGTCGGCTCATGGTCGGCTCACCCCTTGTCTCCTCGGGTCGAATGCCACTTTGACGGTGCCGAGCCGGCCGGCGCCATGGGCGTGGTCGAGCGCCTCCCGCCACCGGTGCAGCGGGTAGCACGCCACTGACTTGGCCAGCCGGCCGACCGCGTCGCCGGCGACGAGCTCGGTCGCGATGTCGAAGGCGCCGCGGCCGTCGTGCTCGCGCTGCGCGGAGGAGTAGGAGCCGACCACCTCGAGCTCGCGGAACCACGCCGCCGAGAGGTCGGCGGCCGCCGGCATCCCCGACAGCACGACCCGGCCTCCCGCGCGGGTGGCGTGCAGGGCCGTCTCCATGGACTGCCTGCTGCCCACGGCGTCGACGGCCACGTCCACCCCGCCGAGCAGGTACGGCGACGAGTGCTCCGGCTTGACCTGGAAGGCACCGGTGGACCGGCGCAGCCGGCGGAGTGCCTCGCCGGGTGCCACCACCTCGGTGGCGCCGAGTTGGAGCGCCAGCTCGCGCTGGTGCGCGTGCTTGGCGACCACGGTGATCTCGCCGGCGCCGGTGAGGCTGCGCAGGGCGAGGGTGGTGAGCAGGCCCACGGATCCCGCGCCGCTCACCAGCACCCGGGCGTTCTCCTCGACCCGGGCGCGCAGCGCGGCGTGGACGGCGCACGCCATCGGCTCGATCAGGATCGCCTGCTCGTCGGAGTAGCCCTCGGGGACGGGATGCAGCTGGCTGCGGTGGGCTGCCAGGACCTCGCCCCAGCCGCCGCCCGTGCCGGCACAGAAGCCCGTCTGCAGGCCGGGCGGGAGGTGACCGACCGTGATCCGCGCGCACCTGTTGGTCGCGCCCGTGGCGCACGCCTCGCACGGCTCGACCCCGCGGGCGGCGCACGCCAGCACCGGGTCGACCACCACCCGGGTGCCGGCGGCGAGGTCCTCGCAGTCCTCGACCAGGTCGGCGACCACCTCGTGACCCGGGACGAACGGCATCGAGACCAGGCCGGAGAAGTAGAGGCTGGTCCGGCCCGACAGCGCCCCGAGGTCGGAGCCGCACACCCCGGAGAGCCGGCTGCGAAGCCGGGCCCAGCCCGGCCGGTCGACGCTCGGCTCGTCGATGGTGACCAGCCGCAGGGGAGCCGCGAACCCCGAGAGGATGCCCGGCAGCCGGTCGCCGACGGCGCGTCCGGCCAGGTGCCGGGGGAGGGAGCGGTACATCTGCAGGGCCAGCATCATCGGCGTACTCCCGCGGGGTTGACCGGCCGGGCGGCGGCGCTCGGGCTCGCCCAGTCGACGGTCGGCCAGTGGTGCCGCCGGGCGTGCCGGGACAGGGAGACGTCGGGGCGCACGGCGACGGGGTTCCCGACCGCGGCCAGCAGCGGGAGGTCGGAGTGGCTGTCGGCGTAGCCGTAGCTGGCCGCCAGGTCGATCCCGTGGGTCGCCGACCACTGGCGCATCCATGCCGCCCTCGACTCGCCCACCAGCGGCGACGCCGCGAGGAAGCCGGTGCAGGTGCCCCGGTCGTCGACGGCGAGGTCGGCGGCCTCGATGTGGTCGAAGAGGGGGACCAGCGGCCGGGTCAGCGGGCGGATCGCCCCGGTGATGAGCACCGTGGTGTGGCCGGCCGCGCGGTGCTCGCGGATCCGGCGTACGGCGGCCGGGGCGAGCCGCGCGAGGACGTGGTCGGTGAGGACCTCGTCGACGACGGTGTCGAGGTCGGCCAGCCGGGCCCCGGCGTACTCGCGGTAGATCGACCGCAGGAAGGCGCTCCGCTCGCGGCGCTCGGCCCGCACCAGGCCCGGCACCCGCGCGGCGATCCGGCCCAGCTCCCCGAGTCGCTCGGCGGGGGACAGCTCCTGGAGCCGCATCCACAGGTAGGTCTCGATGGCGTTGGACGAGAGCAGCGTGCCGTCCATGTCGAAGAAGGCCGCCGTGCGCTGCTCGCCCGGCTGGACCGGCCCGAGGGTGCCGGCGGCGCCCTTGGGACGCGCCCGGCGCAGCTCGTCGAGGTCGCGGATCGGTGCGGTGACCGCGGGACAGTGCACCTCGCGGAGGTAGTGGTCCCAGTCGATGTCGTCGACGTCGAAGCCGAACGCGGCACGGTCGTCGGGGTGCAGGCGGTCGAGCAGGGCCCGGGTGTGCCCGTCGTCGAAGCGGAGCTCCGCCTCGGCGTACTCGCGGTAGAGGTCGAGGTAGCGGCGCAGGAACTCCAGCCGCCGGCCCTGCCGGTCGAGCTTGCGGGCGAGGTCGCGCGCCCGGTCCGACCGGGGCGCGTGCCCGACGAGGTAGTCGGCGGCCCGGTGCGCACGCTCGCTCGTGGCGAGCAGCCGCTCCACGGACTGGGCGCCGGGGAAGCGCCAGTCGGGCAGCCGGGCCGCCCCGCGGTCGCCCACCTCGAAGGGGTGCTCGTCGAAGTAGGCGCGGACGCTCTCGTAGAGACAGCGGAACGTGAGCGGGTTGCGCGACCCCGAGCAGACGTGGAGGTACGACGGCGCGCCCGGCTCCGGGGGGTGAGCCACCGCCGCGGCGATCGCGGCGACCACGTGGTCGACGGGGACGATGTCGACGATGGTGTCGCCCGCCGCGGGGAACTCCGGCAGCTCGCCCCGGCCGTAGGCGAGGATCAGCGGCTCGGCCATCTTGAAGCCCTCGATCCAGCCCGGGTAGGGCCTGCGGAGCGCCGACTCGATGATGCTCGGCCGCACGATCGTGACCGGGGCCCGGCCGGCGTGTCCCTCCACCACCCGCTCGCCCAGCGCCTTGGTGAAGGTGTAGCAGTCGGTCCAGCCGAGCGAGCGGGCGCGCTCGGTGCCGATCCGGACGAGCTGCCGGGTGACCCAGGTCCTGCGGTCCTCCTCCGTCGCCGCGGCTGCGGTGATCAGCCCGGCCCGGCCGTGCCGCCGCTCCGCACGGGCGCGGGAGCGGGCCAGGTGGTCGGCGGAGCGTGAGGTGTGCTCGACCACGCGCCGCTGGGCCAGGCCCCAGGCCAGCTCGGCCTCGAGGTCGACGTCGTGGGCGACCGGCTCCTCGGGGATCGCGCCCCGCCGACGGCCCGCGACGTACGCCGTGGAGACGTGCACGTAGTGGACCTGGTCGCCGACCTCGCGGACCCGCTCGAGCAGGGCGCGGGTGCCGACCACGTTGGTGCGGAAGCCCTCGTCGACGGGCGGGTCGAAGGAGACGTCGCCGGCGCAGTGCACGACCGCGTCGAGGTCGCCAGGGAGCGCGGGCACCTCGGCCAGGTCGCCCTCGAGCACCCGCACCCGGCTGCGCAGCAGCGCCTCGACGCCTCCGGCCCGGTCGACGCTCTGCGCGAAGACCGGCTTGCCGAGCAGGGCGGTCACCCGGTCCGTGCCACTGGTCGAGTCCTTGGCCCGCACGAGCAGGGTCAGGGTGGTGTCGGGGGCCTCGGCGAGCAGCAGCTCCAGCAGGGCCTCGCCGACGAAGCCGGTCACGCCCGTGAGCAGGACGTGCTGGCCGGCCAACCGCTCCGCGATCCGGCGCTGCCGCTCGGCTGCCTGAGGCACGCTCCGCGCTCCTTCCAGGCCGTCAAGGTCCCTTCGGGCTCCTGCCGGTGCCCGCCTTGTCGGGCTTGTCTACCAGCCGCCGTAAAGACGCGTCGAGCGTTGCCGCCGGGTGGAGGGCCTCAGAGACCGGTCGAGCGGCAGTTGCGCCGCCGCAGCGCAGCGACGTAGTCGGCCGGTGCGTCCGCCGCCTCGGCGGCGTCGGCCAGCAGGCCGAGCAGCGAGGCGGACGGCAGCCCGCCCTCGTAGGCGTCGAGGACGTAGGCCCACACCAGCAGCTCGCCGGTCAGCGTCGAGACGCGCACCTTGGTCTTGCGGTAGAGCCCGGTGTCGGCGCTCTCCCACCCGTCCAGGGAGGTCTCGTCCTCCGGCGTGACGTCGTACACCGCGACGAAGACCTGGTCGATCGGGTCCTCGACGATCGTCGGCAGCGCGCCGTCCCAGCCGAGGTCCTCGCCGCCGAACGTGAGCCGCCAGCCGGTCATCCAGCCGGTGGTGCGCAGCGGTGAGTGCGGGCAGCGCTCGCCCATGCGCGCGGGGTCGAGGTTCGTCCCGTAGGCGGCGTAGAGCGTCACGGGGTGAGGGTATCGGCCCGCGGGTCGTCGCGGCGCGTGCCGACCGGCTCGCCGGGGGCTACCACGGGGCAATAGGCTGGGGCGGTGAGCGAATCCCACTTCGATGTCATCGTCCTCGGCGCCGGACCCGGTGGGTACGTCGCCGCGATCCGCGCCTCGCAGCTCGGCAAGTCCGTGGCCGTGGTCGAGCGCAAGTACTGGGGCGGCGTCTGCCTCAACGTCGGGTGCATCCCGTCCAAGGCGCTGCTGCGCAACGCCGAGATCGCGCACATCATCACCTCCGAGGCGAAGACCTTCGGCATCTCCGGTGAGCCGACGATGGACTTCGCGGTCTCGCACCAGCGCAGCCGCAGCGTGGCCGACGCCAGCGCCAAGGGCGTGCACTTCCTGATGAAGAAGAACAAGATCACCGAGATCGACGGCTGGGGCACCCTCACCGGGCCGAAGTCGCTCGACGTCAAGAGCGACGACGGCTCCACCTCGTCGTACTCCTGCGACAACCTGATCCTGGCCACCGGCGCCACCGTCCGGATGCTGCCCGGCATGAGCGTCAGCGACAACGTGGTGACCTACGAGGAGCAGATCCTCGACGCCGGACTGCCCGGCTCGGTCATCATCGGCGGCTCCGGCGCCATCGGCGTGGAGTTCGCCTACGTGATGAAGAACTTCGGCGTCGACGTGACCATCGTGGAGTTCCTCGACCGGATGGTGCCCACCGAGGACGCCGACGTGTCGAAGGAGCTGCTCAAGCAGTACAAGAAGCTCGGCGTGAAGGTGCTGCTGTCGACGAAGGTCGACGGCGTCGAGGACACCGGCTCGGGCGTGAAGGTCACGGTCAGCCCGGCGGCCGGCGGCGACCAGCAGGTGCTGGAGGCCGACAAGATGCTCGCCGCGTTCGGCTTCGCCCCCCGGGTCGAGGGCTTCGGCCTCGAGGCCGCGGGCGTGGAGCTCACCGACCGCGGCGCCATCGCCGTCGACGCCCGCGGGCGCACCAACGTCGAGGGCGTCTACGCCATCGGCGACGTCACGGGCAAGCTGATGCTCGCCCACACCGCCGAGGCGATGGGGGTGGTCGCCGCCGAGACCATCGCCGACGCCGAGACCGTCGAGATCAACTTCGACATGATCCCGCGCGCGACGTTCTGCCAGCCGCAGATCGCGTCGTTCGGCTACTCCGAGGCGCAGGCCAAGGAGAAGGGGTACGACGTGAAGGTCTCGTCGTTCCCGTTCTCCGCCAACGGCAAGGCGCGCGGCATGGCCGAGGGCGTCGGCTTCGTGAAGATCGTCGCGGACGCCACCTACAACGAGATCCTGGGCGCGCACATGATCGGCCCGGAGGTCACCGAGCTGCTGCCCGCCCTCACGCTGGCCCAGCAGTGGGACCTCACGGCCGACGAGGTGGCCCGCAACGTCTTCGCCCACCCGACGCTGTCGGAGGCCATGAAGGAAGCGGTCGAGGGGATCGCCGGCCACATGATCAACCTGTGATGAGTGCGAGATGAGCCCAAGATGAGCCCCCAATGAGCACAGACCACCACGTCGTCATCGTCGGCGGCGGCCCGGGCGGCTACGAGTCCGCCCTGGTCGCGGCCCAGCTCGGCGCTCGGGTCACCGTCGTCGACAGCGACGGGATCGGCGGCTCGGCGGTGCTCACCGACTGCGTGCCGAGCAAGACCCTCATCGCCACCGCCGAGCTGATGACCGAGGTCGCCTCGGCCGCCGAGCTCGGGGTCAACTTCCACGACCACGAGGGCGACACCGCCACCACGATCCAGGTCGACCTGGGCCGGATCAACGCCCGCGTCAAGCAGCTTGCCGCCGACCAGTCCGCCGACATCGCGCGCCGTCTCGAGAAGGAGGGCGTCCGGGTCGTCCGCGGCCGGGGCCGGCTGGCCGGCCCCGACCGGGTGCAGGTCTCCCTGGCCGATGGCGGCGAGGAGACCCTCGAGGCCGATGCCGTGCTCCTCGCGACCGGCGCCGCCCCGCGCACGATGCCGTCCGCGCAGCCGGACGGCGAGCGGATCCTGACCTGGGAGCAGGTCTACGACATCCCCGAGGTGCCGGAGAGCCTGATCGTGGTCGGCTCGGGCGTCACGGGCGCTGAGTTCGCCTCCGCCTACCTGGCGCTGGGCATCGACGTCACGCTGGTGTCATCGCGCGACCGGGTGCTGCCCGGCGAGGACGCCGACGCGTCGGCGGTGCTGGAGGAGGTCTCGACCCGCCGCGGCATGAACGTGCTCAAGAAGTCGCGGATGGAGTCGGTGTCGCGCGAGGGCGACACCGTGACGGTCACCCTGACCGACGGCCGGAGCGTGCAGGGCTCGCACTGCATCCTGGCTCTGGGCTCGGTGCCCAACACTGCCGACCTCGGCCTCGAGGAGAGCGGCGTCCAGCTCGACGAGGGTGGCTTCATCGTGGTCGACCGGGTCTCGCGCACCTCCGCGCGCGGGGTCTACGCCGCGGGCGACTGCACCGGCGTGCTCATGCTCGCCTCCGTCGCGGCCATGCAGGGGCGCATCGCGATGTGGCACTTCCTGGGCGACGCCGTCGCCCCGCTGGACCTGAAGAAGGTCTCCTCCAACGTCTTCACCGCGCCCGAGATCGCCACGGTGGGGTGGTCGCAGCAGGCGGTCGAAGCGGGGGAGATCCTCAGCGAGACGGTCATGCTGCCGCTGGCCGGCAACCCGCGCGCCAAGATGCAGGGCGTGCGCGACGGCTTCGTGAAGCTCTTCTGCCGCCCCGGCACTGGCATCGTGGTCGGCGGGGTGGTGGTCGGCCCGCGCGCGTCCGAGCTGATCCATCCGGTCTCGATCGCGGTCGCGGAGTCGCTGACCGCCGACCAGCTCGCCCAGGCCTTCACGGTCTACCCCTCGCTGAGCGGCTCCATCGCCGAGGCGGCCCGCCGGCTCCACCACGTCTGATCCGCCTGCCCGATCGCGGGCCGATCCGGAGGGGTCAGGCCTGCAGCTCCACCAGGACGCGGGGGACCTGCTCGGGGATCTCCCGGGCCAGGTAGCCCACGACGCCCACGGCGGCGCCGAGCCGCTCGCCGGCCCGGGCGTGCAGGTAGGCGCCCCAGACCGCGGCCTGGGCCGGCTCCGCGCCCCGGGCCGTCAGCCCGCCGACGATGCCCGCCTGTGTGTCTCCGGAGCCGGAGACACCGAGGCCGGGGCCGCCGCCCTGGACGGTCCAGGCATCGCCGTCGGGCGTGACGACGTACTTGGTGCTGCCACCGCAGAGCACCACCACGCGCGACCGCCTCGCCACCCGGGTGGCGGGGCCCCAGGGGTCCTCCTCGACCTCGGCCTCGTCGCAGTGCGCGGTCCGGGCCAGCTCGGTCGGGTTGACGGTCAGCACCGCCCGGCCCTCGAGGTGGTGCAGCCCCTCGGGGTGCTCGGTGAGGTACGCCGAGCCGAGCGCGTCGAGCACCAGCGAGCCCGTGACGTCGGGCAGCACGGCGGCCATCAGGTCGACGGCGGCCTGCGGGTCGGTCACTCCGGGGCCCGCGACGAGGACGTCAGCCGTCTCCAGTCGCGGCTGCAGGAGCCGCGCGGAGCCGGGTGACACCTCTCCCTCCTCGGTGCGGGGGAGGCCCAGCACCATCGACTCGGGCACGGCCACGGCCAGCGCCGCGGCGACGTCCTCCACCGTCGCCAGCACGAGCTTGCCCGCCCCGGCGCGCAGCGCGGACTCGCCCGCGAGCAGCACGGCCCCCGGCGTACCGCTGCTCCCGCCCAGGACGAGCACCTCGCCGCGGGCACCCTTCCCCGAGCCGGGTGCGGGGAGCTGCCAGTCGCGCAGCGTCGCCGGGGTGACCGTGGTCGGGCCGCCGGCGCTCACTGTGCCTCCGTGGCTGCTCTGTCGGTCTCCTGGTCGCCGTCGTGCCTCGGCTGCTCGGTGACCTCGACGTCGGCCTTGTCGACCGCCGTGGTGTCGGCGAAGGAGTCCAGCTCGAAGGAGTCGCCCTGGCGGCGGTACGTCGTGAAGGAGGCGTTGGGGATGGGGGTGCTCCGGTCGATCTCCAACAGCTCCTCCTCGGAGATGCCCTCGAGCACGTAGCGGAAGCTGCTGATCACCGCTTGGTGGCTGAACAGCCAGATCCGGGCGTCGTCGTAGCCGTGGCGCAGGTCGTCGAGCAGGCTGCGGACGCGCAGCACGACGTCGGCCCAGCTCTCGCCCGAAGGGGGCTGGTAGTAGAACTTCCCGAGCTTCACGCGCCGTTCGGCCTCCTCGGGGTACTTCGCCTTGATGCCGCGCCCGGTGAGCCCGTCGAAGACCCCGAGGTCGCGCTCGCGCAGCCGCTCATCGAGCACCAGGTCGAGGTCGTGGTCGGCGACGACGCGGCGTGCGGTCTCGGCGGCCCGGCGGTACGGCGAGCTGATCACCACGGTGGGCAGGGCGTCCTGCCCGGCCCGGCCGAGCCAGGCGCCCAGGGCGTCAGCCTGCGCCTGCCCGGTGTCCGACAGCTCGACGTCGGCGTCCCGGGCGTCGAGGTCGAGACGCTCGGCCCCGGACTCACGGGCCCGGGAGTCTGCGAGGTTCCCGACGCTGTGCCCGTGCCTGACGAGCACGATCTCGGCCGGTCCGCCGTTCCACCTTGGTCTCACCGATGTCTCACTCTCCACGAACGATCTCGCTGGCCACCATGTGCCCCTGCGGGGCGACCAGCATGCACCAGCACCCGGCCCGGCGTGTCGGCACATCGGCGCCTCCCATCGCGAGTGAGACGCCCACGAGGGGGTAACGGAGGTGATGAGTGTTGTGACCGAGGGTGTCAGCGCCTTCCACCTCGAGCACGCCGGGAGCGCGGTCGCCAGGATCGCCCGCTCCTACGATCCGCAGGGGCAGGTCAACCTGGCCGGGTTCGCCGGCAGCCTGGCGACGTACGCCGCGACGGTCGGCGTCCTGGTCGCGGCGTCCCGGACCGCGGGCCGCGGCCTGCCCGAGCGCTACACCGTGGCCGACGTCGTCCTCGGCGGTCTGGCCACCCACAAGTTCACCCGCCTCCTGTCTAAGGCGTCGGTCACGAGCCCGCTGCGGGCCCCGTTCACGCGGTTCGAGCGGCCGGCCGGGTCCGCGGAGCACGACGAGGCCGCCCGGGGCTCGCACGGTGCGCGGCACACGGTGGGGGAGCTGCTCACCTGCCCCTTCTGCCTCGCCGTCTGGGTCGGGACGGGGTACGTCGCGTCGCTCGCGCTCGCCCCGCGCCCCGCGCGCACCTGGGCGGCGGTGTTCGCCGTGACGGCGGTGTCGGACTCGCTGCAGCACCTCTACGCGAGGCTGCGCGACGACTGACGCCCGTCCGATGGCGGTCCCTTGCGTCGTCCCCCAACCCCTTCCGCGTACCCCCGATGGTCTGGGCGGCCAGGGTACGGGGAGTGGGCGCCGGACCGCAGCCGTCAGCACCGGGTGCGGGCTCAGGCCTCCAGCACGAGCACCAGGTCGCCGCCCTCGACGGCCTGGGTCGAGGTGATCGCGAGGCGGGCGACCCGGCCCGCCACCGGGGCGGTGATGGAGGCCTCCATCTTCATGGCCTCGATCGTCGCGACGGTGTCGCCCATCGCGACGGTGTCGCCCTCGGCCACCACCGGCGTCACCGCGCCCTGGAAGGGTGCGGCGACCTGTCCGGGCACCGACGGGTCGGCCTTCTCGGCGGCGGTGACCTCCGCGGCGACCGACGTGTCGCGCACCGACACGGGGCGGAGCTGGCCGTTGATGGTGGCCATCAGGGTGCGGAAGCCGCGCTCGTCGGGTTCGCTGACCGCCTGGAGGCCGAAGAGGATCCGCTTGCCCGGGGAGATCTCGACCTCGATCTCCTCGCCCTGCTTGAGGCCGTAGAGGTAGGTGAGGGTCGGCAGCACGGACACGTCGCCGTAGGTCTGCCGGGACTCGAGGAAGGTGGCGGTGGGGCCCGGGAAGAGCAGCTCGTTGAGCGTCTCGCGGGGATGGGTGGCCAGCCGTGCCGACTGCTCCCGGGTCAGCTCGGAGGCGGGCGGCTTCCAGGTGCGGCCGGCCAGGGCCTTGCTGCGGAACGGCTCGGGCCAGCCGCCGGGCGGGTCGCCGAGCTCGCCGTTGAGGAAGCCGATCACCGAGTCCGGGATGTCGAACTTGTCGGGGTTCTCCTCGAAGACCTCGGGATCCGCTCCGACCGCCACCAGGTGCAGGGCGAGGTCGCCGACCACCTTCGAGGACGGCGTCACCTTCACGACGTTGCCCAAGATGGTGTTGGCGGCGGCGTACATGTCCTCGATCTGCTCGAACTTCTCGCCCAGACCCAGGGCGATGGCCTGCTGGCGCAGGTTGGAGAGCTGTCCGCCGGGGATCTCGTGGGTGTAGACGCGCCCGGTCGGTGAGGGCAGCCCGGACTCGAAGGGTGCGTAGACGCGGCGAGTGGCCTCCCAGTAGGGCTCGAGCGCGCAGACCGCGTCGAGGGAGAGGCCGGTCTCCCGGGCGGAGTGGTCGGTCGCCGAGACGAGCGCCGACAGGGCCGGCTGGGAGGTGGTCCCGGCGATGGAGGCGGTGGCGGCGTCGACGGCGTCGACCCCTGCGTCGATGGCGGCGACCAGGGTCGCGAGCTGTCCGCCGGGGGTGTCGTGGGTGTGCAGGTGCACCGGCAGGTCAAAGCGCTCGCGCAGCGCGGTGACGAGCGTGCGGGCGGCTGGTGCGCGGAGCAGGCCGGCCATGTCCTTGATGGCGAGCACGTGGGCACCGGCCTCGACGATCCGCTCGGCCAGGGCGAGGTAGTAGTCGAGGGTGTAGAGCCTCTCGTCGGGGCTCGACAGGTCGCCGGTGTAGCACAGCGCCACCTCCGCGACGGTGCTGCCGGTCGCGCGGACCGCCTCGATCGCCGGTCGCATCTGCTCGACGTCGTTGAGGGCGTCGAAGATCCGGAAGACGTCGATGCCGGTGGCCGCGGCCTCCTGCACGAAGGCGTTCGTGACCTCGGTGGGGTACGGCGTGTAGCCCACGGTGTTGCGCCCGCGCAGGAGCATCTGCAGGCAGACGTTCGGCACGGCCTGGCGCAGCGCGGCCAGCCGGTCCCACGGGTCCTCAGCCAGGAACCGCAGCGCGACGTCGTACGTCGCCCCGCCCCAGGCCTCGAGCGACCACAGCTGCGGCGTCGTGCGGGCGACGTGCCCGGCGACCTGCAGCAGGTCACGGGTGCGGACCCGGGTCGCCAGCAGCGACTGGTGGGCGTCCCGGAACGTCGTGTCGGTCACCGCCACCTGCGTCTGCGTCCGCAGCCGGCGCGCGAACTCCTCCGGCCCCTCGGCGAGCAGGAGCTGGCGGGTGCCGTCGGGCGCGGGCACGCTCAGGTCCACCGGCGGCAGCTTGCTGGCCGGGTCGATGCTGACCGGCGCCGGTCCGTGTGGCTGGTTGACCGTGACGTGGGCCAGGTGGGCGAGCAGCTTGGTGCCGCGGTCGCCGGAGGTCCGGGTCGCGAGCAGCTGGGGGTGGTCCTCGATGAACGACGTGGTCACCCGCCCGTCGACGAAGTCGGCGTCGGCGAGCACCGCCTGCAGGAACGCGATGTTCGTCGAGACCCCGCGGATGCGGAACTCCGCGAGCGCCCGCCGGGCCTTCTGCACCGCGATCTCGTGGGTGCGCCCACGACAGGTGAGCTTGGCCAGCATCGAGTCGAAGTGCGCGCTGACCTCGGCGCCGGTGTACGTCGTACCGCCGTCGATCCGCACCCCCGCGCCGCCGGGCGAGCGGTAGGTCGTGATCTTGCCGGTGTCGGGACGGAAGCCGTTGGCGGGATCCTCCGTGGTGATCCGGCACTGGAGCGCCGCGCCCCTGATGACCAGCGACTCCTGGGAGAGGCCGAGGTCGTCGAGGGTCTCACCGGAGGCGATCCGCAGCTGGCTCTGCACCAGGTCGACGTCGGTGATCTCCTCGGTCACCGTGTGCTCGACCTGGATGCGCGGGTTCATCTCGATGAAGACGTAGTTGCCGGCCGGGTCGAGGAGGAACTCCACGGTGCCGGCGTTGCGGTAGCCGATCTCGCGGGCGAAGCGCACCGCGTCGGCGCACATCCGGTCGCGCAGCGCAGGGTCGAGGTGCGGAGCCGGGGCGATCTCCACCACCTTCTGGTGCCGGCGCTGCACCGAGCAGTCGCGCTCGAAGAGGTGCATCACCTGGCCCTGCCCGTCGGCGAGGATCTGCACCTCGATGTGCCGCGGGTCGACCACCGCCTGCTCGATGAACACGGTGGGGTCGCCGAAGGCGCCCTCGCCCTCGCGCATGCAGGTCTCGATGGCCTCGGGCAGGTGGGCGGGGTCGTCGACCCGGCGCATCCCCCGGCCGCCGCCACCCGCGACCGCCTTCACGAACACCGGGAAGGGCAGTTCGCGGGCCGCCTCGACCAGCGCCTCGACGTCGGTCGACGGCTCGACGCTGGCCAGCGTGGGTACGCCGGCCGCGCGGGCCGCCGCGATGGCCCGGGCCTTGTTGCCGGTGAGGGTGAGCACCTCCGCGGTGGGACCCACGAAGGTGATGCCGGCGTCGGCGCACGCCTCGGCCAGGCCGGGGTTCTCGGAGAGGAACCCGTAGCCCGGGTAGATCGCGTCGGCCCCAGCACGCAGGGCGACCGCGACGATGCCGTCAGGGTCCAGGTAGGCGCGGACGGGGTGGCCGCGCTCGCCGATCTGGTAGGCCTCGTCGGCGCGGAGCCGGTGCTCCGAGAGCCGGTCCTCGTACGCGAAGACCGCAACCGTCTCCGCGCCCAGCTCGTAGGCGGCGCGGAAGGCGCGGATCGCGATCTCACCGCGGTTGGCGACCAGGACCTTGGAGAACATGCGCGCAGGCTACCCACCCGCGGCCCGAGTGTCCGCCAGCCCGGTTACCGGTCCGTACTCCGGTCACTCGCTCCGAGGCCGCCTCGAATTACACGACTGTAATTGTAGACATTCCATTGAGACTGCTGTGACAGGCGTGGTCCCATCGAGCATCAGTCGCCACACCAGACCCAGGAAGAGTGCGCCATGAGCCCCGTCCGAGTCGGCACGATCAGGCTGCTGGTCGCGGCGACGGCGGTCCTGGCACTGCCGATGGGACTCTCGATGCAGTCGCCGTCGCTGGCCAAGAGCGTCGCCACCAACGAGGTCTTCGCGGTGCCGGCCTCAGCGTCGATCACGATCGCCGGCCGCGGCTACGGTCACGGCCACGGCATGTCCCAGTACGGCGCCGAGGGAGCCGCCCGGGCGGGCCTCGGCTACCGCGACATCATCGGCTTCTACTACGCCGGCACCGAGTGGGGCACCGCCACCGGGCCGATCAAGGTGCTGGTCAGCGCCGACACCTCCGACGACCTGGTCGTCGCCGCCCGCTCGGACCTCAGCGTCCGCAACACCGTCACCCGGCAGAAGTGGCTGCTTCCGGCCAACGGCGCCACCCAGTGGCGGCTGGTGGCCAACAAGCGCAGCAAGACGGTCGTCTCGTACCGCGCCGGCACGTCGGGCTGGCGTCGGCTGATGGCCTTCGCGGGAGACGGCGAGTTCGCCGCGAGGGGCGCGCCGATCGCGTTGGTGACGCCCTCGGGCACGGTGTCCTACCGCGGCCGCCTCCGGGCCGCCTCGCCCACGCCGGGGGGCGTGGCTCGCGACACCGTCAACATCGTCAACATCGAGCGCTACCTGCGCGGCGTCGTGCCGCTGGAGATCCCGGCCACGTGGAGCCCCGAGGCCGTGCGCGCCCAGGCCGTGGCGGCTCGCTCCTACGCGTCCTACGAACGGGCACACCCCCGGGCAGGGCACTACCAGGTCTGCGACACCACGTTCTGCCAGGTCTACGGCGGCCAGTCGGCCGAGCATCCGAGCTCCGACGCCGCCATCGCGGCGACAGCCGGCCAGGCGCTCACCGTGGGCGGGCAGCCGGCGTTCACGCAGTTCGCCTCGAGCAGCGGCGGGTGGACGGCAGCGGGCTCGGTGCCCTACCTCGCCGCGCGCGAGGACCCGTACGACGGCTGGGCCGGCAACCCGGTGCACACCTGGACCAGGAAGATCACCGACGCTGCCATCGAGGCGAAGTGGCCGAAGGTCGGCAACCTCACCCAGCTCGTGGTCGACACCCGCGACGGCAACGGGGAGTGGGGCGGCCGCGTGGACGAGCTCACCATCGTCGGGGACCAGGGCACCGTCACGGTCTCCGGGGACACCGTGCGCTCGGCGCTCGGACTGCGGTCGACGTGGTTCACGTTCACCCAGGTGACCGCATCCCCGGTGGCTCGCCGGGAGTAGCGTCCCGGGCATGCGCATCGTCATCGTCGGCGGCGGCCTCGCCGCGGCCACAGCAGCCACCGAGCTCCGCGACACCGGCTTCGACGGCGAGGTCGTCGTGTTCGCCGCCGAGCCCCACGAGCCCTACGAGCGGCCACCGCTCTCGAAGTCTGTGCTCATGGGCGACAAGGAGCCCGCGTCGGTGCGCTGCCACGAACGACAGTGGTACGCCGACCACGACGTCGACCTCCACACCGGCGAGCGCGTCGTCGCCATCGACCGGGACGCCCGCACGGTCACCACCGACCGCGGCACCACCACGTCGTACGACGCGCTGCTGCTCGCCACTGGCTCGCAGCCGCGGCACCTGCCCGAGGCGGACGCGGTCGGCGCGCTCTACCTCCGCACCATCGACGACAGCGAGCAGCTGCGGTCGCGGCTCACTGCCGGCACGAGGGTCGTGGTGATCGGTGCCGGCTGGATCGGGCTTGAGGTCACCTCGGCGGCGCGCAGGGCCGGCGCGGAGGTGACCGTCGTCGAGCGAGCAGACCTGCCTCTTCAGGGCGTGCTCGGCGACCAGGTCGCCGGAGTGTTCGCCGACCTGCACCGCGAGCACGGCGTCGACCTGCGGCTGGGCGCGAGCGTCACCGGCATCGAGCGCCGCGGCGACGGGGTGGTGGTCCGCACCGACGGCGCAGACATCGAGGGCGACGTCCTCGTCGTCGGCATCGGCGCGGTGCCCGACACCACGCTCGCCGAGGAGGCCGGGCTCGACGTCGACGACGGCGTGCTGGTCGACGCCACCCTGCGGACCAGCGACGAGCGCATCTGGGCGATCGGCGACATCGCGTCGCACGACCACCCGACCCTCGGCCGGATCCGCGTCGAGCACTGGGACAACGCGATCGAGCAGGCGAAGGTGGCCGCGCGCAACATGGCCGGCGGGTCCGAGACCTACGACCGGATGCCGTACTTCTTCACCGACCAGTACGACCTCGGCATGGAGTACGTCGGCCGCGGCGGCCGCGACGACGAGGTGGTCACCCGGGGCGATGTGCCCGGGCGCGTCTTCCGCGCCTACTGGCTCCACGACGGTCTTGTCACGGCCGCGATGCAGGTCAACGACTGGGACTCCTCCGACCAGATCAAGGCCGCCGTCGGCATGCCGCTCACGGACTGAGCCTCCGCCCGGGCGTGCCGGCCGGGGGACCGGCGCGGGAAACGCGCGGGGCGCACCGCTTGTCAGCATTCGTCACTCCAGTCACGTACCGTTGGCGGTCGCAAGGGGGTGCCATGAAGAAGCGATTCGTTCTCCTGGCCGGGGTCGTGACGATCTCGACGCTGTGGGGTGCGCCAGGTACGGCGGACGTCACCGCCGGCCGAGGGCTGTCCGCGGCGACCGCTCAGCCGGGTCTCAAGCTGGCCCGCGCCGCCGAGGTCTGCGCCGGGCTGCCGGCCACCATCGTCGGCACCGACGGTCCCGACAAGCTGACCGGCACCTCCGGACCCGACGTGGTCTCGGCCGGCAACGGCGACGACTTCGTCGACGCGCTCGAGGGCAACGACGTGATCTGCGGGGGCTCCGGCGCCGACACCATCGTGGCGGGCGCGGGTGACGACAAGGTCTACGGCGGCGCCGACGCCTTCTGGTTCGACGGTCGTGGCGACCACAAGGTCGGCGACCTGATCGACCCGGGCGCCGGGAACGACCTCATCGACCCCGTCGCCGACGCGCGCAACAGCCGCGACGAGACCATCCCGGACCGCGTCACCTACGCGACCTCCCCGGTGCCCGTCACGGTCAATCTCGGCGCCACGGGCTCCACCGGCACCGTCGCCGGAGACGGCGCCGACACCATCGTCACGGCCGGCCAGGTCGGCATCATCGGCTCGGGGTTCGCCGACAGCATGAACGGCTCCGGGCGCGACGACTACCTCGAGGGTGGCGGCGGCAGCGACACCATCAACGGTCTCGGCGGCGGCGACGTGCTGTGGGCCGAGGGACCCGTGCCCGGTGGCGACGACAACGACACCCTCGCCGGGGGCGAGGGTGTCGACTACCTCTACAGCTTCCGCGGCCGGGACTCCCTCTCCGGCGGTCCCGAGATCGACTCCATCTACGCCCAGTCCGGCGACCCGGCGAAGGTCAGCGCCGGCGCCGGCAACGACGCGCTGTTCGCCAACGTCGTCCGCGGCGGCGGCAGCAAGATCGACGGCTCCTCGGGGATCGACGTCCTGACGCTCGCCACCACGTTCGGCGACCCCGGCAGCCGGCCCAACGTGCGCGTCAACCTCGCCTCCGGGGTCATCGACTCCGCCGTCGGTGGGGCCGGCACGGTCAAGGGCATCGAGCAGGTCGTCGTCAACGACTACGTCTCCGTCGACTTCACCGGCGCCAACACCGGTGAGCTGGTGGGTGTGGCTCGCGGGGGCGCGCTCGACGCCAGGCTGAACGGCGGCAACGACTTCGCCTACGGGAGCTTCTTCAACGACCGTCTCGACGGCGGCAACGGCCACGACACCGTGTGGGGCCAGGCCGGTACCGACAGCTGCACGAGCGCCGAGTCCCGCCGCCTCTGCGAGTAGTCAACGCCGCCGGTCGAGGTGCGACCGGGACCGCCGCCGGTCGAGGTGCGACGAGCGCCAGCGAGGAGCCTCGAGACCAAGGCCCCTCGCCCGAGTCCTCAGTCCTTGAGCTCGCAGATGACGGCGCCCTGGGTGAGGGTGGCGCCGACCTCGGCGTGGAGGCCGGTGACGGTGCCGGTCTTGGGGGCTTTGATGGGCTGTTCCATCTTCATGGCCTCGATGACGACCACGACGTCGCCTTCGGTGAGGTGGTCGCCTTCGCTGACGGCGACCTTGACGATGGTGCCTTGCATGGGGCTGGTCACGGCGTCGCCGGACGCGGCGGCGGCGGCCTTCGTGCGGGCGGTGCGCTTGGGTTTCTTCGCTGCCCCGTGGCCGGTGTTGAGGCCACCGAGGCCTCCGGGCAGGACGACCTCGAGGCGGCGGCCGTCGACCTCGACGGTGACCTTGTGCCGTTCAGCGGGCTCGTCGGTGTCGGGGTTGTGCCCGGGGTAGGGGGTGATCTGGTTGTCGAAGTCGGTCTCGATCCAGGTGGTGTAGACCGAGAAGGTGTGCCCGTCGCCGATGAAGGCGGGGTCCTCGACCACGGCACGGTGGAAGGGGATGACGGTGGGCATGCCGTCGACGACGAACTCGGCGAGGGCGCGGCGGGAGCGTTCGAGGGCTTGGGTACGGTCCGCGCCGGTGACGATGAGCTTGGCGATCAGGGAGTCGAAGGCGCCTGGGACGGTCTCGCCGTTCTGGTAGCCGCCGTCGAGGCGGATCCCGGGGCCGGTGGGTGGGGTCCAGGCGGTCAGGGTGCCGGGGGCGGGCATGAAGTTGGCGCCGCCGTCCTCGGCGTTGATGCGGTACTCGATGGAGTGCCCGCGGATGACGGGGTCGTCGTAGCCGAGCTCCTCGCCGGCGGCGATGCGGAACATCTCGCGGACCAGGTCGATGCCGGTGACCTCCTCGGAGACGCAGTGCTCGACCTGGAGGCGGGTGTTGACCTCGAGGAAGGAGATGGTGCCGTCCTTCGCCACGAGGAACTCACACGTCCCGGCGCCGACGTAGCCGGCCTCGCGCAGGATGGCCTTGGAGGATTCGTAGAGCCTGGAGACCTGGTCGTCGGTGAGGAACGGTGCGGGGGCCTCCTCGACGAGTTTTTGGTGGCGTCGTTGCAGGGAGCAGTCGCGGGTGGAGACGACCACGACGTTGCCGTGGGAGTCGGCCAGGCACTGGGTCTCCACGTGCCGGGGCTGGTCGAGGAACTTCTCCACGAAGCACTCGCCCCGGCCGAACGCCGAGACCGCCTCGCGGACGGCTGATTCGAACGCCTCGGCGACCTCCGACATCTCGCGGGCCACCTTGAGGCCGCGGCCGCCGCCGCCGAAGGCGGCCTTGATGGCGATCGGGAGGCCGTTCTCCTCGGCGAAGGCGACCGCCTCGTCGGCGTTCGCGAGCGGGTCCTTGGTGCCCGGAGCCAGGGGCGCACCGACGCGCTCGGCGATGTGGCGGGCCCTGACCTTGTCGCCGAGGTTCTCGATCGCCTCGGGCGGGGGACCGATCCACACCAGCCCGGCATCGAGCACGGCCTGGGCGAACCCGGCGTTCTCGGCCAGGAACCCGTACCCGGGGTGCACCGAGTCCGCACCGGTCTTCTGCGCGACCGCGATGATCTTGGCGATGTCGAGGTACGTATCCGCCGGGGTCGAGCCGCCCAGCGCGTGGGCCTCGTCGGCCAACCGCACGAACAACGCATCCCGGTCCGGGTCGGCATAGACCGCCACCGACCCGATCCCCGCGTCCCTGCACGCACGCACCACCCGCACCGCGATCTCACCACGGTTGGCGATCAGGACCTTCTGCAGCGGCTTGATGTCTGGCACGCGCCCGACCATATCGCCCGCTCGGCCGAAGACGACCGAAGGTCCGGCGAATGGTTAGCGATCGTTAACCCTCGCGGCTAGCATGTGGCCATGGCCTATGAGTTGTCGCCCGAGCACGAGATGTTCCGCCGCAGCGTCCGCGAGTTCGCGGAGGCCGAGATCGCGCCGTACGCCGCGCAGTGGGACCGCGACCACCACTTCCCGACCGATGTCGTGAAGAAGATGGGCGCCCTCGGCCTGATGGGGCTCACGGCGCCGGAGGAGTACGGCGGCGCCGGCCTGGCCGGCGAGGACGGCGGCTTCACCAGCCTCTGCGTGGCCATCGAGGAGATCGGCCGGGTCGACCAGTCGATGGGCATCACCCTCGAGGCGGCCGTCGGCCTGGGCATCAACCCGATCCTCACCTACGGCACGGACCTGCAGAAGCAGACCTGGCTGCCCGACCTGGTCAGCGGCGAACGGCTCGCCGGCTTCGGGCTGACCGAGCCCGGCGCCGGCTCCGACGCCGGCGCCACCCGCACCAAGGCGCAGCTCTCCGACGGCGAGTGGGTCGTCAACGGCGCCAAGCAGTTCATCACCAACTCCGGCTCCGACATCACCAGCCTGGTGACCGTCACCGCCCGCACCGGCGAGCGCGAGGACGGACGGCCCGAGATCAGCACGATCATCGTGCCCAGCGGCACACCCGGCTTCACCGCCGAGAAGGCCTACGACAAGCTCGGCTGGCACGCCTCCGACACCCACCCGCTGAGCTTCGAGGACGTCCGCGTGCCCGAGGCCAACCTGCTCGGCGAACGGGGCCGCGGCTACGCGCAGTTCCTCGCCACCCTCGACGACGGCCGCGTCGCCATCGCCGCGCTGGCCGTCGGCTGCATCCAGGCGTGCTTGGACCTGTCCCTCCGGTACGCCGGGGACCGGCAGACCTTCGGCGGCCCGATCGGGCGCAAGCAGGGGGTCGCCTTCCAGATCTCCGACCTCCAGGTCATGCTCGACGCCGCTCGCCTGCTGACCTACCGCGCCGCCGAGATGAGGGACCGGATGGAGGCGGGCGAGACGGTCTCCACCAAGGACTTCAAGCAGGCCGCCGCCGTCGCCAAGCTCTACGCCACCGAGTCGGCCGTCACCGCGACCCGCATCGCGACCCAGGTCTTCGGCGGCTACGGCTTCATGGAGGAGTACCCGGTCGCGCGCTTCTACCGCGACGCCAAGGTGCTGGAGATCGGCGAGGGCACCTCCGAGGTCCAGCGGCTGCTCATCGCCCGCGGCCTGGGCCTCCCCGTCGAGTAGCCCCCTCATCGTTAGCCTTGCCCCATGGACTCACGCCGACTGCTGGGCGAGGTCAGCAGGTTCGCCACGGTCGGGATCGTCGCCACCTTCGTCTCGTTCGTGCTGTTCAACTACCTGCTGCACGGCTGGGGTGCCCTGGACGCGCCGATGGCCGAGCACGCGATCCTCGCCTACGTCGTCGCCAACACCGTCGGCATGCTGGTCAGCTACCGCGGCACGCGCTCGTGGGCCTTCCGGCACCGCCCGCCGGTGCACGCCGACGGCGGGCGGTCGGCGTACCTGCTGATCAACGTCGCCACGATGGCGATCCCGGTCGCCCTGCTGTGGCTGACCCGCAACGGCCTCGGCATCGAGAACGCCGTGGCCGACAACCTCGCGGCAAACGTCGTCGGCCTGGGGCTGGGGTTCGGCGCGCGGTTCTACCTGTTCCGGCGGTTCGTCTTCCGGTCCGCCCCGACGCTGGTGTCAGCGCACCAGGTCGAACACTGACGTCGCCGCGGCGGCCACGACCCAGAAGCGCAGGAAGCGCCCCACGAGGCCGGTGACGAGGAAGACCATCAGGTTCACGCGCAGCACCCCCGCCAGGGCCGCCATGACGGCGTAGGGCGGGAAGCCCAGCGACGCCGACGCGAAGAGCAGGAGCGCAGTGAACCACGGCCGGCCCTGAGTCCGTGCCTGCCACTTCTCCATGTTGGCGCGAGCCTTGGGCTGGTCCATCTTGCGGTGGAGCCACGGGAGCTTCTCGGCGTTGGCGCCGGCGTAATACCACAGGATCTTGCCGACCATCTGGCCCACGGCGGCGATCAGCGCGATCAGCACCGCGGGATGGGAGTTGGCCGCGACGGCGACGTAGGCCTCGGCGTTGAGGAGCGGGAGGAGGGCCGAGCCGAAGGAGAAGAAGAAGGTCCCGACCAGCAGCTTCACGAAGCGACCCGCTCCGGGACCGGCAGCTTCAGCTTCATCAGCCAGCCGAGCGAGACGCACTTGAGCACCACGAGGGCGAGGGCGATGGCCAGGCCGAGCCACATCCAGCCGGTCACGAGCAGGAGCACGGCGAACAGCGCGGAGTTGGTGGCCTTGCCCGGCTTGGACCAGTTCCACAGCCAGAGCCGGCGGTCGACCTCGTAGAAGTAGTTGGGACTGCGGATCGGCCACGCCAGGAAGGCGATCGACAAGAAGCAGTCGATGACCATGAACTCCGCCAGGTAGACGAAGATCGCGGGGGAGAGGTGCGGCTCGAGCCAGGCGAGGCCGATGTAGAAGGCGGCGGCGCAGAAGCGGTCGCTGAAGATGTCGAGCACCGCACCGATGCGGGTCTCCTCGTCGCGGATGCGGGCCACGAACCCGTCGAGCATGTCGCCGACCCAGTAGACGGCCAGCGCGACGACCAGCAGCGTGAGGTTGCCGTCGTACGCCGCCCAGGCCGCGAGTGAGACCGAGATGGCCGTGCGCACGAAGGTGATCACGGTGGCCGCGGTCCAGAGCCGCTCCGCGGCCGGGTCGGCAGCGGTCTCCCTGGTCACCCCCATGGTGCGGAGGCTACCGGTCGGCCCATGCTCGACAGTGCAGGTGGTAGGCGGCACAGTGGGCCCGTGCGACGAAACCGAGAGCAGCAGGCGCGCCGGTGGTCGATGCTCGTAGCGCTGGTGGCACTCATGCCGCTCACTGCATGCGGGGTCACCCGGGGGGAGGACAGCCGCGACCTGCTGATGATCATCCCCAACAGCCCGGGCGGCGGATACGACCTGACCGGCCGGGCGGCCGTGGACGTGATGGAGGACGACGACATCACCGGCGGCTCCTTCACCGTCGACAACGTCATCGGCGCCGGGGGTGCGGCGGCGATGACCGACCTGATCGGCGAGGCCGGCGACGAGCACACGATGATGACCGTGGGGCTCGGCGTCGTCGGCTCGACCTACTCGTTCGCCAGCACCTACAGCCTCCTGGACGCCACCCCGCTCGCGCAGCTGATGAGCGAGCCCGAGGGGATCCTCGTGCCCGACGACTCGCCGTTCCAGACGGTCGACGACTTCGTGCAGGCCTGGACCGCCGACCCGGGCTCACTGGCCCTCGGTGGCGGGTCCTCGCCGGGCGGGCCCGACCACCTGTTCCCGATGCAGCTCGCGGCCGAGGTCGGCATCGACCCCAACGACGTCAACTACGTGTCCTACGACGGCGGCGGGCCGCTCACGAGCGCGTTGCTGGGCGCGAAGATCGACGCCGGCTTCTCCGGGCCGTCCGAGTTCGCCGGCTCGATCGAGGACGGCGAGCTGCGGATGCTGGCGGTCTCCGGCGAGGACCGCTCACCGCAGGAGATGTTCGCCGACGTGCCGACGCTGACCGAGTCGGGCATCGAGCTGGTCTTCTTGAACTGGCGCGGGGTGCTCGCACCACCCGACATCTCCGAGGAGCGTCGCGACGAGCTCGTGGGCTACCTGGAGGCGATGCACGACTCGGAGGGATGGCAGGAGCAGTTGACGACGAACGGCTGGACCGACGACTTCAAGACCGGCGACGACTTCACCGCCTTCATCGAGGAGCAGGACGAACGGGTGTCGAGCACCCTCGAAGAGCTGGGGCTGATCTGATGGCCACCACCAGGACCCCGGAGCCGGTCCGCGTCGACCGCGGGCAGTACCTCCTCGCCGCGGCGCTCGCCCTGGTCGGCATCTACACGCTCATCGACGCCCGAGGGCTCAACGTGGGGTTCGGCGACCCGGTGGGGCCACGGGTGTTCCCCTACGTCATCGGCGGCGCCATGGTCGTGCTCGCCGTGCTGCTCGCGATGGCCACCGCCCGCGGCGACGTCGCCCAGGGCGAGGAGGGCGAGGACATCGACCTGACCACCCCGCCCGACTGGCTCACCGTGGGCAAGCTGGTCGGCATCTTGGTGCTCAACATGCTGCTGGTGAACCTGGTCGGCTGGGCCATCACCGGCGCGCTGCTGTTCGCCGGCTGTGCCTGGGCCCTCGGCTCGCGCACGCTGGTGCGCGACCTGATCGTGGGCGTCGTACTCTCCGTCAGCAGCTGGTACTTCTTCTACGTCGGCCTCGGCGTGCCGCTCCCGCCCGGCATCCTGGACGGGGTTCTCTAGATGGACACCCTCAACCTGCTCCTCGACGGCATGGGCAACGCCTTCACGCCGCAGAACCTCGCCTTCGCCGCCGTCGGCGTGCTGCTCGGCACCTTCGTCGGCGTGCTGCCCGGCATCGGGCCGGCGATGGCGGTGGCGCTGCTGCTGCCGCTCACCTTCGGCCTCGAGCCCACGCAGTCGTTCATCCTCTTCGCCGGCATCTACTACGGCGGCATGTACGGCGGGTCCACGACCTCCATCCTGCTCAACACCCCCGGTGAGTCGGCGTCGGTGATGACGGCGATCGAGGGGAACAAGATGGCCAAGAAGGGCCGGGCCGCACAGGCGCTGGCCACCGCGGCGATCGGCTCGTTCGTCGCCGGCACGATCGGCACCCTGCTCGTCGCCTTCTTCACGCCTCCGCTGGCCGAGGTCGCGGTGGAGATCGGCGCACCCTCCTTCTTCGCGATCATGCTGCTGTCGCTGGTGCTCGTCACCGCCGTGCTGGGGTCGTCGAAGCTGCGCGGGTTCATCGGCTTGGCGATCGGCCTCACCATCGGGCTCGTCGGCCTCGACCTCTCCACGGGCCAGGCCCGCCTCACCGGGGGCGTCCTCCAGCTCGCCGACGGCGTGGACATCGTCGTGGTCGCGGTGGGCATCTTCGCCATCGGCGAGGCGCTCTGGATCGCCGCGCACCTGCGGCGCCAGCCGATCGACGTCATCCCGGTCGGCCGGCCGTTCATGAGCCGCGACGACTGGGGGCGCTCGTGGAAGCCCTGGCTGCGCGGCACCGCGCTGGGGTTCCCGTTCGGGGCGCTGCCCGCGGGCGGTGCCGAGACCCCGACGTTCCTCTCCTACGTGCTCGAGCGGAGGCTCTCGCGCAAGTCCGGCGAGTTCGGCCACGGCGCCATCGAGGGCGTCGCCGGGCCGGAGGCGGCCAACAACGCCAGCGCGGCAGGCATGTTCGTGCCGCTGCTCGCGCTCGGCCTGCCGGTCACCGCGACGGCTGCGGTCCTGCTCGCCGCGATGCACACCTACGGCATCGTGCCCGGGCCGACCCTGATGGTCGACCAGCCCGACCTCGTGTGGACCCTTCTCGCCAGCCTGCTCATCGGCAACACGCTGCTGCTCGTCATCAACCTGCCCCTCGCGCCCCTGTGGGCCAAGCTCCTGCAGATCCCGCGGCCACAGCTCTACGCCGGCATCCTGTTCTTCGCCTCGCTCGGCGCCTACGCCGTCAACCAGAGTGCGTTCGACATCGCCCTGCTGCTGGTCTTCGGGGCGGTGGGCTTCGCCGTACGCCGATTCGGGATCCCCATCCTGCCGCTCATCCTCGGCGTCATCATCGGCCCGCTGATGGAGACCAAGATGCGCGAGGCGCTCGACCTCTCCGACGGCGCCGTGAGCGGCCTCTTCAACGAGCCGCTGGCGGTCGCGATCTACGTGATCATCGTGCTGGCGCTGGTCGTGCCCTTCGCCGTCGAGCGTCTCCGCCGACGCGCAAGCGTGCCCGCGCGGCGCGACGAGACGGTGGACGAGGAGGCGCGTCGATGAGCGTGGTGGTCGGCTACATCCCCAACGAGTACGGCGAGGCGGCCCTGGCCGAGGCCCTCTCGGAGGCCCAGCGGCGCGGCACCGGACTGGTCGTGGTCAACGCGACGCGTGGCGACACGCTGGTCGACACCAAGTACGTCGGCGAGGCCGCCCGCGCCGAGCTCGAGGAGCGCCTCTCGGCCTCCCCGGTCGACGTCGAGCTGCGCCAGGCCATGGGTGCCGACGTCGCCGACGAGATCCTCGCCGTGGTCCGCGAGGTCGACGCCGTGGCGCTCGTCATCGGCATCCGGCACCGCAGCCAGGTCGGGAAGATGCTGATGGGCAGCGTCGCCACCCGGTTGCTGATGGAGGCGCGGTGCCCGGTGGTGGCGGTCAAGCCCTGACGGGACTCCACAGTGACGTCCACTCGTGCCCCAGCTCGCGCACCAGGTCGCGCAGCAGCGGCAGGCTGACGCCGACCACGTTGTGGTGGTCGCCCTCGATGCCGGTGACGAACGCACCGCCCAGGCCGTCGACGGTGAAGGCGCCGGCGACGTGGAGGGGCTCCCCGGTCGCGACGTACGCCGCGATCTCGTCGTCGGTGACGTCGGCGAACCGCACCGTGGTGGACGCGGTCGCGGCGGCCACCGCTCCGGTCACGGTCTCGCGCAGGCAGTGCCCGGTCTGGAGCACACCCACCCGTCCGCGCATGGCCCGCCAGCGCCGGGTCGCCTCGGCGGCGTCGGCGGGCTTGCCGAGCGCCTCGCCGTCGAGCTCGAGCACCGAGTCGCAGCCGAGCACCAGGGCACCCTCGGGGAGGTCTCCGCGCTCGACCACGGCCGCGCACTTGAGCTCGGCCAGCTGCAGCGCGAGCTCCACCGGGGGCAGCCCGTGGAGCTGCGACTCGTCGACGCCGCTGACGACGACGTGCGGGTCGAGGCCGGCCCCGCGCAGCGTCTGCAGACGGGCGGGAGATGCGGACGCGAGGACGAACGGCACGGTCACCCGGCGACCCTATCCACCGGTCGAGTCACCTCAGCGGGGCAGGGCGCTGGCCCGCCAGCCGCCGGGTCCGTGCGGGAGGGTACGGCGCACCTTGCGGCGGTGCGAGGCCCACTCCGAGACCGGCTTCTCCGGCGGTGCCTGTCCGGACCCCAGGGCGGAGAGCACCGCGACGAGGGCGGCGATCTCGTGAGGGGTGGCGTCGGTGTTGACGATGGTCAGCAGCGGCGGCGTCGCCTGGTCGGCTGGCTCGCTCATAGGGGGATGTTTCCGTGTTTCTTGGGGGGCAGGGTCTCGCGTTTGGTGTGGAGGAGGCGGAGGGCGCGGGTGATCTCGGTGCGGGTCTCGTGGGGGGTGATGACGGCGTCGATGTAGCCGCGTTCGGCGGCTTGGTAGGGGTTGGCGAGGGTGTCGTCGTAGGTTTGGACGAGCTCGGCGCGGCGGGCGGTGGGGTCGGCGGCGGTTTTGAGTTCGTGGCGGTAGAGGATGTTGACGGCGCCTTGGGCGCCCATCACGGCGATCTGGGCGGTGGGCCAGGCGAGGTTGAGGTCGGCGCCGAGGTGTTTGGAGCCCATCACGTCGT
>NZ_JAFCWV010000007.1:0-203817 GCF_049897745.1 Nocardioides sp. LHG3406-4
TGGCGGTCTATGCCGACCCGGACCGGGATGCGTTGTTCGTGCGGTTGGCCGACGAGGCCCACGCGCTGGGCGGCTCGACCCCGGCGGATACGTACCTCGACATCGCCAAGATCATCGCGATCGCGCAGAAGACCGGTGCCGACTCGGTGCACCCCGGGTACGGGTTCCTGGCCGAGAACGCCGGGTTCGCCCAGGCCGTGCTCGATGCCGGGCTGGTGTGGATCGGTCCCCCGCCCGCCGCGATCGAGGCACTGGGTGACAAGGCCAAGGCCAAGCAGATCGCCCAACGGGCGAACGCCCCGCTCGCCCCGGGCCTGCCGGACCCGGTCACCGACGCCGACGAGATCGTGGAGTTCGCCCAGGCCCACGGGCTGCCGGTCGCGATCAAGGCCGTGTTCGGGGGCGGGGGCCGCGGCCTGAAGGTCGCCCACACCCTGGAGGAGATCCCCGACCTGTACGAGTCCGCGGCCCGCGAGGCGGTCTCGGCGTTCGGCCGGGGCGAGTGCCTGGTGGAGAAGTTCCTCGACCAGCCCCGGCACGTGGAGACCCAGTGCCTGGCCGACTCCCACGGCAACGTCGTGGTCGTCTCCACCCGCGACTGCTCCCTGCAACGACGCCACCAAAAACTCGTCGAGGAGGCCCCCGCACCGTTCCTCACCGACGACCAGGTCACCAGGCTCTACGAATCCTCCAAGGCCATCCTGCGCGAGGCCGGCTACGTCGGCGCCGGGACGTGTGAGTTCCTCGTCGCGAAGGACGGCACCATCTCCTTCCTCGAGGTCAACACCCGCCTCCAGGTCGAGCACTGCGTCTCCGAAGAAGTCACCGGCATCGACCTGGTCCGCGAGATGTTCCGCATCGCCGCCGGCGAGGAGCTCGGCTACCCCGACCCCGCCATCCGCGGCCACTCCATCGAGTACCGCATCAACGCCGAGGACGGCGGCGCCAACTTCATGCCCGCCCCCGGCACCCTGACCGCCTGGACCCCACCCACCGGCCCCGGGATCCGCCTCGACGGCGGCTACCAGAACGGCGAGACCGTCCCGGGCGCCTTCGACTCCCTGATCGCCAAGCTCATCGTCACCGGCGCGGACCGTACCCAGGCCCTCGAACGCTCCCGCCGCGCCCTCGCCGAGTTCGTCGTGGACGGCATGCCCACCGTCATCCCCTTCCACCGTGCCGTGGTCGAGGACCCCGCCTTCATCGGCGACGGGCACACCTTCTCGGTCTACACCACCTGGATCGAGACCGACTTCGACAACCAGATCACCCCCTACGCCGGGCACAGCGCCGACGCCGACGAGCCCGCTGAACGGCACAAGGTCACCGTCGAGGTCGACGGCCGCCGCCTCGAGGTCGTCCTGCCCGGGGGCCTCGGTGGCCTCAACACCGGCCACGGGGCAGCGAAGAAACCCAAGCGCACCGCCCGCACGAAGGCCGCCGCCGCCGCGTCCGGCGACGCCGTGACCAGCCCCATGCAAGGCACCATCGTCAAGGTCGCCGTCAGCGAGGGCGACCAGGTCACCGAAGGTGACGTGGTGGTCGTCATCGAGGCCATGAAGATGGAACAACCCATCAAAGCCCCCAAGACCGGCACCGTCACCGGCCTCCACGCCGAGGTCGGCGCCACCCTCACCCAGGGCGCCGTCATCTGCGAGCTCAAGCAGTCCCCAGCGGTCTGAAGAACCGAACAAGCCCAACCAACAAATCCAACCGACAAGCACTGGAGAACTCATGTTGCACCCCGAGGTACACCTCGCCGAGCTCGGCCTCGCCGTACCCGCCGTCGCCAAGCCGGTCGCCGCCTACGTCCCCGCGGTCCGCTCCGGCAACCACGTCTTCACCTCCGGCCAGCTGCCGATGCGCTCCGGCGAGCTGATGCTCACCGGCAAGGTCGGCGGCGAGGTCTCCCAGGAGGAGGCGGTCGAGTGCGCACAGCAGTGCGCCCTCAACGCCATCGCCGCGGTCAAGGCCGAGGTCGGTGACCTGGCGCTGGTCAAGCGGGTGGTCAAGGTCGTCTGCTTCGTCGCCTCCACCCCGGACTTCACCGGGCAGCCGGTCGTGGCCAACGGCGTGTCGGAGCTGCTCGGCAAGGTGTTCGGCGATGCCGGCATCCACGCCCGCTCGGCGGTCGGCGTACCCGTGCTGCCACTGGATGCGCCGGTCGAGGTCGAGCTCCTGGTCGAGGTCTGACCCGAGGAAGCGACACCGCTGCCCGACCTGGTCGCGCTTCGCGCCGCCGGCGCTCGCGACTTCCGCTCAGGTGCAGCTTGCCCCACACCAGCTCCGCGGCACCGGGGAGGTCGGCGTTTCGGGGACCGGGCCGGCCTCGGTCCGGGTACGGGGCTAGCGAGGACTTGCCAGGACTTCCTGGAGCAGGTCCTCGAGACTGACCTGGGCCAGCTCGCGCCTCAGGGTCTCCTCGAGTCGGCCGTAGACCCGCTCCATCACCGGCTGGATGGCGTGACCGACGATGCAACCCTGGTCGGGTTGGGCGCGGTGCATCGCGAACAGCGGACCGGGGTCGATCGCCTCGTACACCTCGAGCAGGGTGACGGCCTCCAGATCGCGCCGCAGGGACCAGCCCGCACCGAGGCCTCGCCGCGAGTCCACCAGCCCCGCCCTCCGCAGCTCACCGAGCAACCGCCTGATCACCACGGGATTGGTGTTCGCACTGCCCGCGATCTGCTCAGAGGTGGCCACCTCGTGGCCTCTGCGCTGGTAGAGCCCTATCCAGACCAGCGCGTGGGCGGCGATGGTCAATCGGCTGTTGGCACTCATGGACTCCTCCTCGCGACGTACCGCAGGCATCACACTGTCGTAACCGTAACGATTTCGTCGAACCTGTCGTAACAAGTATGGTTGCGACATTCAGGCACGAAGTCGATCGCAAGGAGTCAAGGAATGAACGAGCCCCTCACCCGCCCCCTCGACGGCAGGGTCGCACTGGTGACCGGGGGGTCCCGTGGACTGGGAGCCGCGACCGCGCGGCTGCTGGCAGAGCACGGCGCCAGCGTCGCGTTCACCTACGTCAGTTCCGACACGCGCGCCCGAGCGGTCGTCGATGACCTGCGTGGCAAGGGAGTGGATGCGGAGGCGTTCAAGGCCGACCAGGCCGACACGAGCCGCGCGGCTGCGCTCATCGACGACGTGGTCGGCCGCTTCGGAGGCCTGGACATCCTCGTCAACAATGCGGCGATCTCAGTGGAGCAGGGCCGCACGGTGGACGACCCGGACGCGGACATCGCGGCGTTGGACCAGATGCACGCCACGAACTATCTGGGCGTGATCGCCGTCATCCGGGCAGCCGCACGCGTGCTGCGCACGGGAGGCCGCATCATCACGGTGAGCTCAGGTCTGGGGACTCGGGTCGGCGTGCCGGGCCTTGCCGACTACTCGGCGACCAAGGCGGGCATCGAGAGGTACACCATGGGCGTGGCGCGGGACCTCGGTCACCGTGGGATCACCGCCAACGTCGTGGAGGCTGGCCTGATGGAGAGCGGTATGGAGCCGCCGGACCCCCAGGTGCTCGAGTCCCTGCTGAGCTCCCTGTCCCTGCAGCGCATGGGTCACCCCGACGAGATCGCTGCGGCGATCGGCTTCCTCGCAAGCCCCGCAGCGTCGTACGTGACGGGCGCCAAGCTGGACGCACACGGCGGCTACAACGCCTGAGCACGATCGGCCTCGTCATGACGAAGGGCCCTCCGACCGGTTTCCACCGGTCCGAGGGCCCTTCTTCGATACTTGACGCGTCCCAGCCGGAGCCGGGCGCTACACGTGCGCGAGGGGGGAGTTGAACCCCCACGTCCTTTCGGACACACGGACCTGAACCGTGCGCGTCTGCCTATTCCGCCACTCGCGCGTGAAGCGGGCCAAGGCTATCCCAGGCCGCTGAGTTGTCCCAAACGGGGGCGGACCACCCGGGCTGGCTGCCGGGGAGTGGGCACTCGCCCGGATACCATCGGTCGCAGCCCGGACCCTGCCGGGCCGGTAGTGGTGCACTCGTGCGCCTACTCGGCGGACTCACAGCGGAGGGGAGGAGATGTGGTGGGAGGCCTGCAGCGCTTCGAGCAGCGGCTGGAACAGCTGATCTCCGGCGCCTTCGCACGCGCCTTCCGCAGTGCGGTGCAGCCCGTGGAGATCTCCGCGGCGCTCCAGCGCGAGGTGGACAACAACGCCCAGATCCTAAGCCGCGACCGCCGGCTGGTGCCCAACGACTTCCACGTCGAGCTGTCGGGCACCGACCTCGACCGCCTCGCGCCGTACGACAACGCGATGGCCCGCGAGCTCACCGAGCAGCTCGAGGACCACGCCGACCAGCAGGGCTACGTGTTCCCCGGTCCGGTGACCATCTCGTTCGAGCCGGCCGAGGACCTGACCACCGGCCGCTTCCGGATCCGCAGCCGCGCACAGGCTTCCGTCACCGGAGCCGGTGCCGACGAGGCCACCCGTACCACGTCGCGGCGAGTGCGCGCCGTGCTCGAGATCAACGGCACCCGGCATCCGCTCAACCCTCCCGGCCTGGTGATCGGGCGCGGCAGCGAGGCCGACGTACGCATCAACGACCCCGGGGTGAGCCGGCGGCACGTGGAGTTCCAGGTCGCGGCGTCCGGCGAAACCGGACTCGACCTGTCGGTGCGCGACCTCGGCTCCACCAACGGCATGCTCGTGGACGGCCACAAGATGGCCCGCGCCTCGCTGCGCGACGGCAGCACGGTCCGCATCGGCAACACCACCATGCTGGTGCGGCTGGGCTCGACCGGCGAGGGCGGCGATGTCTGAGCTCACCTTGTTCCTGATCCGGCTCGCCTACCTGGCGATCCTGTGGATCTTCGTGCTCTCGGCCGTCTCGGTGATCCGCTCCGACATGTTCGGTGCCCGGGTGCCCGAGGCGGCCCGCGGCAACGCGTCGCCCGGCAAGAGCCCCAAGCCCGCCAAGGGCGGCCGGCGCCGCGGCGCGCCCACCCACCTGATCGTCGTCGAGGGCGAGAACACCGGCGCGCGGGCCGAGCTGGCCGACGCACCCCTGATCATCGGCCGCGGCACCGACGCCGCCATCCGGCTCGACGACGACTACGTCTCCACCCGGCACGCCCGGGTCGCCACGTCCGGTGACCAGTGGTTCGTCGAGGACCTCGGCTCCACGAACGGCACCTACCTCGGCTCGGTGCGGATCACGCAGCCCACGACGCTGACCCTGGGCACCCAGATCCGCATCGGCAAGACGATCCTCGAGCTTCGGAAGTAGGCGCCGATGACCCAGCGCACGCCCGATCCCGAGAACGACACCGTCATCCGCGACACCCGGATGGCTCTCGACCTCGACCGCCTCAACGGCGACGACGGCGCCCGCGAGGACATCCACCCTGACGACGAGCACCTGCACACCGCAGAGCGGGAGGACGCCGTACCCCCGGACGCCGAGAGCGCGATGCGCCTCGACTACTCCGCGATCTCCGACGTGGGTCGGGTACGACGCGACAACCAGGACTCCGGGTACGCCGGACCGTGGCTGCTCGCCGTCTGTGACGGGGTGGGCGGCGCCGTGCGCGGCGACCTGGCCTCCAGCACCGCCATCGGCGTCATCCGCCGCCTCGACGTCGCCCCGGCGGAGGATCTGCTCGGCCAGGTGGCCGGCTCGCTGCACCGCGCGCACGACCGGATCGGCGAGCTGGTCGACGAGGATCCCGGCCTCAACGGCACCAGCACCACCGCGACCGTGGCGCTCTTCGACGGCCACCGGCTGGGCATGGGCCACGTCGGCGACTCCCGTGCCTACCTCCTGCGCCGCGGAGAGCTCTCGCAGCTGACCCACGACCACACCTTCGTGCAGAGCCTCATCGACGAGGGCCGCATCACCGAGGACGAGTCGCGCACCCACCCGCACCGCAACCTCATCCTCAAGGCGATCGACGGCATCCGCGAGGTCGAGCCCGACCTCTTCGTCGTCGCCCTCGAGGTCGGCGACCGGATCCTGGTGTGCTCCGACGGGGCGTGCGGCGTCCTGCCCGACGAGCGGATGGCCGACATCCTCGGCTCCGGCAACCCCGACTTCGCCGCCGTCGAGCTGGTGCGCGCCAGCCTCGAGGCCGGCACCACCGACAACGTCACCTGTGTCGTGGCCGAGGTCGTGGCAGCCGGGCAGGCGATCAGCGCCGACCAGCCGCTGCTGGTCGGCGCCGCGGCCGAGCTGCCCCGCAAGGCACAGGCCGCCGAGCGGGGCGGCCTCTTCCGCGGCCACCGGTCCGGCGACACCGGAGAGATCCCGCCGGTGGGCGGCGCGCAGGTCGACCTCCCGCCGGAGGTGCCGTACGCCGTCGCGGCGGACCCGATCGACCCGGAGGACGCCCGCTACGCCCCCCGGCCACCGGGCAGCCACGCCTGGGTGCGGCGGGTGCTGCTCCTGGCCACCGTCGTCGGGATCGCCTGGATGGCCGGTGCCGCCGCCTGGCACTGGACCCAGCAGCAGTTCTACGTCGGCGAGTACGACGGGGTCGTGACGATCTACCGCGGCCTCAACACCGACGTGCCCGGCCTCGACCTGTCCAGCCCCTACGAGACGTCCGACGTCGCGACCGCCGAGCTCTCCGACTACGACGCCAAGCAGGTCCGTGAGGGCATGGAGGCCGACAGCCTCGAGGACGCGCACCTGACCGTCGACAACCTGGCCGCCCAACAGGTCACCGGCTGACGGCGATGTCGCAGTCAGCCAGCCTGATGGGCTTCGTGCACCGGCGCCGCCGCGGTGCGGAGCTGCTGCTGCTCGTCCTCGCGCTCGCCGTCGGCATCGGCGCCTACGCCGCCGTCGGCCTGGGTGTCGAGGGCGTCGTACCCACCGACCTGGTCGGGTACGGCGGCTGGCTGACCGCGCTGATCCTGGCCGCGCACGTGACGATGCGGCTCACCGCGCCGTACGCCGACCCGGTGCTGCTGCCGGTCGTCGCCGCCATCAACGGCCTGGGCCTGGCGGTGATCCACCGACTCGACCTCGCGAAGGAGGCCGCCGGCCGGCCGCACGACTTCGCCCAGCAGCAGCTGACCTGGATGACGCTCGGCGTGGTGCTCTTCATCGCCGCGCTGGTGGTGCTGCGCGACCACCGGGTCCTGCAGCGGTTCACCTACACCTTCGGCCTGGCCGCGATCGTGCTGCTGCTCCTCCCCCTGGTGCCCGGCTTGGGCACCGAGAAGAACGGCGCCCGCATCTGGATCCTCGTGGGCCCGTTCAGCTTCCAGCCCGGCGAGGTCGCCAAGGTGCTGCTGGTCGTGGCGTTCGCGGGCTACCTCGTACCGCACCGCGACGCCCTCGCACTCGCCGGCCGCCGGCTGCTCTTCCTCGACCTGCCCCGCGGGCGCGACCTCGGGCCGATCCTGGCGATGTGGCTGGTCAGCCTCGGCGTGCTGGTCTTCCAGCGCGACCTCGGCTCCTCGCTGCTGTTCTTCGGCCTCTTCCTGGTCATGCTGTACGTCGCCACCGAGCGCCCCGGCTGGCTGGTGCTCGGCACCGGGCTCTTCGCGCTCGGCGCCTTCGCGGGCTACACCGCCTTCGCCCACGTGCAGACGCGGGTCGACGTGTGGCTGCGCCCCATGGACTTCTACTCCGACGCTGACGGGGCGAAGAGCTTCCAGATCGTCGAGGCGCTCTTCGGCATGGGCTGGGGCGGCCTGATCGGCCGCGGCTTCGGCGGCGGCAGCCCCGACCGCGTCCCCTTCGCCGAGTCCGACTTCATCGTCGCGGCCATCGGCGAGGAGCTCGGCCTCACCGGCGTCATCGCGGTGATCCTGCTCTACGGGCTGATCGTCGAGCGCGCCCTGCGCACCGCCCTGATCTGCCGCGACGGCTTCGGCAAGCTGGTGGCGCTCGGTCTCGGCAGCGTGTTCGCCCTCCAGGTCTTCGTCGTCATCGGCGGCGTCACCAAGCTCATCCCGCTCACCGGCCTCACCACGCCGTTCCTGTCGTACGGCGGATCCTCCCTGGTCGCCAACTGGGTGATCATCGCGCTGCTGTCGCGCATCTCCGACCAGGCCAGGCGACCGGTGCCCGATCTCTCGGTGCCCGACGACAGCGACTCCGACACCACCCAGGTTGTGAAGCTCCCGTCATGAACAAGCCCATCCGCGCGGTCTCGATCTTCTGCATGGCGCTCTTCCTCGCGCTCATGGTCAACGCGACCTACGTCCAGTACGTCGACGCGGGAGACCTCGCCAGCGACCCCAACAACCGGCGGGTCATCGCAGCGGCGTTCTCCCGGGAGCGCGGTGCCATCCTGGTGGGCCGCGACGCGATCGCCGAGAGCGTGCCATCCGACGACGAGTACAAGTTCCAGCGGCAGTACCCCAAGCCGCTGCTCTACGCCCCCGTCACCGGCGCGTTCTCCTACTTCACCCAGAGCGGGATCGAGCGCAGCCAGAACGACGTGCTGTCCGGTGAGGACTCCCGGCTCTTCGTCACCCGGCTGGTCGACATGTTCACCAACTCCGAGCCCAAGGGCGGCAACGTCACGCTCACCTTGGACCCCGCGGCGCAGCAGGCGGCGTACGACGGCCTGATGGGGCTGCCGGGCCCGGTGGAGGGAGCGGTCGTGGCGATCGCCCCGTCCTCGGGCAAGATCCTGGCGATGGTCTCAGTGCCCTCCTACGACCCCAACCGGCTGGCCAGCCACCGCTTCGGCGAGGTCGCGGACGCCTCCAACGACCTCGAGGACGACGAGGCCGAGCCGCTGATCAACCGGGCCATCTCCAAGCGCCTTCCTCCAGGCTCGACGTTCAAGCTCGTCACCGCGGCCGCCGCGATCGAGAGCGGCAACTACGACGCCGACTCCAAGGTGCCCGGAGGCCCGACCTACCAGCTGCCGCTGACCAGCGGTCCGACCGGGCTCATCGACAACGAGGGCCGCTCCTGCGGCACCAACCGGATCCCCTTCGTGCAGGCAATGGAGAACTCCTGCAACACCACCTTCGCCGCGCTCGCCGTGGAGCTGGGGCCCGACGCGATGCTCGAGCAGGCCGAGAAGTTCGGCTTCAACTCGCAGTACCTCGACGACCTGGGCGGGCAGGCCACCTCGGTGTTCCCGGAGGAGGCCGACCAGGCGCAGGTCGGCCAGACCGGCATCGGCCAGTTCGACGTGTCGGCGACCCCGCTCCAGATGGCCATGGTGGCCGCGGCCATCGGCAACGGCGGCTCGGTGATGAAGCCCTACATCGTCGACGAGGTGCGCTCCCCCAACCTCCAGGTGCTCGACAAGACCGGCGACCGCGAGCTCTCCCAGGCCGTCTCGTCCACCACCGCGAGCGAGCTGACCGACCTGCTCGTGGCCACGGTCGACACCGGCACCGCCTCCCCGGCCGCCATCCCGGGCATCAAGGTGGCCGGCAAGACCGGCACCGCGCAGAGCGGCAACCCCGAGGTGCCGCCGTACGCCTGGTTCGTGTCCTTCGCCCCCGCCGACGACCCGCAGGTCGCTGTGGCCGTGATGATCGAGAAGGCCGGCATCGAGCGCGGCGAGATCGCCGGCGGCCGGCTCGCCGGGCCCATCGCCCGCTCGGTGATGGAGGCGGTGATCAACCAGTGAGCCAGCTCCCGTCGGTCGACGACGCCGGCCGCTACACCCTCGACTCCCGGATCGCCACGGGTGGCATGGGCGAGGTCTGGAAGGGCATCGACTCGGTGCTGGACCGCAGCGTCGCGATCAAGCTGCTCAAGGCGGAGTACGCCGACGACGCGACCTTCCGCACCCGCTTCGAGGTGGAGGCCCGGCACGCCGCCGCGCTGCACCACCCGGGCATCGCGGCCGTCTACGACTTCGGCGAGGCGACGCCGGCTCCCGGGTCCGGCACCCACCGGCCCTACCTCGTCATGGAGCTGGTCGACGGCCAGCCGCTGTCGGCGCTGCTGCGGCCGGGACAGCCCCTCGACGCCGCGGCAACCCGGGACCTGCTGGCCCAGGTGGGCGACGCCCTCGGCGCGGCCCATGCCGCCGGCATCGTGCACCGCGACATCAAGCCGGCCAACCTGCTCGTCACCCCCGACCGCCAGGTCAAGGTCACCGACTTCGGCATCGCCCGCGCCGCCGAGGGGATGGCCCTGACCCAGACCGGTCAGGTGATGGGCACCCCGCAGTACCTCTCCCCCGAGCAGGCCGAGGGCGGCATCGCCAGTCCTGCCTCCGACGTCTACTCCCTGGCCGTGGTGGCCTTCGAGTGCCTGGCCGGCCGACGGCCCTTCGACGCCGAGACCGCGGTCGCCACCGCCCTCGCACACGTCCGCGAGCCGGTGCCCGAGCTGCCGGGCAACGTGCCGGCCGACCTCGCCGCCGTCGTACGCCGCGGGCTGGCCAAGGACCCCGCCGACCGGTACCCCGACGGTGCGGCCTTCGCCGACGCCTTGCGCGACCCGGCCACCGCGGCGACGGCCATCGTGGCCGCTCCCGTGCCGACGCGCACTCCGGCGGAGGGCATGACCCAGGTCATGGCGGCGGCCCCCGCCGCCCCGGTCACGGCGCAGACCCAGACCGCCGCCCCGGCTGGTCGCAAGGCGCCGGTGTGGCCGTGGCTGCTGCTCCTCGCCGCCGTCTGCATCGCGGCCGTCGTCGTCTGGCAGCTGATGGCGGGTGGCGGCGACGACCCCGACCCCGCGCCGACGTCGCCCTCGGAGACCCGGTCGAGCTCGCCGCCACCCAGCGAGGAGGCGCCCGAGACGATCACCGTCGACGCCGACGACTACATCGGCCGCGACATCCGCGACGTGGCCCGCGAGCTCACCCGCGCCGGCCTGCGAGTCTCCCGCAACGAGATCGACAACCCCGGCGACGAGCAGCAGGGCCTGGTCACCGCGGTCGAGCCGTCGGGCGACCTCACCGACGGCGACCGGGTGACGGTCAGCTTCTGGGGCGCCCCGCCCGAGGAGCCGACGGAGGAGCCGACCCCCACCGACGAGCCGACTCCGACCGAGGAGCCGACGCCGACCCCGACCCCGACGCCGACCCCGACTCCGACGCCGAGCCCGACGCCGACGCCGCTCCCCACCCCGACCCCGACGCCTGGCGGGACGCCGACACCCGTCGTACCCACCCAGACGCCGTCCCCCGCCCAGCAACACGTGGAAGGTGATCGATGAGCAAGCCCGAGCCGGTCGTGGTCGGCGGTCGTTACGAGCTCGGCGAGCTGCTGGGTCGTGGCGGCATGGCCGAGGTGCGCAAGGGCACCGACTCGCGGCTGGGACGGACCGTCGCGGTCAAGCGGCTGCGCACCGACCTGGCCAGCGACGCCACCTTCCAGGCTCGCTTCCGGCGCGAGGCGCAGTCGTCGGCCTCGCTCAACCACCCGGCAATCGTGTCGGTCTACGACACCGGCGAGGAGCAGGCCGACGACGGTCACGACGGGGTCGCCCAGCCGTACATCGTGATGGAGTACGTCGCGGGGCGCACGCTGCGCGACATCCTGCGCGAGGGGCGCAAGATCCTTCCCGAGCGCGCTCTCGAGATCACCAGCGGCGTGCTGTCCGCCCTGGACTACAGCCACCGCGCGGGCATCATCCACCGCGACATCAAGCCCGGCAACGTGATGCTCACGCCGAGCGGCGACGTGAAGGTGATGGACTTCGGCATCGCCCGCGCGATCTCCGACGCCGCCAACACCATGACCCAGACCGCGGCGGTGGTGGGTACGGCGCAGTACCTCTCCCCCGAGCAGGCCCGCGGCGAGACCGTCGACTCCCGCTCCGACGTCTACTCCACCGGCTGCCTGCTCTACGAGCTGCTGACCGGTCGGCCGCCCTTCGTGGGCGACTCGCCCGTGGCGGTCGCGATCCAGCACGTTCGGGAGCCCGCCGTACCCCCGAGCGACCTCGACTCCGAGCTGACGCCCGAGATCGACGCGATCGTCATGAAGTCCCTGGCCAAGCGCGTCGAGGACCGCTACCAGAGCGCGGCCGCGATGCGCGCCGACATCGAGCGCTACCTCGCCGGGAGCCCGGTGCAGGCGCCCAAGGTCGTGCCGCCGCCGGTCGTCGCACCGCCCACGACGGTCGTGCCGCAGGCCACCGGCCACCAGCCGCCCCTCGGTCCGCCGACCGGACAGCGGCCGGTCGACGGGCGCGACGACCGTGGCCCGCGGACCACCCTCATGGTGGTGCTCGGCCTGCTCGTCATCGCCCTGATCGCGGGGGCGGCGTTCCTGCTGCCCCGCATGTTCGACGAGCAGAGCACGAAGACGCCGGTGCCCAACCTCCTCGGCCTCACCGAGTCGGCGGCGCGCTCGGAGATCGGCTCGGCCGGGTTCACCGTCGGACGCGTCGACCACGAGCCATCGGCAGACGACCCCGCCGACACGGTGATCCGGCAGGACCCCAACCGCGACGTCTACGCCGAGCCCGGGACCACCATCGGATTCGTCGTGTCGACCGGCAAGCCAGAGGTGGAGGTGCCGTTCGTCGTCGGTCTCCCCAAGGGCCAGGCCCGCGACGACCTGCGCGCCCGCAACCTCAAGGTCAAGCTGGTGGAGGCGGAGTCCGACGAGCCCCAGGACCAGGTCATCGAGGTGAGCCCCCCCGCCGGCGAGAGCGTGGCCGAGGGCTCGACCGTGACCCTCTCGTGGTCCGACGGCCCCGAGACGGTGCCCGACGTCGTCGGCATGCGGCAGAAGGCCGCCGAGCAGGCGATCACCGAGGCCGGGTTCAAGCCCGAGGCGGTGCCGGACAGCGACACCACGGAGCCGGCCGGCACGGTGGTCCGGCAGATCCCGCCGGCCAGCGAGCAGCCGGAGGGCACGACCGTGACCATCTTCGTGTCGACCTACGTCCCGCCGACCGAGCCGCCCACAGCGCCCCCCACAGCGCCCCCCACCGGGCCGCCCACGGCACCCCCGACGGGACCGCCGACCGGGCCACCGACGACCGAGCCGCCCCCGGCGCTGACGCCGGCTAGCCGGGTGCGTCCGCCGGCAACGCCTGAGCGAAGGTCAGGCTGAGCAGGCCGTCGTACGCCGGGGCCGTGACGAGCGGCGTGAGCTCGAGCCCCCAGCCGACCGCGATGTCGGGGTTGGAGGCGTCGCGCCGGTAGCGCTGGACGTACTCGTCGACGTCGATGGAGCCCAGCATCCCAGCCTGGTTGCCCACGCCGGTGATGACGTACGGCGGCGAGTAGGGCACGCCCTGAAGGGTGACCGTGTTGCCGGTGCACTTGATGCCGGTGGTGGAGATGATGCGCTGGCCCTGGACGGTCACCGCCGTCGCCCCGCCCCGCCACAGCGCGTTGACCACGGCCTGGATGTCCTGCTGGTGGACGACCAGGAAGTTGGGGTTCTCGGCGGAGGTCTCGATGAGCTCCTGGGGCGCGTCGGTCAGCGTGACCGTCACTCCCGGGCCGGTCCTCGGGGTGAGGCCGGCGGGGTCCTGCAGCTCCTCGATGCGCCGCTGGTGGCGGTTGACCGCGCGGTCCCCGAGACCTGAGCTCAGCCCCTCGACCTGCTGGGTCAAGGTGGCCACCCGCTCGGTGAGCCGGTTCGCCTCGCTGCGCTCGGCCCGCACCACCGACGCCAGGTCGGTGTAGCGAC
Organism: Nocardioides sp. LHG3406-4; assembly: GCF_049897745.1. Taxonomy (NCBI): domain Bacteria; kingdom Bacillati; phylum Actinomycetota; class Actinomycetes; order Propionibacteriales; family Nocardioidaceae; genus Nocardioides; species Nocardioides sp. LHG3406-4. The sequence goes on from NZ_JAFCWV010000007.1 coordinate 13,549, forward strand.
CCGGCCGCAGATCGGTGCCGTCGCTGTTGTCCGCGCTGACCACGAACAGGGCCCCGCTGAGGAGGAAGGCCACCGGCGTACCGATCTGCCACAGCCGTGACCGAGGCGCGCGCGAAGGGCGCGTGTCGGGGCTTGCGTGGGAGCCGTGCGGCATGGCGACTACGCTAACCCCCCGGTGGGCGCGCCGTACGCGCGTGCCTGTCGTATCCGACCTCGTCGCAACTGACGCAGAGCAGTGAGGATCCACCGGTGGCCAAGCAGTCCACGCCCAGCAAGTACCGCGACCCAACCTCGGGCCCCATCATCACACCGCGGGCCGTCATCGCGCTGCTGCTGGTGGTGGTGGGCATCGCCTGGATCGTCTACTACTACCTCGGGGTGCGCGTCGACCCCGACGTCCTGCCCGCGCCGAAGCCGGGTGGACCCGGTTTCATGGCCGACCTGGGCAAGTGGAACTACGCGATCGGCTTCGGGCTCCTGATGCTCGGCCTGGCCGCCTCCGCGCATCCCGCCACCCCGCTCGGCCGCGGCCGTGGCGTGGTCGTCGGCATGCTCGGCTGCTTCGTCATCGGGCTGATCTGGATCTGCACGTTCTACGTCGTCAGCGACCCCGACTCGCTGCCCAAGATCCCTGTGATGAACGATCTCGGCCAGTACAACCTGCTCGTCGGCATCGCCTTCATGGGCGTGGGCTTCACGTTCGCGACGCGCTGGGAGTAGCCGAGCCGCACGCTGTGCGTCGACCCGCCCCGAGGACCTCGGGGCGGGTCGTCGGCATTTCGGGGCGTCGTTCCCTCGAACTACAAGCCTGTAGTTCTGCACAGGTCTGTGCACAGCTGTGGAGAACCTTCGCGGGGCTTCCTTGCGCTTCGAGGGGGTTGCAACGCCCGCGAAGCGCGGTGATACCCGGATATCCGGGTATCACGACGCCCGGGATCACTACCCCGGGATCACGGCGCCAGAGAAGCCCGCTCAGGTGAGCGCGAGGGTGCGGGCCACGACGAGCCCCGCGAGCACGGCGGTGAGGGCGCCGAGACCGACGGCCTGTACGGCGCCACGGCGGGGCCGGGGGGCGTAGACGATGATCGCGGCGATCAGCACACCGCCGACGAGCCCGCCGAGGTGGCCCTGCCACGAGATGAAGCCGCGTCCGACCACGGTGATGGCGACGTTGATGCCGATCCACATCAGGAGCTGGGAGACGTTGCCGCGCACCTTGAACGCCAGCACGAGCAGCCCGCCCATCAGCCCGAAGACCGCGCCCGACGCGCCGAGGGTCGAGCCCTGCGGGGCCGCCAGCAGGTAGACCAGCGTCGACCCGGCCAGCGCCGAGAGCAGGTAGAGCGCCAGGAAGCGGGCCCGGCCCAGGGCGGCCTCGAGCTGCGGGCCGAGCACCCATAGGGCCAGCATGTTGAAGCCGATGTGCCAGATCTCGACGTGCAGGAACGCGCTGGTGAGCAGCTGCCAGACCGCACCGTCGGCCACGCCGGGGATCCACTGGGCCGTGGCCGAGTTCACGCACGCGGCCTCGGAGACCCCGGGGAAGTACTGGCCCGACGAGCCCGAGGGCACGCACCGCCCGGCGGGCAGCAGCGCCAGCACGTCGTAGAGCCGGCTGCCCGCACCCCCGGTCGCCACGACCAGGAGCCACACCGCCGCATTGATGCCGATCAGCACCTTGGACGTCAGCGTGGGGTCGCCGGACCGCCGGCCGCCGTACGCCGCGCGGCCGGACCGTGTCGACTTCGCACCCTCCGCCACGCAGTCAGGGCACTGGAAGCCGACCGCCGCGTCGCGCATGCAGTCAGGGCAGATCGACTTGCCGCAGCGCTGGCAGGAGATGTAGGTCTCCCGATCGGGGTGCCGGTAGCAGGTCGGCACCCCGGCCGGGGCGGTCGGCTCGGTCACGTCGGCGGGTGACTCAGGCGCCGGTGATCTCGACGGTCTCGATGACCACGGGCTCGGTCGGGCGGTCCATCGCGCCGGTCGGCACCTTGCCGATCGCGTCGACGACGTCGCGCGAGGCCTGGTCGGCCACCTCACCGAAGATGGTGTGCTTGCGGTTCAGGTGCGGCGTGGGGCCGAGGGTGATGAAGAACTGCGAGCCGTTGGTCGACGGGCCGGCGTTGGCCATCGCGAGCAGGTAGGGCTTGTCGAAGACCAGCTCGGGGTGCGGCTCGTCCTTGAACGTGTAGCCCGGGCCGCCGGTGCCGGTGCCGAGCGGGCAGCCGCCCTGGATCATGAAGCCGTCGATGACGCGGTGGAAGCCGAGGCCGTCGTAGTAGCGCTCGCCGCTGCGGCCGGCGTCGTCCTTGTAGTCCTTGGTGCCCTCGGCCAGGCCCACGAAGTTGGCCACGGTCTCGGGGGCGTGGTTGGGGAACAGGTTGATGACGATGTCACCCTTGTTGGTCTTCAGGGTGGCCTGCTGGTCAGCCATGGCTGCCTCTCGATTCGACGGTGGTGTGGTGGTGCTCGGTGCGGGAAGTGCACGGGCGATCCTGCCACGAGCCGCAAGGCGGCAGACGCCCGGTCGAGCCGTTCATCGGACTGGCTGTAGCCCCGGTTGGCGCGGCATGGTGAGATGGAGTCCCACCGAAGAAAGGTTGGCCACATGCGACTGCGCCGCAAGCAGACACTGATGGATCGGGCCTCGGAGTTCGCCGAGTCGGTCCTGCCCCAGATCGAGTCCGCCCTCGAGTCGGCGCTGGAGAGCGGCAAGGAGTCGGCCCGCGACGCGCAGGCCAAGGCCGCCCCACTCATCGCCCAGGGTCGCCAGATCGCCACTGAGAAGGCCGCCGAGGCCGCGGCGGTGGCCGCCGACAAGGCGTCCACCGGAGCCTCCATCGCCGCCGAGAAGGCGTCGATCGGCCGTGACCTGGCCGCTGCGCGGGTGGCCACGCTGCGCGGTCAGGAGCCCGAGCCCAAGGGCGGCAAGCTCAAGAAGTTCCTGCTGTTCGGCGGCCTGCTGGCCCTGGGCGGCTTCCTCTTCAACAAGCTGCGCGGCCAGACCGAGGACAGCTGGGAGTCGTCGTACACCCCGACGCCGGCCCCCACCAGCCCGTCCACCTCGACCCCCGGGACGCACGCCGCACCCGGCACCAGCGACGACAGCGCCGGTGGCACCCCGGGCGAGGCCGTCGCCGACGCCGTCGAGGAGCCGCACCCCTCGACCACGCCCGACGACCCCGCCACGGTCATCGACGTCGACGACGCCCGCAACGACAAGTCGTAGCAGGTTCAGCGCTCAGGACCGGCCGGTGGAGAGATCCTCCGGCCGGTTCTCTGCTATCCAGTCGTCGATCCTGGCCCACCACTCGTAGAGCCACTCGATGCGCTCGTCCCGGCCCGCCGGGATCTCGTCGCGCGGCACCTCCCACCACCGCATGATGATCCGCTTGTCGAGCGGCACCTCGCGCCACACGTCGGCCACCGTCAGCAGGTGGTCGAGACCGGTGTGCGCGACCATCACCACGTCGGCGTCCGGCGCCGCGTCGAGAGCGGCCAGGAAGCCGCCCGGTCGCGGCGCGAGCACGTGGATCATCTCCTCGGCGCGCTGGGCCATCCGCTCCAGGCCGAGCCTGCGCAGCCGCGCGATCGCCCGCTCGCGCCGCTGCGGGGTGAAGTTGCCGCCCTCGGGGAAGATCACGAACGCGTCGTTGCTGTCGAGCTGCCCGGCCAGGGCCGCGATCTGCGACTCGAGGTCCTCACCCTGTCCGGGGTTGGGCGAGATGAAGCGCGCCGGGATGCGTCGCAGGAGCACGCCGATGGCGGGGTCCCACGCCAGCGTGTCCTTGAGTACGACGCGCGGCTCGCGGCCGTACCAGTGCAGCAGCGCGTACATCAGCGTGAACGAGTCGCCCGGTCCCGCATGCCGGCAGCACACCAGGATCGGCTTGTCGGGGTGCTGGTCGGGCGCCGGGCCGTCGGTGTGGATCGAGAGCCGCAGCACCCGGCGGGCCTCCCGGAAGAAGACCACCAGCACGCCCTCGACCAGGTCGTAGTGGATCCCGGCGAAGTACGGCGACCGGATCCGCCAGCCGAACCCGCTGGCCAGCCACAGCCCGAACAGCACGACCAGCAGCACCGACTCGCAGGTCAGGTAGAGGATCGCCACCCAGCCCACCCGCAGCACCCGCCACTTGCCCGGCAGCACCTTCGCGACCAGGGGTGACAGCGCGGCCGCCACGATCAGCCACAGTGGCAGCGTCACCCAGATCAGCACGGTGAGGCCGATCAGGGCGGGTGCGACGAGCAGCCGCCGGACCGCCCAGATCATCCGAGCCGGGCCAGGTAGTCGGCGCTGGCGTCGTACGTCGCGTCGATCCGTCGCAGGATGCCGTCGAAGTCGCGGTGCGCCCGGAGCGTGTCGTCGCGCGCGGAGGTGCCGGCCGCCGGCAGCACGTGCGCGACGACCCCATCCGGCAGCTCGGCCATCTCGCGGGAGAACCGGTGCCGGCGGGCTATCTCGAAGCTGACCCGCGCCACCTCCCACGGCCGGCTCGGCGGGGTCAGCGGGCGGTCGATGCGGCCCACCTGCAGGACGAAGATCCGCGTCGCGCCGAGCTGGGCGGCGCGGCCGACCGGGATGGAGTTGACGATGCCGCCGTCGAGGAAGTGCTCGACCCCGTGCTCGGTGGTGACCCTGGCCGGCGGCAGCAGCCCGGGTACGGCGGCGCTCGCGACCACGGCGTCGACCACCGGCCCGGTGCTGAACCAGTGCTCGGCCGCGCGCTCGATGCTCGCCGCGCACACCTGGAAGCGCACCGGCAGCTCCTCGAGGGTGAGCTCGCCGAACTCCTCGCGCAGCCGGCGGCTCAGGGGCAGCGCCGAGAAGGCGTGCGTGCCGGTGGAGATCACGCGCCTGACCGTGCGCAGCGGCCGGTCGCCGTACACGTCGCGGGATCGGGCGGTGTCGTGCCACAGCTCCGTCAGCCGGTCGATCACCGCGAGCGTCGGGTCGCGGGCGACCAGGGCGCCGTTGAGGGCGCCGACGCTGGTGCCGAGGACGAGGTCAGGGTGGATGTCGCGTTCGAGCAGGGCGCGCAGCATGCCGACCTCGACGGCGCCGAGCACGCCGCCTCCGCCCAGCACGAACGCGGTGGTCACCCGGTCGCTCGCGCCGGCTGCCGCAGCTCGGGGTGCTCGGTGCGGAGCCGGCTGGCGACGCGGTGCTCGACCCAGAAGATCAGCAGCGGGATCAGGCCCGCGAGCAGCATCACGACCAGGAACCCGAGCGACCACCGGGCTCGCCGCGAGAGCAGGAAGGCGACGACGACGTAGACGATGTAGACCCAGCCGTGGATGACCGCCACCACGCTGGTGAGGCTGTCGCCGAACGTCTGGAGGCTCCCGCCCTCGCTCAGGCCGTACTTGAGCACCATCCCGGCGGCCAGGGCGACGAGCAGGAGGCCGACGACGAGGGCCAGGACGCGGTAGGTCGTGAAGAGCTTGCGCACCCGGTCAAACTACCGAGTCGTCCGCATCCTGGTCGGCCCGGCCTTCATCTGGGGCAGCGTCGTCGCGCATCCAGCGCCACCAGATGAAGACGGCGAAGCCTCCGAAGAACCACCACTCGATCGCATAGAGCAGGTTGCGCAGCGCGGTGAGCCGGCCGGCCTCGGGCAGCTGCTCGAGGTCGGCGGGCGCGAGCGCCTCGGTGCCCGGGTTGGTCTGGGTCGCGTCGGGGTCGACGACGGCGTAGGCGCCGTACAGGTCCTGGTCGACGTGCTGGATGGCGTCGGCGATGCGCAGCTGGGGCAGCAGGTCGTCGTCGGGATCCTCGTCGCGCTGGCCGGTGCCCTCGGGGGGCTGGAGCCACCCGGTCAGCTGCGCAGCACCGGTGGGCGGCTCACCGGCGTCGGCCGCCGTGGCCGCCCAGCCACGGACCACGAGCAGGGCCGCGTCCGCCTGTCCGGTGACGGCGAGCGGGGTGACCACCCAGACGCCGTCGCGGCCGTCGTGCTCGCGACCCTCGACGTAGACGGTGCCGTCAGGAACCCAGCTGCCGGCCACCGTCACCGGCTGGCCGACCAGGTTGCCCGGGAACGGGTCGTCGGGCCCCATCGCGTCCACGAGCGGCATCGGCTCCGTGCGGGTCAGGTCGGTGGCCTCGGCCTGCCGGTGCGCCTGCCAGGCATCGAGCTGCCAGAACCCCAGCCACACTGCGATGCCGGTCAGCAGCAGGGCGAGGAGGTGGACACCGAGCGCGCTCGGGCGGAGCAGGCGCGGCGGGGTCACGCGGGAAGCCTAACGAGGGGTGGTCAACGCCCTTCGCGGGCGTCGGCCGCGTCCTGCGCGACGGATCCGTCCCGTCGAGGGGTGTTGAGCAGCGCCCGGATGACGTCGGCGGTGGAGTAGGTCACCGCGCCGCTCTGGGGGTCGAGGTGGTGGTGGAGCTGGGCGCCCGCGAGCCGGTCGAGCTGGGCCGGGCTGAGGTCGGTGAGCCACTGGATCAGGTCTGCGGCGATGACGCCGTCCGGGCTGGCGGCGCGGTTGCGGACGGAGTCCCGGCTGGTGCCCAGGCAGTCAGCGAGGAGCTGACCCGGAACACCGAGGCTGAGGCAGGCACCGAGGATCTCGCGCATCAGCCGGAACATGGGACGGCGATCCGCGCCGACCGCCGCTCGTTCGGCATCCTGCACGCGCCGCAGCAGGGCCTCCAGCCTGGGATGTAGCTGCCGTGTCGGCAGCGGTCTCCTCGGACCGGGCACCGTCGCGTCCGCGACGTTCTCCACTGCGTTCATCTTGGCCTCGGGTCGTGACTGTCGGTTCTCGGGTCCGCATCCCCTGGAGCGGGGTACGGCGCCCCGCGGGCCCTGGGACTTGGGGGGAGGCCCGCGGGACGCCGCCTGGTGCCGGTCGACCGGGGGGTGGTCGACCTCGCCGGGCCGGGCGGGCGCCCGGCCACGTGTTGTCGGGTCCGGCGGCGTCGGACGGTGTCTGGACGGTGTCTGGACGGTGTCTGGACGGTGCTCAGGGCGTCATGTCAGGACTCCTCGCGACGTCGGCGAGCGACGGTCAGGAGCAGACCCCCGCCGAGGAGGAGAGCCAGCCCGGCCAGAAGCGCCGCGAGTGCGGGGCCACCGGTGTCCGGAAGATCCCCGTCCCCGTCCTTGTCACCGTCGCCTCTGCCCTCGCCACCGGTGCCGCCCGAGGCGTTCTTCGTGCACATCGGGTCACCCGCGGCGCACGTGCCCGGACCGGCGCCCGGGGCAGCCAGGAAGTTCGCCAGCACGTGGTCACCCTGGTCGTCGTAGGCGTTGACGCGCACCGTGTAGGCCACCGTGACGCTCTGCCCGCCGGCCAGGTGCCCCTCGATCCGGACCTTCCCGTCCTTCAGGGACGCGGTGATCGCGGCCTCCGACGACTTCGGGCTCTTGATCAGGGTGGTGTCGTCCAGGATCCCGGCCATCTTGTCGACGTAGTCCACCTGCCCGGCACCCTTGCCGGTGTTGGTGAAGGACAAGGTGTAGGTCAGCACGTCGCCGCCCTCCACCTTCGACCCGTCGTCGGGGTCGACCGACTTCCTCGCCACGATGTCGCTGACCGGGTTGCAGGTGGAGTCCTCGCCCATCTGGGCCAGGCACTCCCCCGGGGTCGGCGGGACCTGCCCGGGCTCGAGCAGGTGGTTGCCGAGGACCTTGTCACCCAGGCTGTCCGGCTCCTTGACCTGCACCCGGTAGGTGACCGTCACCCTCTGGCCGGGGGCCAGGTCGCCGGTGACGGAGAGCTTGCCGTCAGCGATCGGCGACAGCGTCAGGGCCGGGTCCGAGGAGACCGGCTGGGCGACGACGGTGGCGTCGTCGAGCACCTGCGACAGGTTGTCGACCTTGGCCACCCGGCCCGGAGCCGTGCCCAGGTTGCTGAAGGTCAGCGTGTAGGTCAGCAGCTGTCCCGAGCTCACGGGCGAGCCCTTCTTCGGGTCCACCTGCTTGTCGTCCACGATGTCCGGAAGCCCGAACTCCTCCCTGTCGCACGGCTTGCCGGTGACCGGGTCGAAGCCTGGCGCGGTCGGCGGGTCGCACCTCGGGTCGGGACCGCCGCCGCCCCAGGCGACGTTGCGCACCTTCAGGTCACCACCGGCCTTCAGCTTGACCGTGTAGGTGAGCGTCACGACCTCGTCGACCGCCAGCGCACCGGACCACTCGATGACCGGAGCCGTGTAGGACACGTCGCCCGGCTTGTCGGCGGCTGCGTTGCCGTCGTAGGTCGCGTCGTCGAGCACTCCGGCCAGGTCGTCGCGTACGACGGCCGGGTCGGCGGAGGTGTAGTCGCCGTTGCCGGTGTTCTTCGCGGTCACCGTGTAGGTCACCGTGTCACCGATCCTGGTGCCCACGGTGCGGTCGCTGGTCTTCTCGATGTCCAGCGCGCGCACGGCGTTGCAGGTCGAGTCCTCGTCGGCCTCGGGCTCGCACTCCGTCGGCGGCTCCGCACCGGGCGGGACCAGGAAGTTGCCCAGCAGGTCGTCGCCGCCATCGGCCGAGCGCTGGGCGTCGGACTTGACCCGCACCGTGTAGGTCACGGTCGCGAGGTCGCCGGCACCCAGGGTGCCGCGGACCTCGATCAGCCGGCCGCTCAGTGTCGCGGTGAGGTTGCCCTGGCCGGCCACCGTCGGGCCCGACACGATCGTCGCGTCGTCGAGCAGCATGCCCAACGAGTCGTCCTTCGAGACCTGGCCCGCACCTTGGCCGAGGTTCTCGAACCGCAGCGTGTAGGTCAGCTCCTCGCCCGCCTCGACCGAGGTGCGATCAGCCGGGGTCACCGACTTGGCGTCCGCGATCCGCGAGACCGGGTTGCAGGTCGAGTCCTCGGCGGCCTCCGGCTCACACTGGGTCGGCGGTGGCGGGTCGGTCGGGTCGACCAGGAAGTTGCCCAGCAGGTCGTCGCCACCATCGGCCTGACGTTCCACGTCCGGCTTGACCTTGACCGTGTAGGTCACGGTCGCGACGTCGCCGGCAGCCAGGGTGCCCCGGATCTCGAACCGGTCACCGTTGCGGGTCGCGGTCAGGTTGCCCTGGCCGGCCACCATCGGGCCCGACACGATCGTCGCGTCGTCGAGCAGCATCCCGAGGTAGTCGTCCTTGTCGACCGCACCCGCACCCTGGCCGAGGTTCTGGAAGGTGAGCGTGTAGGTCAGCTCGTCTCCGGCCGACACCGTGGCCCGATCCGCCGGGGTCACCGACTTCGAGTCGACGATCCGCGAGACCGGGTTGCAGGTCGAGTCCTCCTCGGCCTGCAGCTCGCACGCCGTCGGTGGCGTCGTACCCGGTGTGATGAGGAAGTTGCCGAGCATGTCGTCACCACCGTCCGCGACCCGCTGCGCATCCGGCTTCACCGTGACCCTGTAGGTCACCGTCGCCACCTGGGTCGGCTGCAGCGTGCCCCGGATCTCGACGAGCTCGCCGTTCAGCGTCGCGGTGACACCCGCGGCACCCGAGACCTGGATGCCCGGCGGTGTCACCAGCTCGGCGTCGTCGAGCAGCATCGTCAGCGAGTCGTCCTTGAAGACCGCGCCCGCACCCTGACCCGCGTTCTCGAACGTGAGCGTGTAGGTCAGCTCCTCGCCCGCCTTCACCGCCGTCCGGTCCGCCGGCGTCACCGACTTGGAGTCCACGATCCGCGCCACCGGGTTGCAGGTCGAGTCCTCGTCCGCCTCGGGCGCACACGCCGTCGGCGGGGGCTCTGTCGGGTCGATCAGGAAGTTGCCGAGCATGTCGTCGCCACCGTCCGCGACCCGTTGCGCATCCGGCTTGACCTTGACGGTGTAGGTCACCGTCGCGGTCTCCTGGGCACCCAGGGTGCCGCGGATCTCGATCCGCTGACCGCTCAGCGTCGCGGCCACGCCGGGAGCGCCGGTGACCTGGATGCCCGGAGGCGTCACCAGCTCGGCGTCGTCCTGCCACATCCCGACGTAGTCGTCCTTCGACACCGGGCCGGCGCCCTGGCCGAGGTTCTCGAAGGTGAGCGTGTAGGTCAGCTCGTCACCGGCCCGCACGGCGGTCCGGTCGGCCGGGCTCACCGACTTCGAGTCCACGATCCGCGCCACCGGGTTGCAGGTCGAGTCCTCGTCCGCCTCGGGCGCACACGCCGTCGGCGGGGGCTCCGTCGGGTCGATCAGGAAGTTGCCGAGCATGTCGTCGCCACCGTCCGCGACCCGCTGCGCATCCGGCTTGACCTTGACCGTGTAGGTCACCGTCACCGCCTCGCCGGCACCCAGGGTGCCGCGGATCTCGATCCGCTGACCGTTCCGCGTGGCTGTGACGCCCACAGCACCCGAGCCGGCCACGGTGATCCCCGGAGGCGTCATCAGGTCGGCGTCGTCCAGAAGCATCCCGAGGTGGTCGTCCTTCGACACCGGGCCGGCTCCCTGGCCGAGGTTCTCGAAGGCGAGCGTGTAGGTCAGCTCGTCACCGGCCCGCACGGCGGTCCGGTCGGCCGGGCTCACCGACTTGGAGTCCACGATCCGCGACACCGGGTTGCAGGTCGAGTCCTCCTCGGCCACCGGCTCACACGCGGTGGGCGGCGTGGTGCCGGGCATCATGAGGAAGTTGCCGAGCATGTCGTCGCCACCGTCGGCGACCCGCTGCCCGTCCGGCTTCACCCTGACCGCGTAGGTCACGGTCGCGGTCTCCCCGGCTCCCAGGGTGCCGCGCACCTCGATCAGCCCACCGTTGCTAGTGGCGGTCAGGTTGCCCTGTCCGGTCACCGTCGGACCGGTGATGATCTCCGCGTCGTCGAGCAGCATCGCCAGCGAGTCGTCCTTGAAGACTGCGCCGGCAGCCGTGCCGTCGTTGACGAAGGTCAGCTCGTAGGTCAGCTCGGCACCAGCAGCCACCGCGGTCCGGTCGGCCGGGTCCACCGTCTTGGCGTCGCGGATGTCGGGCAGCCCGAACTCCTCCTCGGCACACGGCTTGCCGGAGACCGGGTCGATCCCCGCGGCGGTCGGCGGGTCGCACACCGGTGTCGTGTCGTCGCAGTCCGGGTCGGTCGGGTCACAGGCGCCGAACGCCACATTGCGTACGTTCAGGTCCCCGGCTCCGGTCAGGGTCACGGTGTAGGTCAACGTGACCGTGTCACCCTTGGCCAGCTCCCCGACCCAGCTGATGACCGGCTGGCCGTAGGTGATCGTGCCGACCCCGGCCGGCACCGTCGCCGCGTTCCCGTTGTACGTCGCGTCGTCCAGCACGCCGGTGAGGTCGTCCCACACCCGCGCCGGGTCGGCCGGGGTGTAGTCGGCCTCGCCGACGTTGGTCCCCGTCACCGTGTAGGTCACGGTGTCACCGATCTCGGTGTCCGCGGTGCGGTCGGAGGTCTTCTCGATGTCCAGCGCCCGCACCCGGTGCTCGGTGACGTCCGGCTCGCAGTCCGGAGCGTCGCCGGCCTCGCACTGCAGGGCGTTCTCCAGGACGTGGTCGGCCTGCGCGGCCCACGGCCTGACCCGGACCCGGTAGGTCACCTCGAGGGTGTCGCCCACCGGCACCGTGCCGGTGATGTCGATCCGCTCGCCGGCGGCGGCGTCGTACGTCGCAGTCAACCCGGTCTCGGCGTCGATGCTGCCGGCCACGAGGTCGGCGTCGTCCAGCACTGCGGTCAGGTCGTCGAAGGTGTCCACCGTCGCCGGCGTCTGACCGGTGTTGGCGAACCGCAGGGTGTAGGTGATCTCCTGGCCCACCTCGACCGCGGAGCCGGACGCGGGGTCGGCGACCTTGTCCTGATCCAGGCCGGAGCCCGGGACGGTCACCGTGGCACAGGCGTCCTGCGGGTCCTGGGCCTGGGCGACCGGCACACAGGCGTTGTTGACCAGCGAGTGGTCACCGCCGGCGTTGTAGACGACCTCGTACGTGATCGTCGCCGACTCACCGTCGGCCAGCACGCCGGTCCACTCCAGGTTGGGGGAGTCGAACGTCGCGGTGCCTACATCGGCGTCGATCGTGCCCGTGTCGATCGACGCGTCGTCCAGCACCTTCGTGAGGTCGTCGGACGCGGTCCCCGGCTCGGTCGCCGTGTAGTCGCCCGGCCCCTCGTTGGTGACGGTGACCGTGTAGATCACCCGCTGACCCACTGCGGGCAGGTCGGTGCGGTTGGATGCCTTGGCGATGGTCAGCTTCGGGAGCTCGAACTCCTCCTCGTCGCACACCTTGCCGGTGTCCGGGTCGATCCCGCCGACCGGCGCGTCGCACTCAGGCGTCGTGGTGTCGCAGCCGGGATCGGCCGCGTCGCACTGCCCGAAGGCCACGTTGCGCACCGTGCCGTCGCCGCCACCCTTGAGGGTGACGGTGTAGGTGATCGTCACCGTCTCGCCGGCCGGCAGCTCGCCGGTCCAGGAGAGGATCGGGTTGGCGTACACGGGGTCGGGCGGGGTGCGGTCCGAGGTCGCGTCGTCGTTGTACGTCGCGTCGTCCAGCACGCCGGACAGGTCGTCCCACACCCGGGCCGGATGGGTTGCCGTGTAGTCGCCGGGACCGGGGTTGGTCGCGGTCACCGTGTAGGTGATCTCGTCGCCAGGGCGCGCATCAGCCGTCGCGTCGGAGGACTTGTCGATCACCAGCCGCGGCTCCAGCACGGTCACCCGGTAGTCCTCGACCTCGCCCGCGGCCACGGTGCCGGTCGGCTGCGGGTCGGTCATCAGCACGCCGTAGATCCGGAACCGGGCATAGGTGTCGGTCGTCGTCGTACCGGCCGGGAAGTCCAGCTGGTAGGCCGCCGTGCCCGAGTTGGCCGGCACTGTCACCGTGACCCGCTCGGAGTCCTGGAAGGTGCCGTCGCCGTCGAGGTCGATCCAACCGGCCAGGGTGACGTCCTTGTCGGAGTCGTTGGTCGCCGAGACCGTCACGCTGGCCTCCGCGCCCACCGACATCTCGATCGGGCCGGCGATGCCGTCCTCGTCGTCCGTGCCGGTGGTGTCGTCGCCGTCGGCGCCCGGGCTCGGCCGGCCGTCGGACTCGGTGTCGCGCACCGTGCCGAGCGTCGGTCCGGTGGCGATGTGACCGGGACCGTCGTCACCGATCAGGGTGCCGTAGCTCTGCGGCGCGTCGCCGAACTCGCACACCGGCGAGAAGCTGATGTCGTCGATCGCCAGGTCGTTGCCGCCGCCGCCGGGTGCGTTGTTCAGCAGCTCGAGCCGGACCGTCGACTGCGGTGCGGTGAACGACATGTTGTACCGGGCCCACTGGACGGCACCGGTGTTCGGGATCGCGCCGGAGTCGACCGAGGACAACACGGTCCCAGTCGTCGGGTCGACGATCTGGAAGGTGACGTTCGGGCTGATGCCGGACCCGCTCAGGACACTGGTGAGGTAGGCCGAGAAGTCGTACTCCACGCCGACCGCCAGGCCTGTGAACGTGCGCTGGAAGAAGGTGCCCTCGTCGAAGCTGGCGTTGACCAGCATCATCCGACCGTTGGTGTCGCCGACTGTGTGGTCGGCACCGACGACCCAGCCGGTGTGGGCTGCCCGAGGGCTCGTCACGATCGCGTAGTCGCCGTCGTCGATCATGTTGTCGGGCTCCGGAGCACCGACGTAGGTGTAGGTCGTCTGGCCTGTGGGCAGCGCCGGCCCGTAGCCCGCGCCGGTCCCGAACGTCTCGACGAATGGGTCGGCGCACGAGATCGGCACCAGGGTGGCGACCTGGGCGAGGTGGTCCTCGACCTCGCCGTCGGGGGCCGCCCCCAGGGCGCGCTCGTCCACGTTCGGTGTGCCCGCGTCGTCGGTCAGCGTGCCCGTGGTCAGCCGCAGCCGCACCATCGGACTGGTGCCGTCCTGCAGCGCCGGGAGGCCGGAGAAGGCCAGGGCGGCACTGGTGGCGCCGACCGGCACCGCCACCGAGGCATGCTCAGACGACTCGAACCGTCCGTTGTTGTTGGAGTCGATCCAGCCGGAGAGCGTGGCCGCAACACCCAGCCTGTTGGTCAACGGCACGGTCAGCGTCGGGTTGGTGACGCCCGGGTTCAGGACCAGCCCGCCCGGGAACGCGTCCTCGTCGGCCACGTCGGCGGTGTCGTCGCCGTCCGCGCCGGGGCTCGGCACGCCGTCGTTCTCGATGTCGACCGTCGAGCCGATCATCAGGCCGGCCGTGTGGTTCGTCGCGTCGTACCCGGCGATGGAGTGCCTTGGGCCGTTGCCGGTCGCGGTGGTTCCGTACGACGCCGGGGCGTCGCCGAAGTCGGTGCACGTCACACCGAGCTCGATGGCGTCGAGGAAGTTGCCGACGGCGAGTCCCTGACCGCCCGCGGCGGCGATGGCCTGGAACTGCAGGCGCGTCACGTTCTGGCCGGCCGGGATCGTGTAGGAGCCGCTGTAGACCCGCCAGCCCGTGTTGCCGGTGGTCACGTCGCGGCTGGAGTTCGACGTGAACGTCTGACCGGGAACCGGGGATGCGCCGAGCATCAGCCGCACCGTGTCGGTGCCTCGCCGGCCTCGGTGAGCGAACCGCCACGTCAGGGTGGTCCCCGGGATCGTCGCGATGTCCTGGTAGTAGCCGCCACCGAACTCGGCGAACTGCTTGCCTTCGTAGGCCGGCACCGCCGGGAGGCCGTCGATCTGCGTGCCGTCGCGCCACAGCTCCACCACACCGCTGACGTCGTTCCAGCCGGGAACGTTCTCGTCGGTGTAGAGCTTGATGTTCGGACCGAACTGCGTGATGAACGGGGTCGGGCCGTAGATGTCGGGGACCTCGAAGCCCGGGTCGATGAGCCCTGCCCCACAGGTCTCCGGCACCGGGGTGGCGATGTAGACCTGGTAGTCCTCCACCTCGCCGTCCGGGGCGGCACCCAGCGGCGTGGTCGCCGTGCCGGCCTGCGTCGTCAGACGGAACCGGGCGAAGGTCGCTCCCTGGGACGCGGTTGCGGGAACCGTCATGGTGATGGCGTTGGGGCCCGCGGTGACGGCCCGATCGCTGGCGATCCGCTCGCCCGCATCCGCGAAGTCGCCGTCCTGGTTGAAGTCGACCCAGGCGTTCAGGAAGCCGGCACTGCTCGACTCCACCGCGATGTCGTTCTGCACACCGTCCTGGATGAGGTTGATGCCGCCCGCGACCCCGAGTCCCGGGTTGAACTCGACGCCGTCCTCGTCCGCGATCCGGTCGATGTCGTCGCCGTCGGCGCCGGGGCCCGGCTGGCCGTTCGGGTCGAAGTCGATCTCCGAGCCCAGGAACAGGCCCGGTGTGATCCGGTGTCGCGGGCCGTTGGTCGCCAGGCTCGTGCCGTAGCTGTTCGGCGCGTCCCCGAAGTCGTCGCAGGACGGCTGTACGCCGATGTCTCCGTCCCCGTCGAAGTTGAAGCCCGAGGAGCTGCCACCCGACCACTTCGACTCGAACGAGCTGAGCCCTTCGAGGACGATCTGGAAGCGGCTGTTGGGCTCCCCGTTCGAGTTGACCGTGCCGCGGAACACCACGTTCCCGCCTGACTCCGTGACCACGACCGCGCTGCCCTGCGTGACCGCGTAGGCACTGAGGTCCGACGCGGTGAAGGTGGCGACCTCGGTGAACGTCGGTGTCCCGTCCAGGTCGTTGACGGTGAAGACCCCGTTGATGTCCACCGGCGTAGTAGTCCCAGCCTCGTAGAAGGAGTAGCGGATCGTCGCGTTGCCCGTGGTCCACGCCACGTCGTCGTGCGCGCCGGCGAAGTCACCGAAGCCATCGGGCGGGCGGACAGTGGGGTTGAGCGAGCCGGTCACCACCTGACCCACGACATCCACCGGGACACCGCCGATGACGGAGACGTCCTCGTAGCGGACGCGGGTGCCGACCGCACCGCCGTTGGACACCTCGGAGACCGGGGCGCCGAAGGTGAAGGCGTAGTGGTCGACATTGCTCGGCGTACAGGCGTCGGGCTGCACCAGGCGCTCTACCAGCACCCGGTAGTCCTCCACCTCGCCGTCCAGCGCCACCCCGGTCGGGTCCTCGACCCACACGGCGTCGGTGCTGTAGCGCACGCGCACATAGGTCTGGATGCCCGGCGGGTTTGCGGCGTGGCTGAAGGTGATGTCGTTGGTGCCTGCGTTCACAGGGGTGGCATGCGCGACTCGCTCACCGGCGTCGGTGAAGTCGCCGTCAGTGTTGAAGTCGACCCACACCGACACGAACCCCTCCGCAGACGCCTCGACCTCGAGAGTGTTGGAGAGCGGCTGTTGGGAGTTCGGGTCCACGCCCGTCCGGATGGTCGGGGAGGCATACCCCAGCGCGGGGTTGAACACCACCCCGTCCTCGTCGGCGCCGTCGCCGTCGGCGGCCGGGCCGGGACGGCCGTCGCTCTCGACGTCGATCGAGGCACCGAGGTGGATGCCATCGGCGACCGCGTGGCTCGGGCCCGTCGGGCCACTGCCGGCGAGCAGGGTGCCGTAGCTCTGCGGAGCGTCACCGAGATCGAGGGCGCAGACCCCCAGCGCGATCGCGTCGTTGATGTCGACCTGGCTGTAGGTCCAGTTGTCGATGATGGAGAGGTCGCCCCAGCTGATGGCGGGGGCCGTGGCGCGTCCCCACCCGTGCACGCCGGTGGGAGTGTCGCTCTCGACGCCGGCACGGCCGTCGATGACGGGCGTCGCGGGAGACCCGGTGACTCCACGGTCGTCCCAGTACAGCTTGGATGCACCCGGCGCGTTGCCGACCAGCTGCTCGATGGTCATGCCGCCGAGCTGCTCGGTGTCGCCGAGGACGAAGTGCACCTCGTCGGTCTGGTCGATCTGGACCCGAGCGTTGATGGCTTGGCAGGAGTCGATGGGGTCGCCGGCGCCGTCCAGGCCGTCCCAGGTGTAGGTCTGCGGACCACTGCTGCCGCCGAGCGGGATGTCCCGGTCGACCGCGTCGGCGTAGTCGCCGTCGTTGTTGGCGTCGATCTGCAGGCGGTAGGCGCCGGTGAAGTCGACCAGGTCGTAGGTGAAGGCTCCCGCGCGGGTCGCGCCACCCGCCTGGGCGAACTCGAGGTCGTCGACGCTCGGGGTGCTGAGCGGGGGATCGATCCAGTCGGGTCCGGTCGGAGTGGCCGCGGTCGCCGGTAGGTCCGCAGCAGGCGGCTCGAAGAACAGCTTGTAGGGATCGCCGCACGACGCTGGTGCGGGCGGGTACTCCGGACTGTTCGTGACCGCGTCCATGGACCGGTAGCGCGGCGTGCACGTGCCGGCCTGGGTGAGGCCGTAGGCGGTGCTGTCGAACGCCCAGCCGCCACCGATGAAGCCGTTCAGGTCGACCTTGTACTGCGAACCGTGCTCGGTGGCCACCCAGAAGTCGAGCGGGTACGCCGTGGCGCTGCTCGCGTCGAAGCCGCGGTACTTCTCGGTCCAGACCCGACCCGGGATGTCGGTGCCGGCAGCGTTCTGGACCGAGATCGTCCAGGTGAAGTGACTGGCACCGGACTGGGGCCAGTTCGCGGGGTTGTTGGTGAGCGCGGTGACCTCGATGTTCCACACCCCAGCCGGGCCGGTCAGATCGGTCGCGACACACGTGGCCCCCACGGCCTGGGTTCCGAGGACCGTGCAGGTGCTTCGCACCGTCCCCGAGGGGTCGGTGATGCGGAAGCGGGTGTTGGACCCTCCCGCAACGACGTTCTTGAACTTGGTGAAGCTGGTGGTCAGCGACTCGCCCGCGCCTACGTAGGCGGAGTACGTCGTCCCGCCCGCCTCCACCGTGTTGGGTGCGCCCGCGGCGAACAAGGGGCCGATCGCCATTCTCGGCGAGGTCTGGGAGCTCTTGCCGCTAGGCCCGGTGGGACCGGTGGGCCCAGTGAGCTCGGTCTCCTCCGTGCTCTCGGTGCTCTTGCCGTCCGTGGGGGCGGCTGGCTCCTCCGAGGAGTCCGCGGACGGCTCGCTCGGTTCAGTGGTCTCGACGCCGGGCTCGGGCGGCACCTCGTCCCCCGGATCCGCGGTCTCCGGATCCGCCGCGTCAGAGCTGCCCGCCTCGGCGCCGGCGTCGCTGGCGATCGGCGGCGTCGGGTCCTGGGCGCTCAGCTCCGCGTCCGCCGCGGGCGCCGACACAGCCAGACCGGCGGCGAGCACCAGGAGCGTCAGCACGACGCTGGCCAGGCGGTGCGGGCCGCGAGCAGCGCGTCCACGGTGGTGGCCGGCGCGCTTGCCTGGGTGGTGCGGCGAGTTCTTCATGGAGCAGGTACCCCTAGATCTGAGCGGAGGGTGCGACGAGCATCGAGAAAGGGGCCCCGAGCAGAGGGCGACCTGGACGCGGACTTCGTCGTACGACGGGATCATCGGGGTCCCAGCCGCCCGGAAGCCACAAAATGCGCCGACTTCACCCCCTGTTTCACCTGCCCGGAGCCGCTCTTCGCGGATTCCGGGTCGGCGCTCGATCGACGTCGCCAGCCCGGGCAGTCGCCCGGTTGGGCGGCTCCCTGGCTGCTCGACGACGATCGGATCCTCGTCGCCTTCAAGGCTCCGAGACGCCGAAAATCCCGAATCCACCGGGCTGCCCACCGGCCTGGCCGCCTGTCGCTGCTGCTTGCGGCGTACGTTCCACCCATCGGCTCAAATCCCACCGGGTAGCCCACCGGGGCGAAGGCGTAGCGCGGGCCGTGGCGCACGGTTGAGGGATTGCAGACTGCAAGGTGGGTGGGTTCTCGGCCTCGTACCATCCACAAAGGTGTGCGAGACGGCACGCTGAACGGGGACCTGGTCGCGTCAGGCGGTGCCGCGTGTCCTGCACGTGTCAACCATCGGGAAAGCGTCAAAGGAGCGGGTGTCTCTCGGTCGTGAGTGAACTTGAGGGCGATCGACCGATGCCATCGGAGGGCTCGGACCCGCGCGAGGAGCCGACCTCCTCTCGAGGCGGCCGCGGGCCGCGCCTGCCACCGTTGCTGGTCTCGCGACCCCGGCTGCTCGCACTCCTCGACGCAGCCACGCCGCTCACCCTGCTCCGTGCCCCGGTGGGCTTCGGCAAGACCACCCTGGTGGCCCAGTGGCTGTCCGTGCGGGGGAGGTCGGCCCCAGGGGTCGTGACCTGGATGCGGGTCCGTCCGGGCGCCGGTGACGTGGCCACGTTCTGGGCCGAGCTCCTCCAGGTGGTCTCCGACGCCGGGCTGCGCCCTCCCTCGGAGGTGGCACCGCACAGCGGCGCCTTCGACCCCGCCGGGCGGGCCGAACGCGCCATCCGGGCAGCAGAGGGCCCGATCGTCCTCGTCGTCGACGGTTTCGAGCACGTCACAGACCCCGACCTGGACCGCTCGCTGCTCGACCTGCTGCGGCACGCACCCCAGCTGCAGCTGGTGGTCTGCCTGCGCGGTCACCGTCACTTCCCGGCCCACCTGTACCTCGACCTCGACACGACGGTGCTCACCGCCAGGGAGCTGCGGTTCACCGAGGACGAGACCCAACAGCTGCTCCACACCGCCGGCGTCGCCCTTCCGGAGTCCGGGGTGCGCCACATCGTCGAGGAGTCAGGCGGCTGGCCGGAGCCGACCCGAGCCATCGTGCTGCGCCTGCGTGGCTCCTTGCCCGAGAGCGCGAAGCTCTCCGAGGCTGGGCTCGCCGAGGTGGTCGAGGGCATCGCCGCGGAATACCTGAAACAGCGGCTGCTCTCCGAGGCCCATCCCCCGGGGCGGATCGAGGTCGCGATCTTGACCTCGCTGCCCGAGGACTTCTCGGCGGACGTGGCCGAGCTGCTCGCCGATCACCAGACCACGAAGGCGCACCTCGAGGTGCTGAGCACCGACAGCGTGCTCTCTGTCGAGGTGCGCGACGGCCAGGCCGTCTACCGGTGGCCGCCGGCCGCGCGACGAGCCCTCCTCGGCGAGCTACGGCGCCGGTGGCCCGACCGCCTGCCCGAGCTCCACCGACGACTGGGCCACTGGTACCGCGACCACGATCAGCCCCACCTCGCGCTGCGGCACGCCCTGGAGAGCCAGGACTGGCTCCTGGCCATCTCGGTGATCGAGTCCTCCTGGCGGAATCTGATCTTCGTCCACCAGGACGACCTGCTGCGTGCCTACGTCGAGATGCCGCTGGAGATCGTCGAGACGAGTCCGCGAGCGTTGGCGCTGCGTGACACCGAGCTGCGGATGCCCGACGACCGGCTGCTGGGCATAGCCGTGCTGCCCGACTCACCGTCGGAGCAGGACTTCCTCGACGGGCGCGTCAACGCCGCCGACCTGCTCGACACCTGCTTCGTCATCGTGATGGCCCTCCGCAGGCGGGGCGCGATCGGCCTCGCCGCAACGTACGGACGGCGGGCCCTCGAGATCGCCCGTACGGCGAGGGCGACCCAGCCGCGCGCCGTCATCGGTCTCTACCCCTCGCTGCACCTCCACGTCGGGATGACCCAGCTGCTGGCCGGTGACGCAATCGCGGCGATGGACACCCTGCGTCACGCCTACGACCGTGGGGCCGACCACCCCCTGGGCTACGGGGAGGCCGACGCTGCCGGCAAGCTCGCGTTGGCGCACGCCATGGTCGGCGACCTCCGTCAGGCAACCACCTGGACGGAGCGCCACGAGGCGGCCCCCCGGTGGGCCGACACCTGGCTCCAGCCCCACATCCGCAGTGCGCCCACGGCGGCGCGGCTCCTCGTGGCGCTGGACCGCCTCGAGATCGACCCCGCCGTCGCTGCCAACGATCTCCTGGCGGCTCACCCCCGGCGGGACGAGCTGTGGCCGTTCCTGGTGTACGCCCGGGCCCAGCTCTCGTTGGTCCTGGGGGCCGCGTCGGAGGGCCTGGTCCTGATCGACCGCGCCCGCAGCACCTACCGCGACTGGATGGGACCGGGGGCAGTCGGCCGGCCGCTGCTGGCCGCCGCCGAGGCCGACATGCTGCTGTCACTCGGTCGTGGCAACCTCGCCCGCGCCGTGCTCTCGGGCGCGGACGCCGACCACCCGCTGCTCCGGGTGGCGCGGGCTCGGCTAGCGCTGCTGTCCGACCAACCGGACGTCGCCATGCAGCTGAGCCAGGGCAGCCGGTGGGAGCGGATCGCCACCGCACGGGACCGCCTCGAGATGCTGGTCCTCCGGTCCGTCGCTGCCGG
The DNA here is from genome assembly GCF_049897745.1 of Nocardioides sp. LHG3406-4. NCBI lineage: Bacteria > Bacillati > Actinomycetota > Actinomycetes > Propionibacteriales > Nocardioidaceae > Nocardioides > Nocardioides sp. LHG3406-4. The sequence goes on from NZ_JAFCWV010000007.1 coordinate 34,500, forward strand.
CCGGACCGGTGACCCTGGCGTCGCGGAGGCGGCGCTGAGCCGCGCCGTCGACCTGGGTCGCGCCAACGGGTCCCTGCGGGCATTCGCCAACGTCCCCCGCGCCGAGCTGGCCGCGATCGCGGAGCGTGTGCCCGCGGCCCGCGACCTGCTGCACAAGGACCCGCTCGAGACCCAGCCGGACCTCTTCCCGTCCGCGATCCAGCTGATCGAGCTCACCAAGCGCGAGCAGCAGGTGCTGGAGCAGTTGGCGACGCCGCTGACGATCCCGCAGATCGCCCAGGCCTCGGTGCTGTCCTACAACACCGTGCGCTTCCAGCAACGCAACCTCTACAAGAAGCTCGGCACGAGCGACCGAGCCGAGGCCATCGCCCGGGCCCGCCAGTGGGGCCTGCTCAGGTGACACGGCAGACTCGTCGCCTCACTGGCGAAGGGCTTGAGGTCAGAGTATTCGCAGCGGTTGGTTGATCCTGCCGCTCGTGTCCAGTGCGGTGTCGAGCACATCGACAAGCTGGCGTCCGTCAGGGGTGACGAAGTAGTTCGCCAGATCCGTGATCGTCACTGCGATCTCGTCTCCCCAGGGGGCCCCACCGCGGGGTCGTCCAAGTCCCACACCAACGATCCGGCGCGAAGGCCTGAAGCCCTTGACGCACGGTTGCGAGCTCGTTCCTCGCTGACTCGGAGCGCTCCGGAGGGAGCTCACCTTGTTCGTAGAGCGCCGAGAGCGTGGCGAAGCGGCTCCCGCGCTTGCCGCCCTCGAGGGGCACCGGAGGAGCGATCAGGGGTACCGGCATGCCTGTGACAGAGGTAGATCCGCGTGCCCGCAACTCGGGCATGTCTCCAAGCTGGTGGAGCCTAGGGGACTCGAACCCCTAACCCCCTGCTTGCAAAGCAGGTGCGCTACCAATTGCGCCAAGGCCCCGGGGTCGACCCGAGAGTGGAGAGCGGGTCAGGCCTTGTCGACGTTGTCGGTGGCCTCGGCCCACAGCGCCTGCTCGTTGCGGCTCTCTTCCATCTTCTTCTTCGCGAGCGCGGCGCCGACGGCGGCCAGCAGGACGAGCAGGACCTTCTTCATGGTGTGCCTCCGTGTGTCCCGGCGAGGATGGGAGTGGGCCTAACAGGACTTGAACCTGTGACCTCTTCCTTATCAGGGAAGCGCTCTAACCGTCTGAGCTATAGGCCCGCCGCACGACCGTCGAGTGACCTGGCGGCGAGTGCTGGGGAAGGTTACCCCACCGCGGAATGCGCGAACAAAACGAGGTGCATGCGTCCCGTCGAAGGAGCGACCACCCTCAGCGGTCCTCCTCCGAGAGGGTCACCTCGATGCCACCGAGCAGGGCGGCGGCCATGTTGTAGAGGAACGCAGCCAAGGTGGCGATGGCGGTGAGCAGGATGACGTCCACGACGCTGATCAGCAGGGTGAACCCGAGCACGCGGGACATGCCGACGTAGTTGGTGACGTCGAAGTCGCTGGGCTGGTCGCCCTCGATGACGCTGGCCACGGTGGCGTTGATGGAGTCCCACACGCCGGCCGCGCCGAGCACCGACCAGACCATGAAGACGGCCACGAACGTCACCACGCCGAAGGCGATCGAGAGCAGGAACGACGCCTTCATGACCGACCAGGGGTCGATCCGGCTGAGCCGCAGCCGCGCCCGACGGGGCTGGGTGCGTCCGGTGGGGCGTGGCGTGCCCTCCGGGTTGGCGTTGTTGCGGTGCTCGGACGCCGCACCGGAGAGGACGCTGGAGATGCGGGCCTTGAGGGCAGGCCGCACCGCCGTGGCGTCCGCGGGGGCGGCGCTACGCGGGCCGCTCGCCGCTCCGGCGGTGCGCTCGCTCATCAGGACTCACTCTCACCCGGGTCGCCGGGAGCCTCGCCCGGGTCGTCGGTGTCCGCCTCGGGCACGTCGTTCTCGATTGTCGCACCGTCGACGGTAGCCGATGCGTCCGCGCCCGCCGAGTCGCCTGCCGCCTCGCCTGCCGCGGCTTCGAGGACGGCGTCCAGCTCCTCCTCGTCGCGGGCCTCGACCGATCGGGCGACCACGGCGACGGCGTCACCGTTCTTGGGCGACACGAACTTCACGCCCATCGTCGAGCGCCCGGTGGGCCGGAAGTTCTCGTTGATCGGGCTGCGCACGACCTGTCCGGCGTTGGTGATCGACAGGATCTCGTCACCCTCCACCACGATGAAGGCGCCGACGAGGCCGCCTCGGTCCTCGTTGGCCAGCGACATCGCCTTGATGCCGATGCCGCCGCGCGACTGGAGGCGGTAGTCGGAGATGCGCGAGCGCTTGGCGAAACCGCCGTCGGTCATGGTGAAGACGTACTGCTCCTTCACCTCGCTCTCCTCGACGGACTCGCCCGCGGACTCCGCAGCCTCCTCGGCCGCGACCTGCTCGGCGCGGATGACCGACATCGACAGCAGCGAGTCGCCGGCGCGGAACTTCATGCCCGCGACGCCGGACGTCGCGCGGCCCATCGGCCGGAGCTGGCTGTCGTCGGCGCGGAACCGGATCGCCTGGCCCTTGCGGGAGACGAGCAGGATGTCGTCGTCGGCGTTGACCAGCTCGGCGCCGATCAGCTCGTCGTCGTCCTCGCGGAAGTTGATCGCGATGACGCCGGCCTGCCGCGGGCTGTTGTAGTCGCCCAGCCTGGTCTTCTTCACCAGGCCGTTGCGGGTGGCGAGGACGAGGTACGGCGCCTGCTCGTAGTCGCGGATCGCCAGCACCTGGGCGATGTTCTCGTCGGGCTGGAAGCTCAGCAGTCCGGCCACGTGGCCGCCCTTCGCGTCGCGCGACGCCTCGGGCAGGTTGTAGGCCTTGGTGCGGTAGACCCGCCCCTGGGTGGTGAAGAACAGCAGCCAGTGGTGGTTGGACGTCGCGATGAAGTGCTCCACCACGTCGTCGCCGCGCAGCGTCGCGCCGCGCACGCCCTTGCCGCCCCGCTTCTGGGTGCGGTACTGGTCGGCACGGGTGCGCTTGGCGTAGCCGCCACGGGTGATGGAGACGACCAGCTCCTCGTCGGGGATCAGGTCCTCCATGGAGAGGTCGCCGTCGGCCGCGATGATCTGGGTGCGGCGCTCGTTGCCGTACTTGTCGACGATCTCGGCGAGCTCCTCGGAGACGATCTGGCGCTGGCGGACGACGTTCTCGAGGATGTCGCGCAGGTCGGCGATGCGCAGCTCGATCTCGGCCAGGTCGTCGATGATCTTCTGGCGTTGGAGCGCGGCCAGCTGCCGCAGCTGCATGTCGAGGATGGCCGTGGCCTGCAGCTCGTCGATGTCGAGGAGCGCCATCAGGCCGGTGCGGGCCTCGTTGACGTCGGGTGAGCGTCGGATCAGCGCGATGACCTCGTCGAGCATGTCGAGGGCCTTGACCAGCCCGCGCAGCACGTGGGCGCGCTCCTCCGCCTTGCGCAGGCGGTGCGCCGTACGCCGTCGGATGACGTCGACCTGGTGGGTCACCCAGTTGCTGATGAACTGGTCGATCGTCAGCGTGCGCGGCACGCCGTCGACCAGTGCCAGCATGTTGGCGCTGAAGTTCGTCTGCAGCTCGGTGTGCTTGAGCAGGTTGTTGAGTACGACGCGGGCGACGGCGTCGCGCTTGAGCACCACGACCAGCCGCTGACCGGTGCGGTCGGAGGTGTCGTCGCGCACGTCGGCGATGCCCTGCACCCGGCCCGAGTCGGCGAGCTCGGCGATCTTCAGGGCGAGGTTGTCGGGGTTGACCATGTAGGGCAGCTCGGTGACGACCAGGCAGGTCCGGCCCTTGTTGTCCTCGTCGACCTCGATCACCGCGCGCTGGGTGACCGACCCGCGGCCGGTGCGGTAGGTCTGCTCGATGCCCTCGTGCCCGACGATCAGCGCGCCGTTGGGGAAGTCGGGACCCTTGATCCGCTCGATCAGCGCGTCCTGCAGCTCCTCGCGGGTGGCGTCGGGGTGCTCGAGCGCCCAGGTGGCGCCCGCGGCGACCTCGACCAGGTTGTGCGGCGGGATGCTGGTGGCCATGCCGACCGCGATGCCGGCCGAGCCGTTGACGAGCAGGTTGGGGTAGCGCGCCGGGAGGACGATCGGCTCCTGCGAGCGGCCGTCGTAGTTGGGCTGGAAGTCGACGGTGTCCTCGTCGATGTCCCGGACCATCTCCATGGCCAGCGGGGCCATCCGGCACTCGGTGTACCGCATGGCCGCCGCGGCGTCGTTGCCCGGCGAGCCGAAGTTGCCCTGCCCGTTGATCAGCGGCGCGCGCATGACCCACGGCTGCGCGAGCCGCACCAGGGTGTCGTAGATCGCGGTGTCGCCGTGCGGGTGGTACTGACCCATCACGTCGCCGACCACCCGGGAGCACTTCGAGAAGCCGCGGTCGGGCCGGTAGCCGCCGTCCCACATGGCGTAGAGCACCCGACGGTGCACCGGCTTGAGCCCGTCGCGCACGTCGGGCAGCGCCCGGCCGACGATGACCGCCATCGCGTAGTCGATGTAGGAGCGCTTCATCGACTCCTGGAGGTCGATCTCCTGGATGCGGCCGGTGCCGTCGCCGCCCCCGATAACGTTGCCGGTCTGCTCAGTCATGTGTGTCTCTCTGCTGGGATCTCATCGAATCTAGGCTCAGCGCTAGATGCCTAGATATCTCTTCAGTCTTGCCGCCTCAGATGTCGAGGAACCGGACGTCCTTGGCGTTGCGCTGGATGAAGGACCGTCGCTGCTCGACGTCCTCGCCCATCAGGATCGAGAAGATCTCGTCGGCCTGCGCGGCGTCCTCGAGGGTGACCTGCAGCAGGAGCCGCTGGTCGGGGTTCATCGTGGTCTCCCACAGCTCCTTGGCATTCATCTCGCCGAGGCCCTTGTAGCGCTGGACCGGGTTCTCCTTGGGCAGCTTCTTGCCGCTGGCGAGACCGTCGGCCTGCAGGGCGTTGCGCTCGGCGTCGGAGTAGACGAACTCGTGCTCGTGCGGCTTGTTCCAGCGCAGCCGGTAGAGCGGGGGCTGGGCCATGTAGACGTAGCCGTGCTCGATCAGCGGCTTCATGAAGCGGAACAGCAGCGTCAGCAGGAGCGTGTTGATGTGGTGGCCGTCGACGTCGGCGTCGGCCATCAGCACGACCTTGTGGTAGCGCAGCTTGTCGAGGTTGAACTCCTCGTGGATGCCGGTGCCGAGCGCGGAGATGATCGCCTGGACCTCGGTGTTGGCCAGCACCTTGTCGAGGCGCGCCTTCTCGACGTTGAGGATCTTGCCGCGGATCGGCAGGATCGCCTGGATGCGCGGGTCGCGGCCCTGGCGGGCCGAGCCGCCGGCCGAGTCGCCCTCGACGATGAAGACCTCGCACTCGGCCGGGTTGGTCGACTGGCAGTCGCTGAGCTTGCCCGGCAGGCCACCGCCGCCGAGGAGCCCCTTGCGGGAGCGGGCCAGGTCGCGCGCCTTGCGGGCGGCGATGCGGGCCTGAGCCGCGGCCTGCGACTTGCGCACGATGTCGCGACCCTCGGCGGGGTTCTGCTCGAGCCAGGCACCGAGCTGGTCGTTGACGATCTTCTGGGTGAAGCCCTTGGCCTCGGTGTTGCCCAGCTTGGTCTTGGTCTGGCCCTCGAACTGCGGCTCGCCGAGCTTGATCGAGATGATCGCGGTGAGGCCCTCGCGGATGTCGTCACCCGAGACGCGGTCGTCGCGCTTCTTGATCAGACCCCACTCCTCGCCCCAGTGGTTGACCAGGGAGGTGAGCGCCGCCCGGAAGCCCTCCTCGTGGGTGCCGCCCTCGTGGGTGTTGATGGTGTTGGCGAAGGTGTGCACCGACTCACTGAACGTGGTGTTCCACTGCATGGCGAGCTCGAGGCTCATGTGCTGGTTGCCGGTGGCGGGGTCGGCGGCGGTCTCGGCCTCGAAGTTGATGATGGTCGGGTTGGCCACGGTCTTGCGGCGGTTGAGGTGCTCGACGTAGTCGACCAGGCCACGGTCGTACTTGAAGACCTGCTCGATCCCGCCCGTCTCGGCCTTCTGGATCGCGTCCCGGCCCGCGGTGTCGACGGTGTTGTCGACGGTGCCGTCCTGGACCGCCTCGGCGATCTCGTCGGCCTCGGGACGCTCGTCGCGTACGACGATCTCGAGGCCCTTGTTGAGGAACGCCATCTCCCGGATGCGCGTGGTGATCGTCTCGAGCGAGTAGGTCGTCGTCTCGAAGATGTCCTCGGAGGCCCAGTAGGTGACCGTGGTGCCGGTCTCCTCCCCCTCCTCGAGCGGCCGGACCTGCTCGAGCTCGGTCTCGGGCACGCCGAGCTGGAAGCTCTGGCGCCACAGGTGGCCACGGTTCTTGACCTCGACGATCAGCCGGGTGCTCAGCGCGTTCACGACCGAGACGCCGACGCCGTGCAGGCCACCGGACACCTTGTAGCCGCCGCCGCCGAACTTGCCGCCGGCGTGGAGCATCGTGAGCGCCATCGTGACCGCCGGCATGTCCTGGCCCGGGGCGGTGTCGGTGGGGATGCCTCGGCCGTTGTCGACGACCCGGACGGCGCCGTCGGCGGTGAGGGTGACGACGATGCGGTCGCAGAAGCCGGCCAGCGCCTCGTCCACCGCGTTGTCGACGATCTCCCAGATCAGGTGGTGGAGACCGCGCTCGCCGGTGGAGCCGATGTACATCCCGGGACGCTTGCGGACCGCCTCGAGGCCTTCCAGCACCGTGATCGCCGAAGCGTCGTAGGCCACCCCCTCGTCTGGTGCGTTCGACCTGAGCGTCGACTTCTGTGCGGGGTGTTCAGCGGTCACGGCTGGCCTTCTTCCGGGGCCCTGAGGGCCTCTCGACATGACAAAGGCCGCTGCTCTTCCGTGGCATCCGGCGGGCGACGACCTGTCGCTCATATTAGCGGCCAGACCCCCAGAATCCACGTCCCCATCCCGAGTTTGGGGGGATCTGTGCACGAATCGGCCCCTCAGCGGCCCATGAAGGCTGTTTCTCGGCCCGATCAGGGGGTCTGGTGACTCCCCATACGCCGACGGGGCGCGCAGATCGGCAGCCAGCGCCTCACGGCCGGCCCGGGCCTTCGGTCTCAGCCGTAGGTGTCCCGCGGCCCGCGGCCGTCGCGCACCGACCGAAGCCCGCGCTTCCAGCTCGGCAGGTGCGGGCCCAGCACGTCGATCACCGTGACGGTGCCGTGGCCGAGCTCCTCGTTGAGGCGGCGGACGAGGGTCGGGGCCATCAGCTTGAGCTGTGTCGCCCAGGCCGTGGCGTCGGTGCGCACCACGAGCTTGCCGTCGACCAGCGTCTCGGGACGGCAGTGGTCGGCCACCTCCGTGCCGACGATCTCGGCCCAGCGACCGAACACCTGCTGCACCCTCAGGTCCAGCTCCCAGCCGTGGGAGGCCACCATCCGCGCCACCAGGCCCTCCAGCAGCTGGGGGTCGCGGTCGTCGGGGTGGGCACCGGAACCGCGGCCGCCCGCACGTCGGTGCCGGCGCCGGTCGGCGTCGCTCGGCGGCCCGCCGCGACGCTTCGCCGGCGTGCCCCCCGGGGCCTTGGACGCGGCTCTCGCGGCAGCCCGCGCGTAGTCGAGGCCGCCGTCGTCGTGCTCTGCCGGTGGGACGTCGGGGGTCGGCCGGGGCGCTGTCGTCTCGTCCGGGTCATCACCCATCGCGGCGTACCTCCCCTCCCCCGACCAGGAACCGGGTCCCGGCCAGCGCCTCCGGCACGTCGGCGGCCACCGCGGCAGTCACCAGCACCTGCTCCGCACCAGCCACCAGCTCGGCCAGCTGCTGCCGGCGCTCGGTGTCGAGCTCCGCGAACACGTCGTCCAGGATCAGGATGGGGTCATCGCCGTCGGCACGCAACAGGTCGTACGACGCCAGCCGCAGCGCCAGCGCGAACGACCACGACTCGCCGTGCGAGGCGTAGCCCTTCACCGGCAGCGACGTCTGGCCCTCGGCGTTGGAGTGGCCGAGGGTCAGCACCAGCTCGTCGCGGTGCGGGCCCACGAGCGAGATGCCACGGTCGAGCTCGTCGCCGCGGCGCCGCTCGACCTCGACCAGCAGTCGGGTCGCCAGGTCGTCCCGCCGGGTGGCCCCCTCGAGGTCGAAGGACGGCTTGTAGGCGATGTGCGCGTCGTCGCGGGAGGCGCCGCGGGCGACCGCCTCGTAGGCCTTGCCCACGTAGGGACGCAGCGCGTCGACCAGCGCGAGCCGCTCCTCCAGCAGCTCCGCGCCCGTGCCGGCCAGGTGAGCGTCCCAGGTGCCCAGGGTCGAGAGCGCCGAGTCCTGCGACGACGACCCGCGCCGGGCGTTGCGGGCGGTCTTGAGCAGCGAGTTGCGCTGGCGCAGCACCCGGTCGTAGTCGGCGCGGACGCCGGCCAGCCGCGGCGTGCGCAGGACGAGCAGGTCGTCGAGGAAGCGCCGGCGGTCCGACGGGTCGCCCTTGACCAGGGTGAGGTCCTCAGGGGAGAACACCACCGTGCGCACCAGGCCGAGGATCTCGCGCGGTCGCGGCACCTGCGAACGGTTGATCCGGGCCCGGTTGGCGCGGCCGGGGTTGAGCTCGACCTCGATGATCGCCTCGCGGCCGTCGCGCACGACCGCGGCCCGCACCAGTCCCTGCTCAGCGCCCGCACGCACCAGGGGCGCGTCGGTGGCCACCCGGTGGGACCCGAGCCGCGACAGGTAGTCGATCGCCTCGACCAGGTTGGTCTTGCCCTGCCCGTTGCGGCCGATGAACGCCGTCGCTCCGGGGTCCAGCGCGATGTCCAGCTGCCGGTAGGAGCGGAAGTCGTGCAGGGACAGCCGGGCGACGTGCACCTGTGGCTAGCTCTCGCCCTGCTCGTGTCCCGAGCCCGCGCCGGCCTGCTGGGCCGTGTCCGACTGCGCGGCGCCGGTCCGGCCCTCGACGTCGCCGCCCTTGGGGGCCTCGGTGCGAACGGCGTGTCCGCCGAACTGGTTGCGCATCGCGGCGATCGCCTTCATCGCGGGGCTGTCGTCCTGCCGCGACACGAAGCGGGCGAAGAGCGCCGCGGTGATGGCGGGCACGGCCACGGCGTTGTCGATGGCCGCCTCGACGGTCCACCGGCCCTCGCCGGAGTCCTCGGCGTAGCCCGAGATCGAGGCGAGGTTCGGGTCGTCGTCGAGCGCGGCGACCAGGAGGTCGAGCAGCCAGGAACGGATGACCGTGCCCTCACGCCAGGAGCGGAAGACCTCGGTCACGTTGTCGACGAGGTCGACCTTCTCGAGCAGCTCCCAGCCCTCGGCGTAGCTCTGCATGATGGCGTACTCGATGCCGTTGTGGACCATCTTCGAGAAGTGCCCGGCACCGGGGGCCTGGCCCGCGTGTACGGCGCCGAACTCGCCCTCGGGCTTGAGCGCGTCGAAGACCGGCAGCACCTTGGCGACGTCCTCGTCGGAGCCGCCGTACATCAAGGCGTAGCCGTTCTCGAGGCCCCAGACCCCGCCGGAGACACCGCAGTCGACGAAGCCGATGCCCTTGGCGGCGAGCCGCTCGGCGTTGGCCTGGTCGTCGGTCCAGCGGGAGTTGCCGCCGTCGACCACCAGGTCGCCCTCGCTGAGCAGGTCGCCGAGCGCCGCGACGGTCTCGCGCGTGGGGTCGCCGGCCGGCACCATCACCCAGACGACCTTGGGGGTGGGGAGGGCCTCGACCATCTCGGCCAGCGACGCCACGTCGGCGAGGTCGGCGTTGCGGTCGAAACCCACCACCGTGTGGCCGGCGTTGCGCAGCCGGGTGCGCATGTTGCCGCCCATCTTGCCCAGGCCTACGAGACCGATGTCCATGCGGTGTCCTCCCGTGATCACTACGTCCGGTGTGCCGTCGTCACGCTACGCCGGGAGGCGTCAGGACAGCAGGCGACGCGGCATCAGCAGGTAGCGGAACCCGGCGCCGCGCCCCAACGAGTCGGCGTCGCCCGAGTCGGTCGCGGAGATGACCACCGGCTTGTTGGCCTGGGTGAAGGCCAGGTCGACCATCTCGCCGTCGAGCGCGGTCAGCCCGTCGAGCAGGTACTGCGGGTTGAAGCCGGTCATGATGTCCTCCCCGCTGATCTCGGCGGAGATGGCCTCGGTGGCCTGCGCCTCGTCGCCGGAGCTGGAGTCGAGGACGACCTCGCCGTCGCCGAACTTCAGCTGCACCGCGGAGTTGCGCTCGGCCACCAGCGCGACGCGCTTGACGGTGTCGATGAGCTCCTGCTTGTTGACCTTGGCCACCGTGAGGTGCTCGCTCGGGAACAGCGAGCGCACCTTGGGGAACTCGCCGTCGAGCAGCCGGGTCGTGGTGCGCCGGGTGCCGTTGTCGTCGCCGTACTCGAAGCCGATGATGCCCTCGCCGGTGCCGCCGGCCGCGAGCGAGATCGTGACCTCGCCCCCGGTGAGCGACTTCGCGGTGTCGCCGAGCACCTTGGCCGGCACCAGGGCGGCCATCGAGGCGTCGGTCTCGTTCGGCCGCCAGCCGAGCTCGCGGTGGGAGAGGCGGAAGCGGTCGGTGGCGAGCAGCGACATGGTTTCGCCCTCGATCTCGAGGCGTACGCCGGTCAGCACCGGCAGCATGTCGTCGCGACCCGCGGCGGTGACCGCCTGAGCGACGGCGTGCGCGAAGTCGGTGCTGTTGACGGTGCCGGTGGCCGACGGCATGGCGGGCAGGGTCGGGTAGTCCTCAACCGGCATCGTCTGCAGGCTGAAGCGCCCTGCGCCGCAGGTCAGCTCGACCTTGGTGCCGGTCAGCGACACGTCGATCGGCTTCGCGGGCAGGCTGCGGCAGATGTCTGCGAGGAGCCGGCCGCTCACCAGGCAGGTGCCTTCGTCGCTGACCTCGGCCTTGACCGTGGCGCGGGCTGAGGTCTCGTAGTCGAAGGACGACAGCACGAGGCCGCCGTCGGAGGCCTCGATGAGCAGGCCGGCGAGGACGGGGGCGCTGGGTCGCACAGGCAGGCTGCGCGCCGCCCATGCCACGGCATCGGCGAAGACGTCGCGTTCGACGCGGAACTTCACGGTGTGGTCCTCCTGGGTATGGGGAGTGAATCCTGCCATGCGGGCCCGGATAGCGCATCGGGCCCCGTCGTCCCGGTTGTTGCAAGCCTGCCCGACACCGGCCCCGAGAGCGGGTTGTTCACAGGCCGGGCCGGGTTTGGACGTTCTCTGGTCATCTGGACATGTGGAGGTCCGTAGGAGTCATAGCGTCTGTGGAATCTGTGGATAACTCATGTCCGTGCAGGTCAGCGGGCACCTGAGCTGCGCACCAGCCTGTGCAGCGGTTGTGCAGCCCTGCGCGGGGTTGTGCAGCCGGCCGCCGGGGCGGGCAGCGCGGCCCTGCTTGTCCACAGCCCATGTGTACGACGCGCCACGACGAACCACACGTCGTGCACAGGCTGAGCACCCGGCTGGTCAGGCCTGCCGGGCCTGCATCTTGATGCGGTTGGTGAGCTCGCTGACCTGGTTGAAGACCGCACGGCGCTCGGCGAGCAGCTCCTTGATCTTGCCGTTGGCGTACATCACCGTCGTGTGGTCGCGGCCGAACTCCTTGCCGATCTGCGGCAGCGACATGCTCGTCAGCTCACGGCACAGGTACATGGAGATCTGCCGGGCCAGCACCAGGTGCCGGCCCCGACTCGGTCCGGTGAGGTCCTCGAGCGAGACCCCGAAGTAGGCGGCGGTCTGGGCGACGATGAGGGCAGCGGTGATCTCGGGCTCGCCGCCGTCGGGGATCAGATCCTTCAGCACGATCTCGGCCAGGGTCATGTCGACCTCCTGGCGGTTGAGGTTGGCGAACGCCGTGACGCGGATGAGCGCCCCCTCGAGCTCGCGGATGTTGGTCTGGATCTTGGAGGCGATGAACTCCAGCACGTCGGGGGGCGCGGTGAGGCGGTCCATCGCGGCCTTCTTGCGCAAGATCGCGATGCGGGTCTCGAGGTCGGGTGCCTGGACGTCGGTGATCAGGCCCCACTCGAAGCGGTTGCGGAGCCGGTCCTCGAGCGCCTCGAGCGACTTGGGCGGCCGGTCGGAGGTGAGCACGATCTGCTTGTTGGCGTTGTGGAGGGTATTGAACGTGTGGAAGAACTCCTCCTGCGTCTGGGTCTTGCCCTCCAGGAACTGGATGTCGTCGATGAGGAGCACGTCGACGTCGCGGTAGCGCCGCTTGAACCGGTCCTGACGGTCGTCGCGGATCGCGTTGATGAACTCGTTGGTGAACTCCTCGCTGGAGACGTACCGGACCTTGGCACCGCTGTAGAGGCTGCGCACGTAGTGGCCGATGGCGTGCAGGAGGTGGGTCTTGCCCAGCCCCGAGTCGCCGTAGACGAGGAGCGGGTTGTACGCCTTCCCCGGCGCCTCGGCCACGGCCACGGCGGCGGCGTGCGGGAACCGGTTGGACGAGCCGATGACGAAGGTCTCGAAGGTGTACTTCGGGTTCAGCCGGGACTCGGCCACGCTCGGCCGGGCGCGCTCGGGCTCGTCGCCCGGGAGGGGGAGGTCGACAACCGGGGCGTTCCAGCTGTTTGTCGACATATTGATCTCTCGATCTGTCGACTCGTCGATGGGCGGGTTCACCGGAGGCGCCATGGTGCCGTCGTCGAGTGCCGCGTTGACGGTGACGGCGAGTCGGATCTCGCGACCGAAGCGCTCGCTCAGCGCGTCCTCGACCTGGCCGCGCAGCCGGCCCTCGAGCTGGGTGCGGGTGAAGTCGTTGGGTACGGCGACGATGGCGGTGTTCTCGTGCAGCGTGACCGGCTCGCTGGCGCGCAGCCAGGCCCGCTGGTGCGGCTGGAGGTCGTCGACGACGGCTCGCCAGACGCTGTCGAGATCCAGGGCCTTGCCCCGGGTGTCGTCTGCCGGCTCGGGGCGGTCCCCGTTGCGGTGGTCGCTCCCGGTGGTGCTGTCTGGCCCGTTGTGGGTGCCGGAGTCGTTCGCCACAGGTACTGCCCTCTTCGTCACGTCGCGGCCGGGTCCGGGCGGGCCGGGGACCGGTCTGGAGTCCACAACTTTATGCACAGGTTGTGCATGTGGCTCGTGCTTGGTCGAACTTGGTCTGCCGAGGCGGTGATGGACCCGGGTACAACTGCATTCATGCAGGTCAGAGGCGGTTTCCGAGTTATTGTGACCGGGGTCACAGCGGCCCGGTGACCACCCTGATCGGGCATCGGAAGAAACCTCGGTGGCGGGCAACGTAACAAGCGGCGTCGGCCCGCGGCAACCCGTCATCCACAGGTCGCCGAGCCGGCAGTTTGACCCTGATCTCCGCGCTCGCGTACCGTTGGCCGGTCACCTCAGGTCTCGTCCTCGAGGATCCGCCCGGTGTCGACCGGTGCCGCATGTCCACGACGCTCTCAACTGGCGCGTGGGTGGGCGGTGCCAGCCGAACTGGTAGCCGCGTCCCGCCCGGGTGGATGTCCCAGCAGAGCCGATTCAACGGAGAGTTACTCGTGAGCAAGCGTACGTACCAGCCGAACAACCGTCGCCGTCACAAGGTCCACGGCTTCCGCCTGCGCATGCGCACCCGCGCCGGCCGCGCCATCCTGGCCGGCCGTCGCCGCAAGGGTCGCAAGAGCCTGGCGGTCTGACGGTCGTCACGGCGACCTCCGGTTTCCGCGTCGTGCTGCCCGCCCGGCATCGGCTCACCGACGGTGAGTCCTTCCGTCGCACCGTCCGGGCCGGGCGCCGTGCCGGGTCCGGGACCCTGGTCGTGCACCTGTCCGCCCCCGAGGGTGGGCAGGCTGCGCCGGCGCTGATCGGGTTCGTGGTGAGCAAGGGCGTCGGCAATGCCGTCGTCCGCAACCGCGTGAAGCGGCGACTGCGGCACCTGTGCCGCGAGCACGTCAGCGAGCTTCCCGGTTCGGCCACGCTCGTGGTCCGGGCCCTGCCACGGGCGGCGACGGCGTCGGCTGCGGAACTGCGTGCCGATCTCGTTCGTTGCCTCCAACGGGTGACGAGAGAGACGGACCCAGTGGCGGGCCGGGCATGAAGTACCTCCTGATCGGCCTGCTGCGCGCCTATCGCGCGCTGATCAGCCCGCTCTACGGTCAGGTCTGTCGATATCACCCGTCCTGCTCGGCGTACGCGCTGGACGCCGTGACCACCCATGGCAGCATCAAGGGCTCGTGGCTGGCGGTGCGCCGCCTGGTGCGCTGCCACCCGTGGGCCGCCGGCGGTTACGACCCCGTTCCACCCGTCACGGCCCGCCCGGGCAAGACCGGCTGACATCTAGGAGCCTGAGCAAGTTGTTGGACTTCTTCCAAGAAATCGGCGGCTTCATCATGACGCCGCTGTACTACGCGATCTCGGCGATCCTGGTCGGCTGGCACAAGGTGTGGGGCGGCGTCTTCGGTCCCGACGCCGGCGCGGCCTGGGTGCTGTCGATCATCTGCCTGACCCTGGTGATCCGGATCCTGCTGATCCCGCTGTTCGTCAAGCAGATCAAGTCCAGCCGGAACATGCAGCTGATCCAGCCCAAGGTCAAGGAGCTGCAGAAGAAGTACGGCCACGACCGCGAGAAGCTCGCGCAGGAGACGATGGCGCTCTACAAGGAGACGGGCACCAACCCGTTCGCCTCGTGCCTGCCGATCATCTTGCAGATGCCGATCTTCCTGGCGCTGTTCCGGCTGATCGACCAGGCCGTGAAGAACCCCGCGGATCCCAAGGGCTTGATGACGGTCACGCTGAACCAGCAGTTCCGCGACGCGACCTTCCTGGGCGCGAAGATCTCTGACACGTTCCTGAAGACGGACCAGACGGGTGTCAGGATCCTGGCGGCGTTCCTCGTGCTGGCCATGACGGCCACCACCTTCCTCACCCAGCGCCAGCTGATGAGCAAGAACATGCCCCCCGATGCCCTCAGTGGCCCGTACGCCCAGCAGCAGAAGCTGCTGCTGTACGTCCTCCCGGTCGTCTTCGCCGTCGGTGGCATCGCGTTCCCGGTCGGTGTGCTCTTCTACTGGACCACCTCCAACCTGTGGACGATGGGCCAGCAGTTCTACGTCATCCGCAACAACCCCGCCCCGGGCACGCCCGCCTTCACGGCAAAGCAGGAGCGCGACAAGGCCAAGGCAGCCCGCAAGGGCGTCAAGCCCGACCCCGCTGCGCCCGCGGCAGACACCGCCGCCGAGGAAGCCGAGCGGGCCGAGCAGGAGCGCCGGGCCGCGCAGCGACAGCAGCCGAAGCGTCAGACGCGCTCCCAGCGCAAGAAGACCTGAACTTGTCCACCCCGTACGCACGCCGTACGGAATCCGCACAACCGCAGGAGCCCCGATGAGCGACCCCATGAGCGAGACCGTGAGCGACCCAGAGACTGACGCCGACACCGTGACGGACGCGGCGAGCACCGAGACTGTCGACACCGCGAGTGAGACGCCCGCCGGTGGGGAGCCGTCCTCGCGGCTCTCCAAGGTGGAGCGCCTCGAGCAGGAGGGTGACATCGCGGCCGACTACCTCGAGGAGTTCCTCGACATCGCCGATCTGGACGGTGACCTGGACATGGACGTCGAAGGTGACCGTGCGTCGGTGTCCATCGTGGGCGCCGACCTCAACCAGCTGATCGGTCGCAACGGCGAGGTCCTGGACGCGCTCCAGGAGCTGACGCGCCTGGCGGTCTACCGGGAGACCGGTGAGCGGTCCCGGCTGATGCTCGACGTCTCCGGCCATCGCGCCGCGCGTCGCGAGGCCCTGGTGATCCAGGCGGAGAAGGTGATCGCCGAGGTCAAGGCGTCCGGCGAGCGCGCCGAGCTGGAGCCGATGACGTCCTTCGAGCGCAAGGTGGTGCACGACGCCGTGGCCGCTGCGGGACTCACCTCGGAGTCCGAGGGCGTGGAGCCGCGCCGCTACGTTGTGGTGTTGCCCGAGTGATGGCGTGACCGACGACGTTTCACGTGAAACACAGGTGCCACCCTCCCTGCCGCCGACACCCTCGGTCGCCCGGAGGGTGTTCCCTTCCCAGCGGCTGGCACTGATCGAGGCGTACGGCGCGCTGCTGGCCTCCGAGGGAGTGGTTCGGGGCTTGATCGGGCCGCGCGAGGTGCCCCGCCTGTGGGATCGACACCTGCTCAACTGCGGGGTGCTTGCTCGCACCATTCCGGCCGCCGCATCGGTCTGCGACGTCGGCTCCGGTGCCGGCCTGCCCGGCCTGGTCCTGGCTATCGCTCGGCCTGACCTGGACGTCACCCTGGTCGAGCCGTTGCTGCGCCGCACGACCTTCTTGGCCGAGGCCGTCGAGGCCCTGGGTCTCGACCGGGTCCGCGTGCACCGGGGCCGGGCCGACTCGTTGCACGGCACCGAGCGCTTCGACGTCGTGACCTCCCGCGCGGTCGCTCCCCTGGGCCGACTGCTCGACTGGTCGATGCCGCTGGTGGCCTCGTCCGGTGCGCTGATCGCGATGAAGGGCTCCTCCGTGCGTGACGAGGTAGCCGCCGCGTCGGCTGAGCTGGAGCGCTGGGGCGCAGGCGAGGCCGAGGTGCTTGAGTTGGGTGGCGATGTCCTGGAGGAAACGACCTGCGCCGTACGGGTTTCCTGGGCGGACCCGTCGCGGGTAGGTTTGCCCCTTGCCTCTCCGGGCGCCTCGGCGTCGCCGACCTCTCACGGCGCGACCCGTGAGAGCCGCCCGCGCAGATCGAGTCGAAAGGGTCCACGGTGACCGACGGGTCAGTCTCGGGGTCGGGGGAGTCCGAACCCGCAGAGTTTTCCACCGATGCCCCACCCCCTGCTGAGCGTGCGTATCCACAGACGAAGGCGGGTTATGCACAGGTGGCTGTCGACGAGGCTGCTCAGGTTTCACGTGAAACCAGCGCCGATGTTTCACGTGAAACCGGCACAGTACGACCGTATTCGGTGCGTACGGCCGGCGATCTCGCCGACAGCCCAGCGAGCGCCTTCGACGACACCACCCCCTTGGCGCGGGCCGCCGAGCACTCGGTCCTCGTGCGTAGTGGTGGGCGCGAGTCCGCGCCTCGTCCCCCGTCGACGCGGGTCTTTGTGGTGGCCAACCAGAAGGGCGGCGTCGGCAAGACCACCTCGACGGTGAACGTCGCGGCCGGGCTGGCCCAGCTGGGTCAGCGGGTGCTCGTGATCGATCTCGACCCGCAGGGCAACGCCTCCACGGCGCTGAGCGTCGAGCACCGGCGCGGCGTGCCGTCGACGTACGACATGCTCGTCGACGGCGCCGCCCTGGCGGATGTGATCAGCGAGTGCCCCGACGTGCCCGGCCTGTTCGTGGTGCCGGCCACCATCGACCTCGCGGGCGCGGAGATCGAGCTGGTGAGCGTCGTGGCCCGCGAGAACCGGCTGCACCGGGCCGTCGCCGCCCACCCGCTGGTCGGCTCGGCGGACGAGGCCGGCGACGAGCGGTTCGACTACGTCCTCGTCGACTGCCCGCCGTCGCTGGGCCTGCTCACGCTGAACGCACTCGTCGCGGGGGCCGAGATGCTGATCCCGATCCAGGCGGAGTACTACGCCCTCGAGGGCCTCGGCCAGCTGCTGGAGACCGTCGAGATGGTCAAGAAGCACCTCAACCCGCGCCTGGTCGTCTCCACCATCCTGGTCACCATGTACGACGCCCGCACCCGGCTCGCCGCAGGTGTGGCCCAGGAGGTGCGCGACCACTTCGGTGAGACCGTGCTCAGGACGGCCGTACCCCGGTCGGTGCGGGTGTCGGAGGCGCCGTCGTACGGCCAGACCGTGATGACCTACGACCCCGGCTCCCCCGGAGCGCTGTCCTACCTGGAGGCGGCCCGCGAGATCGCGAGTCGCCCGGCCCCGATCCCGACACCCTGACGAACGGCCTGAAGATGTCCTCGAGGAACTGCGCATGAGCAACCCTGCCAAGCCCGCGCGGCGTGGCCTGGGCCGTGGCCTGGGCTCGCTGATCCCGACCGCCCCGGCGGCCGATGAGGGAGCCGCCGCCGCTGGGTCATCGGCCGGCTCGCCATCTGGGCCGACGTCGGCCAACGGGGCTGCTGGCGACCCCTCGGCGAGCGACGGCCGTTCCGCTCCTGGCCCCGATGCGGGCGAGAACCCCGATGACCGAGTCTCGACGGTGGCGGGCGCCTACTTCGCCGAGCTGCCGATCAGCCAGGTCACGCCCAACCATCGGCAGCCGCGCCAGGTGTTCGAGGAGGAGGCGCTCGCCGAGCTCGTGCACTCGATCTCCGAGGTCGGGCTGCTCCAGCCGGTCGTGGTGCGCAGGACCGGGCCGGAGTCCTACGAGCTCGTCATGGGCGAGCGCCGCTGGCGTGCCTCGCAGCAGGCCGGGCTCCCCGCGATCCCCGCGATCGTGCGGGAGACCGAGGACTCCGACATGCTGCGCGACGCACTGCTGGAGAACCTCCACCGCGCCCAGCTCAACCCGCTCGAGGAGGCCGCGGCGTACGGGCAGCTGCTCGAGGACTTCGGCTGCACCCACGACGACCTGGCCCAGCGGATCGGACGGTCCCGGCCCCAGATCAGCAATACCCTGCGGTTGCTGAAGCTCAGCCCGGCGGTGCAGCGCCGGGTGGCGGCCGGCGTGCTGTCGGCCGGTCACGCGCGCGCGCTGCTGTCGGTCGAGGACGGGGACCTGCAGGACCGCCTCGCCCAGCGGGTCGTCTCCGAGGGGATCAGCGTGCGCGGCCTGGAGGAGATCGTCTCCGTGGGCGAGCACGGCGGTCAGGCCGCTGCCGCCCGCCGTCGCAAGCCGGTGGCCCCCGGGCTCGCCGACCTGGCCGAGCGACTGTCGGACCGGTTCGAGACGCGGGTCAAGGTGGACCTGGGCCGCAGCAAGGGCAAGATCACCGTGGAGTTCGCCTCGCTCGATGACCTGCGGCGGATCGTCGACGTGATGGACCCGCGGAACCGGGATGACCGGCCGATCTGAGGCTCACGCCAGGCGCTATGTCGACAAAGCGATAAAGAGATAGAGCGCTTTCCAGACAAGGCGAGATGGCGCTAGGTCTTCTTCTTGCCGGCCCGGCGCTCGGCCCGCTTCCGGGCCCGGGCACGCTTCTCCTCGGCGTCGAGCTGCACGGCCTCGTCGAGCGTCGGCGCCGAGCCCCCGTGCCGCGCAGGCAGCCACCAGGCCCCGGGAGGCTGCTCCTCGGCGGGGTAGGCGGCGATCGTGTCGTCGAGCATCCGGGTCATCGTGGCGCGCAGCCGCCTCGTCTCGCCCACCGGGTCGCTGGAGTCGACCTGGATGGGCTCTCCGACGGTGATGGCGATCGTGTGGCCGCGCGAGAGGTCGCGGGGGTGGTCCTTCGTCAGCATCCGCTGGGTGCCCCACAGGACCACCGGGATCAGCGGCACCCCGACGGCGGCGGCGATCCGCACCGCGCCGCTCTTGAACTCCTTGAGCTCCAGCGCCCGGGAGATGGTGGCCTCAGGGAAGATGCCGACGAGCTCGCCGGCCCGGAGATACTCCAGGGCCCGGTCGTAGGACTCCAGCCCCTCGCCCCGGTCGACCTCGATGTGGTGCATGGACCGCATGAGCGGGCCGCTGATCTTGTGGTCGAACAGCTCCCGCTTGGCCATGAACCGCACGAGCCGGCCCGACGGGTTGGCGGCGAAGCCGCCGTACACGAAGTCCACGTAGCTGATGTGGTTGTAGACCAGGAGGGCACCGCCCTCGCGGGGCACGTTCTCCGTGCCGGTCAGCTGGAAGCTGTTGCCCAGCGCGCGGAAGGCGGTCTTGGCGGTCGCGATGATCGCCGGGTAGGTGAGGTCACGCATGGCGACACCCTAGGGCGTGCCGCTCAGCGGCGAGTCGCCAGGAAGTCCGCGATCCGGCCGATGGCCTCCTCGAGCACGGCGGCCTCCGGCAAGGTGACCAGCCGGAAGTGGTCGGGGTCGGGCCAGTTGAAGCCGGTGCCGTGCGTGACGAGCAGCTTCTTGGCCCGCAGCAGGTCGATGACGAACTGCTGGTCGTCGTCGATCGCGTAGACCTCGGGGTCCAGGCGCGGGAAGCAGTAGAGCGCCCCTCTCGGGGTCACGTTGGAGACGCCGGGGATCTCGTTGAGCAGCCGGTCGGCCAGCATCGCCTGCTCGTAGTAGCGGCCGCCGGGACGGACCAGCTCGTCGACCGACTGGTAGCCGCCGAGCGCCGTCTGGATGGCGTGCTGGGCCGGCACGTTGGCGCACATCCGCATGTTGGCGATCAGGGTCAGTCCCTCGAGGAAGTCCTCGGCGAGCTCCTTGGGACCGGAGATCATCACCCAGCCGGCCCGGTAGCCGCAGACCCGGTAGGCCTTGGAGAGGCCGGAGAAGGTCAGGCACAGGACGTCGCTGCCGGCGTACGTCGCCGCGTGGTGGTGCTCCGCGTCCTCGAAGATGATCTTCTCGTAGATCTCGTCGGCGAAGATCACCAGGTCGTGGCGGCGGGCGATGTCGACCAGGCCCTTGACCGTCGCCTCGCTGTAGACGGCACCGGTCGGGTTGTTCGGGTTGATGATCACCAGCCCGTAGGTGTTCTCGGTGATCTTGGCCTCGATGTCGGCCAGGTCGGGGTTCCAGGCGTCGGACTCGTCGCAGCGGTAGTGCACCGCCGTACCCCCGGAGAGGGTGATCGCGCCGGTCCAGAGCGGGTAGTCGGGCGCGGGCACCAGGATCTCGTTGCCGTCGTCGACGAACGCCTGGAGCACCATCGAGATCAGCTCGGAGACGCCGTTGCCGATGAAGACGTCCTCGACGGTGACCTCGCGCAGGCCGCGGGCCTGGTAGTAGTGCACGACGGCGGTGCGCGCGGAGTAGATGCCCCGGGAGTCGCTGTAGCCCTGCGACGTCGGCAGGTGGTGGATCATGTCGGCCAGGATCGCCTCGGGCGCCTCGAAGCCGAAGGGCGCGGTGTTGCCGATGTTGAGCTTGAGGATGCGGTGTCCCTCGGCCTCCAGGCGATGCGCCTCGGCCAGGATCGGGCCGCGCACGTCGTAGCGGACACCCTGCAGCTTCTTGCTCTGGCGGATCTGGCGCACACCCGCATCCTGTCAGGCCGGCACGCGCTTAGCATGGGCGTATCGGGAGGTGACCATGGCCCGCACGATCGCGCGCCTCACGCCGGACCATCTGGCGGAGCTCGACGAGCACGTGCACTCCTGCCTCTTCTGGCTGCACGACCCGGTGTCCCGCTCACGTGTCGACGACGACCAGCGCACCGCCGAGGTGCAGGCGTGGATCTCGGAGGTGCTGCGCGAGTGGGGGACCTGCGGGCAGGTGCTGCTGGTCGACGACCGCCCGGTCGGACTGGCGCTCTACGCCCCGGTGCGGTTCTTCGGGGGAGCGGTGACGCTGCCGACCGCGCCGATCTCGCCCGACGCCGTACTCCTGGCGACGGTCTACGTCGTCGAGGGGGCCCGCGGTGGCGGACTCGGCCGGATGCTCGTGCAGGCCACCGCTCGCGACCTGGTCGAACGACGAGTCACCGCGATCGAGGCGTTCGGGGAGGCGCGCAGCAGCGGCGGACGCGAGTGCGTGCTGCCGGTGGCGTTCCTCGACGCGGTGGGCTTCAAGACCCAGCGCGCGCACCCGACCTCGCCCCGGATGCGGATGGACCTGCGCACCACCCGGACCTGGATGACCGAGGTGGAGCAGGCCCTCGCGCAGCTGCTCGGCGCGGTGCGCCCGGCCCCGAAGAAGGCGACCCGGCTCGGGCGTGAGCCCGGCCGGGTCGGCTGATCGGATCGAGACCTCAGAGGAGGTCTTCGAGCTCCTTGAGGATCGCGGCCTTGGGGCGCGCGCCCACGATGGACTTCACGACCTCGCCGCCCTGGTAGACGTTGATCGTCGGGATGCCGGTGACCCGGTAGGAAGCCGGGGTGACCGGGTTCTCGTCGACGTTCATCTTCACGAAGGTGATCTTGTCGCCGTGAGCGTTGGCGATCTCGTCGAGGATGGGGGCCACCTGGCGACACGGGCCACACCACTCGGCCCAGAAGTCCACCAGGACGGGCTTGTCGGACTTGAGGACCTCGGCCTCGAAGTCGGCGTCGGTCACTGCTGCCATGTTCGCCACGGGATGCCCTTTCGAAGAGGTTGCTGCTGGTGATGAGTCAACACCCGCCCACTGACACTTGTTCCCTAGTAGTCGCCGGTGGGCGGCCGTCGGTCAGAACGCGGCGGCGGCTGCTTCCGCGGCCACCTCGGCCTCGGTGGACTCGACCGATCCGGCCGTGGAGGCCACGTGGTCGAGCATGGCGACGTACCGCTCGGCGTCGAGCGCCGCGGCACAGCCCGTGCCGGCAGCGGTGATGGCCTGCCGATAGCGGTGGTCGACCAGGTCGCCGGCCGCGAAGACGCCCGTGAGGTTGGTGGCCGTCGAGGGGTGCTTGACCAGCACGTAGCCGTCGTCGTCGAGGTCGACCTGTCCGGTCAGGAGCTCCGAGCGCGGGTCGTGGCCGATCGCGATGAAGAGGCCGGTGACCGCCAGCGGGCGCTCCGCGCCGGTGACGGTGTCGCGGAGGGTGATGCTCTCCAGTCGGTCGCCGCCCTCGATCGAGGCGACCTCGGAGTTCCACACCATCTCGAGCTTCGGGTCGGCGAAGGCCCGCTCCTGCATGATCTTGGAGGCGCGCAGCTCCCCGCGACGGTGCACGAGGTAGACCTTCTTGGCGAAGCGGGTGAGGAAGGTGGCCTCCTCGACCGCCGAGTCGCCGCCGCCGATGACCGCGATCTCCTGCTCGCGGAAGAAGAACCCGTCACACGTCGCACACCACGAGACGCCGCGGCCGGACAGCTCGTCCTCGCGAGGCAGGCCGAGCTTGCGGTAGCCCGAGCCCATCGCGAGTACGACGGAGCGCGTGGTGTAGGTGTGGGTGGCCGTCTTGACGATCTTGAGGTCGCCGGTCAGGTCGACCTCGACGACGTCGTCGGAGACGAGCTGGGCGCCGAAGCGCTCGGCCTGGGCGCGCATCTCGTCCATCAGGGCCGGGCCCATGATGCCGTCGCGGAAGCCGGGGAAGTTCTCGACCTCAGTGGTGTTCATCAGTGCGCCGCCGGCGGTGACGGAGCCCTCGAAGACGAGGGGCTCGAGGCTCGCGCGGGCGGCGTACACGGCGGCGGTGTAACCCGACGGACCGGAACCGATGATGATGACGTTGCGGTGCTTGGTCTGCTCAGACATGGCTCTCACTCGTGGTGGTGGGTACGTCGGTTGAACCGATCGTAGACGTGGGTTGTTCCCGCGCGGGCCCGGCTCGGCCCGGCTCGGCCCGGCTCGGCTCGGGTCGGCCAGCCTCAGGAAGCGGGAACGCTCCCGCTGCGGAGGACGACGTCCCCGTCGCAGGCGAACAGATCGACGACCTGGGTGCCGCGGGCCGCCGGGCGGAACACCAGGGCTGCGAAGTCGCCGTGGTAGACCACCACCACCCGCTGGCCCGGACCCCAGCCCAACCGGTCGCAGTCCAGGTCGTGGAGGGAGTCGACGGAGCTCTCGGCCGCCGCCAGGGACTTCCTGGCGGCGGCGGCGTCGGTCTCGAAGGTGCCGTCATCGACCCGCGGCGGCGCCGCCTCCGCACGGGATTGCTGGTCGTCCTGCCCGGCACCCGTCCCGGCGGACTGCTCGGGCACGGCCCCCTGGTCGGCGGCGGAGCCCGCAGAGCCCGAGTCGCCGCCCGAGGCGCCGACGGTGCCGGGGTCCATCCCGGAGACCAGCTGGCCGACGCCCGCACCGACCGCGACCGCAACTACTGCCACGGCCGCGACCAGGAGCTGGGTCGAACGGCGACGCCGACGGGCCGCCAGGGACGTCACCGTGCGGGTCTCGAGCTCGCGCTGCTGGTGGGTGAGGGTGGCCAGGGTGCGGTCGAGGCGCTCGGCGACGGCGGCCGGCATCGGGTCGGTGTGCCGGGCCTCGGCGAGCAGGCGGCGTACCCGCTCGGTCTCGGCTGGAGTGAGTTCGGGCAGGTCGTCGGTCACGGGCGGGTTCACCTCCTGGGGCTGGGCTGGGCTGGATCGGGCGCTGGCTGCTCGGAGTGGATGGCCGGCGCCTCAGGGCGGGCCGCGTGGCGCGTCGGGGCGGTGCTCAGCAGATCGGACGGGTGGCTGCGCGTCGGGGTTCCCGGGCACGGCCGGCGCGGAGGTCTCGAGCAGGGCACCGAGCAACGGCGCCAAGCGGGCCCGACCACGTGAGCAGCGCGACTTCACCGTACCTTCGGCGCACCCCAGGATCCCGGCCGCCTCAGCCACCGAGTAGCCCTCCATGTCGACCAGCACCAGCGCCGCCCGCTGCTCGGGAGCCAGGGTGGCGAGCGCGTCGAGCACCCGGCGCCGGCGCTCGCCGGCGACCACGATCTCAGCCGGGTCGAGCTCGGTGGCGGCGGTGGCCAGGGAGCCGCGGTCGGCGTACTCGTCCACGTCGTCGGCCAGCGGCTGCGCGGCCCGCACCTTCGACGCGCGGAGCCGGTCGAGGCACGCGTTGACGACGACGCGGTGCAGCCAGGTGGTGACCGCGGCCTCGCCGCGGAAGGAGCCGGCACGGCGGTACGCCGCGATGAGCCCGTCCTGGAGCCCGTCCGCCGCGTCGTCGGGGTTGCCCATCGTGCGCAGCGCCACCGCCCACAGCCGGTCGCGGTGCCGGCCGAAGAGGGTGCCGAACGCGTCGGGGTCGCCCGCGACGTGGGCGCGCATCAGCTCCGCGTCGGTGGGCACCCCGTCGGGACCGCCCGAGGCGGGGTTCACCCGGCCACCACCACCTCGGCGACCTGGCCGCGGAACCCGCCTTCGACCGGCGGCAGAGACGTGAGCCACACGACGACGTACTGGTCGGCGGCGTCGTCGGGCAGCCGCAGGGACAGACTGGGGTCGTCGGCGCTGGTGCTGCCCTCGGCGGCGGGCTCCAGACCGTCGACGGTCTCCGGCACCTCGGCGGTGCGGAACACCTGAGCGGTGGTGGGCCCGCCCAGGAGGGTGAGCCGCACCGAGCGCACCCCCTTGGCCGAACCCAGGTCGAGCACCAGTCCGACGCCGGTCTTCAGGCCGGCCGGGCCGAGGTTCTGGGTGTAGGTGTTGGTCTCCCACGCCGTCGCGGCGTCGCCGTCGACGGCGAGCGGCACCAGCTCGGGGTGCTCGTCGAAGGGCGGGTCGCCCTGAGGGTCGAAGTCCTGGGCGACGACCCCGGTGAGGGGTACGGCGCGCGGCCGATCGCGTGCGTCCTCGCCCGGGTCGTCGTCGGCCGGGTCCTCGCCGGTGTTGCGCAGCTGCAGCGCCGCGACGACGGCGACCACGAGCAGGGCGGCCAGGCCGATGACCATGGCCAGCCGCAGCCAGCTGCGGCCGGGGATCTCGTCGTCGGGGTCGCTCACCGGGGGCATCGACCCCGACCCGGTGCTCGTCGCCGAGGCCCACGGCCAGAAGCCGCTGCCGGTGTGCGAGCGCGACTCGTCGGTGGAAGGTGCGCTCGGGCCCGCCTGCGTGGTGACGCCGGGACGGGGCCGGCGAGCGGGCTCGCCGCGGGGCGGGTCGGGCGCGAACAGCGGCCGGTCGGGTGGCTGGGTGAAGGCGGGGGGCGGTGCCGGACGCTCGCCCCGGGGCGCCAGCCAGCTGACGTCGTCGTCCGGGTCGTCCGGCTCGAAGGCGGGCAGGCCGGCCTGGGTGGGCATGTCCACCTGGGCCGGCGAGGTCGGTGCGGGTGTCGATGCCGGCACCGTCCGGGTCGACCCGATGGCCGGCTCGGTGTCGGGATGGCCGCGGTGCGGCTCGCGAGGCGGCGCGTCGCCGACGAACTCGGTCAGCGCGTCGGCCAGCCCCCGCGCGGTCGACAGGTCGTGGTCGGGCCGGCTGGCGTTGGTGGCGGAGTACGGGTTGAGCACCTCGTCGCAGAGGCCGTCGAGCACCCGGGGGATGCCGGCGCGCACCCGCCGGGGACGCAGCAGGGCCCCGTTCTCGTGCGGCGCGGGCGGCACCCTGGACGACGAGATGCCGGCCCAGCGGCCGGTCAGGGCGGCGTACAGGAGTCCGGCGAGGTCCTGCACGTCGGCGCTGCGGCGCCCCGGCGGCAGGCCGTGCAGTGCGGCGTCGACGGCGAAGCCGATGATCTTGACCTCGCCGTTGTGGTCGACCAGGACGTTCTCCGGCGCGAGTCGCCCGTGCGCCTGGCCGGCCTCGTGGGCCCGGGCGATCGTGTCGGCGACCTCGGCCACCAGCCAGGCGGCGTCGCGGGGCGACATCGGGCCGTCGCCGGCGAGCGTGATGTCGAGGGAAGCGCCCGATCCCCACTCGTTGACGACGTAGACGTGGCCGTCGGAGTCGCGGGCGTCGAGCACGCGCAGGATCCGCCGGTCGACGAGGGTGGCCGACCTGCGGGCCGCCTCCAGCAGCTCGGGGGCGCGCTCGTCGGTGCTGGTGATGATGTGCACGGCGACCGGCCGCGTCAGCAGGGTGTCGTGGGCATGCCAGAAGCGACCGTCGCCGCTCTCGCTCAACAGGTCGTCGAGCCGGTAGCGGTGCGCGAGCACGTCTCCCGCGCGGATCGAGCCGGTCATCAGCCAGCCCCTCCCCTCGCAGTCGGACCCTGGATGGGGCTCATCGTAGGCCGGACTCAGCTCCGGGAGACGCGCCCTCGGACCGTGTCCACGACCGAGGTGATCTCGCGCAGGCGCAGGGCGCGGGCCATCAGCAGCAGCACCCCGAGGTCCACGAGGCCGATGGCCGTGCCTCGCCACAGGGCGGTCAGCCGGCCCGGCTGCTCGCCCCATCCCGGGAGGAGTAGGGCGACGGCTAGGGCCGCCGCCGTGGAGACGAGCACGGCCAGCACCAGCCGCACGGCGAACCGGGCGAGCCTCGGGGTGTGCAGCCCGCCGAGGCGACGGCCGAGCACGGAGTAGCTCAGGCAGGCCCCGACGAGGTACGCCGCGGCGTACGCCAGGGTCAGCGCAGGCGTGGTGTCGGCGGCGCTGGTGCGCCCCACGAGCAGGACGGCGACGGCGATGTTCACCAGGGCGACCGCGCACTGGATGAAGAAGACCGTGCGGGTCTGCTCGAGGGCGTAGAACCCGCGCAGCATCAGGTAGTGGACCGTGAACACCACCAGCCCGATCCCGAAGAGCGAGAGCGTGGGGACGAAGTTCTCCACGTTGGAGGCACCGGCCCCGAAGCTGAACACCACCGCGGCCACCTCGGGCGCGACGATCGGCAGCAGCGCCGCAAAGGGCAGCACGACGGCCAGCGCGGTGCGCAGCGTGCCGGCCAGGGTGCCGGCCAGGGCGGCGTACTCGGTGTCGCGCGCCTGCGCGGAGAGCCGGGGCAGGATCGCGGTGGCGAGCGAGACCGTGAGGATCGCGTGGGGCACCATCACGAGCAGGAACGAGCTGGAGTAGACGGTCACGCCGGTGCCGTCGGTGCTCTCCGCGGGGCCGCCGGAGGCGAGCCGGATCACCACGGTGTAGGCCGCCTGGTTGACGATCACGAACAGCACGGTCCAGATGCCCAGCCGGAGCGTGTGGCCCAGGCCGGTGCCGCGGAAGTCGAAGCGCGGCCGGTAGGTGAAGCCGGCCTTCTTGAGATAGGGCGCCAGGATCAGCAGCTGGGCGACGATCCCAGCGGTCGCTCCGAGACCGAGCAGCAGCTCCTGGCCGCTGGTGAACGCGCCGGTCCTCTCGGCGCCGGACGCCGGGCCGAAGACGAGGAGGTAGACCGCCAGCACGCCCACCGAGATGACGTTGTTGGCGATCGGCGCCCACATCATCGGGCCGAAGCGGCCGCGCGAGTTGAGGACCTGCCCGACCAGCACGAACATCCCGTAGAAGAACACCTGCGGCAGGCAGAACCGGGCGAAGTCGATGGCCGACTGGCGCTGCTCGGCCAGCCCGGGCTCGGAGTACGACGAGTCGAGGAGCACCGACATGACCAGCGGTGCGGCGACCACCAGCACGACGGTGACCACGCCGAGGAACACCGCGGCCAGGGTGATGACCCGGTTGGCGTAGGCCTCACCACCGTCGGGGTCGTCCTTCATGGACCTGACCAGCTGCGGCACGAGCACGGCGTTGAAGACACCACCGGCCAACAGGATGTAGAGCATGTTCGGCACCGTGTTGGCGATGGTGAACACGTCGGCGTGCAGCGCGTTGCCCAGCGCCGCCACGAGCAGGATCGAGCGGACGTAGCCGGAGAGCCGGGACACGGTGGTGCCGGCGGCCATCACCGCGCTGGAGGAGAGGATCCCCGCGTCGGTGCTGTTCGTCTGGCCGCTCATCTGGTCGTCGGCTCGCGCTTGACCGAGGCGGACGGGGGGGCCTCGCCGCCCGGCTCGTGCACGGGTTCGTCCCCGGAGCCGTCGCTCGACTCCGGGTGCCCGCGCAGGCGGCGGACGAGCCGGACCGCGATGGCCCCGAAGAGCATGGCCGCGCCGGCGCCCATGATCAGCCAGATCAGCAGGCTGACCTGCGCGGTCCGCACCGAGAACGTCGTGGCGGAGCCGAGCGGCTCCCCCTCGACGTCGGTGACCCGCAGGGTCACGGTGTGGATGCCCTGCCGGGTCGCGGTCGCGGCGAACAGGATCCGGCTGCGGGAGCGCGGGGCCAGGGTGATCGTCTCCGGTCCGGTGAGCTCCATGCCCCCGTCGGTGGTCGCGGCCACGCGCACGGTCACGGCCTCCGTGAGCGCGTTGGCGATGGTCGCTCCGAAGCCGCCTTCGTCGCTGGACAGGGTGACGGCGGGCGGGCCGTCGATGGTCACCTTCCCGAGGATATCGGCGATGCCGCCGGCCGAGCGCTCGGTGGCCAGCCGGGAGCTCATCGGGTTGCGGCGGGAGAAGTAGGAGAGGTCGGTGAGCGCGATGTTGCCGACCTGGTAGCCGATGCCGGCCGTGGCGTCTAGCACGCCGGAGAGGACCAGGCCGTCAGCCATCAGCGACCGGGCGCTCTCGAAGCTGCTCGCCGGGAGCTCGTCGGCGAGCTCGTCGTCGGGATAGCTGAGCGCGTCGTCGGCCAGGGGGACCGAGCGGTCGGCCACCACGTCGGAGAGCTCACGGATCCGCAGCACACCCTCGGCGAAGCTGTCGTAGAGCTCGTCGGCGTCAGCGGGGTCCCAGGTCGGCGGCGGCACGACGATGATCGGCGTCCGGTCTCCAGTGACCATCCTCACGGCGGCCTCGCTGAGCAGCCGCTGGCGTACGGCGATCGGCGAGCTGGGCGACTCCGGACCGGGTCCGCCGGCGGCCGCGCCCGACGACGTCATCGCGATCTGGTGGTCCAGCAGCGTGCCCGCGGACGGTGCCGTCCCCCCGGCGCTGGCGACCGCCGCATCCGAGAGGAGGACCAGCGACTCGCGGGGGGCCCGGGCGATCGCCTCCGGGCTCAGGTAGCCGGTGGGTGGGGCGAGGGCGGGGCTGGCGGCCACGTCGAGCCCGGTCATCACGTCGGCCGACCGATCCATCGCCAGGTCGTAGACCTCGGGTGCGTGCCGGGCCGCGGCCGACATGTCGAGGTCGCCGTACGGCAGGGTCAGGATGGGTCGGGTCGCCATCGCCTGCTGGAAGAGGTCGAGCCAGGTGGTCGCGGCGGCCGCGGCGGCGGCGTTCTCGGGCGACAGGTCCTGCTCGGCCGGGGGCTCGGTGGCCGTGGGCGGAGCGGGGGACTCGGTGGCCGAGGGCGACTCGGCCTCGGGCGCCTCCGTCTCCTCGCTGCCCGGCAGCGGCGAGAGGCTCAGCGGCGGGTTGCCGTCCTCCAGTGCCGTCACCGCTTGCACGACGGCGGGGTCGACCAGCCAGGTGACCGGGTGGGTGCCCGCGCTCTGGCCGGCGCGCAGCACGTTGGTGAGGCGGCCGCGCGGACCCAGCCGGCGGGCCCACTGCGCGGGGTTGGAGACCCGGCCGTCGGGGTCGTGGTGCACCGTCGCGCGCAGCGGCAGCACGAGCGCGGCGTCGATCGGGCGAGCACCCTCGGGGAGGAGCGGGATGAAGGTGCGGGCGCGGCCGTCGGCCCGGCCGTCGCTGGGGGCGCTGGGCGAGTCGCCGAGGGCGTGCACGCCGATCCAGTAGACCCCCGCCTCGACACCGAGGTCGGCGCGCGGCACGGTCGCCGTGAACGGTGCCTCGTCACCGGGCTCGAGGCTCTCGATCGTCTCGAACGTCCCCGCCTCGATGATCCGGTCCCCGACGTACTTGTCGGGCTCGGACTCGGCGGCCGTGGCCAGGGTCGCCGCGTCGGTGATCGGCGTGGTCGAGCGGAACGCCTGCACGTTGACGCCGGTCCAGGTCTCGGTGGTGGTGTTCGTGACGGTGCCGGTGATCGTCACGTCGGTGTCGGCCTCGACGACCGACGGGCTGAGGGTGGCGATCTTGATGTCGAGCGGAGCGGTGGCGTCCTCCGCCTGCCCGCCGGCCTTGGCGGCCCTGGTGGCCCTGGTGGCCCCGGCGGCCCCGGTGGTCTTGGTGATCTTGGCGGTCCCGACGCCGGAGGCCCGGTCGTCGCGACCTGGGCCGGTGATCGCGTTCGCCGCCGGCACCGCACCCATCAGACAGGTCGCCGCCGCCAGGACACCCGCAAGGGCAGCCGTCAGCGATGGGGGGCGAAACACCCCCCGACTGTAGTGCGGCTTGCCCGGCCGGAGGCGGAGGGCCGCACGGATGCCGGTCTGCCCGCGCTCCTTTCGTAGACTGCCCTGTCGTGCCCGACGCCACCGCACCACGCCCCGAAACCCCTGCCCGGGACGGCGTGCGCCCCGCTCCGCTCTCGATGGTCGAGGTGCAGCAGTCGGTGGCCCGCGAGCTCGACCGGATCGGCTCGGTCATCGACGAGCTCGGGGGTCGGTTCGAGGCTGCGGGCGAGCAGCTGGCCCTGGTCGGCGGGCCCGTGCGCGACGCGATGCTCGGCCGCCTCCAGAACGACCTCGACTTCACCACGTCGGCCCTGCCCGAGGTGACCGAGCGGCTGGTGTCGGGCTGGGCGGACGCCGTGTGGGACATGGGCCGGGACTTCGGCACCATCGGCTGCCGCAAGGGGCCCTGGCAGGTCGAGATCACGACGTACCGCGCCGAGAGCTACGACCCGTCCTCGCGCAAGCCCGAGGTCGCCTTCGGCGACTCGCTCGCCGGCGACCTGGGCCGGCGCGACTTCACCGTCAACGCGATGGCGGTGACCGTCCCTGGCCGTCTCTTCGAGGACCCGTACGGCGGCATCGCCGACCTCGCCGAGCGCGTGCTGCGCACCCCTGGCCGGCCCGAGGACTCCTTCTCCGACGACCCGCTGCGGATGATGCGCGCGGCCAGGTTCGCCGCCCAGCTGGGCTTCGACGTGGCACCGGAGGTGGTCGCGGCGATGACCGCGATGGCCGACCGCATCTCCATCATCTCCGCGGAGCGGGTGCGCGACGAGCTCGTGAAGCTGGTCTGCGCGCCGTACCCCCGGCGAGGGCTGACCCTGCTGGTCGAGACCGGGCTGGCCGCCATCGTCCTGCCGGAGCTGCCGGCGCTGGCGCTCGAGCGGGACGAGCACCACCGGCACAAGGACGTCTACGAGCACACCCTGACCGTGCTCGAGCAGGCGATCGACCTGGAGACCGCCCGGGGCGGACCGGACGCGCCGCCCGACTTCGTGGGCCGCTTCGCCGCCCTGATGCACGACGTCGGCAAGCCGCGCACCCGCCGCTTCGCCGGCGACGGCACCGTGACCTTCCACCACCACGACGTAGTCGGCGCCAAGATCACGCGTCGGCGGATGAAGGCGCTGCGCTTCTCCAACGACGAGATCGCCGCGGTGGCGAAGCTGGTCGAGCTGCACCTGCGCTTCCACGGCTACGGCTCGGGGGAGTGGACCGACTCCGCCGTACGCCGCTACGTCCGCGACGCCGGCGACCAGCTCGAGCGCCTGCACATCCTCACCCGCGCCGACTGCACGACGCGCAACCAGCGCAAGGCCGAGCGGCTGCGCCGCACCTACGACGAGCTGGAGGAGCGCGTCGCCCGGCTGTCGGAGGAGGAGGAGCTCGCCTCGATCCGGCCCGACCTGGACGGCACCCAGATCATGGAGGTCCTCGGAATCGGGCCCGGCCGGGACGTGGGCGAGGCCTACCGGTTCCTGCTGGAGCTGCGGATGGACCACGGGCCCCAGGACCCCGACGTCGTACGCGCCGCGCTGCTCGAGTGGTGGGCCTCGCGCTAGCGGCTGGTCCGCAGACCAGCCGGCCGACGCCGACTCCGAGCCCACCCGGCGCTACCCGTAGCGTGCTGCCCCATGAGCGATGAACCTGCCCTTCTCGAGGAGACGATCGAGGTGGCCGCCCCGGTCGAGCGGGTCTGGGCGCTGGTCTCCGACCTGCCGCGGCTCGCCGAGTGGAGCCCGCAGGTCGTGAGGAGCATCAAGCGCAGCTCCGGGCCGATCCAGCTGGGCACCGCGCTGGTCAACATCAACCGCCGCGGCCCCCTGGTGTGGCCGACCCGTTCGAGGGTGGTGCGCTTCGAGCCGCACCGCGAGATCGCGTTCCGGATCACCGACAACCAGATGGTCTGGTCGTTCACCCTCGAGCCGATCGAGGCGGACGGGTCCGGCGGCACCCGGATCACCCAGCGCCGCCAGGCGCCCGACGGGATCGGCGCCATCTCGCGCCGCCTCATCGCCATCGCGTTCGGCGGCCAGGAGACGTACGGCGAGGAGCTGCGGCAGGGCATGCGGGCGACCCTGGCTCGGGTCAAGGTCGCGGCGGAGGGCTGAGGGCGGCCCGGAGTCACCGGATATCCGGTGACTCCCAGGGTTCGTGACCCCTGCACAGGCCACAAACCCTGAGACTCGCCCGCGAACCTCAGTCGAGCTGTCGGCGCACCGCCTCCTCGATCACCCCGTCATCAGCCCCGAGCGCCCGCGCCCTCAGCACGTACGCCGCGGCGAGGTCGTCGACCCGCTGACCTGTCGCGGCATCGGCGGAGGTGCCAGCGACGCCTGCGGTCCGGGCGACCCGGGTGCCGCCGCCACGGCGCGTCTCCAGCAAGCCGGCCGCCTCCAGCTCGCGGTACGCGCGAGCGACCGTGCCGACGGCGAGCCCGAGATCGCCGGCCAGCTGCCGCAGCGGCGGCACCCGGTCGCCAGCAGTGAGCCCGCCGACGCCGATCAGGTCGGCGAGCTGGCGTCGTACCTGCTCGTAGGGCGGCGTCGGGTCGGCGGGGTCGACGGTGACGAGAGCGCTCATCGCACGGCGACGCGCTCGGGGGCGCCCAGCCGGTCGTTGAGCAGCAGCCGCACGCCACACCAGACGGCCACCACCAGCGCGAAGGGCACGCTGACCAGCAGGGCGATGTCGAACGCCGACGTCCACCCGGTCCCGCACGCGCTGCCGCCGGCCTCGGACACCGCAGCCAGCGCGGTCACCGCCACACCGACGTGCGTCGCGGCGAGGGACAGCCCCACCGCCGCCACGATGACGGTGAGCGAGCGAGTGCGCAGGGAGTCGTCGCCGTACTCGGAGGGCGCGAAGCCGCGAGGGCGCCGCACGACGGCGCGGGCCGCCCACACGCCGACCACCGTCACCAGGGCCAGGATCCCCAGCAGTGGGTAGCTGTAGAAGCTGCCCGGATAGGGAGTTGCCGAGAAGCCCGCGCCGACGTCGTGGCAGGTCAGGCTGCGACCGGCCCGGCCCAGGTCGTCAGCAGTCGCGGTGGCGGTGGTGAGCACCAGAGTCGCCACGAGGACGGTGGCCTGCACCGCTACGGTCCAGGCCAGCGGACGAGGCAGGAAGGCCCACACCCGTCGTGGCTCGAGCGACGCGCTCCGCGGTCCCGACGTACGCCGAGGCCGGACGACCGTCTCCCCGACCGCGACGCCGAGCATGACGCCCAAGCCCACGGTCGCCGGGGCGAGCAGCAGTCCGCGGCCCAGGTCGAGCGTGTACGTCGAGGTGACGGCGGCCGCCAGTCCCACGGCTCCACCGAGGATCCGGATCGCCACGACGGCCAGCCACTCGCGGCCCGTCTCCACGTCCCGGCGGGCGAACGCCAGCAGCACAGTCAGCATGACGACGACGAACACCACCGGGAGCAGACCCAGCACGAGGAGCTCGATCAGACCGATACCGAACACGATCCACCCTTGTGTCAAGACATTGATACAAAGGTGAGGATGCAGACGAGCCCGGTTTGTGTCAAGCGTTCGACACAAACCGGGCTCGTGAGGTGAAGCTAGAAGCGGGTCACTCCCCGCGGATGAACTTCTCCAGCTC
Organism: Nocardioides sp. LHG3406-4; assembly: GCF_049897745.1. Taxonomy (NCBI): domain Bacteria; kingdom Bacillati; phylum Actinomycetota; class Actinomycetes; order Propionibacteriales; family Nocardioidaceae; genus Nocardioides; species Nocardioides sp. LHG3406-4. The sequence goes on from NZ_JAFCWV010000007.1 coordinate 68,549, forward strand.
CAGGCGACCGATGTCGTCGGGCATCTGCACCGGGGGCGACTTCATGAGGTACGTCGACGCGGGGATGATCGGGCCGCCGATGCCGCGGTCGAGGGCGATCTTCGCGGCGCGGACGGCGTCGATGATGATGCCGGCCGAGTTGGGGGAGTCCCAGACCTCGAGCTTGTACTCGAGGTTCAGCGGCACGTCACCGAAGGCGCGACCCTCGAGGCGCACGTAGGCCCACTTGCGGTCGTCGAGCCACGCGACGTAGTCGGACGGGCCGATGTGCACGTTGCGGTCGCTGACCTTGTCGGCGAGCTCGCCCTTGAGGTTGGAGGTCACCGCCTGGGTCTTGGAGACCTTCTTGGACTCCAGACGCTCACGCTCGAGCATGTTCTTGAAGTCCATGTTGCCGCCGACGTTGAGCTGGTAGGTGCGGTCGAGCGCGACGCCGCGGTCCTCGAACAGCTTGGCCATCACCCGGTGGGTGATGGTCGCGCCGACCTGGCTCTTGATGTCGTCGCCGACGATCGGCACGCCCGCGTCCTCGAACTTCTTGGCCCACACGGGGTCGGAGGCGATGAAGACGGGCAGCGCGTTGACGAAGCCCACGCCGGCGTCGATCGCGCACTGGGCGTAGAACTTGTCGGCCTGCTCGGAGCCCACCGGCAGGTAGGAGACGAGCACGTCGGCCTTGGCGTCCTTGAGCGCCTGCACGATGTCGACCGGCTCGGCCGCCGACTCCTCGATGGTCTCGCGGTAGTACTTGCCGAGACCGTCCATCGTCGGGCCGCGCTGCACCTCGATCCCGAGGGTGGGGACGTCCGCGATCTTGATGGTGTTGTTCTCCGAGGCGTTGATGGCCTCGGAAAGGTCCTTGCCGACCTTCTTGTCATCGACGTCGAACGCGGCGACGAACTGCACGTCGGAGACGTGGTAGTCACCGAACTTGACGTGCATGAGACCCGGGACGGAGCCCTCGGGGTCGGCGTCCTTGTAGTACTCCACGCCCTGGATCAGGGATGTGGCGCAGTTGCCTACTCCCACGATTGCCACTCGTACCGAACCCATGAGGGTCTCCTTCATCTCCGTGAGTCGTTGAACTTGGTGCTATTCGGTGTGCTCTGGTGCAGGCGCGGGGGTGGCCCGCTCCGCATTGATCAGGTCGGACAGCCAGCGAACTTCCCGCTCGACCGACTCGACCCCGTGACGCTGCAGCTCGATGGCGTACCGGTCGACTTCCTTCTGCGTGCGGGCCAGGTCGGTCTGCACCCGGTCGAGACGCTCCTGGAGTCGGGTACGACGGCCCTCAAGCACGCGCAGCCGGATCTCCATGTCGGTGCGACCGAAGAAGGCGAACCGGATGCCGAAGTTGTCGTCCTCCCACGCGGTGGGCCCGACCTCGGCCATCAGCCGCTCGAACTCCCGGTGCCCGGCCTCGGTGACCTCGTAGACGATGCGCGGCCGACGGGTGACCGGGGCGGGGTCGCCCGTGGCCTCCTCGATGAGGTCGGCGCGCAGCATCTTCTTCAAGGTCGGGTAGAGCGACCCGTAGGACAGCACCCGACCCCAGCCGAGCATGAGGTTCAGGCGCTTGCGCAGCTCGTATCCGTGCATGGGTCCCTCGTGCAGCAGTCCGAGGACTGCGAGCTCGATGGTTTCTGCGCGACGTGCCACAGACCTATCGTAGCGATATATCCGCGCCACCTGAAACCGCGGGATGACAGCGGGGCATCCGGCGTTGATTACCCTTACCGCCGTGAGTCCTAAGCGCCGAGCCGACGGCCCCCCCGTGACCAAGCGCCCCAAGAAGCAACCGGTCGCGCGCGGCACCCGGGTGCGACGCATCCTCAAGTGGCTGCTGGTGGTCGTGCTCGTCGGCGCTCTCCTCGGGGCCGGCACCTTCGTCGCGCTCTACCAGGCGATCGACATCCCGGACCCCAACGAGGACTTCGAGACCCAGACCAGCTTCGTCTACTACGCCGACGGCAAGAGCGAGCTGGGCCGCTTCGCCAACCAGAACCGCGACTCCATCCCGCTCGACGAGATGCCCGACACGGTCAAGGACGCGGTGATCGCCGCAGAGAACCGGTCGTTCTACACCGACAAGGGCATCGATCCCAAGGGCATCCTGCGAGCGGCGTTCTCCAACGCCAGCGGCGGCAGCACCCAGGGCGCGTCGACGATCACCCAGCAGTACGTCAAGATCCTCTACCTCACCAGCGAGCGCAGCCTCCAGCGCAAGATCACTGAGGCGATCCTGTCGCTGAAGATCCAGCGCGAGGTGAGCAAGCAGGAGATCCTCGAGGGCTACCTCAACACGATCTACTTCGGCCGCGGCGCCTACGGCATCCAGGCCGCGGCGCAGGCCTTCTTCGACAAGCCCGCCGCCAAGCTCAACCTCCGCGAGTCGGCGGTGCTGGCCAGCGTGCTGAACAACCCGAGCAACCTCGACCCGGCCAACGGGAAGGACGCCAAGGAGGCCCTGCGGGTGCGCTACGAGTACACCTTGGGCGGCATGGCCGACATGGACAAGATCTCGTCCGAGGAGGCCGAGAAGGCGGCCAAGCGGCTCCCGAAGTTCCCGAAGATCAAGGTGGAGAGCCAGCTCGGCGGCCAGAAGGGCCACATGTTGCAGCTGGTGCGCGACGAGCTGAAGCGCCTGCAGTTCACCGACGAGCAGATCGACGGCGACGGCCTACGGGTCACCACGACGTTCACGCCCGCGGCCATGGCCGCCGCGAAGGACGGCGTACTCGCCCAGCGCCCGGAGGGCTTCGGCGACAAGCAGCTGCACATCGGTGCGGCGCTGGTCGAGCCGGGCACCGGCGCGGTGCGCGGGTTCTACGCCGGGCAGGACTACCTCGACTCCCAGATCAACTGGGCCGCGACCGGCGGCATGGCGGGGTCGACGATCAAGCCGCTCACCATCGCTGCGGCGATCAAGCAGGGCTTCAGCCTCAACGACTCCTTCGAGGGCAACTCGCCCTACGAGTTCCCGGACGGCCTGACCGTCAACAACGAGGGCGTCGGCTCCGACGGGCTCGGCAACGACTACGGCTCGTCGGTCGACCTGATCAGTGCAGCCGAGCAGTCCATCAACACCGCCTTCGTCGACATGTCCGCCTCGATGGACAACGGGCCCGAGTCGATCTACGACATGGCGCGTGCCCTCGGCATCCCGGGCAACAAGCCCTCCAGCAAGTTCCCGGGCATCCCGATGCGCTCGACGGACTTCATGCCCGACGACACCTTGATCACCCTGGGTCGCGGCCGCGTGAGCCCGATCAACATGGCCAACGCCTACGCCACCATCGCCAACGGCGGCGAGCGTGCCGACGCGCACGTGATCGAGAAGGTCGTCGGCAAGGACGGCGAGGTGCTCTACAACCGTCCGGAGAAGACCCGCCCCGCGGTCGACGAGGACATCGCTGCCGACACGTCGTACGCCATGCAGCAGGTGGTGCAGAACGGCACCGGCCAGGCCGCGCTGGCGCTCGGCCGGCCCGCGGCCGGCAAGACGGGTACGGCGACCAACGACAAGGGCGCGGTGTCCTCGGCCTGGTTCGCCGGCTACACCCCGCAGCTCGCGGCGGCCGTGATGTACATACGCGGCGACGGCGACGACCAGCTCGACGGCTGGCTGCCGTCGTACTTCGGCGCCGACTACCCCGCGGACACCTGGACCGCGATCATGCAGCAGGCCACCGAGGGCATGGACGTCGAGGACTTCCCCGAGCCGGTCTTCGTCGACGGCGAGGCGCCCTCCGAGGGTCACGAGCCCTACGTGCCGCCGCCCCCGCCGCCGACCCACAAGCCGACGAAGAAGCCGCCCAAGCCGCCGAAGCCGACGCCCACTCCCACCCCCACACCGACTCCGACGCCGCCGGTCCCGACGCCGCCGGTCCCGCCGCCGCCCGTGCCGCCGGTGCCGCCGACGACGCCTCCCCCGCCGGTCCCGCCGCCGCCGGTGCCGCCGACCACCCCCCCGCCGTCGTAAGCACACGGTGATGGGGAAGGCCTCGGGCGAGGAGTTCGAGCAGCGGGTCCACCCGACGCTCGACGACCCCGTCGTGGCCGGGGTGTCGGAGTCGGTGGGTGGGCCGATGGGCACGCACGGCGCCCCGTCGCGGTTCTGGTCGCCGGTCGGTGTGCTGCTGCTGCTGACCGCGCTGTGCTTCGCCGTCGGCATGGCGCAGAAGGCGTCGTGCGCCAACTCGGTGTGGCAGAACGGCGCCGAGAACTACAACCACATGTGCTACTCCGACCTGCCGCCGCTCTACTACGGGCGCGGGCTGGCCGACGGGCACTGGCCCTACTCCGACGACCCGGTGGTGCGAGCGCAGTTCGAGGTTATGGAGTACCCCGTCGGGATCTCCTACTGGGCGTGGGCCACCGCCGAGGTGACCCGCGCCATCGCGCCGGGCGGGAGCGGCCGCGACGTCGCGACCGAGGCCCGGCTCTACACGGCGGTCAACGCGGTGGGCTTCGCGCTGCTGGCACTGCTGGCCACGTGGTTCCTGGCCGGCGTGCACAGACGCCGGCCCTGGGACGCGGCGGGATTCGCCGTCGCCCCGACGCTGGCGCTCACGGCCCTGATCAACTGGGACCTCCTGGCGGTGACGCTGGTGGCCGGGGCGCTGTGGGCCTGGTCGCGGAACCGACCCGTGCTCACCGGGGTGCTCATCGGGCTGGGTGCCGCGGCCAAGCTCTACCCGTTGTTCCTGCTGGGCGGGATCTTCGTCATCTGCCTGGGGCGAGTGCGCTCGCGCGGCCCGGACCGCGACTCCGACGCACTGCTGACGTTCGCGCGGGTGGCCGGCGCAGCGGTCGCGGCGTGGGTCCTCGCCAACGCCCCGGCGTACCTCTCCGGCCCCGCGCAGTGGAAGGTCTTCTGGACGTTCAACTCCGAGCGGGGAGCCGACCTCGGCTCGATCTGGCTGCTGATGCAGCAGGCGCTCGACCACACCATGCAGCCCGACCTCATCAACAAGGTGTCGTGGCTGTTCTTCGGCGCGTGGTGCGTCGGGGTGCTGCTGCTCGGGCTGGCTGCGCCGGTGACGCCGCGCCTGGCGCAGCTCGGCCTGCTGATCGTGGCGGGCTTCCTGCTGGTCAACAAGGTCTACTCGCCGCAGTACGTCCTGTGGCTGCTGCCCCTGGCGGTGCTGGCCAGCCCGCGCTGGCGCGACCTGCTGATCTGGCAGGCCGGTGAGGTCCTCTACTTCGCGTGCGTGTGGTGGTACCTCGGCGAGTACCTCGCGCCCGCCGGCGGCGGGGACGCCGGGTTCTACTGGCTGGCGATCCTGCTGCGGATGGCGGCCGAGCTCTACCTGGTGGCGGTGGTGGCCCGCGACATCCTGCGCCCGCAGCACGACCCGGTCGGGGACCGGCGGGAGCTCGGGTGGTCCGCCCGCCCGTCGGGGCGGCTGCTCAGTCGATCGTGACGACGTCGAACGTCGTGGCCGTGTAGCGCACCCGCACGTCGATCTGGTCGCCGACCTGGGGCACCCGAGCGCCCGAGGGCACGAACAGCAGGGAGGCCTGCATGTGCGGGGGCTCGGCGAAGAGCCGCTGCTTGCCGTCGATGGAGTACGGCGACCGCACGAACCCGACGGCGTCGAGACCGCCCCGGGCCAGCGTGGCCGCCCGGGCCTTCAGCGACGACTCCCCGGTGGGGGCCTCGAGGCCGATGCCGTGCGCCGTACCTCCCGACACCACGAGCAGGTGGCCCGACTTGGGCGCCGTGCGGCTGCGGTAGCCGAACGAGTCGCCGCGCTCGAGCGGGTGCACGTCGAGGACGGTCGCGGTCACCCGCAGGGCTCCGCGGTCGCCGAGCCACAGCCCGGTGCCGACGCGTGGACGGATCGTGAAGTCGGCGTAGGAGGTGCGCAGCGTGTCCAGCTCGTCGGCGGTGAGGTGGCTGACCCAGACGGTGCGGGTGGCGAGCCCGGAGCCGACGATGTCGTTGAGCAGCCGCCGGACCTCCCCGAGGTGGGAGCCCTGGGCCAGCGGCAGGTGCAGGGCGATGCCGGACAGTCCGCCCCCCGCCCGCTGGGTCTCGAGGTCGAGGGTGCGCAGCTCGCGCCCGGACATGCCGTGCCGCCGCATCGAGGTGGCGAGCTCGAGCACGTAGCGGGCCCGGGGGTCGCGGGCGCGCAGGGCCGCCAGGTCGGCGGGCCGGCTGACGGTGTGCACCACCCGGGACGCGATGGCGGGGTCGACCTCGAGCGCCGGCCCGAAGGGGCGCCACGGGGTGAGCACCAGCAGGTCGCCGCTGAACCGGGTGGCGACCCCGCCGAGCTCGACGTAGGTGCCGACCGCGAGCGTGTCGACGCCCAGGCCCAGCTCGCACAGCCACTGCGCCTTGCGGGCCAGCCGACCGTTGCCGAAGCCGTAGCCGTTGCCCTTCGCGACGGGCACGAGTCCGGGCGTGTGCTCGGCGACGTCGCGGAGGTGACGGCGCCAGCGGTCGCCGTCGACGCTCAGGGTGAGGCTCATCCGCGCCTCTTCATGTAGGCCTCGAAGGCCTTGTAGAGGGGCTTGTTGAGCGGCAGGTCCCACTCCCCGGCGTACTCGACGGCCTCGCCGCCGGTGCCGACCTTGAACTGGATCAGCCCGACGTGCGGGTCCTCGGCGTCGAGGGTGTCGGTGATGCCGCGCAGGTCGTAGACGGCGCAGCCCGCCGAGATGGCGTCCTGCATCATCGCCCACTGGACGGCGTTGGAACCGCGGACGTCGCGCTTCTCGGTGGAGGAGGCCCCGTAGGAGTACCACGCATGGGTGCCCACCCGGATCGCGATGGTCGCCGCGACCAGGTCGGCCTCGTGCCGGGCCAGGTGCACGACGATCCGGTCGCCGGCCTCCGCCGAGAGGGCGTCGTACATCGTGGTGAAGTACGACAGCGGTCGCGGTGTGAAGCCGTCGCGCTCGGCGGTGTGCACGTAGAGGTCGTGGAAGGCCTTCAGGTCCTCCGCGCCGCCGCGGGCGACCTCGACGCCCTCCTTCGCGGCCTTCTTGATGTTGCGGCGCCACTGCTGGTTCATCGCCTTGAGGACGTCGTCCTCCGTGCGTCCCGCGAGCGGGACGTGGAAGTTGTACTGCGGCTGGCCGGCCGCGAAACCGCCCGCGACGGACTGCGGGCGCCAGCCGAGCTCGTGGAGCTGGGAGACGACGCGGGCGCCGGTCTGGCCGCGCTCGAGCGGAGGCACGTCGTCGAGGCGGCGTACGGCGGGATCGGCGATGCCCTCCTTGACCTGCGCGGCGCTCCAGCGCCGGGTGACCACCGGCGGGCCCATGCGTACGCCGAACGCGCCCTGCTTCTTCAGGTGCGCCGCCAACGGGGCGAGCCAGGCGGCGAGGTCGTCGCTCTCCCAGTCGATGACCGGGCCCTCGGGCAGGTAGGCGAGGTACCTCTTGAGCCGGGGCAGCTGGCGGTAGAGCACGAGCGCCGAGCCGACGGTCTGCCCGTCGCGCTCCCAGACGACCGACTCGCTGCGCCACTCGGGCTTCACCGCCGCCCAGGCGGGGGTCTGCAGGAAGCTCGCGGAGTCCTGGCGAGCGAGGAACTCCAGGTGCTCGGCGGCGGTGGCCGAGCGCAGGGACAAGGGGGAGCTCAGGGGGGAGGGTGACACGGGGCCGAGGCTACCCGGCCGGGCGACTGGAGCAGGAGCCACAACAGGGGCTCGACGAGACCCCCGTCCCTGTCGAGCCCCTGTTCGCCCGTGTTGCAGGCGATCTACCCGAGCCTTGAGGCCCGCAAACCTCAGAGTCGCTCGCGGAGCCAGGCGAAGTCGGCCGAGTGCTCGTTGGCGCCACCCGGCGTCTCGCAGACCACGGGTGCGCCCGCGTCGCGGACCACGGCGGCCAGCAGGTCCGGATCGATCTTGCCGGCGCCGAAGTTGGCGTGCCGGTCGGCGCCGGAGTCGAACTCGTCGCGGCTGTCGTTGCAGTGCACGAGATCGATGCGGCCGGTGATCTTGAGGACGTCCTCGACGATCGTCTCCAGCGGGTTGCCGCCCGCGTGCGCGTGGCAGGTGTCGAGGCAGAACCCGACCAGGTCGGCGCCGTCGGTGCCCTCGATCGCCGACCACACCCCGGCGATGCGCTCGAGGTAGCGGGTCATCGCGTTGTCGCCGCCGGCGGTGTTCTCGATGAGCAGCGGCAGCTTGAGGTCGGTGGCCGCGACGGCCTTGCGCCAGTTGTCGAAGCCGACGCTCGGGTCGTCGTCCTTGTTGACGTGCCCGCCGTGGACGATCAGCCCCTTGGCGCCGATCTCCGCTGCGGCGTCGACGTGCTGCTGGAGCAGCTTGCGGCTGGGGATGCGGATCCGGTTGTTGGTGGTCGCGACGTTGACGATGTAGGGAGCGTGGACGTAGAGGTCGATCCCGGCGGCCTCGGCGTCGGCGCGCAGTCCCGCCGCGCCGCCGGCGTACCGCACCTCGGGGCCCTTGTAGCCCTGCGGGTCGCCCAGGAAGAACTGGACGAGCGTGGTGTCGCGGGCGCGCGCCTCGGCGATCGGGTCGGTCTGGTCGACGTGGGCTCCGATGGTGATGCTCATGGCGCCAGTCTAGGAACCACCGCCGACAGATCAGGACTCGTAGAGCCGTCCACCCAGCTTGACCTCCGCGGCCTGGCCGGGGTCGAGGCCGTCCGGGAGGTGCCCGGTGTCGCACTCGCCCGTGTCGGCCGCGCAGACCTGCACCCCGTCACCGGTGAGCCGGAACAGGTCGCCGTCGGCCGTCCAGCCCCAGCCGTACGACGCCCCGCCGAGGGTGACCTCGGCTCCGCTGCCGATGGTGCGGACCGTGGTGCCGGTCGGCTCCTTACCCGGGTCGTCGTACTCCTGGGTGACCAGGGCATAGCGGCCGTCTGGCGACAGGTCCACCTCCGCGTAGTCGGTGGCGTACTCGATCATGTCCAGCAGTTCGCCGGTCGCGACGTCGAGCACGACGGCGTGGTCGTCGGCCCTCCGCACGACCGAACGGCCACCCGACACCTGCACGAACGGTCCGTCGACGCGGTCGGTCGTGGTCACCTCACCGGTGCGCCAGTCGACCACGGAGGTCGCGCTGTCGGTGCCGACGTACACGAGGTCGCCCTCGATCGCGACCGGCGGCGCGTTCCAGCCGCCCTCGTAGTCGTCGTTCACCGGCACGCGGGCGACCTCCTCGTCGGTGGCGACGTCGTGTACGACGACCTCGACGGTCCCGTCGATGATCTCGGCGTAGGCGAGGTAGGGCTGGTCGGCGTCGACGCCCGGCACCGTCCCCTCGGTCACGACGCTGACCGGCCGGACCTCGCCCGTGGGCGTCACCAGGCTGAAGCGCTGCGGCCCGCCGCCGTCACTGGCGTCGTTCTCACCGTGCCGCACGAGGATCCCTGCGGAGGTGTAGTAGAGCGACTTGACGGCCAAGTCGTCGATGGTGGCCCGCAGCGCGCCGCCGTCGAGGTAGACGGTGTCTCCGAGGGCGAACGTGGCACCGGCGCCGGGTGCACCCGCCGGAGCGAGGTCCCGCACCGTGTCGTCGCCGAGCCGGCCGGCGACGATGGCACCACCGGCGACGACAGCGACGACGGCCAGCGCTGCCGCACCGGTGACCGCCCGCCGGCGACGGCGCGTGCGCCGGCCGCGGGTCACGATCGCCGCCGCGGGAGGGGCCGGGATGTCGAGGCCTCGTGCCTCGTCGTGCATGAGCTGGGAGAGTCGCTCGGTCATGGCAGGTCCTGGGTGAGTGCGTCGGCGACGACGGCGTCGCCGAGGATGGTGCGCAGCCGAGACAGCGCGTCGAAGGTCTGGCTCTTGACGGTGCCCTCGGAGCAGCCGAGGGCACGCGCCGTGTCGGCGACGCTGAGGTCCTCGTAGTAGCGGAGCACCACGACGGCTCGCTGGCGCTTGGGGAGCTGCCCCAGGGCCGCGAGCACCGCCGGTCGGTCGCTGGGATCGGTCTCGATCGCCGTCTCCGGCAGCGTCTCGGTCGGCCGCTCGTTGCGCCACGAGCGCTTGCGGAACCACGAGGCGGCGGTGTTGTGCAGCACCGCTCGGGCGTACGCCGGCGCGGCCTCCACGCTGCGGACCGACCCCCAGGCGGCGTACGTCTTGGCCAGAGCCGTCTGCACGAGGTCCTCCGCCTCCGAGCGGTCGCCGATCAGCAGGAAGGCCGTGCGGTAGAGCGAGGGCCACGCAGCGTGGACGAGCTCGGCGAACTCGTCGTCGTCCGGTGGTCGGGACATGGTGGCTCTCCTGGGTGGATGTCTCGATCGGTCCGTGGTCACCCGGAGAGATGCCACGAGTGGTCGGTCGGTTGGGTCAGCGGAGCAGGAGCACCACCACGACCGCACAGGCCACGGTGACCGCCCCGAACGCCGCGACCTGCAGCCGGGCCCCCAGCGGGACCCGGGCCTCGTCGGGGGCCGGGCCGAGCCGGTCGGGTGCCGCCGGCCCACCGTCGTACGCCGGGGCGAGGCGCTGCAGGAGGCGCAGCGCCTCGTCGGCGCTGGCGAGCCGGTGCTCCGGCTCGGGAGCGAGGAGCCACTCGAGGAGGGGACGCAGCCGACTGGAGGGGATCTGCGGCGTGCGGCTCGGATGGACCCCGGTGAGGAGGTAGAGCCCGACGGCCCCGACGGAGTAGAGGTCCTGACGGGGATCGGGCGCCCCGCCGAGCCCTTGCTCGGGCGCCATGAAGCCGTCGGTGCCGATGGCGCCCGGCGCGCTGGTGAACCGGTCGCCGGTCAGCACCGCGGCGACGCCGAAGTCGGCGAGCCGGACATGGGGGGTGCCGTCGCGAGTGGGCTCGAGCAGCAGGTTGGCGGGCTTGACGTCGCGGTGCACGACACCGGCGGCGTGCACCGCGGCCAGGCCGCGCAGCGTCTGCTCGAGCACGCGGGCGACGTACCCCTCGGGCAGCGGGCCGTGCTCGCTGATCAGGGACTGCACCGAGCCCCCGGTCACCAGGTCCATCACGATGACGACCAGGTCGTCCTCGGCGACCCACCCCGTCGGGGCCAGGACGTGCGGGTGCCGGATGCGCACAGCCTGCTCACGGACGAACCGCACCAGCAACGCGTCGCTGTGGTGACCGAGCACCTTCGCGGCGACGAGTCGGCCGGTGCGGCCGTCGCGTGCGCGCCAGACCGAGCCCATCCCCCCGGCGCCGATCTGGTCGAGCAGGGCGTACCGACCGGCGACGAGGGTCTCGGGAGGGCGGGTCCGGAGCATGCTCCCGAACGCTAGCCAGCCCCGTGGATCCCCGCCGGCGTCGTCCACAGGCTTCGATTCCACGGTCCGCGGGGTGCGCTGTTAGCCTTGGGCCTTCTTGTGTCCCGCCCATCCGTGTGGTGCGTGACATCGGAGCACGGCCCCGGCCTCGCGCCGTACGCCGTGAACGCAAGCCCTCCTGCCACGGAGAGACCGTGGCCGCCGAGTCCAGAGGAGGTGGAGACCGCTTTGCGTGCCTATGAAGTAATGGTCATCCTCGACCCCAGCCTTGAAGAGCGCACCATCGAGCCGTCGCTCGACAAGTACCTCAACGTCATCCGCAAGGATGGTGGCACCGTCGAGAGCGTCGACGTCTGGGGACGTCGTCGCCTGGCCTACGAGGTCAAGAAGAACGCCGAGGGCATCTACGCCGTCATCTCACTGCAGGCCGAGCCGGCCACGGTCAAGGAGTTCGACCGCCAGCTCACGCTCAACGAGTCCATCCTGCGCACGAAGGTCATCAAGCCCGGCCCTCGCTGAGCCTGGTTGTGGAAGACCTCTTTCACTTGTCGGTGGGCTCGGCGACGATGACCACCGGCAGACACCCGAGCATCAGATAGGACACCTGACATGGCAGGCGAGACCGTCATCACCGTGGTCGGCAACCTGGTCGACGACCCGGAGCTGCGCTTCACCCCCTCGGGTGCGGCCGTGGCGAACTTCCGGATCGCGTCGACGCCGCGCACGTTCGACAAGAACACGAACGAGTGGAAGGACGGAGAGGGCCTGTTCCTCTCCTGTGCCATCTGGCGCCAGGCCGCGGAGAACGTCGCCGAGTCCCTCCAGAAGGGGATGCGGGTCGTCGTCCAGGGCCGTCTCAAGCAGCGCAGCTACGAGACCCGTGAGGGCGAGAAGCGCACGGTCTACGAGCTCGACGTCGACGAGGTCGGCCCCTCGCTGAAGTACGCCACCGCCAAGGTCACCCGCACCACCCGTCAGGGCGGCGGCGGGGGATACTCCGGCGGCGGTCAGGGCGGCGGCGGCGCCGAGGACCCGTGGGCCACTCCGGCACCGCAGGGTGGCGGATCCCAGGGCGGCTTCGGCGGCAACCAGGCCGCTCCTCAGGGTGGCAACGCGGGCGGCCAGCAGGGCGACCCGTGGGGTGCCCCGGGCGTCGGCTCGTCCGACGAGCCCCCGTTCTGATCCGTCGGGTCTGAGGAAGGCGCTCTGCGCCTGCCTCGAACCAGCTCCACTCCATTTCCGAATACACCCCAACCATTCCGTCTCCGTAACCAACCGGAGCCGGGCTTCTAGAAGGGAAGCACCACAATGGCCAAGGCAGTGATTCGCAAGCCCAAGAAGAAGGTTTGCCAGTTCTGCAAGGAGAAGGCGACCGGTGTCGACTACAAGGACACCACCCTGCTCCGCAAGTTCATCTCCGACCGCGGCAAGATCCGCGCGCGTCGGGTCACCGGCAACTGCGTCCAGCACCAGCGCGACGTCGCCATGGCAGTGAAGAACGCCCGCGAGGTCGCACTGCTGCCCTACACGTCCACCGGTCGCTGAGAGGAGTCGAGATGAAGCTCATTCTGACCCAGGAAGTGACCGGGCTCGGTGCCGCCGGCGACGTGGTCGAGGTCAAGGACGGCTACGGCCGCAACTACCTCGTCCCGCGTGGCGTGGCGATCCGCTGGACCCGTGGCGCCGAGAAGACGGTCGACTCGATTACCGCCGCACGCACCTCGCGTGCGGTCCGTGACCGTGACCACGCCGTGCAGATCAAGGCCAAGCTCGAGGCCAACCCGGTCGCGCTCAAGGTGCGCGCGGGCGAGAGCGGCCGCCTGTTCGGCGCCGTCACCTCGGCCGACATCGCCTCCGCCCTGACCGACGCCTCGGGCGAGCCGGTCGACAAGCGGACCATCGTGGTCGGCAACCCGATCAAGGCGCTCGGCAACCACGAGGTCTCGGTCAAGCTGGACGACGAGGTGTCCGCCACGGTGGCCCTCAACGTCATCCCCGCCTGATCCCTCAGCACCACGCTCGGCCCGCTGCCCCTTCGGGGGTGGCGGGCCGTTGTGCGTCGGGGGTGGTCGCTGTCGGGATACCCGGTCGGGATACCCGGGTACCCGGGTATCCCGACGCTTCCCGGGGGTTGCAACCCTCAAGAAGCGCACGAACGCCCCGTGAGGCTCGACCTCAGGCAGCGTCAGCGGACGACGACCGCGTCCAGCCGGACCCGCTTGCGCGTGGTGGTCTCCAGCGTCACCTTGCCCTTGCGGGTCCCCTCGAAGCGAGAGATGACGACGAGCTCCTTGCGTACGGCGGCCGGCCCGGCCAGCTTCACGGTGCGCCACGCGCCGTGGCCGACTCGGACCCGGATCGCGCCCATCCGCGGCCCGGTGGCGGCGTACACGCGGATCTCCTTGATCGTCTTCTGCCCGGGCAGCACGAGCCTGGCGCCGCGCTTCCTCGTGGTGACCAGGTCGCCGTCGAGGTAGCCCTTCGCCGCGCGGCGCTTCCACCCGCGTGAGGCCTCGAGGTCGGTGGGCACCGTGAAGCGGAAGGGCTCGCTCTCGGCGCTGGTGTTGCCCGCAGCGTCGACCGCCCGGGCCACGATCGAGTGGGCGCCGGAGGCGAGGTCGGTGAAGGTGTGCGCACCGGCGTTGCACGCAATGGTCTCGCCGCCGTCGGTGCACGTGAAGGACGCGCCCTTCTCACTGGCGTTGAGGCGCACCAGCACGCTGCGTCCGCCGACGACCGGGAAGTCCGGCGTCTCCTCGTCGTAGGCCTCGGGTGTCACGAACGCCCGCGGCGCCTTGGTGTCCTGGCCCCACACCACCTGGGCGGGGGTGGCGTCGAGGTCGGGCACGTCCGGGAGCGGCAGCAGCGCGCCTGGGTTGAGCAACCGGTCGGGGTCGTCGATGGCCCGCACCGAGAAGGTGTAGCCACCGGCGCCCGAGTCGATGAGGTTGGAGTACGACGCCGGGCTGGTGCACGCCCGCCAGTCGTGGGCCTGCGCCGGTCCGGCCAGCTTGCACTCGAACGTCCACGGACCCGCGTCCGCGCCGACAGCAGCCTGGGCGAACGTGAAGGACATCGAGGAGGCACTGACCCACCCGGCGGCGTTGGGCGCCGTCGCGGGCGCCAGCGTGGTGTCCGGCGGGGTGTCGTCGTCGCACCCGTCGGTCGGGACAAGGAGGATGACCGGGTGCGCCTCACTGAGGCAGCCCGGGTCCGCCGTGGCGGGTGCCGCACCGACGAACGAAGGTACGGCGGCGGCGAGGCCGAGCGCGACGAGCGCAGCGACCGATCGGCGTACTGGATTCATGGGTCCCCCTGAGGCTCGACGGCAACCCTACTGAGCGGTATCCGGGGAGGTCGAGGGCTCTCTCGCGTCCCGGGACGCCCAGGCCCGCCCGGAGTAGGCGAACAGCAGCCAGATGAGCAGCAGCAGCGCCAGTGCCGCGAGCACGTACGACGGGTCCTCGAGCGCGTCGAGCCCGCCGCCGAACACCAGCACCGGCGCGACGGCGGTCGCCGCGACCAGGGTGGCGGCGGTGCGCAGCCAGCGCGCCGCCCGGGGGTCGGCCACCGCGGCGTGCCCGGCCAGCGTGTGGCCGAGCCACGCGAGCACCAGCGCCTGCGGCAGGTTGACCGCCCAGCGCAGCGCCGCGTCGTGGTCGTCGAGCCACGCCCCGGTCGCCGGGACCCACAGCACCACCGAGACGGCCAGCGCCATCCCGGCCAGCCGCCCCGTCGTCTGGCGCTGCCGGTAGGTGTCGGGCAGCTGACGCAGTCCGCCGATCACCAGCAGCCAGCCGACGGGGTCGGGCAGCGCGTCGTACCCGTGTACGCGGGCGCTGAGCGCCACGACCACCAGCCCCATGGCGACGGACTGCAGCGGCTTCACGACGCGAGACTAGTCAGCGCGGCGGGCGCTCAGGCGCCGGTCACCAGCCATACGTCGTCACGGGCGCGCCGGACGAGCAGCCAGCACCGGCCACCCATGAACACCACGGTGAACGCCACCCACACCCACACCAGCGAATGGGTGAGGAACGCGGTGACCAGGATCGCCGGGGCGGTGAACGCCAGCACGACCACGCCGGCCCAGGCGAGGTAGCGGCCGTCACCGGCGCCGATGAGCACGCCGTCGAGCACGAAGACGACCCCGGCGACCGGTTGCCCCAGCGCGGCGATGACGAGCACCGGCACGAGCAGGTCGTGCACCTTCGGGTCGTCGCTGAACAGCGGCCCGAGGAGCGGGCTGCCGGCTGCCAGGAGCACCCCGCAGACCACCCCGGCGCCGATGCCCCAGCGGATCATCTGCACGGTCACCTCCCTGGTGCCGACCACGTCGCCGGCGCCGAGGTAGCGGCCCGTGATGGCCTGGGCCGCGATCGCCAGGGCGTCCAGGGCGAAGGCCAGGAAGGTCCAGATCGTGAAGGCGAGCTGGTGGGTGGCCAGCTCGGTCGCGTCTCCGCCACCGGCCACCACGACGGCGTACGTCGTGACGAGCAGGGCCGCGCGCAGCGTGAGGGTGCGTACGACGAGCGGCACGGCCGCGCGGGCCGCAGCGGTGATGCCGGGCCGGTCGGGGGAGAGCGGGGCGCTCTCGCGCCGGGCGGCGCGCACCACCACCCAGACGAGCGCGGCGGCGGACGCGACCTGGGCGAGCACGGTGCCGATGGCCGAGCCGGCGATGCCGATACCCACGAAGCTGCCGACGCCGTACACGAGGAGCAGGTTGAGCACGATGTTGATCCCGTTGCCGGCGACGGCGACGACGAGCGGGGTGCGAGTGTCCTGGAGCCCGCGGAGCACCCCGGTCGCGGCGAGCATGAGCAGGAGCGGGGTGGTGCCGAGGAGGGCCAGCCGCAGGTACGTCGCGGCGTGGCCCGAGGTCCCGGTGTCGGCGCCGAACGCCTCCACGAGCGGGGTGGTGAGCAGGATCCCGAGAACCGTCACCGGGACGCCGATGATGACCGCGAGCCAGAGTCCGTCGACGCCCTGGCCGAGAGCACCCCGGACGTCGCCGGCGCCGAGCCTCCGCGCGACGCTGGCGGTGGTGCCGTAGGCCAGGAAGACGCAGAGCCCGACGAGCGTCTGGAGCACCGCCGCCGCGACGCCGAGCCCGGCGAGCTCACTGGTGCCGAGGTGACCGATGATCGCGGCGTCGGCCAGCAGGAACATCGGCTCGGCGACCAGGGCGAGGAACGCCGGCACGGCGAGCCGGACGATCTCCTTCCCCCGGCTGGGGGCGAGCTGGCCGGTCATGGCACGACTCTACGATCAGTAATGGTCAGCGACCAATAGTGATCCCTACATGTGGACTGCTGTCGGCCTGTGCATGATTCGGGCCAACCTGTTGGCCACCGGCCCGCCGGACGGCATGTCGACAAAGCAACCGGTGAAGCCCACATGTCGAGAAGATGAAGCGGACATTCTGGAGAGTTCTTCTCCTCCACACCCTGAGGACGGAGTCTGCGCAGGTCAGAGCGGGTCGACCGGCTGCGATGGCCAGGTTGTCCACAGGCCTGTCCCCAGCGGGTGCACACAGAAGCGGGTGTCGTCCACGGATTGGACGCGGTTATCCCCAGGCCCTGTGGATGGGGCGCTATCGACCGGGGGTGCCCGCGACGTACGGTCCGGACGGTCAACATGACGAACCGCGCTGTTTCAGGACGGCCGGTTCGAGGACTCGGGAAGTGTCGGTGCCCGGTTCTAGCCTGCGGGGAGACGGCAACCGCCGCCACCCTGCCGACGTTCGGGCCGTGTCTGCGGCCGACATGGGGAGCCGACATCAGGGAGAAGCGTTGAGCATCACCGAGGACGACCTGCACGGCTCACCCCCAGGCTCGTACGACGACCACTGGGGTGATGGTCCCTCACCCTTTGCTCCGGGCGAGGCCACGTCCCGGCCGGGCGACCGCACTCCTCCGCAGGACCCCGCCGCCGAGCAGAGCGTGCTCGGCTCGATGCTGCTCTCCAAGGATGCCATCGCCGACGTGTCCGAGGTGGTCCGCGGCGTCGACTTCTACCGCCCGGCCCACGAGATCATCCACGACGCGATCATCGACCTCTACGGCCGCGGCGAGCCCGCCGACCCGGTCACCGTCGCCGCCGAGCTGCAGCGGCGCGGCGAGCTGCAGCGGGTGGGCGGCGCGCCGTACCTCCACACGCTCTCGGCCAACGTCCCGATCGCCGCCAACGCCGCCTACTACGGCGAGATCGTGCGCGAGAAGGCGATCCTGCGCCGGCTGGTCGACGCAGGCACCAAGATCGTCCAGATCGGCTACGCCGGCGAGGGGCAGGTCGACGACGTCGTCGACCAGGCGCAGGCCGAGGTCTACAAGATCACCGACCGCCGTACGGCCGAGGACTACGCCCCGCTGAGCGACATCATGAACGGCGTCCTCGACGAGATCGAGGCCATCGGCAACCGCGAGGCGGGGCTGTACGGCGTGCCCACCGGCTTCGCCGACCTCGACGACCTCACCAACGGTCTCCACGCCGGCCAGATGATCATCGTCGCGGCGAGGCCGGCCATGGGAAAGTCGACTTTGGCCCTGGACCTGTGCCGCGCAGCCTCGATCCAGAACAACATGACCAGCGTGTTCTTCTCCCTCGAGATGACGCGCTCCGAGATCACCATGCGACTGCTGTCGGCCGAGGCGAAGGTGCCGCTCAACCACATCCGCAACGGCAACATGAACGAGGACGACTGGGACAAGCTCGCCAAGAAGATGGGCGAGGTCTCGAGCGCGCCGATGTTCATCGACGACTCCCCGAACATGACGATGATGGAGATCCGGGCGAAGGCCCGCCGCCTCAAGCAGCGCCACGACCTGAGGCTGATCGTCATCGACTACATGCAGCTGATGTCGTCGGGCAAGAAGGTCGAGTCCCGCCAGCTCGAGGTGTCGGAGTTCTCCCGCCAGATCAAGCTGCTCGCCAAGGAGCTGAGCGTGCCGATCATCGCGCTGTCCCAGCTCAACCGTGGCCCCGAGCAGCGTGGTGACAAGCGCCCAATGATGAGCGACCTGCGTGAGTCCGGCTCGCTCGAGCAGGACGCCGACATGGTCATCCTGCTCCACCGCGACGACGTCTACGAGAAGGAGTCGACCCGACCCGGCGAGGCCGACCTGATCGTGGCCAAGCACCGCAACGGCCCCACCCGCGACCTCACCGTCGCCTTCCAGGGTCATTACTCGCGCTTCGTGGATATGGCGCACTGACCACGTGCCTTGCTTGTCGAGATGCAGCGACCTTTGACTTTGCCTACCTCGCCCCGCGGGAGGATCCCCATCCGGCGACCAAGGGTCGATTCGTGTGTCTGGCATGCTCGCCGGCGTGATGATCGGACTGATCGGCGACCTGGAGGGCGACCAGACAGCGGCTGTCGACTGTCTCCGACTGCTCGGCGAGCGTGGTGACGTGGGCGTGGCCTGCCAGTTGGGCGACCTCCGGTTCGGGTACGGGCCAGACCCTGAGGCGTACCTCGCCGCTATCGAGTCGATCTGTGCCGGGTACGGGATCGAACTGCTCTGCATCACCGGAAACCATGAGAATTGGGCCCGGCTCGACGCGATGTGGGCCGACCCGCGTTGGCAGGCGGAGGACGGCAGCCCGAGACCAATCGAAGTGACCGAACACGTCACGATGCTGCCGCGAGGGCATCGCTGGGAGATGGGAGGCCGTTCGTTCGTCGCTCTCGGGAGTGCGCCGTCAGTGAACCGCGACATGCTGACCGAGGGCATCGACTGGTGGCCGTCCGAGGTGATCCGCGAGGAGCACGTGGAGGCAACGATCGCGGGTGGTCACGCAGAGATCATGCTCACCCACGACAGCCCTGGCCCGCCCTACTGCACCGCAGCCGTCGCCGACATCATCGCCGGCAACCCTCTCGACTGGCCCGAGGACATCTTGGCGTACGCCGACGAAGGCATCGAGAAGGTCACTCGAGCGGTCTTGGGCGTTCAGCCACGGCTGCTGGTGCACGGGCACTTCCACGTCGCGGACGAGGCAGTCGTGCGCTTGCCGGGTGCCGACTACGACACGACGATCTGGTCTCTCGCGGCGCGGCATGACCAGGGCAACGTACGGCTGCTCGACCTGGACACGCTGACCGACCCTGGTCAGCCGACGGAGGAGCCGGGAATCCGCACGTCGGCGTGAGCTGATGAGGCCGTGGGGACTTAGGCGCTCAATCTGCGTACCGCCGCAAGAAGGACTCCAACGCCTCTGCTTGTCCATCGGGCACCCATGCGATGCCCAGGGCGCCCGCAGGATAGAAGAAGGCCGGCTCGTAGCCGGACGGAGACAGCAGCTCCGCTATCTCGCAGAGGGTCATGCTGTCGGCCCAGTCACCCCGCACGTCTGCCTCGAAAAGCCGCGACGTACCGTCGAACCGGACTGAAATCGTGCAGGTTCCCGCGTCAGCGCCCAGGGACGAGGTGACGACGTCCAGGCGGTCGGACGTGCCGGCCGCCGAGGCGATGTAGCGCACCACGCGGGGGTAGCTGTCGTCGTCCTCGACACACTCGAGATCGACCTGTCCGGTCGGTAGGACTGCTCGAGCGTCTTCCTGCTGGAGCTGAGAAGCGCCTGCGACCGACAAAAGCAGGAGGTATGGCTCTGCCTCCAGGCGTTCGCGACCACCGGCGAGAGTGATCAGGTCGTCGATGCTTGCACCTGGCGCCATCGGCAAGCCCCTCGAGGCGAGATCCGCCACCTGCGCTTCGACCGAGACGTCCCGCTCGCTCAACGGACCCTGCCAGGGCGGTGAATGCAATGCGGCCACGTCACTGTCGCGCTCCTTCGGAATCGTGAGAGGTCCCCCCGCGCGGGTCTCGCCGGCGGAGAGTGGGGGCACGCTACTCCCCACGCCGTCGACCAGCCCTGGGCCCGCGATCTGCTGCCACCTGGTGGCGCTCGTGGCAGGGTGCTGTCCCATGATCGACGACGCTGCGAAGGCCAACCTGTACGGCTACCTGAAGCACCAGCGGGAGGCGGTGCTCGCCAAGCTCGACGGGCTCTCCGAGTACGACGTCCGTCGCCCGCTCACCGTCACCGGGACCAACCTGCTGGGCCTCGTCAAGCACCTGGCGACCTGGGAGGCCAGGTACCTGGGCGAGGTCTTCGACCGTCCCTTTCCCGAACCCCTGCCTCGATGGGACGTCGAGGCCGAGCGACTCGCCGACATGTGGGCGACTGAGCAGGAGTCGCGCAGCGACATCGTCGACCGCTACCGACGCGTGTGGAACCACAGCGACGCGACGGTGTACGCCCTCGCTCTCGATGCGACGGGCCGCGTCGCCTGGTGGCAGGACGCCGAGGTGCCCCTGTTCAACGTCCTGGTCCACCTGCTTGCCGAGACCAGTCGGCACGCCGGTCATGCCGACATCCTGCGCGAGCAGCTCGACGGAGCGGTCGGCACCGACGCGGAGGCCATGGCCGTGAAGCCGCACGACGCAGCCTTCTGGACGGAGCGGTGCGAGGAGATCGAGGCGGCCGCCAGGTCAGCCGGTTGACCTGGATCGCGAGCTCAGGCTGACCACCGCCGGCGCCGCCGTACGGCCGTCGGATGGCCGTGAGCAGATCGGAGTGCGGCGATGCGCTCTGCCGCCGGTTCCGGCGCCACCCGGCATCGCACACCAATCACCGGTGTCGTGGATCGCTGGTGTGCGGGGGACTCACACGGGAGCCAACGGGCGGTGTGGCTCGTCAGGCAGGCGGACCTTGATGGAGTCGCCCGGCCGCACCTCTCCGCCCCGGTCGACGACGGCCATGACACCCGCCTTCCGCACCACGCCGTCGAATGACTCCCTGGCTACGGATGCGCGGAGCGTCCCGGCAGAGCTCGCGGCAACACTGTCGTCGCGGGTGAGGACGATCTTGAGCAGTCCCGCCGAGTATCGGTTGATCTGACGGCACGGGTTGCGCAGCCCGGTGACTCGCAGGACGGTGCCACCGATCAGTAGCCGGGTGCCAGTGGCCAGTGAGAGCAGGTCGAGTCCGCGGGTCAGGATGTTCTCGCCGAGGCTTCCTGGTCCGACGTTGTGTCCCGCGGCTCGCGCCTCGTCGAGGATCTCGTCGTGGATGAGGTGCACCTGACGCAGGTTCGGCTGATCCGGGCCGCGGCGCACGCGAGACCGATGCTGGACAACTGCGCCGGCGTGGGCGTCACCGGCGACCCCCATGCCTTCGACCAGGGTGATCGAAGCGCACGGCTCCTTGCTGAACCGGTGGGTCTCGTCGCGACTGACAGAGACCACGTGGGCGGCCATGGCTCCGATCCTCCCACGAGCCATCGGGGTCTTGCTCTGGACTCAGACTTGCGAGCCGGCGTTCTGGGGGCGCGGCGCTTGACCCTCACGTAGCGTCATGGCGCAGAGTCGGGGCATGGAGGAGTACCTGACGGTGGGACGCGTGGCCGAGCTGGCCGGGGTGAGCGTCCGCACGCTGCACCACTACGACGAGATCGGCCTGGCCCAGCCGTCAGCCCGCACCGCCGCCGGCTACCGGGCCTACTCAGCGCGCGACGTGGAGCGGCTGCGGGAGGTGCTGGCCTACCGGCGGCTGGGCTTCGGCCTGCTGGAGGTCGCCGACCTGGTCGGCGACCCGACCACCGACGCGATCGCGCACTTGCACCGGCTGCGCGGCCTGCTGCTGGATCAGCGCCATCGCGCCGATGCCCTGGTGGCGGCTATCGACAGGGAGCTCGAGGCCCGAGCGAGGGGACAGCGGATGACGCCGAAGGAGCAGCTGGAGATGATCGGGCCGCGTCTGTATGAGGTGATCGGTGGCGCGTACACCGCCACGCGGCACACCGACCCGCACATCGCCGCGAGCATCTGGGACGCGCTCGGGGATGCCCGGACCGTGCTGAACGTCGGAGCCGGCACCGGCTCGTACGAGCCCTCGGACCGCCAGGTGACCGCGGTGGAGCCATCGGCGGTGATGCGGGCGCAGCGCCCCACGGGCGCGGCGCCGTGCGTGGACGCCGTGGCCGAGCGGCTCCCCTTCGCGGACCAGTCGTTCGACGCCGCGATGGCCGTCTCCACGGTCCATCACTGGCAGGACCCGATCGCCGGGCTGCGCGAGCTGCGACGGGTGGCCCGCCGCGTGGTCGTCCTCACGTTCGACGCGAGCGAGGCCACACAGCGGCGCCGGTTCTGGCTGACCCGCGACTACCTGCCCGAGTTCGCCGGCCTCTTCGCGGACTGGCCGACGCTTTCCGAGCTGACTGGGCCGATCGGGGCCGCCGCAGAGCCGGTGCTCGTCCCGTGGGACTGCGCGGACGGCCTGTTCGAGGCCTACTGGCGCCGGCCGCACGCCTACCTGGAAGAGCACGTACGGCGGGCGATGTCGGTGTGGACAAGGGTCGGGCCGGATGCCGAGCAGCGGGTCGTCAGCGGCCTGCGCGACGACCTTGACTCGGGCCGTTGGGCCGAGCGCAACCACGACCTCGACGGACTCGACGCGGCCGACCTCGGCCTCCGCCTGCTGGTGGCCTGAGGCCGGGAACGCGGGCACCCAGCCGAGCCTCGCGCAGGAGCGAGCCCCTCAAGTCGCGATACTCGTACCGTGACGAGCGCTGGCCGTGAGGCTGGATCCGTCAAGGTAGCCCGCGTCGAGTTCGTCAGTCTTCGCTGCAGGTCTACCCTGAGCCGCCCCTGCCCGGCACGCTCCGGCTGTCCCTCGTTCAGGCACCCAAAGTGGTCTGGAATCACAGAGGTTGAATGGTGCTCGTGACAAGGCCTCTTTGTGCATAGTGTCGGGAGATCCCCGCGGTCGTCTGCTCACGGGCTCACGATGCGCCCCGCCCTCATCAGCCTCCTCGACCAGGCGCGCACGGATCGCGGGCCACGCGTGAGCCCCGGCACCGCCCGGGCCATCGAAACCACACGATCGAAAGGCAACACCATGTCCAGAATCTTCCTCGCCGGCGCCTCCGGCGTCATCGGCCAGCGCCTCATCCCCCTCCTCGTCAACGCCGGCCACACGGTCGCCGGCATGACGCGCTCCGCCGCCAAGGCGGAAAGGATCGCCGAGCTCGGCGCCGAACCCGTCGTCGTCGATGTCTTCGATCGGGACGCGCTGATCTCGGCCGTCGTCGCGTTCGCTCCCGACATCATCCTCAATGAGCTCACCGACCTGCCCGACGACGTCAACAGGATCGCTGAGTTCGGCGACCTCAACGCCCGCATCCGAACCGAGGGCAACGCCAACATCATCGACGCCTCCCGTGCCGCCGGGAGCCCGAAGGTCCTCGCTCAGACGGTCGCGTGGGAACTCCCCGACGGACCCGACGCGCTGGCCGTGAAGCAGCTGGAGACCTCCGTACTCGCCGAAGGGGGAGTCGTGCTGAGCTACGGGCAGTTCTACGGACCCGGCACCTACAACCCGGATGCCGTGCCAGCCGAGCCGCGTGTGCATATCGATCGTGCCGCCCAGCGCACGGTCGAACTGCTCGAGTCGCCTTCAGGCACCGTCACCATCACCGACTGACGTCGACCGTCGGGCAGAGCCGTGCCTCTCGAGGGCTGGAGCCCGGCCTTCCACCGGCACTGTTCCCCTCACCCAACGGGCTTTCTCCTCATCGCCGGAACGCTCGGCGATCGGCTCGGGCTCACCAAGACGCTCCTGATCGGGCTCGCCGGCGTCATCTCCACATCGGTCTCGGCCTGATCTTCGCCAAGTCCGACACCGGGTCAAGGGGAGACCTGGTGGCGCGACTCTTCATCGACCACTTCGTCGACGGGCTGACCTCTGGATCCAACTGAGTGAGTGGGCGACCGGGTCTCCCCCTCCGGCGTCCGGTCGATGGCCTTATCGGACGACTACCGCTCGATGGATGACAACCCGCCGGCTCAGCCTCCGACCAGGCCGCCGTCCGCCAGCGCCCGGCCGGGCAGGCCGGGGTTGTCGAGCTCGTCGAGGATGATGCTGGTCCTGGTCGTCAGCACGCCGGGGATCGACCGGATGCCCTCCAGCACCAGGTCGCGCAGCGTCGCGATGTCCGGGGTCCGCGCCAGCACCAGGACGTCGACATCACCCGAGCACAGAGCCACGTGGTCGATGCCCTCGACCTTGGAGAGGGCCTCCCGCACCTCGCGCCAGGAGTCCTGCGCGATGTTGAGGCCGATGTACGCCGACGCGCCGATCCCGACGGCGGCCGGCGGGACGCGCACGGTGAAGGCGTCGATGACACCCGACTCGACCAGTCGCTGCACCCGGGCGTAGGCGTTGGCGCGAGAGACGTGCACCTCCTCCGCGACCGCGCTGATGGAGGCGCGCGCGTCTCGCGCCAGGGACTCCAGGATCGCCCGGTCGACGTCGTCGACCTGCGGGAAGGGCTCGGTGGTCATCGCGGCCAGGATGCCAGGCCGGCCCGGCAGATCGTCCAGCGCCGGCAGTCGTCAGGGCCCTCGCGGTGGACGATGCGCGCGCACGCACCCCCGCGGTCGGGGCAACCGTCTCTGATCGGGCGCCGCCGCGAGACGCGCATTGACCGCTGCGCGGCGCCGCCGGAGGATGGCAGGCCTCGGGCAGGGCGCCTCGGTCGTCCTGGAAAGGAAGTCCCCCATGCGCCTGCACAGGGTCACCACGTCGCTCCTCACCGCCGCCGCAGTCACCATCAGCGGTGTCGGCCTCTTCCAGGCCGGCAGTGCGGCGCCGCCCGGGCAGGTCGCACCCACCAGCTCTGAGCCGCGCGTCGACGTACCGACCCCCGCCGAGTTCTTCGGCTTCGCGATGGGAGACGAGGGCAAGCTGGCGGCGTTCGCGCCCATCAAGGACTACCTCCAGCAGGTCGCGGAGGCCTCGCCCGAGATCGAGTACGAGGTGGTGGGCGAGACCACGGAGGGCGAGGACTTCCCCATCCTGCGGATCAGCTCCGCGGAGAATCTCGCCCGCCTCGACGAGATCCTCGACATCAACGCCCGGCTCAGCGACCCGGCGAAGATGACCGCCGAGGCGGAGCAGGCCGGCATGGAGCGCGACGACTACGCCCGCCAGCTGGCCGCCACCAGCAAGCCGGTCTACTACGTCGAGGCCGGCATCCACTCGACCGAGGTCAGCAGCACCCAGGCGCTGATGGACGTCGTCTACCGGATGGCCACCGAGGACTCCGACGTCACCCGGCGGTGGCTGGACAACATGGTGGTGCTGATGGTGCCGTCGCAGAACCCCGACGGCCACAACCGGGTGATCAACTACTTCAATGAGACCGCGGGCACCGGCTACGCGCGGGTCTTCCCGGACCTCTACCAGAAGTACGTCGGCCACGACAACAATCGCGACTGGTTCATGATGACCCAGGTCGAGTCCAAGATCCGGGTGGCCCTGGAGCAGAAGTACCGGCCGGTCGCCCAGCACTACATGCACCAGGCCGGCACGGACAGCCCCCGCATCTGGTCCCCGCCGTGGGACGAGCCGATGTCGCCCGTCCTCGACCCGCTGACCGTCGCCTCGGCCAACAGCATCGGCCAGGAGGCCAACAGCGACCTCGTGGCGGCCGGCAAGAAGGGCGCCAAGACCGACGACGCCTACGGCATCATGTGGAACGCCGACGTCATGGGGTACAGCACCTTCCAGGGCACCAGCACCTGGCTCACCGAGATCGCCTCGGCCCGCGACCTGGCCTACACGGTGACCTCGGACAAGATCCTCGAGCCGGCCACCGCAACGCTCCGCTCGCCGCTGCCCTACGACTCCAAGACGTGGACGTTCAAGCAGATGGTCCAGTACGGCGAGGTGGCGGCGTACTCCGGCATGGACACCGTTGCCAGCGACCCGATGGAGTGGCTCTACAACAACCTCTACCGCAGCAACGCCAACAGCGAGACCTACGACGCCGGCCCGGCGGCCTACGTCGTGTCGGCGCAGCAGCGCGACCCGTACGCCGTCATGGACATGCTGTCGATCTTCGACCGCGGCAACGCCGAGATCCTGAAGGCCGACCGGGCCTTCACCGTCGCCGGCACCCGCTACCCGAAGGGCTCCTGGATCCTGCGCACCGACCAGCCACTGGGCCGCTGGGTCGACCAGCTGCTGCGCGTCGACGCCTACCCCGACAGCGCCCGCAAGTGTGCGACCTGCCCGCTGATCCTCCCCTACAGCGAGACCACCGACAATCTCGGTCTGTTGATGGGCGTCGACGTCGACGCGGTTGACGAGGCGATCGACGTGGCCACCACGGTGGTCGAGGAGGTCGGCCCGGTCGCGACGCCGGCGCCGCCCAACCCGGGAGCCTCTGGCGCCTACGTGCTCAGCCCGACGTCGTACGGTCTCGGCAAGGTCATCACCGCGCTCGAGCACCTCGGGGTGCCGATGTTCCGCGCCGAGGGGCGTACGCCGGTCGTGGGCCGCACCCTGCCGCCGGGCGCGCTGATGGTGGCCGCGACGCCGGCGGCCCGCAAGGCGCTGACCACGATCAGCGCCGAGACCGGGCTGCCTGTCTACGCCGCCCTCAAGCTCCCGAAGACCCGGGCGATCGAGCTGGCCGCGACCACCAAGGTCGGCCTGGTGCGCGGCGCCAACAACATGCCGGGCGGCTGGATGATGTGGATGCTCGAGCAGTGGGGCGTCGACTACGAGGTGGTCGAGGCCGACGACTACGCCGACCTCGCCCAGTTCGACACCGTCGTGCTCGCCCCCGGTGTCTCGACCCGCACCCTCACCGAGGGCCTCGATCCCTCGCGCTACCCCGAGGAGTTCCACTGGGCGCGCGGCGTCCCCGACGCACCGGCCCGGCTGCGGGCCTTCGTCGAGGGCGGCGGCAACCTCGTCGCGCTCGGCTCGGCGTCGATGACCGCCAAGGACGCGCTCGCGCTGCCGGTCGAGAACGTCGCCTCGACCGATCGCTCGGTGCTCAACGTGCCCGGTGCGCTGCTCAAGCAGTCCTTCCGGACGGCCGTCCCGGCGGCCTGGGGCATGCCGGCGAGCTGGCCGGTCTGGTTCAACAACGACCCGGCGTTCCGCCTCACCGGTCCTGGCGAGGTCGCCGCGTCCTACCCGGCCGGGGACGACCTGCTCGCCAGCGGCTACGCGCTGGGCAGCGGGACCCTGGCCGGCGCGGCCAACGTCGCGACGTTCGACGTCGGCGAGGGGCAGGCGACCATCGCGGGCGGCCACATCACCTTCCGCACCTGGCCGCGCGCGGCCTGGACCGTGGTCACCAACGCGATCTACAACGGCGCCGGCACCCCGGTCAGTGCCGCGGAGCTCGCCACCCGCCTGGGCGAGGCCGGCTGACGCGCCGACCGTCCCCGCTGCCCCACACCGACTCGTCGGCCCCGTGCCCGCGCGAGGCTACCTGTGAGGTCGCAACGAATCGGTGTGGCGGTCAGGGGTCCAAGCGCGCCAGAGGGCGGCGTACTCACCGGCGTACTCACCGTCGGGACGTTCGCAGATTCACACCGCGAAGTACTGGACCTCGTCGCCGAACTCGAACGTGGACGCATCGCGCTTGGCCAGCAGGACGCCGATCCGGCCGTCGGGCAGCTCCTCGACCTCCTTGACCTTGGCGAAGCGCTCGCGGGGGTCGGTCCAGGGGGAGACGACCGCGGTGCGGCCCTGAGTCACTCGACCAGAAGCCCGGCCGACGACGTAGACGTCCTTGTCGCGCTGCTCGGCGGTGTGCACCTGCAGGAGGAACCCCCCGTCCGGGACGGCGTCGGAGGTGTTGGGGTCCATCAGGCAGGAGGTCCGGTAGACGTCGCTGAGGTCGGTGGTGCTGTCGAGGACGATCTCGCCGCGCTCGTCGTAGCGGAGCGTGACGGACGGCGCGCCCTCGCAGGTGATCGAGACGATGCTCGTCTCCTGGACCCCGAACGAGGTCGCGAGCTGGACGCGGTCGCCGACGTGGACGGGGTCACCCTCGTTGAGGCAGGACAGCGGCGACCCCGGCGCCCGGTCGGCAGGGGTCTCGACCACGCTCACCATGATCCCGTCGCCCCCGGCGGATGACGAGTCTTCTTCCTGCAGAGCCTCAAGGCTCGTCTCGGCCTCGCTCTTCTCTGCCGCCCAGAATCGCCACCCCATGCGTGGAGCCTACCTACGGCGCGGGGCGCGGCGGCCCCTCGACCGGGCCGGTCAGCGGCACAGTCGAGGCAGCCTGAATCGGCGATCACTCATCCGCCCAAGAGACGTGGCCTCGGACGCACCCACGACCTCGCAGCCGAATGGTCGACCTCCCAATTACGCCATTGCGGGTAAAAGCAAACGCTGACTGCGTAACGTCCGTCGCGTGATAGGGAAGTCAGGGTGGGCGAGTGGAGCCGTGGGGCTCGTCGTCGTGGCGACGGTTGTGGTCTTCGCCCGTGCGGACAACGCCGCCGTCTCGGCGACCTGCTACTTGGGCGTGCTGGTCGGCGCCAGCGTCGGCGCGTGGGTAGGCGCCGAACGAGCACCGCGTGACCGGCGGTTGGTGCCGCGTCTCATCGCGGCCGGCATCTCCCTGTCGGCGCTGGGTGATGTGTTGTGGTCCTCACTCGACCTCACGGGCGCGAGGTCCGATGCGTCCATCTCGGACCCGTTCCGGTTCGCCGCCTACATCGCTGTGTGTGCTGCCATGTGGGTGGTGCTCAGCAGGAGCCGCAGCCAGGAAGGCGGCAGGCGCCTCGATGCGGACCGCCTGCTCGACGCGGCGACCATCGTGGTTGTCTGCGTACTGATCTTCTGGAGCCTCGCTGTCGACGCGATCGTTCATGACCACAGCGTGTCGCCGCTCGTGCGCACGGTGTGGGCGATGTACTCCGTCGCGGGCGCGGTCCTGCTCGCCTTCGTGGTGCGCGTCCTGATGGGCGGGCGATCACGTGCGACCATCGGCGGTTCGTTCGTGGTGGGCGTCTGCCTGTGGCTGGGCGCCAACGTGGCATACCTGCAGGCCTCCGACGGCGGCACGCAGGTGGCAATGGAGGTCGCGTGGATGGTCGGGGCGATCCTGTTGGCACGCGCCGCGTGGCGGGTCCACGAGGTAGACGACGACGCAGCAGGCGTGGACTCGCCACCGGGCTTGGCCACGCAGATCGTGCTCGCTGTTGGTCCTCTGTTCGTGCCGCCGGTACTCGAGGTCATCGGCGACCTGAGAGGCGAGCACGACCACCCGGGCCGGCTGTTCATCGGCACGGCGGTCCTGATCACGCTCGCCATCGTGCGGACCGCACGCTTGATCCGCTCCGAGGAGGGCGCCCGCCGCGAGTTGGTGGCGGCGCGTGATGCGGCACTGGAGGCGTCCCGCGCCAAGTCGATGTTCTTGGCGAACGTGAGCCACGAGATCCGCACGCCCCTGACCACCGTGCTCGCCACCGCAGAGATCCTGGAGGACACGCCGCTGGACAACGTCCAGCTCATGCTCCTCGCGAAGATGGACCGCTCAGTGAAACTGCTCAAATCGCTGGTCGAGGGAATCCTCGACTTCTCCCGGATCGAGGCCGGAGAGCTCGAGCTGGCCTCGACGGCGTTCGACCTCCATGCCCTGGTGGCCGATACAGGCGATGTCTACGCACCACGCGCGATCGATGCGGGCATCCGGTTCGAGTGGGACCTGGACCCCCGTGTGCCTCAAATGGTGGTCGGCGACTCCGGCCGGCTGTTCCAGGTCCTCACCAACCTCCTCGACAACGCCCTGAAGTTCACGTTGCAGGGACGGGTGTCGTTGGTGGTGCGTCCCGCGAGCGCCGTTGACCAAGGCGGTGTGGACGATGTTGTGGAGTTCGTCGTGACCGACACCGGCATCGGGATCCGCGACGAGGACCAAGAGTCTGTGTTCGAGTCCTTCAACCAGGTCGACGGCTCGATGACCAGAAGCTACGGCGGCAGCGGGCTGGGCCTGGCGATCTGCAAGGAGCTCTCCGAACTGATGGGCGGATGCATCACCGTCCAGAGCCAGTTCGGTGCCGGAAGCACGTTCATGGTCCGCATCCCAGTGGTCCACGCTCTCCGGGATCACACCACCCCCGGCCTGGGCGTCCCGCTCGCAGGGTGATGGCAGCCCACTTCCGGGGTGCGGCGCCCCACCGCGCCGTCGGCGTGGTGGCACCATCGCGCACAAGAGCAACGGGGACGACTGGGTCTATATCGTGACGGACGTCGAGCTCGACGGCTCGTGGATCGACTACTACCTCCGCCGGCCCACCCGCTACGGCGTCAGGCAGGGCCATCACGTAGATGCCATCGGCGTTCACCGACGGCGGGCTGTGCATAAGGCCATCGAACGTCACCCAGAGGCAGGTAGGACACAAGCCGACCCCGCCATCGGTTGGACGGCGTCACCGACTCTGGCGATCCTCCGTCCCCGGCGACCAGCCGTCCTGAGACGCGCCCAGGAGGGCGCACGGCGGGTGGTCGTCGACGGGATCAGGGCAGGACGATCGTGCGCGTGATGTGCTGGTTGGCCTCCCAGTACGTCCGGCGCTCGGTGATGACCGGGTCGGTCGGCGCCGGTTGCACCGCGCCGTGCGTGTCGATCGCGCGGGAGGTCACGGTGTGTCGGCCGCTCGGCGCCTTGCCCCAGTCGTAGGTCCAGAACTTCCAGGCCAGGCCTCGGACCGAGCCGCCCCGAGACCGCGAGTCGACCACCCGCGCCCGGCGCCACGGCCCGCCGTCGATGGAGACCTCGACCCGGGCGATGGCCCCACCCCAGGCGACGCCGATCACCCGGTACCGGGCGGGAGGTCCTGTCGTGGTCCTCACGACCTTGGCCGGCGCTGACTTCAGCCGGAAGGGGCCGACGGTCTGGAAGGTCCACGTGGTGTTCCCCGCCGGGTCGGTGCGCTCGCGGAAGCTGACGTAGTCACGGGCCATGAACCTGCCGGCGAACCTGTGGTCGATGAGCTCCATGCGCGAGAGCCACTTGACGTTGGCCACGCCGTACCAGCCGGGGGCGATGAGGCGGACGGGGAATCCGTGCTCGATGGGGAGGGGTACGCCGTTCATCTCGTAGCAGAGCAGGTTGCCCGGCGCCATGGCGGCGTCCATGGTCATGCTGCGAGCGAACTGCTCGGTGATGGTGATGTCGAGGCCGTCACCCGTCTGGACGGGCGCCTCGGCACCCGTCGTGCCCTGGCTGAGGATGCCGGGGTTGTCGCGGATGGTCACGGTGCCGGCGTCGGCACCCCAGAAGACGACCTCGGCGGCAGAGTCCAACGGAGCAGCCTCCTTCAGCACCGAAGCGAGGGATGCGCCGCCCCACACCGCGTTGCCGACGGCACCCGTGAAGAACGGAAAGGCGGTGTTGCCCGAGCACTCGAGCGTGAACTCGACCCGCTTCCGGGGTCGCGACTTGAGGCGGGCCACAGACAGGGACGCGGGACGCCGGACGAGCCCGTCGATCCCCAGCCGCCAGGTGGTTGGGTCGATCTCGGGATGGTTGTAGTGGCTGACGTAGAAGAAGTCGTCGGCCGGGGTGAGACGCGTCGAGAGCTCCTCCCACACCAGCTGGTTGCCGACGCCCGGGCCGGGGAAGGGAGGGGGCTGGTCCTCCCAGAGGATCACGTCGTCGTGGGGACTTCCGGGGTAGGTCTCGGGTGGGTCGCCGTGGTTGCGCAGCCATGGGACGGAGTCGGCGCTGCCGGTGCCCAGCGCCTCGGCCGAGCCCGTGACCTGCAGCACCGACAATCCTGCGAGGGTGGCTCCTCCACCCGCCAGGACGTCGCGGCGGCTGATGGGTCTCGTGGTCATGATGACCTCCTTTTCGAAACCGTCAACGCTACGCCGGGGGAAGGTGGGCGTACAGGTGTGTTGCGCCGCCCGTGAGGGGTGCGGCCGGCTGAGCACGCGAACGTGAGGAGGACCGTCAGGTGCGTGTCAGGTGTCGCACTCCGAGTCGGTGGTGACCACCCGCACGGCGACGGTGGTCTCGCTCTTGCTGCGGAACTCGAAGAGCGCGTCACGAGAGTCCTGCGCCACGAACGTTAGCGCGCCCCCGGGGTCGTTCATCACGGCCAGGTCAGCGAAGCCCTGAGCGGATACGGCGGTGGCGAGGGCCTGCTGGAGGGCAGGGACGTCGGGGGAGAAGGCCCCACTCCCGACCCGCTGCAGCTTGACCACGCACACGCCGGAGAACCGCTCGGCCGACACCTGTGCCTGGCCCGGCCAGCTCAGGGCGTCACCGGCGGAGGCGACGGCGGCATCCAGGGTGGCGGCGTACTCTCTCCTGACCCAGCCGGTTTCGACGGGTCGTCCAGGTGGCTGTGGCTGCCAGGAGGCGGTCGGCGGCGGCGGACCGGGCGGAGTCGGCGAGCTGGTCGGCGCCGGGGATGGATCGTCCGAGCCCGCGCTCACCTCACCGTCTCCATTCCCGCAACCCGACACCATCACGGCCGCCGCGACGACGGGCACCGCGACGGCGCGCCATCGCAGACGCTTCACAGGGGCTGGTCCACCCACGCGTCGACGGCCATCTTGATCAGCAGGGTGAACTCGGCTCCCCGGTCGTCGACGGCCTCGCAGATGAGCTCTCCCGATGGGCTGCCGGTCATCTCCGGCTGCTCCGGGAAGTCCCATCGCGCCAGCACCTGGTTGACGGCCCGGGTGATCGCCGGCGGATCCAGCTGGGAGGTGGGTACGCCGATCGCGTTGATGGCTCCCACGCGCAGCGCGCTGCTCCCGTCGTGGCGGGTCGCGGCGGCGGGGTCGCTGCGGGGCGCCCAGCTCAGCGGCCCGAACTCGGCGTCCAGTGCCTGTTGGAGGGCGTCGAGCATGGGCCCGTACGTGCGCGCGAGCTCCTGGACTTCGGGATCTCTCAGCATCTCGGTCTCCTCGGTCCTCAGAAGGGCGGGTTCAGGACGGCGCCGTTGCTGAACCACCGGTGGTACTCCTGTGGCGTCAGGTGCACCTCGCCCGGGTAGTACTTGCCATCATGCCAACCACCGTTGGGGCCCCACGGGTTCTGTAGGACGACGTTGCCGCTGGAGTCGAGGCCCGTCACGGCGTACGTATGCCCGGGGACGACCCGCTTCGCCGGGTCGACGTCATCGGGCTGCTTCGGGGCGTTCGCGGTGTCGGCCGTGATCACCGCCGGGGGATCCTTGTCCATCCCGGCGCGGATGTCGTCGGCCGACGGCGGAGGACCGAGGGGCACGTCGTGACCGGTGATCCGGGCGATCGGCACGTCCTCGAACTGGCCGTTGGGGATGTCGCCGAACTGCTGCTGGATCGCCTGCTCGTAGATCGAGAGCCAGCTCGGCTTGTTGGTCGCAGCCTGTTGCGATCCGTCCGTGGGCAGCGTGGAGGGGTCGACGCTCACCGTGACGGGCTTCCCGTCCTGGTAGAGCGTGACCTGGTAGGTGCCGCTGGCCGGATCCCACACCAGGTGCTCGCGGATGAAGCTCGGGTCGGAGTGCGCGATCCCGATGAGGGTCGACAAGGTGGTGCAGTCGCCGTAGCGGTCCTGACCGTTGAGGTCTGCCTGCAACCTGATGCCCTCGTCGGTGAGGTCGATCGGACCGTCGTTGGTCGGCGGCAGGTCGATCCCGATCATCGCCAGCAGCGCGAGGGTCGCCTGACGGTCGCGGCCGTCCGCCTGCATGAGCACCTCACGCGCGGCCAGCGTCAGCTGCCGGGCGAGGGTCAGGTGCTGGAGGTACTCGATCAGCTTCGTCAGGGAGAGGGGGAACGTCGACGTCACGAAGCCCGCGTCGTCGGGACCGTCCAGGTACGGCTCGCCGGCGACGGTCTTCTGCACGGTCTCGATCTTGGCGCGCAGGTCCACCATCCCGGCGGCGGCGTCGTCGATCACGGTGGCTCCGTCGCCGTACGCCGTGGCGAGCTCACCATGGCTGGCCGCCTGGTTGCGCAGCACCGAGGCGGCGAGCTGACCCACGGCTGAGGGCCAGGCCTTGGCCACGGCGGCCGCCTGCGCCTCCAGCTCCTGCTGGGTCTTCTGCGCGGTCTTGCCCTGGGAACGCGACCACGTGGCCGACGACCGCCACGTGGCCGGGTCGAAGGCTGCGAGCTGGCTGACGGTGATCATGACCCGGCCCTCACTGGAGTCGCGACCAGAGCGACATCGCCGCGGTCTCGACATCGTCGTCGACACGACGCATCAGCTTCGCCGACGCTTCCAGGTTCTCGGCGGTCGCGCCGGCGTCCACGGCGGCCTGGGTGGTCGTCTGCTGCATCTGGGAGGAGAACTGGCTGATGGCGCCGCTCAGCATGAAGCCGTCGTTGCCCGCGGCACTCGGCGAGCTGCCGGCGGAGAGCTGCTGTGCCGCCGCGGCGACGGCGTCCGCGCTGGCGATGACCCCGGCTGGGGAGACCTCGATGTCCATGCCGGATGCATTCCCCAGGTCGGACATCGCGAAACTCCGCGCTCGGGCAGCGCTGTGCGTAGGCGCGGATCCGACGCTCAACGGCTGGCTAGAAGCAGGGCGACGAAGGCATCCGCGGCCGGCGAGCTTCGGCCGGTGGGTCTGAGTGCGGCGAACGGCGGGTGCGGCACCGGAGGGTCGAGCTCGATGACGCGGATCTCCGGCCCCGGACCTCGCGCCGCACTCGCGGCCAGGAGCGCGACACCGAGCCCGGCGGCGACGAACTCGCGGATCTGGGACGTCGTCGCCACCTCCGTGGTGACGGCCAGGGTCACGTTCGCCTCGTGTGCTGCCCGGTCGAGGATCCGGCGGAGCCCGCTCGTGGCCGGCAGGCAGACGAACTCGTGGCTGCTCGCCTCGGCCAGGTCTCGTGGTGGTGGCGAAAGACCGGGTGGGCAGGCGAGGACCACGGACTCCTCAGCGAGTACGTCGACCTGGTGGCGCGCCGCCCCTGGGTCCTCGACCGGTCCGAGGACGACGTCGAGCTGCGCGGAGTCCAGCGCGACGAGGAGCGGGTCGACGAGGTCGGTGTGGGTTCTCACGACCACGTGGGGATGGGCGCGGCGGAAGGCCGCGAGGGCGCCGGCCAGGTCGACGCCGCCCAACAGGGGGGTTGCTCCGATGTTGAGGCGGCCGGTCACGAGCCCGCGGAGGGCGTCGATGTCGGCATGGACGGCCGCGGCCTCGGTCAGGATCCTGCGCGCGCGCGCAACGAGAAGCTCGCCGGCTTCGGTGGTGGTCACTCCGCGGGGAGTGCGCACGAACAGCCGGACCCCGAGCTCGCGCTCGAGCTGGGCGATCTGGGTCGAGACCGCGGGCTGCGCCACGTGCAGCTCCCGCGCGGCACGGGTGAAGCCACCCAGCCGGGCCACCGCCTCGGCGTACGCCAGGGTCCGAAGCTCCACGGACGCCCCATCCTCCTAGGTTATGGGGGTCATCGTATCCATGTCTTTGACCGATGGGCCAGGGTCCCTGGAGCATGGGAGCGTGTCCACGACAACCCTTGATCGACGCCTGGCGGTGGCCGACTCCGTCCCGTGCTACCTCACCGGCCCGCTCGATGGCGACCACAGCTCCTCGGTCGTCGTCCTTCCCGAGCTCTTCGGGCTCACCCCGCACGTGCTGGCGGTCTGCGACCGGCTCGCCGATGCCGGGGCCGAGGTCGTCTGTCCCGACCTCTTCCATCGCACCCCCGGGGCGATGGTCCTTCCTGAGAGCGAGGCAGGTCGAGCCACCGGATTGGACGCGCTGGGGTCCCTCACGGCGGATCAGCTGGTCGAGGACGTGCGCGCGGCCGCCTCTCTGCTGTCCCGACCCGTCTCCGAGTGCGGCCTCCTCGGCCTGAGCGTCGGCGGGTACGCCGGCTTCCTCGCCGCCGTCGAGCTCCCGCTCGCTCGCATCGCCTTGGCGTATCCGGGATGGCTGACGTCGACGACCCCGCCCATCTCGTCGCGCCTCCGCGCGATCGACAGCCTCGGGAAGGTGGAAGGGGGCCTCCTGGTCGTGGTCGGCGGCGAGGACCGGCTGATCCAGCCCGAAGAGCAGGCGATGCTCCAGCGTGCGCTGACGACCGAGGGGCACGACACGCTCCTGCTGCCCGGCGTCGGCCACGGCTTCCTCTCACCGGCCCGCGAGGCGTACGACGCCGAAGCGGCCGACCGCGCCTGGCGGCGGATCCTCGCGCACCTCGACCTGGGCGGCTGACCTGCATGTGGGTGCGCCGGCCGAGTTCAGGCGGGGGTCCTCCGGCCGGCCAACTGATCGCGTCGGAAGCGAGCCGGCGTCTTGCCCACCTCGCCGCGAAAGACATGCGGCTTGACGCCGCCGGAGTCCAGACGGCGCCCGACGGGGCGGTCGAGGTCGACGGGCACCTGCGGACCTCCCAGCAGCACATCTTCGCCGTCGGCGACGTCAACGGGGGACCGCAGTTCACCTACATCGCGCTGGACGACGCCCGGATCGTGCTCGACCAGCTCCTCGGCGACGGGAAGCGCAGCACCGGCGACCGGGTGGCGGTGCCGCACACCCTCTTCGTGACACCACCACTCGCCACCGTCGGGCTCACTGAGACCGAGGCCCGGGCGCAGGGTCTCGACATCAAGGTGGCGCGCGAGAACGTCGCAGACATCGTCGCCATGCCGCGCGCGTACACGGTCGAGGAGACGCACGGCCTGATGAAGTTCGTCGTCGACCCCACGACGGACCGGATCCCCGGCGCAGCGCTGCACAGCATCGACGCCCAGGAGCTGATCAACACGGTGGCGCTGGCCATGCGGCACGGCATCACCGCGACCGAGCTGCAGAACTCCATCTACACCCACCCCAGCTCGACCGAGACGTTCAACGAGGTGTTCGGCAAGATCGTCGCGTGACGGTCGCGGGCCCAGGCCGGCGATCCCCGGCCTGGGCTGCTGCGGCAGGACCAGCTGAATGAGAGCAGCGAGAAGCGGTGCCAGAATCGTCCACGTGAGCGCCACTCCCCGCATCGTCGTCCAGCCGTACGACGAGCAGTGGCCGGCCGAGTTCGCCGCCGTAGAAGCTCTCCTGCATGACGCACTGGGCGAGGTGGTGGTCCGCATCGACCACATCGGCTCCACGTCGGTGCCCGGCCTCGCGGCCAAGGACATCATCGACGTCCAGGTCGGCGTTGCCGATCTCGACGACCCGCGCCTCGTGCCGGGCTTCGAGCAGCTCGGCGCCACGGCCACCGACATCACCACCGATCACGTGCCGCCGGGCGACCAGGGCGACCCCGCGGCGTGGGAGAAGCGCTACTTCCGCTGCCCAGCGTCGTGGCGGCCGGTCCACCTGCACGTCCGCGCGACCGGGCGGCCCAACCACCGCTACGCCCTGTTGTTCCGCGACTACCTGCGCCACTCGGCCCCCGCTGCCGCTGCCTACGCCCAGGTCAAGCTGGCCCTGGCCCGGCTGCACCCCGACGACGTCACCGCCTACTACGACGTGAAGGACCCTGTGTGCGACCTGGTGATGGACGCCGCCGAGCGCTGGGCGACCGACGTCGGATGGTCGCCGTAGCCGTGATGGGCGCCGACGAGCCGCAGCAGAGCACGCTCCCCGCCCTGTCGACCGATCGCCTCGAGCTTCGGCCAGTGGAGGAGGCTGATCTCGGGCTGCTCATCCAGCTCAACTCCGATCCTGCGGTGATGACCCATATCCGCGGCCGGGCCGCGACCATCACCGAGACCCGCGCAGAGTGGAGCCAGCGCCTCACCCGTCAGAGCAACCCGGCACGGGGCCTGGGCTACTGGCTCGGCTTCGAGGACGCGGAGTTCGTCGGGTGGTGGTCGGCGTCCTGGTTCGCACCACGGCCTGAGACATCCGGCATCGGCTACCGGCTGTGCACCGCCGGCTGGGGTCGAGGACTCGCTACCGAGGGCGCGCGCGCCATGGTCGGGCAGGCCTTCGCCGACCCAGGCATCGAGCGGGTCTTCGCCAGCACGAAGTCGGGGAACACCCGATCCCGGCGCGTGCTCGAGAAGCTCGCAATGACGCATACCGCCACGT
The DNA here is from genome assembly GCF_049897745.1 of Nocardioides sp. LHG3406-4. Taxonomy (NCBI): domain Bacteria; kingdom Bacillati; phylum Actinomycetota; class Actinomycetes; order Propionibacteriales; family Nocardioidaceae; genus Nocardioides; species Nocardioides sp. LHG3406-4. The sequence continues at coordinate 106,568 of NZ_JAFCWV010000007.1, forward strand.
GGACGAGGGCCGGTGACGATCGACTCCTGGACTCGGAGTACGACGAGGTCGGCTACGAGCTCAGCCGCGCCGACTGGCGCACTCAGCGTCGGCGAACGGCTCGAGCAGACCCTGGAGTGCCGGAATAGCCCGGCGTGCCCCCGGCATGCAGGCGGGAACCTCGGAGGCGGCTTCGCGAGCCGCGCTGCCGTGGCGTTCCCACCAGTCCTGGGTGCTGTTCCTGGGGGCCACGCGTCCTCCTCCGAAGGTGCTGACACCACTGAGGTGCCCGCGCGCTGCATCGGTGGACTGACGCTCTCCTTCCCCGGGACCCGAGCCTAGACCGTGCCGCCGACCCACTCGGTCGGATGGGGGTCGCGGTGGAAGGAGACGAAGACGAGATCGTCGCGGTCGGGCTGCAGCGGATCGAACAGCACCTGGACCCGACCGTCGCCGGGCATCGACGCGTGGTCCCGGGTACGACGGGTCACCCACCGCTCGACTCCCTGGATGTCGGCGTACTTCACCACGACGTCGGCACCGACCACGGCCACCAGGTGACCGGCCCGGAGACCAGCAGGCCGAAGGTCCCGATCATCCACAGCAGCCCGATCGTGGCCGCGCCCCAGTAGGTCGGCATCCGCTCGCGGTCGTCGAAGACGCTGTCGACCAGGATGTGGCGGTTCCGGTCCGACCCCTCAGGCCCCCGTGCGGCGTCGCTTGGACTTGCACTCAAGTGGGTGGCGCACCGATCGACGAGCGAACGGTAGGACCGTCTCGCGCCGGCGCCTCTGCGGGTCCCGGCCACGACCGGCGGGCCCGGATAGTGTCGCTGCCCGTGAGCGTCTACGAGCCCGGTTCGACGATCCAACGGTTCGAGGTGCTGCACCACCAGGTGTGGATGCAGAGTCCCGTGACCGTGGTCTCCGACGACGGAGAGACCCTTGGAGTCCGCCTGGACCCCGGCTCCCCGTTCACCTTCCCGCCGCATCCGTTCGGGCCGCACCCCTGGAGCTCGCAGTCCGCCTGGGGGGCGACCGTGGTGCTCCAGCTCCACCGGGCCAGCGATCACTACGCGGTCTGGAAGTTCTTCGACGCCGATGGCTCCTTCCTGCACTGGTACATCAACTTCGAGGCACCGATCGTGCGTGGGCCCGAGGGCTTCGAGACCGACGACCACGGCCTGGATCTGATCGTGCGTCCCGACGGCGGGCGAGAGTGGAAGGACGTGGCGGACCTGCACTGGCAGCGAGTCCAGGGGCGCATCGACCAGGACGACGTCGGCCGCGTCCTCGCCGCGGCCGCCGAGGTCACCGATCTGCTGGACTCGAACACCCGGTGGTGGAGTCGCTGGGACGGCTGGACCCCTTGAACAGGCGGAGCCACCAACCGGAGGGCTACGCCTGTCCCTTCTGCCGGATGCAGCGTGGAGTCTTCGACGAGCACAACCAGCCGGGCGACGTCGTCGGGGTCACCGAGTTGGCGTTCGCGCGCATCTCGCCGAAGTGGTGGCCGGCCAATCCGGGCGCGGCGCTGGTGATCCCGCGCGCTCACCACGAGAACGTCTACGACCTCCCCTCAGCAGCGGGGCACGCCGTGTGGGACCTGGTCCAGGAGGTGGCGGTCGCGATGCGCACGGCGTACTCGTGCGACGGCATCTCGATCCGGCAGCACAACGAGCCGGCGGGCGACCAGGATGTCTGGCACCTGCACGTCCACGTCTTCCCCCGGCACCATGGCGACGGTCTGTACGAGCGGCACCGTCACAGCAGGTGGGTCGACGGCCCGGAGCGCGCGCCGTACGCAGACGCCCTGGCAGCCGAGCTCGAGCTCCCGCGCACGCTCATCTGAGTGAGGATGGGCGCATGGACTTCCAGGAGATGCAGGCCAAGGCGCGTGCCGTGCGTGCGCAGTACGCCGACATGGAGGCGTCCAGGTACGGCCGCGCCTGGACGACCGAGGAGATCATGCTCGGGTTCCTCGGCGACGTCGGAGACCTCGCCAAGCTCGTGCAGGGCAAGGCCGGGGTGCGCCCGCGCGACGACCTCGACAGTGCGCTCGCCCACGAGCTCGCCGACTGCCTGTGGAGCGTCATCACCCTCGCTGACGCCTACGGCGTGGACCTCGAGTCCGCGTTCGGCGACACGATGGACTCGCTGAGCGAGCACCTCGGGGCGGCCCGGGACACCTTCTAGCCCGGGTCCAGGCCGGGGACCGGCCAGGCGGGGTCGGGCCGGAAACGCTCCCAGCCGTCGCAGAAGGGTGAGCCCCACTCGGCGACCAGGGCCTCCACCCTGGCCACGTCCCTCGTGATCGACTCCGCGGCGGCCGCGTCGAAGACGCCCTGCGCCACAGCCAGCGCGAGCTCGTCCTCATCCTTGCGAACCAGGGAGCGATCCGGCGCGACGACCAGATCGAGAACGTGGTCGCTGGTGTAGACCGCGTGCTCGTCGCGGACGTGGGGCCTCTCGAGGTTGACGTACCAACCCGCGAACGCCGCTGTGGCCTCGCTGAAGAAGACCCACACCGACCAGGGCCGCCCCGTGGGCGCGATCCGCAGCTGGTGGAAGTCGGCGTGGACTCCGCGGTCCTGCACCAGCCCTGCGGTGAAGAGCGTGATCGGGTCGTCCCGCTTGCCCAGCCCGTCGGCCCGCGCGGCACGCAGCACCGGCGTCCCGGTCGGCAGCCACACGACCAGGGCGTCGGCGTCGTCGCGCACCACGGTCACCGGCTGGGCGAAGTGCGGCACCGAGGGGTCGACGACGGTCGCGCCCGTGCCGAGCGGCCCGTCGCCCTCCCGCCACATGACGTGCGTGCCGGCGGGCCAGTACGGCGGACTGCCCGACGGCCGCTGCGAGCGCTCATGCACGCGCTCGAATCTAGGCGATCCGGTGCCGAGGTCCTTGTTCCGCCGGGAGTGCAGATTGTTGACATGCTGACAGTCCGCGTGCCAACATCCCGCCCATGACGGAGATCAGCACGCCCCGGAGCACCGCCCAGTTTCAGGGAATCCAGCGCAGCCTGCAGCGCGCCTGGATCAAGGGAGCGGGCTTCACCGACGAGGAGCTCGCCCGCCCGCTGGTCCTCATCGCGAACACCTATCAGGACTTCTCGCCGGAGAACGCGCACCTGCGCACCCTCGCCGACGCCGTCAAGGCGGGCGTGCGGATGGCCGGCGGGACCCCGCTGGAGTTCAACACCTTCCACGTCACCGACAGCGAGGCCTTCGCGGCGCGCAGCATGCGCTACGTGCTGCCCAGCCGCGACGTCGTCGCCGACTCGGTCGAGCTGATGGCCGAGGGCCACGGCGTCGACGCACTGGTGCTGCTCACCGGCGGCGACAAGCCGACGCCCGGCATGATGATGGCCGCGGCCCGGCTCAACCTGCCGTCCATCCTGCTCTACTGCGGCCCGACGAAGTACGGGGAGTACCGCGGCAAGAAGCTCTTCCTCGAGACGGTGTACGACGGCGTCGGCGAGGCCGTCCGTGGTGCCCTCTCCGAGGAAGAGCTCCGCGAGTGGGAGGACCGGCTCTTCCCCGGCAACGGCGCGGGCGACACGATGACCTCGGGCAACACCGCGGGCATCTACACCGAGGCGCTGGGGATGTCCCTGCCCGGCAGCGGCACCCTGGCCGGTGGCACGAACGCCCAGATCCGGGCGGCGAAGTACACCGGCATGCGGATCCTCGACCTGATCCGCGACGACGTCCGCCCGAGCGACATCCTGACCCGCGAGGCCTTCGAGAACGCCCTGCGGGTGTCCCTGGCGGTCTCCGGCTCGACGAACCTGGTCCTCCACTTCATCGCGATGGCGAAGGAGGCGGGCATCGAGCTGGGCTTCGAGGACATCGACCGCCTCGGCCGCGACACCCCGACCCTGGCCAAGATCGCGCCGTCGGGCCCCTGGGGCGTCACCGAGCTCGGCGAGGCCGGCGGCGTGCCGGCCGTCCTCAAGGAGCTCGGCGACCTGATCCACCCCTCGACGATCACCGTCTCCGGCAAGACCACCGGGGAGATCGCGGAGGCTGCCGAGAACCTCAACCCGGAGCTGCTGAAGTCGCCCGACACCGCGCACGCCCCCGAGGGGGCGATCTTCATCCTCCGCGGCACCCTGGCGCCCGACGGCGCCGTGGTCAAGGCCTCCGGGGTCGCGCCCTCGATGTGGAGCTTCCAGGGAACGGCACGGGTCTTCGACAACGAGGAGGGCGCCATCGAGGCGACCCTGGCGGGCGAGATCCAGCCCGGCACGGCCATCATCATCCGCTACGAGGGACCCAAGGGTGGGCCGGGCATGCGCGAGATGCTCGGCGCGACCTCGGCGGTCATCGGCATGGGCCTGTCCGAGTCGGTCGCCCTGATCACCGACGGGCGCTTCTCCGGCGCCTCGCACGGCCCGGCCATCGGGTACGTCGGCCCCGAGGCGGCCAGCGGCGGTCCGATCGGGCTGGTGGAGGACGGCGACACGATCATCATCGACCTGCCCGAACGTCGGCTCGACCTGGAGGTCAGCGCCGACGAGCTGGAGCGGCGCCGGGCGGCGTACGTCGCGCCCGAGCCCAACGTCACCCGCGGCTACCTGAAGTTCTACGCCGACAACGTGGCGCCGGCCTGCGAGGGCGCTGTCCTGCCGCGCTGACTCACGGCGTCAGCACGTCGGCTGCTGCTCAGCCCTCGTCGGCCTGGGGATCGGTCAGCAGGTCGACCGCGGTCTGCATGTGGCGCAGGATGAGCTGCTTGACGACGTCGGTATCGCCCTCGCGCATGGCGTTGACGATGTCGACGTGCTCCTGGACGGCGGCCATCGGCTGGGTGTAGCGGCCCTCGAGCTGCGTCATGCAGATCCGGGACTCGACCAGCAGGGTCCGCTGGATGCGCAGGAGCCGGACGCTGCCCGACTCCTCGACGAGGGCGGAGTGGAACTCCAGGTCGGCGTTGGTGAGCGCGGTCTTGTCTCCGGCCCGCGCCGCCTCCTGCATCACGGCGTAGCAGTCGCTGAGCCGCTGGATCGCGCGATCCGCGCCGCCGGCGAGGAGACGCTCGGCCGCGGCGCACTCGATCGCCGAGCGGGCGCCGTAGATGTCCTGGATGTCCGCCTGGTCGAAGGCCACCACGAAGACGCCTCGGTTGCGGGCCCGGGTCAGCAGGCCCTCCTGCATGAGCCGCTGCATGGCCTCCCGGATCGGCCCGCGACTGACACCGAAGCGGCTGGCGAGCTCGGCCTCGCTGAGCTGCTCGTCGGCGACCAGTCGCCCGTGGAGCACGGCGCTGCGCAGCTGCTCGGCGATCTGCTCTGCGGTCGACCGCAGGTCGATGTGCGTCAACTCGCCGTCGCTCGGTGAGTTCATCAGGCTCATGACCGTCTTCCTAGCTCGTCCTCCGAAGGAAGCACCAGTCTGCCATTCACGAAGGACGGCGGTGTCGGTTCCCCGCGCGTGACCAGGCGGTCCCGGTCGTCCAGCTCGTTCCAGAGGGGCTCGCTGACCCAGAGCTCGGCAGCGGCGAGGGTGTTGCGGATCCAGGCGATGCGAGCGGCCTCCGGGTCGCGCTTCCCCAGGCTGTGGAGGGCGATGCCGATCGCGTCCTCGTCGTCCTCGGCGACCAGGGGCAGTCGCGCCCCTTCCAGCATCCGCGCCGCCACCTCGTTCGTGTACGTCGACCGCCAGTCGATCCCGTCGGCGAGTCGGCGGGTCACGATGTCGGCCATCCCGACGCCGCACGCGTTGCCGTGGGTCTCGTGGGTGAGCTCGAGCGTCACCACCCGGCCGACGGAGGCGTCGGAGGGAGTGGGGCGGTAGTAGCGGCCGGTGATGTTGGGGTCCATCCCGGTGCCGGAGATGTTCTTCCCGAGCTCCTGCACGATCAGGATGTCGGCCTCGGCGAACGGAAGACGGGGCATCAGCGACCTCGCCTCGACCAGGAGCTCGACCTCGCGCTCGAGCAGCTCACCGGGTCCGAGCACCTCGACCATCGCGACCTGGTCGTAGGCGTCCTCGACGACCGCGACGCTGAGGGGGACGGCGACAGCTCCCAGCACGAACGTCCCGACCGCCTCGACAGCGGCGCTGAACTCCGCCGGCGGCACCCGGTGGAGCGAGTCGGCGCCCGCGTGCTGGCCGAGTCCGACCGCCAGCATCTTCAGGACGCCGCTCTCGACCCGGCCCCGGAAGTCGGTGTGCGGCTTGACCCGGGCGACCGGGATCACCGCGTCGACCTCGCGGACGACGTACCGCGAGAGGTGGACGTCGATCCCCTCGACGGTGCCCACGAGCTCGGTGCCGGCATCGGCGCGCACCGGGCAGCCCATGCTCGCCTCGGACACCCCGAGCGCCGCCAGCACCTCGAGCTGCCCGGCCGGCGTACCGCCGCCGTGGCTGCCCATCGCGGGTACGACGACCGGCGACGCGCCCCGCTCGCGCACGAAGTCCGCGACGGCACGGACCAGGCCCGGCAGCCCGGAGATGCCGCGGCTGCCCACCGCGATGGCGACCGTCGCCCCCGGCCAGATCCCCCCGGCTCCCTCGGTCCCTTCGAAGTGGTGAGCGCGGAGCCGCTCGCGCAGGGTGCCGGCCGGGTCGGCCAGGCCGAGCCGTGGGAACTGGGTGCTCACCCTGCGCCAGGGCGCCATCCGGGCGCAGAGCGCGGCGCTCTCGGCCAGGACCGGCCCGGTCACAGCTCCACTGGTGCCCACGGCGACGCCTCGATTCCCCGTCGATATTGCCTGTCGATTCCGTGCGGTGTCGCCGCAGCGTAGACCGGTCACGGTGACACGTCGACTGTCAGAAGACTACTTGTCAACAATCCTACTTAGTTGTAGCGTCGGCTCACCCACGGGGATCTGCGAGCCCGCACGCCCCGACTGGAAGGGATGTTTCCGATGTCCATGGCTGATGAGGAACTCGCACCCGGCACGACCCCCGTCCTCAAGAAGGGCTTCACCTTCGGCTCGGCGCTCGCCCTCGCGTTCGCCGACATCTCCCCCATCGTGGCTCTCTACACGGTGTTCGCACTGGGCCTGTTCGCGGTCGGCCCGGCCTTCTTCTGGGCACTCCCCGTCGTCCTGCTGGGTCAGCTGCTGGTCGCGGTCTGCTTCGGCGAGATGGCGTCGCGGTACCCGTTCGCCGGCAGCGTCTACCAGTGGGCGCGGCACATCCAGGGCAGCGGCGCCGGCTGGTTCGCCGGCTGGGCCTACATGTGGGGCCTCACGGCGGCGCTGGCCACCTGCACCGTCGCCGGTGCCGGGTTCTTCTTCGAGCTGATCGGAGTGGAGGCCTCGACGACCGAGGTCGCCGCCGGCGCGATCGTCATCGTGATCGCCGGAAGCATCTGCAACATGGTCGGCCGCTCGGTGCTCCGCACGATGGTGGGCCTGAGCATCGTCGCCGAGATCATCGGCTCGGTGGGCCTCTCGATCATCCTGCTGACCAAGTACCGGGTGAACCCCTTCAGCACCCTCTTCGACGGCATCGGCTCGAGCGGCCCCGAGGCGCTGTGGCAGGGAGGGGCGATGCTCACCGCGGTCGCCTTCGTCGGCTACTCGTTCCTGGGCTTCGAGGCGGCCGGATCCATCGCCGAAGAGGTCAAGGACCCGGCGCGCGAGGTGCCCAAGGCGATGTTCTACTCGCTGCTCGGTGTGGGCGTCGTGGTGATCCTCTCCTGCTTCGCCCTCCTGCTCGCCGTGCCCGACATCCACCAGGTCGTGGCCGACGGTTCCGCCGACCCCCTCGCGCTGACGCTGCACTTCCACATGGGCGACGGCTTCGCCCGCGCGTTCCTGGCGCTGATCGTGATCGGCTTCGCCTCCTCGTTCCTTGCGGTCCAGGCGGCGGTCTCCCGCTGCATCTGGGGTACGGCGCGCGACCGGGGCCTGGTCGGCAACGCGTGGCTCGTCAAGCTCCGCGGGGCGGAGCGGCTTCCCGTCAACGCGATCCTGCTGACGACCATCGTCGCCATCGTGCTGATCCTGCTGTCCGGGTCGGAGCTCTACCGGGTCCTGGTCAACTTCACCTCGATCGGTTTCTACATCTCCTTCGGCATCCCCGTGTGGTGCCTGGCGATCGCCCGCTGGAAGGGCGTCTGGGTTCCCGGTCCCTTCACCACCGGCCGGTGGGGTGGGCTGATCGCATCGATCGCCGCCGCCTGGGTGCTCTTCCAGTCGATCAACATCGCCTGGCCCAGGGACATCGTGGGCCAGCCGTGGTACATCGACTGGAGCATGCTCCTCACCACGGTCATCCTGGGTGCCGTCGGCGCCGTGATCTACGCCAGGGTCGCGCCGCAGATGGACCGGCCGGTCGGCGAGCGGCTCGCCGACGAGCACACCAGAGGGGAAGCCTCGGCGTGACCGACGACCGAATCGCAGTCGTGACCGGTGCCGCGAGCGGCATCGGGAAGGCGACGGGGGAGCACCTCACCGAGCTGGGCTGGCGCGTCGTCGGGGTCGACCTGCGGGAGTCCCCGTTCGAGAGGTCCGTGACGCTGGACGTGACCGACCGCGAGAAGTACCGCGCGGAAGTCCAGGCCATCGAGCTCGAGATGGGCCCCATCAGCCTGCTGGCCAGCGCGGCCGGCTATGACCTGGAGATGCCCATCGAGGACATCGACCCCGACACCTGGGACCGCATGTTCGAGGTCCTGCTCGGGGGGAGCATCAACGGGTGCGCAGCCGTCCTCCCCCACATGAAGGCGCGTGGCGCCGGGTCGATCGTGATCGTGAGCTCCGAGCTCGGCATCGCCGGGGAGGAGCTGTACGCCGCGTACGCGTCCGCCAAGGGGGCGGTCAACGGCTTCGTCAAGGCCCTCGCGCTGGAGGCGATCGAGTACGGCGTCCACGTCAACGCGGTGGCACCCGGGCCGACAGACACCCCCCTGGTGGACGGCAGCCAGTGGCGGGACCCGGAGTACCTCGCGACCCTGCCGCTGGGTCGGCTGGTCCGGCCCGAGGACATCGCGGGCACGATCGCACTGCTCGCCGACCAGGACGCCTACTTCGTCGGCGAGATCCTGTCCCCCAACGCAGGCGCGGTGATCTGAGTGGGAACCCTCGAGAGCCAGCGGATCATCGTCACGGGCGCAGCCCAAGGACTGGGCCGCGGAGTGGTCGAGGCCCTGCACCAGCAGGGCGCTCGCGTGTTCGCCACCGACCTGCCGGGGCACCCGGCCCTGGCGGAGCTCGCGAACGGCGAGGCCGAAGCCGCCCACGGCGCCGACCTGGCCGAGCCCGGAGCGCCCGCCCAGGTCGTGGCGGCCGCGCTGGAGTCTCTCGGCGGGGTGGACGGCCTCGTCGTCTGTCACGCCTATATGGCCATGAGCCCGTTCCTGGAGCAGGACCCGGCGACCTGGTGGAAGCACCTGGACATCAACCTGCGGGCCACCTTCCAGCTGACGCAGGCCGTGCTGCCCACCATGCGGCAGGCCGGCGGCGGCCGGATCGTGTTCATCGGCTCCGAGGCCGGCTCGGTCGGCATGCGGGACGCCACGGCGTACTCCGCCTCCAAGGCCGGCCTGGCGACCCTGGCCAAGACCATGGCCCGAGAGCTGGGCCCGCTCGGCATCATCACCAACGTCGTCGCCCCCTCCTACATCGACACCCCCCAGCTGCAGGTCGACGCCGGCCACGCCGGGGTGCCGGTGGAGGAGCTGAAGCGCCAGGTGGCGGCGGGCATCCCCATCGGGCGGGTGGCTGCACCCGCCGAGATCGCCAAGTCGGTGGTCTACCTCCTGGGGCCCTACGGCGGCTCGATCATCGGGCAGGTCATCAACGCCAACGGCGGATCCTTCCGTGGGCGCGTCTAGAGAGAAACGGAATCCCATGTCATCAAGCACGCCCTCCACGCCCCCCGAGATCGTGGCCCAGGCCGACGCCGGCACCATCCCGCGGTACGCCGGCCTGTCGACGTTCGCCCGACTCCCGCGCTTGGAGGACGTCACGCGCTACGACCTGGCGGTGCTCGGCGTGCCGTTCGACTCCGGCACCAGCTACCGGCCGGGCGCCAGGTTCGGCCCCGCCCACATCCGGCAGTCCTCACGGCTGCTGCGCCCCTACAACCCCTATCAGGAGGTCGCGCCCTTCGAGGTCCAGCAGGTCGTCGATGCGGGCGACGTGCCCTGCAACCCCTTCGACATCCAGGACGCCATCGCCGCGATCGAGCGTCGCGCCGACGAGCTGCTGCACTCGAGCACGACCCGGCTGCTGACCCTGGGCGGCGACCACACGATCGCCCTGCCGCTGCTGCGCTCGCTGCACCGCGTGCACGGTCCGCTGGCGCTGATCCACTTCGACGCGCACCTGGACACCTGGGACACGCTCTACGGCTCCAAGTTCGTGCACGGCACTCCGTTCCGGCGCGCCCACGAGGAAGGCCTGCTGCTCGACCAGCAGTCGGCCCACGTCGGCATCCGCAGCTCGGTCTACAGCCCCGACGACTTCTCGATGGACGCCGGGCTCGGGTTCACGATCGTGCACAGCGCTGACATGGACCGGGAGGGCCTGACCGCGATCCTGGAGCGGCTGCGCAGCCGGATCGGGGCCGAGGTCCCGGTCTACGTCTCCATCGACATCGACGTCCTGGAGCCGGCGATCGCTCCCGGCACGGGAACGCCGGAGCTGGGCGGGCTGTCGGGCCGTGAGGCGCTGGCCCTCCTGAGAGGGCTCGACGGGCTCAACATCGTGGGCTCCGACATCGTGGAGGTGGCGCCGGCCTACGACCACGCGGAGCTGACCGGCGTCGCGGCCGCCAATCTCGCCTACGAGCTGGTGTCCCTGATGCGAGTCCGGTGAGCGGGTTCCCCTGGCCCGACGGGTGTCGTGGCGCCGCGAGCTTCACGTTCGACGTGGACGCCGAGTCGGGGGTGCTGTGCAGCCACCCCGCGGCCGCCGGCAACCTCTCGACGATGAGCCACCAGGCCTACGGCCCGCGAGTCGGGCTGCCCCGGATCCTCGCGATGCTGGACCGGCACTCGGTGCGGGCGACGTTCTTCGTGCCAGGCTACACCGCCGAGTGCTACCCGGACCGGATCAGGATGGTCCGCGACGCGGGCCACGAGGTCGCCGCACACGGCTACCTGCACGAGACGCCCGCCGACGTGTCGCCGTCGGTGGAGCGGGCCGCCCTGCTGCACGGGCTCGACGTACTCGAGGAGCTGCTGGGCACCAGACCGATCGGCTATCGCTCGCCGAGCTGGGGCCTGAGCCTCGACTCGGTTGGAATCCTCGGCGAGGCGGGGATCGGCTACGACAGCAGCCTTATGGACGGCGACGAGCCGTACCTCATCGCGCACGCCGCCGGACGGCCGCTGGTTGAGCTGCCGGTCCAGTGGGGCCTCGACGACTGGGAGCCGTTCGCCTACCTGCCGGAGATCACCGGCAGCGGGGTGATCGCCCACCCGCGGGAGGTGGTGTCGCGCTGGACGGACGAGTATCAGGCGACCACCGACGAGGGCGGTCACTTCATCCTGACCTGCCACCCGTTCCTCAGCGGCCGGCCGTCGCGGACCCGTGCCCTCGAGGAGCTGGTCGCCACCGCCGTGGCCGACCCGGGCGTGTGGGTGGCGACGATGGGCGAGGTCGCGGACCTCGCCGCCGACTGCGGCCTCGTGCCGCGCGAGGACCTGTTCAGCCGGCCGGAGCCTCGAGCCCTGGCGTGACGCGCTCGGGCACAGCAGGATGCCTGGAGGACCTGCAGGCAGGAGAGAAGCGATGGACCAGCCCACGGCGGAGCGGGCGCTCCGCGAGCTCGAGCCCCTGGTGGGCCGGTGGACCTTCGTGGCCACGGGTGCCGACGGGACGCGGTGGCCCGGCGAGGGGCGGGTCACCTTCGAGTGGCACGACTCCGGTGCCCATCTGATCCAGCGGACGTCGGTCGACCTGCCCGAGGCGCCCGACGGCGTCTCGGTCATCGGGTGCGACGGGGCCACAGGCAGCTACGTGCAGGTCTACGCCGACGAGCGGGGGTCTGCCGCATCTACCAGATGAGCATCGGCGACGGCGTGTGGCGGCTGTGGCGCGACTGTGCGCCGTTCTCCCAGCGGTTCACGGGGACCTTCAGCGACGACGGCGACACGATCAGGGCCCGGTGGGAGATCGCCGAGGGCCACGAGACCTACGTGACCGACTTCGACCTGGTCTACACGCGCGTCGGCAGCTGAGCTCAGAGCTGCGAGAGGTCCGGCGGCACGTCGACGGCGTGCTCGCGAAGCGCCTCGAGGGGTACGACGCGCAGCACGGACTCGTGCGTCGAGGCCAGCACCACCGGCGCGGCCGCCCCGTCGGCGTACGCCTGCAGCCAGCGCACCGCGACCACGCACCAGCGGTCGCCCGGCGTCAGCCCCGGGAAGCCCCACTCCGGGATGGCGGTCACCAGGTCGTTGCCGACCGACTGCTGGTGCGCGAGGAACTCGGTGGTCAGCACGGCACAGACCCCGTGCACCCCGACGTCCTCCGGCCCCACGGTGCACGTGCCGTCGCGGTAGAAGCCGGTCACCGGGTCGGTGCCGCACGGTTCGAGCTCGCCACCCAGCACGTTGCGCTCTGTCACCGCGCCAGCCTCTCATCGTCGCCGGGCGGCCCGTCGTCGGCCGCGCTACGCCGCCGACGACGGCTTCCGAGTCTGCGTCATGAACTCCCAGGTGAGCGCGTGGGCCAGGACCACGAGGAGCACCAGCAGGAACGCCGCGGCCTGGGGAGGTGTGAGGCCCACCAGCTCGGCCAGCTCGGGTACGACGCCCAGCACGGCGACGAGGCCGTAGACCACGGCGACCAGCCACCGGTGGCGGCGCACCAGGCCGGGAGTGCTCACATGACGGTCCACCCGGATCAGCCGCAGGGTGCTGTAGGCGCCGATGCCGGAGGCGGCGACGAAGGTGATGCGCCAGATCAGCGGCTCGGACGGGTCGATCTGAGCGAACAGGCTCATCAGCGCAGGCAGCAGGAAGGAGACGTAGACACCGCCCACCAGCCGGCGCAGGTCCGGGTCGGCGAGCCAGTCCGGCCGACGCTCCACCACGTTCCACCAGAGCCCGACGAGCGTGAAGCAGGTGCCGGCCACGACGGCGTAGAAGGTGCTCAGGTCCATCACCTCAGTGTGGCGCAGCCGGGATCGCGCTGTCGCTGCAAATCTAGGGGATCCGGGAAGCGCGCTGCCGGCCGAGCTCAGTCGCTGCTGAGCCGTGCGTGCAGGTGCTCGTCGTGCAGCCTGCCGTCCTGGTAGCGGAACGACTGGCGCAGCGTGCCCTCGAGCAGGAAGCCGGCCCGCCCGGCCACCGCGCACGAGGCGGTGTTCTCCACCGAGTGGTAGAGGTAGACGCGGTGCAGGCCCAGCGCCGAGTAGGCCCACGACGTGGCGGCGAGCACGGAGCGGGTGGCCACGCCGCGCCCGCGAGCCCACGGCGCCAGCCAGTATCCGATCTCGGCATCCCCGCCCTCGACGTCGATCTCCTGCAACGACACCGACCCGAGCAGCCTCCCGGGGCCGTCGTCGCCGTCGGCCTCGGCCACCACCCAGGCAGCGTGCGTGCCCGTACCCCAGTCGTTGCGTCGGTCGGCGAAGGCCGCCTCGGCTTCGGCGTCGACGGGCACGGGGTGCCACCTCTGCAGGCGCGCGTCCGCGAAGGCCGCCGACAGCTGCGCCTCGTCACCCGGCTCGAACTGCCGCAGGACGAGATCGTCGAAGGGGACCCGGACGGGCCTGGTGACCATGGCTCCACGTTAGGTGCCCCGCTGACGACCTCAGGCCTGCGGGGCCGGATCGGTGAGTTCTGCGGAAATCCGGACAGACCTTCGGCGGCTTCGCTACATTTCTGTCCGAACCCGCGGCGTACCCGAGAGCGCCGCGGGTTCTCCCATTCCCCGAAGTCCGCGCCACTAGAGTCCTCGGCGTGATCCGCCACACCGTCGCCTTCCGCCTCACCCATCCCGCCGGCTCGTCCGAGGAGCACGACTTCCTCGCCGCGGCCCGGGTGCTCGCGGACATCCCGGGGGTCGAGCAGTTCGAGCAGCTGCGCCAGACCAGCGCCAAGAACGACTTCTCCTTCGGCTTCTCGATGGAGTTCGCCGACCGGGCGGCGTACGACGCCTACAACGACCATCCGGCGCACACGGCGTTCGTCGCGGAGCGCTGGGTGCCCGAGGTCGCGAGCTTCCTGGAGATCGACTACGAGCCGCTGGCCTGACCGCCGACCGTGAGGCCACCCATCTGGCGGGAGCCGGGCATGCGCCCCCTGGTCGCGATGACCTGCTCCGGCTTCTGCGGCTACGCCGCCCTGCTCGCGGTCGCGCCGCTGTGGGCGGTGCACGGGGGCGCCGGCACCGGCGGTGCCGGCCTGGTCAACGGCGTGCTGCTGGCCTTCACGGTCCTCACCCAGCTCCTGGTGCCGGCGGCCCTGCGCCGCTTCGGCTGGGGCCCGGTGCTGATCGCCGGCATGGCACTGCTCGGTGCACCCTCTGCGCTGTACGCCGTCTCCGACGCCCTCGCCCCGGTCCTGGCGATCTCGGCGGTGCGCGGCGTCGGCTTCGGCGTGCTGACCGTCACTGGCAGCTCCGCCGTAGCCGCCCTCGTGGGTGCCGAGCGCCGGGGCGACGCCATCGGGATCTACGGGCTGGCGATCGCGCTGCCGAACCTTCTCCTGCTCCCGGCCGGGCCGTGGGTCGCCCAGCACGTCGGATTCTGGGTCGTGTTCTGCGTGAGCGCCGTCCCCGTGCTCGGCATCCCGGCTGCCCGACGTCTGGCTGAGGCGCTGCCGGGCAGGCCGCCCGAGCCGGCGCGGGCCGCGACCGGCGCTCCGGTCTTCGCGACGCTCGTGCCGCTGCTGCGCCCCACGCTGCTCCTGCTGACGGTCACGATGGCGGGTGGCGCAGCGATCACCTTCGTCCCGCAGATGGTGTCGGGAAGCCTGTTGGGCGCGCTGGGCCTGCTCGTCATGGGGCTCGTCGCCGCACTGAGTCGCTGGCGGGCGGGACGGCTGGCAGACCGGTACGGCACCCAGCGCTTCCTGTGGCCCCTCGCGGTCCTGACCGCCACCAGCGCGGCGCTCGTCGCCTGGTCGGTCGCCGACCCGCAAGCGACCAGGGCGGGAGTCTTCCTCGCCGCGGCAGCGATGCTGGGGCTGGCCTACGGCGCGCTGCAGAACCTCACCCTCGTCGTGGCCTTCGCCGTGGTCTCGCGGCGGCACCACAACCTGGCCAGCTCCGTGTGGAACATCGGGTTCGACGGCGGCACGGCGCTCGGCGCCGTGGCGGTCGGCGTCATCGCTCAGCAGACGTCGTTCACCACCGCGTTCCTGGTCGTCGCCGGGCTCGCGGTGCTGGTGCTGCCCGCAGCGGTCGTGCGTGGGCATCGCCCCTGACGGCCCGAGGGCGTCGGCTGCCGCGCGTCGAAGAAGGCAGGGATTCCGGAAACGATCCGTCCGGAACCGCCGCTACCGTGACCGGCATGACGACCACACAGACCCCCTGGGAACCGCCCCTCGCGGGCACCGAGGTCGAGCAGCTCCTCGGCGCCCTGGACCGGTTGCGCATGACGTTCCGCTGGAAGGCCGACGGCCTAGACGCGGCCGGGCTGCAGGCCCGGATCGGCGCCTCGGCCCTCACGCTCGGCGGGCTCCTCAAGCACCTCGCCGCCGCGGAGGACTACATGTTCACGGTCAAGCTGAGTGGCGCCCCGATCGGCGCACCGTGGGACACCACCGGCTGGGACGGCAGCGACGACTGGGACTTCAGCTCGGCGGCGGACGACAGCCCCGAGGAGCTCTACACGCTCTACGACGGCGCCGTCGACCGTGCCCGCACCAGGGTCCGAGCGGCCCTGGAGGACGGCGGGCTCGACCAGCCCGTCCACGCGAACGACGGGGAGGGCAACCACGCCAGCCTGCGGCGGCTCCTGTGCGACCACGTCGAGGAGTACGGCCGGCACACCGGGCACGCCGACCTGATCCGGGAGGCCGTGGACGGGCGTGTGGGGGAGGATCCGCCGCCCGGGTGGACTCCGACCAGCGGTGGCCGCGCCTAGGGCGCAGGCTCGGCGTCAGCCCGAGGTGGGCGGCAGCTCCTGGAGGTCGAGCCGCATCACGGCTCGACGCAGCGTCGGCCGGCTCACCTCGGTGAACCCGGCCGCGGCGAAGGTGCCGACGGTGCCGACGAGGAGCTCCTCGGTGATCACGTCGGTCGTGGTGATCGGGTAGCCCTCGATGGCGCGGGCACCGCGCTTGCGCGCGAAGTCGACAGCGGCCCGCACCAGGACGCGGCTGACGCCCTGCCTTCGGAAGCCCTGCCGGGTGAAGACGCAGGTGACCGCCCAGACGCTCTCGTCGGTCCTGTCCTCGTCGCGGCCCTCCCAGGGGACGCGCATGGTGCGCACCAGCCCGGTGAAGGCCGGCCGCGGCTCGACCGCGCACCAGCCGGCGGGCTCGGCGTCGACGTAGGCGACCAGGCCGCTCGTCGCCTCCGCCTCGGGATGTCCGCAGTCGGTCTGCTGGCGCAGCCGGTGCGCGCGCTCCTCGACCGGGAACGATCCGAACGACTCCCGCCGCTGCAGCTTGAACCGCTGGCACTGGCACCTGGCCGCCGGGCCGCGCGTGCCGAGAACCGTCTGGAGGTCGTCCCACGTCGCCTCGTTGGCCGGCACGACGGTGACGGTCACTCCGGCGGGTCCTCGCCGACGAGGCCGTCGATCGACTCCCGGATCAGATCGGCGTGGCCGGCATGACGGGCGTACTCCTCGATCACGTCGACGAACATCTTGCGCAGGCTGGGGAGCTCGGGCCACGGGCCACGGGCCGCCCGTCGGTCGAGACCGCCCTCGGGCAGGGCCTCCGCGACGGCCGTGCGCGAACGGGCGACCGCTCCCTCCCACAGGGCCATCAGCTCCGGCGGGCTGTCGTCGGCGGCCGTGTTCCACTCCCAGTCAGGGTCGTCGTAGTCAATGGCCGCCCACTCCGGGCCGAGGTCGCGGTCCCACAGGCAGCGCGTGAAGAAGTAGTCCTCGACGAAGGCCATGTGCTTGAGCAGGCCGCCCAGCGTCATGCTCGACGGACCGAGCGTGGCGCGCATCGACTCGGCGTCGAGCGGCCCGCACTTCCAGGCGAACCTCCCCCGGATCCGGTCGAGGCTGCCGAGCAGCGTCTCGACCTCGGTGCCTGCGGCGGGAAGGTCCGTGAAGCCCTCTGTGGTGGTCACGCGCAGCAGCCTACGAGAGGCGCGCGCTGGTCGGCGGGCGTTCGGCGGGCGTTCGGCGGGCGTCAGACGGCGAAGACGGACACCAGCGCGGACTCGGAGCTGGAGACCCAGGCGGAGAGGTCCACCAGCAGGGGGGCGAGCAGGGCCTTCAGCTTGGCGACCGGATGGATCTGCAGCCCCCGTCGCGTGGGACAGACCGGCTCCCGGCTCACCAGGTCCATGCCGGCCGGGGTCCACGCCAGAGCATCCTGGCGGACCAGGTGGTCCACCGTGCGGCAGGCCTGACCCGCCAGCCCGTCCGAGGTGCTCCAGAGCCGCGCGGCCAGGTCGGGGGTCGGCCGGTCCTGCAGGAGCTGGGAGACCAGGCCGTCGAACTCCGAGCGGCTCAGCCTGCCGACGTGCACGAGGGCCTCGCGCCGCGACGGCGCCGGCCGGACGCTGCTCCGGATCGGTACGACGAGCACGCACCGCCGGTCACGTGCCTCCTCCCTGATGCGGGCGCTCTCGTCGTCGTCCAGGGCGACGACCTCCGGCAGCAGCTCGAAGGTCGTCCGTCGCGGGAACGGCAGCTCCTCGACCATCCGGCGCGCTTGCAGGGCCACCATCCCGCGGCCCGAGCCCGGCTCCCCGTGCAACCAGACCACACCCCCCGGGTGGGGGCCTCGCTGGAGGAGCCGTACGGCGTTGGCGAGCTCGGTGGCTTTGTCCAGGTGGCACTCGGGGGGACCCGGCTCCCACCGGTCGCCGGCCGTCACCACCTGCAGGTAGAGCGCACGCGTCGCCGGAGACGGCTGCACCGCGTAGGTGTCGTCGAGCCTGATGCGCAGCCGCTCGAAGGTGTCGATGGCCCGGGGCGTCTCGCCCAGGCCGGCCCACGCGACCATGAGCGCCCGGGCGGTGGCCTCGGTGCTGCGCACCGAGTCCGCCAGCCTGGCCAGCTCCAGGCTGGCGCGCATCCATCTCAGGGACGCCGCCGCCGCTGCGGCATCCAGCAGCATCTGGTGCCGGAGTGCCTGCAGATCGTCGCGCAGGGCGTAGACGGCGTCGCACGACGATCCGGACACCACGAGGTCGCCACCGCACGACTCCTCGCTCTCCTGCACCAGGGACAGCAGTGTCCGGTCGTCGCGTGCCCCCCGGGCATCCTCGACGCGAGCGGCGAGCCGTCGCCGCTCCGCGACATCGGTCCACACGTCGCCGAGGCCGATGCGGTCACCCGAGCGTCGTACGACGTCCGGCCCGAGCGTCCTGCGCAGCTGGGCGATCGCCGTGCGCAGGCTCGCGCGCCCGTGCTGGTCGGTGCCGGCCGCCGGCCACAGCAGCGCGACGTAGTGGTCGGCGCGGCGCCACGTCTCCCCGGCCTCGGCCAGAAGCCGGAGCAGGTCGAGAGCCCTGACCGTCGGCACGGCCTCGGCGTCGACGAGCACTCCGTCGTCGCGCTCGAAGCGGATCGTCCCCAGCAGTCGGATGGTCGTCGGCATGTCGCTCCCCCAGCAGGCAGTCCCGAGCGACTGGATCTCGCGGGGCTCAGCGTCGCCCCTCCACGAGGGTGCTGTGACCGCGCCGAGGGGTCATGCCCAGTTCTGGGGACGGCGTGAAATGCCCCGAGCGGGCCGGGCATAGCCCGTTCGGGCTATGTCGAAATGGCCCGTCCGGAACTTTCACGGGCCTGTCACGCAGCACCCGAAAACTCCAACCCGAGCACCGCCGCGATCCGTAGCGGCCGGTGCGCGTCGCCGGGAGGGCCAGCGGCGCAGGACAGCTGGGGGTTTCCGATGGGAACAAGACGAGTACGACGTTCATGGATGCGTGCGACGGCCGCGGGGCTGATGAGCCTGGGGCTGGCGGGAATCGTGGTCACGGGGAGCCAGGGCTCGGCGACCGCCGAGTACGAGGACTCCGACTTCGAGGTCACGCGCCACGACCTGGAGTTCATCCTGAACCAGATCAAGGTCGCCGAGCACCACGCCATGGGCGGTGAGCTGCTCTGCGACGACCGCGCCGACATGAGCTGGACCTGCGTGCCCGACGCCAAGCTGCCGTACGGGCTGCGGACCGTGGACGGGTCGTTCAACAACCTGCTCCCGAACACCGCCCAGTTCCCGAAGCGCGGCACGTTCGGCGCCGCGGGCCAGGAGTTCCCGCGCATGCTCGCTCCGGAGTTCAAGGACGCGGAGTCCTTCGACCCGGACGGGCCGGCGGGCCCGGCCCCGTCGATGCCGTCGTCGTACAAGAGCAAGTCCGGCTACGTGGTCGACTCGGAGCCGCGTGAGATCAGCAACCTGATCGTCGACCAGACGATGGACAACCCGGCCGCCGCCGAAGTGGCTCTCGAGGTCGAGGGGTCCGGGGTCATCGACCTGCCGCCCCTGCCGACGCAGCCCGGCACCCCACGGCCCGGCCACGGGATCTTCATCCCCAACGTCTCTCCCGACGAGGGCCTCTCGGCGTCCTACAACTCGTGGTTCACGTTGTTCGGCCAGTTCTTCGACCACGGGCTCGACCTCGTGGCGAAGGGCGGCAGCGGCACCGTGATGGTCCCGCTCAAGAGCTCCGACCCGCTGTACCAGGCGACGGGGTCGAACCCGATGCGGAACATGATCCCGCTGACCCGGGCGACCAACAAGCCTGGTCCTGACGACATCCTGGGCACCAGCGACGACATCCAGGAGCACACCAACCGCACCACGTCGTACGTCGACCAGAACCAGACCTACACCTCGCACCCGTCGCACCAGGTCTTCATCCGCGAGTACGAGATGCAGGACGGCGCGCCCGTGCCGACCGGCCGGCTCCTCGGTGGCGCCGGCGGCGAGGGCCTCGCCAACTGGTCCCAGATCAAGGCCCAGGCCTCCTCGCTGCTCGGCATCGAGCTCGACGACATGGACGCACTGGCGGTGCCGCTGGTGGCGACCGACCCCTACGGCCACTTCATCCCGGGCGAGAACGGCTTCCCGCAGGTCGTGCAGCCCTCCACGGCGACGGTCGAGGGTGACCCGGGCGCGCCCGCGGACGCCACCGACGCCATGAAGGCGGGCGTCGCGTTCCTCGATGACATCGCACACGCCGCGGCCCCGAACCCGGAGGGCACCCACGACGCGGCCCTGCTGGGTGAGCACTTCATCACCGGGGACGGCCGGGGCAACGAGAACATCGGCCTGACGTCGGTGCACCACGTCTTCCACAGCGAGCACAACCGACTCGCGGCTCACATCGACGAGCTGATCGCCGGGGAGGACGACGCGTTCGAGAGCCGCTGGCGTGATGAGAGCGGGGTGTGGGGCTACGGCGAGAGGCTGTTCCAGGCGGCGCGCTTCGTCACGGAGATGGAGTACCAGCACCTGGTGTTCGAGGAGTTCGCGCGCAAGGTCCAGCCGAACGTCGACCCGGGCCCGATCAACGAGTCGCTCTACCACGGTGACATCGACTCCTCGGTGAAGGCGGAGTTCGCGCACGTCGTCTACCGCTTCGGCCACTCGATGCTCAACGAGACCGTCGACCGCGAGGGCTTCGGGACGACGTCGATGCCGCTGCTCGACGCGTTCCTCAACCCGGCCGCGTTCACCGACAACGGTGCGCTGACGCACGACGAGGGCGCCGCGGCCGTCATCCAGGGGATGATGAACCAGACCGGCAACGAGATCGACGAGTTCGTCACCGACACCCTGCGCAACAACCTGCTGGGCGTCCCGCTGGACCTGGCGACGATCAACCTGGCTCGGGGCCGAGACACCGGCATCCCGTCGCTGAACAAGGCCCGGCGCCAGTTCTTCGCGAACGGAGCGAACTCCGCACTGCGTCCGTACGCGAGCTGGGAGGACTTCCGGCTCGAGCTCAAGCACCGCGCCTCGATCGTCAACTTCATCGCGGCGTACGGCATCCACCCGACGCTCGCGTCGGCCGGCACGCTGGACGAGAAGAGGCTCGCTGCCCAGGCGCTGACACTCGACAGCGCCTTCATGACCGCCCCGGCCGCCGCCAGCGGCCTGGACGACGTGGACCTGTGGATCGGCGGCCTCGCCGAGCGGCCCGCGGTCTTCGGGGGCATGCTCGGCACTACCTTCAACCACGTGTTCGAGGAGCACATGGAGGACCTGCAGAACGGTGACCGGTTCTACTACCTGAACCGCAACCAGGGCCTCAACCTCTTCCACCAGCTGGAGGCGAACTCGTTCGCCGAGCTGGTCATGCGGAACACGGCTGCGCAGGACCTGCCGGTCGACATGTTCGCCAGCCAGGACCTGACCATCGACCTGGACACCGTCCCGGCCGGGGGGGTCCCGGGCCTGAGCCAGCTCGACGGCTGGTGGCGCTGGGACGGCGACGAGCACATCACCATGCACGGCACGCTGGGTGTCGACAGGATGCGTGGCGGTGAGGGCGACGACGCGTTGTGGTCGCACGAGGGTGACGACCACCTGGAAGGCGGCATCGGCAACGACGGGTTCCACGGCGGACCCGGTGACGACGTCCTCACCGACGTGTTCGGTGACGACACCTTCCACGCCGGTCCCGGCGACGACGTCGTCAACGCCGGCCACGGTTTCGACGTGATCTTCGGGCAGTCCGGGAAGGACTTCCTCCTACACGGGCAGGAGGCCACCCAGTCCTTCGCGGGACAGGGCGCCGACTTCCTGCAGGGCGGCAACGCAAGCGACGTCATGACCGGCAACGAGGCCGACGACTGGCTCGAGGGCGGCAAGGGCGCCGACCTGGTGCAAGGCGACAACGCGCTGACGTTCCAGAACGACCCGGTGGGCGGTGCGGACGTGCTCGACGGCGGGTCCGGCAACGACGACCACGACGCCGAGGGTGGTGACGACATCATGCTGAACAACGGCCGTGACCGTCACGCCGGCATGCTCGGCTTCGACTGGGTCACCCACAAGGGCGACCCGGACCCGGTCGACGCCGACCTGGACGTGCTGATCTTCCAGCCGCCGAACGTCACGGTCATGAGGTCCCGCTTCATGAACGTCGAAGGTCTCTCGGGCTGGGAGGGCAACGACGTGCTCCGTGGGCGCCGTCACCCGGGCGACCAGGCGTTCCCCATCGGTGGCAAGGGTCACGAGCTGACCCAGGCACAGCTCGACCGGGTCTCCGGCCTGCGCGAGATGCTGAGCTCCGGCCAGCAGCTCGAGGGCGGCTCGCTGCCCGAGGTGCCGAAGTACGCCACCCCCTTCCTGGCCATCAACCAGACGGGCAACATGCTGCTCGGAGGAGGCGGCAGCGACCTGATGGAGGGTCGGTCCGGTGACGACTACCTCGACGGTGACGCCGCCCTGGACGTCTACCTGGAGCTCCCCGGCGGCGAGCGCGCCGACTCGATGTCGCAGGTCCAGGAGCGCGCGTTCGCGGGCGAGATCGACCCGGCCGACATCGAGACCCGTCGCGAGATCGTCCAGCAGGTCGACAACAGCATCGACACCGCTGTCTACGCCGACGTGCGTGACCAGCACACGCTCACCGAGAACGGTGACGGGACTTGGCGCGTCGCCCACGTGGACGAGGACGCCGGTGGGCTCCAGTCCGGTGTGGACACGCTGCGCAACATCGAGCGCGTCCAGTTCGCCGACGAGACCGTCGACCTGGTCGACCTGCAGGGCACGGCCGCGTCGGGCCACCTCACGTTCAGCACCGACCAGCCGAAGGAGGACGAGCCGCTCACGGTGACCGGTCACTTCAGCGACCCGGACGGCCCGATCCAGACGGACACGATCGTCTACACCTGGCAGTACGGCGACGACGAGGGTGAGTTCACGCCCTCCGCCAACGGGGTCGGTGCGACGTTCACTCCCGGTGACCCGGAGGCCGGCTTCACGCTGCGGGTGATCGCGACGTTCCTCGACGCCAACGGGACGCTGGAGTCGATCACCTCGCACACGACCCTGCCGGTCGTGAACGTCAACGACGAGCCGACCGGCCTGGTCGTGGACCCGCAGAGCCCGGCGGTCGGGAGCGTGGTCGCGGCCAGCGGCCTGGTCGACCCCGACGGGACGCACAACGACGACGGCGATCTGATCGTGGACCTCGACCACCAGTGGCAGCGCGGTAGCGGGAGCAGCTGGACGAACATCCCCGGTGCCACGGCGAGCAGCTACACGGTGATGCCGGCCGACTCGGGTCAGCGGCTCCGGGTGCGCATCCGGTTCAGCGACGTCCACGGCACGCCCGAGGAGATCCTCTCCGAGCCGTCGGACGTCGTACCCGACCTGGCCGCGCCGGGGATCCCGGCCCTGGGAGCTGCCGCGGTGGCCGGTGCGTCCTCGGCCAGGGTGACCTGGTCGCCGCCGGGGTTCGGGGAGTCGACCCTGATGGGCTTCGAGGTGAAGGTCCTCAGGAACGGCGCGACGGACCGCATCATCGAGGCGATCGCCCACGACGCGGTGAGCCTCGAGGTCACCGGACTGGAGATCGGGCCGGAGTACCGCTTCCAGGTGCGGGGCGTGAACGCCGCCGGCCCGGGAGCCTGGTCCCCCAGGAGCGCCCCGTTGGTGCTGTCGGCGACGCCTCCCCCGGGACAGCAGCCGCCGGCACCTCGACCGCCGACGACGCAGCCGCCGACGACGGGCACCCCGCCCGTCACCGGCACCCCCGGCACCCAGCCGGCGGCGCCGGCGGCGCCCGAGATGCGGTCGGTAAGGGCCGGCAAGGCCGGCGGTGCGAAGACGATCAGGGTCGCCTGGTCGGCTCCGGAGCTCACAGGTGGCGCGTCGACCCTGCAGTACCGGGTCGTGGTGCAGAAGGTCCGCCCCGGCAAGGACAAGGTGGTGGCGAGGAGGTCCTTCGGGCCGCAGCGCCTGGCACACACCTTCACCCTGCCGAAGGGGCGCTACCGGGTCACGGTCGTCGCCGTGAACGAGGTGGGCAGCAGCCTGGGCACCACCTCGAAGGTGGTGAGGGCCCGGTAGTCGGCCCCACCCCGCAGACCCCCCGCGACCCGGACGTCCCCCACGCCGTCCGGGTCGCGGGGCTTCCACGAAGGGTGCTGTTCGTTGAACGATGGGAGGAGACCGAGCCGGGCAGGTGATCTCATGAGCAGGGTCGTCAGTGACGTCAGCATCTCCGTCGACGGGTACGCCGCCGGGCTGGGGCAGACGCTCGAGAAGCCGCTCGGCCACGGACCCGTCGAGGAGCGGCTCCACGCCTGGATGTTCGACACCCCCGAGGAGAGTCCCCACGAGCTCGGGGCCATCACCGCGGCCGGCGCCTTCATCATGGGGCGCAACATGCTCGGCCCCGGGCGTGGTGAGTGGGACCTCGACTGGCAGGGCTGGTGGGGGCCCGAGCCGCCGTACCACCGTCCCGTCTTCGTGCTGACGCACCATCCGCGTGACCCGTTGGAGATGACGGGCGGGACGACCTTCGACTTCGTCACCGACGGCATCGAGTCGGCTCTGGACCGGGCCCGCGCGGCCGCCGACGGTGGCGACGTCGCCATCGCCGGTGGGGCCGCGACGATCAACCAGTACCTCGGCGCGGGTCTGCTCGACGAGCTGCGCACCCATGTCGCGCCGGTGACGCTGGGAGCCGGGGAGCGGCTCTTCGCGGGCGTTCCGCCCCTGGAGCTGGAGGTCGTGTCGGTGCGGCCGGTCTCCTTGGCGACGCACGTGACTCACCGCCCCAG
This sequence comes from Nocardioides sp. LHG3406-4, assembly GCF_049897745.1. NCBI lineage: Bacteria > Bacillati > Actinomycetota > Actinomycetes > Propionibacteriales > Nocardioidaceae > Nocardioides > Nocardioides sp. LHG3406-4. The sequence continues at coordinate 131,343 of NZ_JAFCWV010000007.1, forward strand.
GGGCCGGATCGGGGAGACGGACGGGACCCGGCGATGACGGCCGAGGGCTAGCCGGCCGGCGCCGTCAGCCGGCCGGTGACCTCCCTCGAAGCAGGGCACGGCCGCGCTCACAGCCGGCAGCATCGTCATCTCGTCGGCGACGGAGGCATCAGGCCCGCCCGGTGGTCGGCCACGCCGTCGCTGAGGAAGTGACGACCGGACCTCGCCTGGCTCGGTCTGCGCTACGGCGACTCGAGCTCGAGCTCGAGCCACGTCGCCAGGTCCGCGATCTCACGACCCACCGCCGCGGTCATCGGCTTCGTGAACGGCACGTCCTCGTGGATCGCGTTCACCCGGAGAACCCCGGCCTTGCGGTCGGCGGTGGCGTCGAGCTTCCCGACCAGCCGGTCGGCGTACAGGATCGGGAGGGCGTAGTAGCCCCAGATGCGGGTGGCCGCGGGCTTGTACATCTCGAGCGTGTAGTCGTACTCGAACAGCTCGTCCATCCGCTTGCGGTCGTAGACGAGCCGGTCCAGCGGCGACAGCAGGGCCGCGCGGCCCTGGAACGGCTGGCCGAGCTGGGTCGGGTCGACCCGCCACTCGCCCTTGACGCCCTCGACGACGGCCCGCTTGCCGGTCTCGCCGACGATGCCCTCCTCGTTGATCTCGGGGCCTCGCGCCCGCGCGATGCCGAGGGCGAGGAGCCGGCGCTCGTCGCGGATGCGCCGGGCCTCGTCGATGCTGGGCACCGGGTCGTCGGGGTAGATCCGCTCGGCGAGGTCCCACAGCCGCTCGCGGTCGTCGCGGCCGGCGGTCGCCACCTCGCCCCGCGCGACCATGGTCTTGAGCAGCTGCTGCACGTTCTTGTCGTTGTTCCAGCCGCTCGAGGCCCACGGCACCTGGCAGGTGTCGGGCAGCTCGCTCATCGGCAGCGGCCCGTCGCGCCGCAGCCGGTCGAGGATGTCGAGCCGGCAGGAGTCGTTCGCCTCGACCCAGTCGCGGAGGTCCTCCTGCCAGGGCCGCAACGGACCGACGCCCGGCCAGGCCGCCATCTCGGCGCGGTAGAGCGCGAGGTCCTCGGCGGGGCGGATCAGCCCGCGGTGGTCGATCAGCTCCTGCCGGTCGAGCGCGTCGCGCAGCTCGTCGGGGGAGTACGACGACCCGATCCGGCTCCACAGCACCAGGTCGGCACTCGGCGCCACGGCGCTGATCGGGTCGTGCTGCAACAGCGTGAGGCGTCGTACCACCTCGAGCATCTCCGCGGGCCGCGGTCTGGCGAGCAGCTGCGCGCGGACGGCGATGCGCCGCGCGTCGGTTCGGGAGAGCTGGTGGACCTCGGTCACGACCGCGATCGTAGGCGCACCCGGCGGTGGTCGAGGGCAGTACCGTCGTGCCATGCGATTCACGACGACGGTCGAGCTCGGCGGCAAGACGGCGACCGGCTTCGAGGTGCCCGCGGAGGTGGTCGACGCGCTCGGCCGGGGCAAGCAGACACCCGTCACCGTGACCCTGCCGGGACACACCTACCGCAGCACCGTGGCTGCGCGCGGCGGCCGGTTCCTGCTGCCGCTGAGCGCGGAGAACCGGGAGGCGGCCGGACTCTCCGCAGGAGACGAGGTCGAGGTCGAGCTCGCCCTCGACACCGAGCCGCGCACCCTCGACGTCCCGGACGACCTGGCTTCAGCCATCGCGGCCGATCCGGAGGCCGATGCGGCCTGGCAGGGCCTGTCGCTCAGCCGTCGCCGGCGCATCGTCCTCGCGGTGACCGGCGCGAAGGCCGCGGACACGCGAGCCAGGCGCATCGACACGTCGGTCGCCGACCTCCGCGCCGGGAAGGCCTAGGGGAACCTCAGGTCCACCATGTCGAAGTGGGGCGGCGCCGCTCGACGTACCACCAAACCCTCACACCAGGAGTCCTCATGTCCTTCCAGGCCTACCTCGACACCGTCGAGAAGAAGACCGGCAAGATCCCGCAGGAGATCGTCGACGAGGCGCACGCCCGCGGCTTCGGCGCCGAGACGAAGTCGGGCGAGATCGTGACGTGGCTCGCCGACGACTACGAGCTCGGCCGCGGCCACGCCATGGCACTCGTGCACGTGATCAAGAACGGGCCGCAGATCAGCGACAAGCACGTGGGTACGACGGGCGTCCATCGCGACGACAGCGACGTGCTCCGGCTCGACGGGCTCGTCAGGCGGGGCCAGCCGTCCACGCCGTAGGCTGCCGCGCGATGAGCGACCTCGAGCGCGCGGTGGCCTGGGCGACCGAGATGCGGGCGGTGCACCAGCGGCTGCGCGACGCGCTGGAAGTGGCCCGCGACGCCGTCGAGGACGGCGAGGGGATACTCGGGCGCGACCTCCTTCTCCACTGCTGGGGCTTCTGCGCGGCGCTCAGCGGCCACCACGCCGGCGAGGACTCCCACCTCTTCCCGGCCGTCCTCGCGGGTCACCCGGAGCTCGAGCCGGTGCTGATGAAGCTGCGGCAGGACCACTCCATGATCGAGCACCTGCTGGGTGCTTTCCGGGCCGCCGTCGACGCGCGCGCCGATCCCGCCGCGCTGCTGGGCCACGTCGAGGGGATCGAGGCGGTGATGGAGTCGCACTTCGGCTACGAGGAACGCCAACTGCTCGGAGTGCTCGAGACGACCTCGCTCGACGCCGAGCCGGGAGACGTCTTCGGGCCGTTGTGAGTGCCATGCCGAAGGAGCGGCCCTGCGGTCGCCGCGGGGCTCCCGAACGGACAGCACGTCGGGCTCGACGCTGGTTGCCACGAGGTGCCGCCCGAGCAACAGCGCCATAGTGGTGGCATGAGGATCGGCACCTGGAACCTGGAGAATCTCTTCCGTCCCGGCGAGAGCGACGCCAGCCCGACGCCCGAGGTGTACGACGCCAAGCTGGCCTCGCTCGCGCGGACGATCACGCTCCTGGCACCCGACGCCCTCGCCGTACAGGAGGTGGGATCGCCGGGTGCACTCGACGACCTGGTCGACCGTCTCGACGGGCCGTGGCACGTGGCGCTCGCCGGCCCCGACGATCGCGGCATCCGGGTAGGGGTCGTCGCCACGTCGGCACCCGAGTCGGTGGAGCAGGTGTCGGAGTTCCCCGCCCGGTTGGGGCCGGTCCGCGTCGCCGACGACGGTGCCACGATCACGGCCATGGGGCGGCCGGCGCTGCGGGCGCGCGTCGGCGGCGTCGACCTCGTCTCGGTGCACCTGAAGTCGAAGCTCCTGAGCTACCCGGACGGCCGCTTCGGCCCGCGCGACGAGGGCGAGCGGGCGCGCTACGCCGTGTTCGCCGTGCACCGCCGGGCCGCCGAGGCCGCGTGCGTCCGGGAGTGCGCCGACGGGTTGCTGGAGGGGGAAGGCGCCGAGCAGCTCGTCGTGGCCGGCGACCTCAACGACGAGCCGCAGGCGGCGACCACCCAGATCCTGCTCGGCCCGCCGGGGTCCGAGATCGGCACGGGTGGCTTCGACACCCCCGACTCCGGCGACCGCGCCCGGCTGTGGAACCTCGCTCCGCTGATCCCGGAGGAGGAGCGGTGGACCCGCGTCTACCGGGGCCGACGCGAGCTCATCGACCACCTCCTGGTCAGCCGGGCCGTCGTCGTGCGCGTGAGCGAGGTGACCACCGGCGGTCCGACGCCGCAGTCGGTCACCGACAACCCGCTGGCTCGCGTCGACGTGCCCGGCTCGGACCACCGGCCCGTGGTCGCGACCCTGGACCTCGACCGGGCCTGACACCTCTCCGCCGGCCTCCCGGCGGCCCGCCCGACGTCCACACCGTCACGCTGGCGACTCGCCACAGTCCCAAAAACTAGGTCTTGCGTCCTGACAACTAGGTCATTAGGGTGACGGAACGCCTTGAGGGCACGGCGCCGAGACCGAAGGTTCAGATCGGGCGTCAGATCGGGCGTCCAGATCGGGCTGACGTCGCTCAGTGCTCGTTGACACGGCATCCGGAGAGGACAGGTGGCGAATGGCAGGCACGGCCCCGGACGTGTTGTCAGGCGAGCAGCTCACCGTCATCCAGGTGCGCCTGGAGGCAGCGGGCGTCCACTCGCTCGTCCTGGGACGGCCCGATGGAAAGCCCCTTCCGTCGTGGGAGCCCGGGGCGCACATCCACCTGTCCCTGCCGAGCGGGGTGACCCGGCAGTACTCCCTGTGCGGCGACCCCGCGGACACGTCCACCTACACGGTGGCCGTGCTTCGGGAGGTCAACGGGCGCGGAGGCTCTGCCGAGATCCACGACACGGCTCTGGTCGGCCGCGCACTGAAGGTGCACGGCCCCCGCAACCAGTTCCCGCTGGAGGACGCGGAGCGCTTCCTCTTCATCGCGGGCGGCATCGGCATCACGCCCATCCTCGCGATGGTGCGGACCGCACTCGCGAGCGGACGAGAATGGACGCTGATCTACGGCGGCCGGACCCGGGCCAGCATGGCGTTCGTCGATGAGCTGCAGGGCTTGGCCGCCGGCCGCGTGCGGATTCTTCCCGAGGACCGGCTCGGGATCCTCCCGCTGCGTGAGGTCATCTCGGACGTCGAGCCCGGGACGGCGATCTACGCATGCGGTCCGGAGGGCATGTTGCGTGCCGTGAGCGATGTGTGTGAGGCGAAAGGTCTCGCATCGAGGCTGCACCTCGAGCGCTTCTCGGCTGGGCCGGAGCCAGTGACCGGTGGATCGGTCGCCTCGGCGGCGCGCATGCCGTTCGAGGTCGAGCTGCGACGCACTGGTGTGACTGTCCTCGTGCCACCCGAAAGGGGACTGCTCGAGGTCGTCAAGGACGTCGTCGCGGACGTCCAGTTCTCGTGCGAGGAGGGCTACTGCGGCTTCTGCGAGTCCCGGGTCCTCGAGGGCGTTCCGGAGCATCACGACCAGATCTTGAGTGAGGAGGAGAAGGAGAACGGCGACACGATGATCATCTGTGTGGGCAGGTCGAAGTCGAATCGCCTGGTTCTCGATCTATGACCGCTCCCGATGGGGCGCTGTGGCGAGATCGAGAGATGAAAGCTGTTTGAGCCATGTGAATCACGGATGTCGGTGTGGGCGTCCGCCAGTCGAGAGTATTGGACACTGATGTGACTAGACGTACAAAGAACTGCTGGGCCGGGGCCGCTGCTGTGGCGCTGCTTTCCACGACGGTCACCGCCTGCGGGGAAGACAGCTGGGCGGCCGGCGATGACCCGGCCGACTTCTTCGACGGACAGAAGATCGAGCTCGTGGTGCCCTTCTCGGCAGGGGGCGGGTACGACACCACCGCCCGCCTCCTCGAGCCCTACCTCGAGGACGCGTTGCCGGGGAAGCCCAACATCGTGGTCACCAACCTGCCTGGAGGCGGCGGCCTGGCCGGCATCCAGTACGCCGTCAAGCAGGATCCCGGCAAGGCGCTGGGGATGTTCGCGCTGGACAAGTGGTACACCCCCCAGCTCGTCGGCGAGACGGTCGAGGGGTTCGACTACAAGGACATCGACCTGATGGGGACGCCGAACAGTGCGACCGAGCACCTGGCGTGCGCCCGGAAGGACAAGTTCACGTCGTGGGAGGACATCAAGGACGGGGACACGCTGAAGTTCGGCGGACTCTCCGCCCCCGGTGGCACCGAGCGCCAGGTCCAGTTCCTCGAGATGGGCGGGTTCCCCGTCGAGGTGGTGCGCGGCTACGACGGCGTCGAGGAGATCGTCGCGTCGTTCGCTCGTGGCGAGACCGACGCGACCGTCCGGTGCGCGTCGTCCTTCGGCATCACCGAGTACCCGGAGGTGATCAAGGATCCAGGGCTCGTCCCGCTCTGGTACAGCGACGTCTCCCCGACCCAGGAGTACCTCACGGAGCTCGGCATGGATGCCGCTCCCGAGGACATCCCCGAGCTGACCGAGCTGCCCGGGCTCGACGTGAGCTCCGACCAGGTCGATGCCTACCGGGCGGCTGCCCGCTTCGACGACTACGCGCGCTCGATGTTCATCCACAAGGACCTGCCCGCCGAGATCGCGGAGGTCTGGCACCAGGCCTTCGAGGAGGCGGTGACCAACGAGGAGTTCCGCGCCAAGCTGGTCCAGGCCGGTGAGGTCGGCGAGTACAAGCCGACCGAGGACATCGAGGAGGCCGTGTCGATGGTCGAGGACCTCTCCCCTGAGGGTCGCGAGATCTTCAAGCAGTTCATCGAGCTGCCGGAGTAGCCGTCGCGCTTCTGCAGTCCAGATGCATTCAGATGGAAGTGTGGGATGCCGGGGAGCGCGAGCTCTCGCGGAGTCGCTCCTGACCTGCCACGACCCCCGGCATTCCACCTCCCATGACGAACAGCAACCAATGATCGAGAGGTAAACGTTGTGCTAGACGCACTCGTCCAGGCGCTCGGTGACATCTTCTCCTTCGGGCCCCTACTCGGGATGCTCATCGTGCTGCCGATCGCCCTGATCTCTGGACTGACTCCCGGAGGCGCGCTTCCGGTCTCAGCGGTGATCTTGAGCCTGGCGGGGGTGCTCGACCCGTACATCGCCGCGGTGGTCATCGTGTTCAACAACGCGGCCTCGGACATCACCAAGCCGATCACCTCGATCCTGATGGGGATCCCCGGGGACCGGAGCTCCCAGGCGACGGTGCTCGACGGGTATCCGATGGCCCGGCGGGGTGAGGCGGGCATCGCCATCGGGGCCAGCTACTCCGTCAGCCTGGTGGGCGGGCTCTTCGGTGCGCTCGTCCTGCTCGCGTCCCTGCCGCTCGCTCGCACGATCATCCCGGCCTTCGGCTCGCCCGAGTTCTTCCTGCTCTCGCTCCTCGGGATCGTCTCGGTCGCCGCACTGAGCACGGGTGCCATGTCGAAGGGCATGCTCGCGGCCGCGTTCGGCATCCTGCTCGCCACCGTCGGCCTGGCCCCGACGGGTGGCGCGGTGCGAGGGGACTTCGGCTCGAGCTACCTGTTCGACGGCTTCGAGCTGGTCCCGATCGTGATCGGGCTGTTCGCCCTTCCGGAGCTCATCGAGATGGCGGTCGCGAAGACCTCGATCTCCGGCCGGGACGCCCAGCGCTCGCTGGCCGAGAGCAAGGCCCAGGTCCGTGAGGGCATGCGCATCGGGCTGAGCCACAAGTGGCTGCTGCTGCGCTCCTCCTTCATCGGCACGGCCGTCGGCCTGATGCCGGGCGTCGGAGGCTCCGCGGCGCACTGGATCGCCTACTCCAGCGCTCGTGCCACGGTGAAGGACGGCAAGAAGACCTTCGGGAAGGGTGACGTCCGCGGCGTCATTGCCGCCGAGTCCTCGAACAACTCCAGCGACGGTGGCGTCCTGATCCCGACGCTCGTCTTCGGCCTGCCCGGCAGCGGTGGGACGGCCATCCTTCTCTCGGTGCTGATCGTCGGCGGATACACCCCGGGTCCGGACATGGTCGGCGTCAACCTGGACGTGACGATGGGCATGCTCCTGGCTCTCGTCCTCGGCAACATCGTCGTCGTCCCGATCATGCTCTACGCCGGTCCGTGGATCACGCGCCTGACCGATGTCCGGGCCGAGCTGCTCGCCGCGCCCCTGATCGCCATCGTGCTGCTCTCGGCGTTCACGACGACCTACGACATGGCGGACTTCTTCGTCGTGATCGCCTTCACCGTGCTCGGGCTGTTCATGAAGCGGTACGGGTGGCCGAGGCCACCGATCCTGCTGGCGATCGTTCTCACTCCGCTGCTGGAGAAGTACATGAACATCGCCTTCGCGACCTACGGATGGTCCATGCTGCAGCGACCGGCCTTCTTGGGGATCCTGACCGTGTTCGCGGTCGGCGCGGTCCTCAGCCGCCTCGTGAACCGCGTGAAGAGCCGCACCATCGAGGACACGGCGCTGGCCGGGGCGACGACGGTGCCGCTCACGACCGACCTGAGCCCGAGCGAGGTGGAGAAGAAGTGACCGACGGAACCCTCAGTGAGAGCGACGAGCGGCAGGGTGGTGGTGGCCGCCTCTCCTTGGAGCGGGTGGGAGAGGGGGCACTCCTCACCGTCGTGACCCTGTTCTTCGCCTACATGCTGAAGGACTCCATGGGCTGGCCGTCGGATGCCGCGCTGCTGCCCCGGATGGCCCTGGGAGTCGGCCTGCCGTTCCTCCTCTACCGGTGGTTCACGCTGCTCAGAGCACGCCCGGAGAGCACCCCCGCCGGCGAGGAGCCGAACGGTCAGGTGATGGACCTCGGCTTCCGGCTGAGCGACGACCACCGGGAGAACACCAGGCGCTTCATCCACGTCACAGGGCTGATCGTGATGCTGATCGTCGGCATCTGGCTCGTCGGCGTCGAGATCTCCGTGCCGCTCGGCGTCTTCGTCTACCTCTACTTCTTCGCCAACTTCTCCCTGATCAAGTCGGCGGTCGTCAGCCTTGGACTGCTCGCCATGGTCTTCGGGCTCTACGACGAGGTGATCAACGCTCCGTGGCCCGAGCCCGTCGTGTGGCGGCTCTTCGGCTGACCGCGTGGTCAGCCACCCGGCGGGAGGGTCGACTGTCGCGGTCCCGCGGCAGTTGCTACGACTGCGCCTGGCGCGCTCCCGAGCGCGCCGGCGCCACATCCAGAAGGAGGACGGCCGATGCCGTTCGCGTCATATGAGCACGAGGGCCGGTGCCACATCGGCCGCGTCGAGGGTGACGAGGTCGTGGCGCTCGTCGGTCCGAGCGAGCTGGGCCGCGAGACGACCACCGAGGTGCTGGCGTCATTGGTGGAGTCCGGCGTCAGGGTGCCCGTCACGGACGTCCGGCTCCGACCGGTCGTGCCGCAGCCGGACAAGGTGATCTGCGTCGGGCTCAACTACAAGGCCCATGTGGGGGAGACCGGTCGAGACATGCCGGAGTACCCGGTCCTCTTCACCAAGTTCGCCTCCGCGCTCATCGGCGCCTACGACCCGATCGTGGTGCCGGCGGCCTCGGCGCAGGTCGACTACGAGGCCGAGCTCGCCGTCGTCATCGGACGTGAGGGCCGCCGGATCGCTCCGGAGCGGGCCCATGAGCACGTGCTGGGCTACTCGGTGGCCAACGACGTGACCATGCGCGACTACCAGTACAAGACCCACCAGTGGTTGCAGGGCAAGGCGTGGGAGGGCTCGACGCCGCTGGGTCCGTACCTCTACACCCCGGACGAGGTCGACGTCGCGGCCGCCGGGCTGCGGACGATCCTGAACGGGACGAAGCTGCAGGACTCCGACACCTCGCTCCTGATCTTCGACATCCCCACGCTGATCTCGACCATCTCGGAGTTCACGACCCTTCTTCCGGGCGACGTGATCCTCACGGGCACGCCAGGCGGCGTCGGGTACCGACGTGACCCGCAGGTCTTCCTCAAGCCCGGCGACGAGGTGGTGGTCGAGATCGACGGGCTCGGCTCAGTCCGCAACACAGTGGTGCTGGAACGCGCATGACCCTTCCCAAGGCGTCGCTATTCCTATAATGTAGAACACGAATCCCGAGAGTCAGGACACGGTGCGGAGGAATCATGCTTAGTCACGCGATGAACGAACGACTCACGCAGGTGGGCCCGGGCACGCCCGGCGGCAACCTGCTGCGTCGGTACTGGCACCCGGTGGCCCTGGCCAGCCAGCTGACGCCCGAGAAGCCGAAGCTCCAGGTTCGCATCCTCGGCGAAGACCTCATCCTCGCGCTCCAGCCGAACGGTGAGTACGCGCTCTTCCAGGAGCACTGCGCACACCGCTCCTGCTCGCTGTTCTACGGGTTCCTCGAGGAGGACGGAGTCCGTTGTGCCTACCACGGATGGAAGTTCGCCTACTCGGGTGAGTGCGTGGACCAGCCGTTCGAGGCGCCCAACAACGACCGGCTCCGGAAGCGGTCGGGCATCAACGGCTACCGCGTCGAGCGACTCAGCGGCTTGATCTTCGCCTACCTGGGCCCGGACTCGGAGTCCGACCCGGTGCCGCTGCTGCCGCGCTGGGATGTGCTGGTCAAGCGCAACGGGTGGCGACAGCTCTGGCTTCGTGGACCGCTGGAGTGCAACTGGCTGCAGATCCAGGAGAACACCGCTGACACGATCCACACCTACTACCTGCACGCCAGGATGCTCCGCGAGCTCGGGTACCCGAACGGCGAGCCCGACCGGGTCGCGGCGGCGTACTACGAGCGCCCGGTCGAGAGCTACTCCTTCGAGCGGTGTGAGTGGGGCATCGAGAAGACCTGCGTCTACGGCGGCGAGAACGCCGGCATCGAGCGACGGCCGCCGCTGATCTTCCCCAACATCCTGCGCGTCGGCGACGGGGTCCGTGACGACCTCATGCACTGGCGGGTGCCGGTCGACGACGAGAACACGCTGTTGTTCGAGATGACCTTCTTCCCGACCGAGGGCATCGACGCAGAGCCCGAGGACGAGCTGCGCGAGTCGATCGTGCTCCCCAAGGACGCTGGGCGCACGCCCGATGGCGGCTACGACATGCTCACCTTCCCTGTCCAGGACCAGATGGCCTGGGAGACGCAGGGTCGGATCACGGATCGCACCAAGGAGAACCTGGGCGCCTCCGATCGCGGCATCGCCATGCTGCGGCGGATGCTCGCCGAGCAGATCGAGCTGGTGGAGCAGGGCGGCTCGCCGATGGCTCTCGTCTGGGACGAGGCCAAGAACCAGAGCATCAACTTCGACTATCTGCGGCCGGAGCATGCCGAGGGATTCGCCAAGAGCTGATGGAAGCCATCGACGGCAACGCCGGTCCCGTACCCGATCCGGTCTTCAGGATCATCCTGCACGTCTCGCCCTCGATCGACGCCGATGTGACGCACTGGACCGAGGCTCCGGAGTGCCCTGTCGCGAACGAGGACGGCAGCTCGCCGGACGAGGCGATCGACCGCACCCAGGCGATCATCAAGGAGTGGTGGACACGCAGGACCGGTGAGCCCGTCGACGGGCTCCAGTTCGTGCTGGTCCAAGGAAACTGACGTCGGGACCGTCCCCCGAGGGGGCGAGCACCGCCCGTGCCTCCGTACCCGGCGGTCTCCCACGACGTACCTACTACACAAGGTGGTTCAACGATGGCTGAGCTGATGGGACTGGGAATGTTCCACGGTCCCCACCCCGGTCTGACCGACGAGACCATGGCCAACGTCTACTTCCGTCGGATCCTCCAGGACCCGACGACGTCGGCGGAGCTGGTCGACCCGGCCAACTGGCCGGCGGAGCTGCGCGAGGAGTGGGGCGACGACGAGGGGCTCGCTGCGGCGCGGCGGCACCGCGAGGTCGCTCTCGGCGCCACCCGGCAGGCTCGTGCGGCCATCGACGAGTTCGAGCCCGACATCGTGGTCATCTTCGCCGACGACCAGTACGAGAACTTCAAGGAAGACGTTCTCCCGCCGTTCTGCATCTACGCGGCAGACGAGTTCGACCTCGCCGACGTCGCGAAGGGTGCGCCGAAGGTCGGCAAGGGCCTGGCTCCCGAGCCGCTGCCCCACCCCGCGCTGCAGGCGACCGTCCGGGGCAGCAAGGTCGTCGGGACCTACCTGGCCAACGAGCTCGTGCGCAACGACTTCGACGTCGCCTGCGCCTGGCGGCTCCATCACATGGACCACCTGGGGCATGCGTTCAGCCACTCGGTCGACTACCTGGACTGGGACCGCAAGGGGTTCCCGTACCCGATCATCCCCTTCCACGTCAGCTGCTACGGCGTGAATCTCAAGGTCCCCACGCCCGAGGCGACGATCTCGCCCGGGCGACTGATGGAGGGCGTCGAGGTCGCGCCTCCCGACTCGCCGACGCCGCGGCGCTGCTACGACATCGGCCGGCAGGTGGCCAAGATCCTGGCCGACAGCCCTTACCGCGCCCTCATCATCGGCTCCGCCAGCTGGTCGCACGCGTCGCTGACGCCGATGCACGGCTACCTGTGGGGAGACGTCGAGGCCGACCGGGCCCGCCTCGAGGAGCTGCGCTCGGGGAAGTTCGCCGCGTGGCGCGACATGTCTGCCGAGGAGATGCAGGTCAGCGGCCAGCACGAGATGCGCAACTGGGTCAGCCTGGCCGGTGCGATGGAGGGCCGCGACGTGGAGATCCTCGGCTACGCCGAGACCTACGTCTTCAACTCCTCCAAGTGCGTGGCGCTGTTCCGGTGAGGATCACGTTCTCCGTGATGCCCACCGGGCTCACCCAGCCGATCACCTCCGGCGCCGCCCCGGTCGAGGGCGTCGAGCTGGAGGTCTTCCGCCCCAAGACCACCGACGCGAACTCCCGCGCCATGCTGCAGATGGAGTACGACGTCGGGGAGATGTCGATCGCGGCGTTCACCAAGGCGAGGGAGCTCGGTCTGCCGCTGCGAGCCATCCCTGTCTTCACCTCGGGACGCCGTTTCGTGCAGTCGGGCATCTACCTGTCCAAGGCCAGCGGCCTCACCTCACCCGACCAGCTGTCCGGGCGCACCATCGGGCTGCCGCAGTACTGGATCTCGTCGTGCGTGTGGCAGCGGCACGTCCTCGAGACCATGCACGGCATCGCGCCTGAGAAGGCGAGCTGGGTCACGGTCGAGCCGGAGCGCTTCGAGGGTGGCCTGCCCGCCGCCGTCGAGCTCAGGACGGTCGGTGGCGGTGACCTGGCCGCGCTCATGAGGGCGGGCGAGATCGACGCCTGCCTGCTGCAGGGCGGCCGGCCACTGCCGGAGGAGCTCGCCGAGCTCACGGTGCCGGCCTACCCCGACCTCGTCTCCGCCGAGCGCGACTACTACCGGGCCGACGGCCTGCTCCCCCTGCTGCACGTGACGGTGATCAAGGAGGAGCTGGCCGAGGCTGAGCCGGCGCTGGTCCCGGCCCTGCTCGCGGCGTACTCCGAAGCCAAGGACATCGCCTCCTCCGACCCCGCCACCGAGTGGCCGCTGCCTCCGCTCGGGCACAGGCTGCCCGAGCTGCGCGAGCTGCTCGGCGGCGACCCGTGGCCGTACGGCGTGGCGGCCAACCGCCAGGCGATCGAGACCTTCCTGACCACGGCGGCGGACCAGGGGCTGGTCTCGCACCGATTCGAGGTCGACGAGCTGTTCGTCGACGACCTACCTGCCGCATTCGCGTGATTGGAGCAACGACATGACTCTGACCAAGGAAGAGACCGACCGGTTCGTCACCGTCAACGACATCAGCCTGCACTACAACGAGGCCGGCACGGGGCCGGCCCTGATCTGCACCCACGGCGGTGGCCCCGGCGCCAACGCCTGGGACAACTCCAAGCACGTGATCGACGAGCTCAGCAAGACGTTCCGGGTGATCCTGCTCGACCTGCCCGGCTGGGGCGAGTCGCAGAAGCTCGTCAAGCGCAACGACGTCCCGCTGGACGTCTACGTCGCGGACCTGCTGCGTGACTTCATGGACGAGCTCGGCATCGAGCGCGCCCATCAGTACGGCTCGTCGCAGTTCGCGCCCGGGTGCCTGCGCTTCGGCATCGAGTACCCCGAGCGGGTGGGCAAGATCGTGGTCCAGTCCTCCGAGTTCGGCCCGCACGAACCGGGCCCGCCGCGCCCGGGGATCAAGTCCCTGATCAGATTCGCGCAGGACCCGACCCGCGAGAACATGCAGACGATGTTCGAGTTCTTCACCCCGCGTGAGCAGTTCCGCCCGGCGTCGGTGATCGACAACCGTCTGGAGAAGGCGCTGGCGCCGGACCACCTCGCGTCGCGCAAGGAGTTCCCCAACGCCGCCAACTCGGACCTGTCCGACGTGCTGCCGAGGCTGGAGGCCGAGGTGCTCTACGTCTGCGGCAACGACGACGGGATGATCCCGGTCTCCACGGCGCTGGACGCACTCAAGATGATCCCGCGCTCGCGCGCGGTGATCTGGGGCGACCGCAGCGGCCACTTCGTGCTGACCGAGCATGCAGACGAGTACGCGCGCATCGTCACCGACTTCCTGACCCACTGAGGACGCTTCGATGATCATCGACGTTCACTCGCACCTGTTCCCGGCGGGCCTGATGGACAGCATCGAGAAGGCGGGTGGGCGGCTGCCCCAGCTGAGCGCGGCGCCGCAGCAGAGCGTCTCTCTCGACGAGCGGTTCGAGCTGATGGAGGCGTACGGCGTCGACATCGGCCTGCTGTCCGTGGGTGTCCTGCAGCCCTACCACGCTGACGTCGGGACGGCCGTCGCCCTGGCCCACCAGGCGAACGACACCTACCTGCAGACGTCGGTGGAGAGCAACGGACGGCTGCGGACCTGGGCGGTGCTGCCCCTCCCGCACGTCGACGCCGCCCTGGCCGAGCTGGACCGCATCGGCGACGAGGAGTACTGCGTCGGCGTCACGCTCGGCACGAGCGTTCTCGAGCACGACCTGGACGACGCGCGGTTCGCGCCCGTCTACGAGGCCCTCGATGCCCGTGGCTCCACCGTCTTCATCCATCCCTCCATGGCGTTCGCCGGCTTCGGCGAGAACGACCTCGGCATGCAGCGCTCCATCGGCGGCATGGTCGAGGACACCATCGCCGGCATCCGGCTGCTGCTGTCCGGGGTGGTCGTGCGCTACCCCCGGATCAACTTCATCGTGCCGCACCTCGGTGGCACGCTGCCGTTCATCTACGGCCGAGTGAGTCGGCACATCCAGATGGCGGAGCAGAAGTGGCTGGCCGACGGCCTGACCACCGAGGACGCGCCCCACACGGGCCTGAACCGGTTGTGGTGGGACACCGCCGTGCGCCACGTGCCGGCCCTGACCTGCGCCGTCGAGACGCTCGGTCCTGACCGCCTGCTGTTCGGCACGGACTACCCGTACACGAAGACCCGCGAGGAGTTCGCGAGTCGTCTCGTGCACATCCGCGACCTGCCCATCAACGTCGAGCAGCACGAGGCCATCCTCGGGACCAGCGCCGCCACGCTGCTCGGAATCTGACCTGTCGAGATCGAAGGGACCCACAGAAGTGACCGCAGAGAACGAACCACGCAGCAAGCCGTTCACGCCGCCGACGCCCTACCAGCGCTGGATGCGCGAGCAGGAGATCCCGATCCTCGAGACCTGGGGCGTGTCCAACGTCCGAGACGTCGTGCGCAAGCCGTGGGACGCCGTCGGCTGCAACGCCTCCTTCATCGACCTGTTCGGCATGGAGGGCTACACCGGCATGTACGTCGCCGACCTCGCCGCGGGCCATGAGACCAAGCCGCAGAAGCACCTGTTCGAAGAGGTCGTCATGGTCTTCGAGGGCCACGGCGAGATCGAGATCTGGGCGCCGGGCGAGTCCGGCGCCCGCGAGGTCATCCCGTGGCAGCCCTACTCGTTGTTCTGCATCCCGCTGAACTGCTGGTACGTCATGCGGAACACCAGCGAGGTGCCGGCCGTCTACACCAGTGTCACCACCGCGCCGATGGTCATGGACCTCTTCCACGACCACGACTTCGTCTTCAACAACAACCACTACTTCACCTCGCGGTTCGCGCCCACCGCCGACTTCGCCAGCCAGTCCGCACGGCACACCGCGACCACCGGCGTCGCGGCGCTGCGGACCAACATCGTCCCGGACGTGCTGAACCTGCCCATCGACGCCGACGAGCGCCGGGGCGTCAACTCCAAGATCACCGTCTTCGAGATGGCCGACAACACGCTGGCCGGGCACCTGGCCGAGTGGCCTCCGCGCCGCCGGCAGAAGGCGCACTACCACGCCCCGGGCGCCGTGCTGCTGATCGCCAAGTCCCACGGCTACAGCCTGATGTGGCCCAGCCAGGCCGGTCTGCGGCCCTACGAGAACGGCAACGAGGACCAGGTCGTGCGCGTCGAGTGGCGCGAGGGCTCGACGTTCTGCCCGCCCGACCAGTGGTTCCACCAGCACTTCAACACCGGTGACGACGCCGCTCTCCAGGTCGCCGTCCGGTACGGCAGCTCCGACAACCCGGCCGGCTTCGCGCAGGGCTTCAAGACCCCGGAGACCAAGGACATCGTCCCGACCCGCACGAGCATCCGCGAGGGCGGCACGTCGATCGACTTCGAGATCGAGGACCCGCGGATCTTCGCCGACTACCAGGCGATCGTCGGCGAGATCGAGCAGTGACCGGCCGACCCGACCAGCCGGAGGCCGCCCGCTTCGAGAGTCCGCCGGCGATCCGTTCGCTGTTGATGCTCGAGGCGGCCGCCTCGATGGTGCGCGGACGCAAGCGGCCGAGCTTCGGCACGCAGGTCGAGATCTCCATCCGCCCCCAGGGCGACAACCGTTGGCACGCACGCTTCCTGGCGAGTGACACGCCGGAGGGGATCGATGCGGTCGTCGAGCGCGAGGCGGACCTAGCCATCATCAACCCGTCCGCCTTGCTGACCCTCGCCTACCGAGGGTCTGGTGCCTTCCGGCGCCCGGCCCCGGTGCGCGCGGTCACGGTGCTGCCGCAGTTCGACTTCCTGATGTTCGCGGTGCCTGCCGACAGCGGGCTCCAGTTCGTCGAGGAGCTGGCCGAGGGACGGCACCCGCTGAAGATCTCGGTGCGGGGGAGGGAGCCGAACCACTCCGTGCACGCGGTGATGAGCGACGTCCTCGCGGCGGCGGGCTGTCCGCTGGCCGATCTCGAGTCTGCCGGCAGCCAGATCTTCCACGACGCCGGCATGGCCAGCGGGCCGAACCGCCTCGGAGCGGTGGCGACCGGCGAGCGGACCGCGATCTTCGACGAGGCCTGGCCGATCTGGGGCACCAAGGCGCTGGAGCAGGGCATGACCTTCCTGTCCCTGCGCGAGGACACGCTCGACCGGCTCAGGGCCATGGGGTACCGGACCATGACCATCACGCCCGAGGTCGCACCGGGGCTGGGGCGCGACGTCGAGGTCGTCGACTTCAGCGGGTGGCCGGTGTTCTGCCACGCCGAGGCCGACGACGACTTCATCGAGCGATTCTGTGCGGCGCTCGACGAACAGCGCGATGTCATCCCGTGGGACGGGCCAGGACCCTTGCCCCTGGAGCGCATGTGCGGGACACATCCGGACGCGCCCCTCGACGTCCCGCTCCATCCAGCCGCTCGGCGCTACTGGGAAGCCAAGGGGTACCTCTGAGCTCGGGTCGCAGCGCGGCCGAGACGGGACACGACCGCGAATGGCGGTGTCATGACCAGCGATGGTAGGATGTCCTACATGTCAGGACGGAAGTCTGAAGCGAGCGGATACCGCGAGCGCAACTCGACGGCCGACCGTGCCTTGGTCGTGCTCCAGCTCTTCAGTGAGGAGAAGCCGGTCTGGTCCGGAGCGGAGATCTCCGAGCACATCGGGGTCGCGCGCTCGACCGGCTACCGCTACCTGTCGAGCCTCGTGCAGTCCGGGTTCATCGCCGAGACGAACGGCGGGTTCCAGCTCGGGCCGAGGATCTTCCAGCTCGCTCGGGTCGCTCGCGGCCGCGTCGGGCTTGCGGAGACGGCGCTGCCGGCCATGCAGGAGCTCGCCGACAGCGTCCAGGAGACCGTTCTCCTCACTCGGCGCTCCGGGAGCGCCGTCGTGTGTCTCGAGCGGGTCGAGGCCCCGCGGGCGATCCGGCTGTCGTACGAGCGCGGCTACGTGCTTCCGATCAACGCGGGCGCGGCGGCCGAGGCGCTGCTGGCGTGGCTGCCGCAGGCTGAGATCCGGCGGGTTCTCAGCGAGGCGCCCCTGCAACGATTCACGGCCAGCACGCTGGTCGACGCCCAGGCGATCGAGGAGCGACTCGAGCAGATCCGCAGGGACGGCTACGCCCTCACCCGCGGCGAGGTGGACCCGGACGTCCTCGGCATCGCGGCGCCCATCCGCGGCCATGACGGATCGGTGTCCGCGGCTGTCAGCATCGCGGCGCTGTCGACGCGCGTGAATGCCAAGCAGGCCAAGGTCATGACCGAAGGCGTCCTCGCCGCCGCGGCCACGATCACCGAGCGTGTGATCGAGCTCGACCTGTAGGTCCGGCTCCGCGCCCGATCGACCGCCGTCGCCGCACCCGTCGGCTCGACGGCGTCTGCGTGCCCTGACGCGCCCGCATGGGTGGGTCGGGAGCTTCGTGCTGCCTGTTTGTGGGTGACGCCGGAGGGCGGCGCGGCGCCGTCCGCCAGGTGTCGGAAGCTGCTGCCGCATTCACGGTGGTCGCGATTGTCAGGTCTTATGTCCTGCGATACAGTACAAGCATCATCGTCCGGCCGGCCACTGCTGCCGACCGACGAACCGGCACAGCGACACCCTGACGGCACTGAGCAAAGGGAGAACTCGTCGTGGAATCCAGCGTTCCTATCGAATCCTCGTGGCACCAGGTGGTGACCCCCGACGGGATGATGCGGGTCTACCGGGCGGAGCCCGCCGACTCCCGGCCGCGTCGCGCGATCGTGGTCCTGCAGGAGGCCTTCGGGGTCAACGCCCACATCCAGGACGTCACGGATCGCGCCGCAGCCCGGGGTTTCGTGGCCATTGCGCCGGACCTGTTCCACCGCACGGGCACGGAGACCGTGGACTACGCGGACCACGCGACCGCGATGCCGCTGATCGGGGCTCTGGGCCGGGACCAGGTCACTGCCGACGTGACCGCTGCGTGCGACCACCTGACGACCGCCGACGGCATCGGTCGTGACCGCATCGCGCTGATGGGGTTCTGCTTCGGCGGCCGTGCTGCCTTCACCGCTGCGACGGCGCTCCCAGAGCTGGCCGCCACTGCCGTCTTCTACGGTCCCGGCGCGGCCTCGGGGCCGCACTCGGTCCTCGATCGCATCGCCGGGCTGGGCGGGCCGCTGCTGTTCCTGGTCGGCGACGCCGATCCCACGATCCCCGAGGCTGACCTGGAGGCGATCCGCACCGCGGCCGCTGAGCACGACAAGGACGTGCGGATCGAGATCTTCCCCGGCGCGGGCCACGCATTCCACTGCGACGCCCGTCCGCAGATGTACCGCCCTGAGGCCGCCCAACAGGCCTGGGGGATGGCCATGGACCTGTTCGCGACGACGCTGCCCGACCACGAAGAGGAGCTCCAACGATGATCACCGGGCTTGGACACACTGGTCTGTGGGTCGACGACCTCGATCGGATGCGGGACTTCTACGAGCGCGTCCTCGGGCTCACCGTCACAGACGAGGACGCGGACATGGGCATCGTCTTCTTCAGCGCCCGACCGGAGGACGAGCACCACGAGTTCGTGCTGCAGCGGGGGAGGAACGCCCCCGAGGACGTGAAGCTCACCCACCAGATCTCGTGGCGCGTGGAATCCCTGGATGCTCTTCGGGAGTTCCACTTCCGGTTCATCGACGAAGGCGTCCCGGTGCAGCAGGAGGTGACGCACGGCAACGCCTTCGGGATCTACTTCTTCGACCCGGAGGGCAATCGGAACGAGGTCTACCTGCGCATCGAGCGCGACGTGCGGCAGCCGTTCCGCAAGACCTTGAACCTCGATCAGGACCCCGAGGGGGTCTATGCCGAAGCAGCCCGCCTGTTGGACGACGGCGGCCCTGCCTACCAGCCGGTCGTCTGAGCCACTCCGATCCGATCCCAGGCACTCGGCGCCTCGTGCGCCGGCGCTGTGGGAGGTCAGTCCGATTCAGCTGGTGCGGGCCTTGTGTCGAGCCGCCATCGCCGCAACAAGGGAACGTGAGGAACGCACTTGTCGAACGCCAGTCGGCCATCCGAGCCGGTCCTTGTCGTCGGTGCCGGACCCGTGGGGCTCACCATCGCGAACCTGTTGGTGGCTCAGGGCGTCTCCGTCATCATCGTCGAGCGCAATGCCTCGACGAGCGACGAGGCGAAGGCGATCAGTCTCGATGCCGAGTCACTGCGCGTGTATCAGTCGGCCGGTCTGTCCGAGCAGATCGAGCAGGTGGTCGTGCCGGGCACCGGGACCCGCTACTACGACCGACACGACCGCGTGCTGTTCCAGGCGCGGGGTGGACGGCCGTACCAGCTCGGGTACGCGTTCAAGAACCAGTTCGCCCAGCCCGAGCTCGAGAACGTGCTCGCCGGCCAGCTGGCCCAACGGGGCACCCACGTGCGGTTCGCGACCGAGGTGGTCGGTCTCACCGACCACGCAGCAGGCGTGACGGCCCAGCTGCGCGACCTGGCCACGGGCCGGCTCGAGGAGACCGAGGTGAGCTGGGTCGCCGCCTGCGACGGCGGCCGCAGCACGGTCCGTCAGGTCCTCGGCATCGAGATGTCCGGTCGCTCTCACGAGCAGACCTGGCTGGTCGTGGATGTGCTCGACGACCACCACCGCGAGCGCTACGGCATGCATCACGGCAACCCCAGGCGCCCTGCGGTCATCGTCCCCGGCCGGGACGGGAGGTGCCGCTACGAGTTCCGGCTGAAGCCCGGCGAAGGCGTGCCGAGTGAGCCTCCGAGCTCGGACCTGGTGGCGGACCTCCTGGCCCCGCACCGGGCGATCACGGACGATCAGATCGAGCGCAGCGTCGTGTACCGGTTCCATGCCATCGTCGCCGAGCAGTGGCGGTCCGGGCACTGCTTCCTGCTGGGCGATGCCGCGCACATGATGCCGCCGTTCGCTGGCCAGGGCCTCAACTCGGGGGTGCGCGACGCGGCGAACCTGGCCTGGAAGCTCGCCATGGTCTGGCATGGCGACCTGGCACCGGACGTGCTCGCCACCTACCAGCTCGAACGACGACAGCATGCCAAGGACACCGTCGAGTTCTCCGAGAGGCTCGGTCGCGTCGTGATGACGACCAGTCGGTGGCGAGCGCTGGTCCGCGACGCCGTCGTCAGAGCCATGCTGCTCGCGCCGGCGGGGCGGCGCTATCTGGGCGAGATGCGCTATCGGCCGAAGACCGTCCACGCGAAGGGTGTCGTGAGTCGCGGCGCCCGCGACGATCGGCCCCTGGTCGGGTCGCTGTTGCCCCAGCCGTGGGTGCTGCCGAGCCCGAGCCTGCGCCCGCGCCGGCTGGACGACGTCCTGGGCAGCGGCTTCGCGCTCCTCGGAGTCGACGTCGACGGCAGCGACTGGGATCACGTGGCCGCGATCGCCGCGGGCCACGGCCTGCCTGCACTGCGTGAGATCGACGTCGTCTGGGAGGACCTCCTGCCACCGCCGGCAGGAACGCGTCCGGCGATCGTCGACGCCGAGGACACTCTCAACGAGGTGATGGCCGGCGTTCGAGGAAGCTTCGTGCTGGTCAAGCCCGACCGATATGTGGCGGCGGTGTTCGTCGCCAGCGAGGCTGACGCCGTCGTGGCCGACCTGGCCCGCTGGCTGCGCGTCCCGACCCCGGCAGGCGGGGAGAAGGACGGTGGTCCGGAGGCACCGGCCGTCCCTCGGTCACCGGGCCCGGTCCCCTCTGTGAACGGAGTTGGTTCCCGTGACGGATCAGCACTCTGAGCTGCTGGCCGCCTGCAGCGTCCTGGGCGGGTACGCGCAGGACGACCTGATCTGGGGACACGCGTCGGTGCGCGACAGCGAGGGCCGCGGTGCCTGGATGAAGTCGTCACGGCTCGGCTTCGAGGAGATGACGGCCGACCTGCTCGTGCTCGTCGACGACTCCGGGACGACACTGGCCGGCGGTGGCACTCGGCACATCGAGTCGCCGATCCACACCGAGATCATGAGATCGCGCCCGGACGTCGGCGCAGTCGTGCACACGCACTGGCCGCACGTCGTGGCCTTCGGGGCGACGGGCATGCCCATGCGTCCGATCTCGCACGACGCGACGCTGTTCGTCCCCGACCGGCTGGCCCGCTACGGATCGGGCGAGCTCATCACCACGCCCGAGCAGGGCCGGGCCGTCGCCGAGGCACTCGAGGATCGCCCCGCGATACTGCTCGCGCACCACGGCATGGTCACGGTGGGGGCGGACGTCGCCGAGGCGGTGGTGACGGCCGTGATGCTGGAACGCGCGGCCCGGTTGCAGCTGCTGACCGCAGCGGCGACCCCGGACTTCAGCTACTCCAGTGACGACGAGGCCATCCGCAAGCGCGACCAGCACTTCACGCGCAGCAACATCGAGGCCGCCTGGGCGTACCTGCTCCGTCGCGTCCAGGGCAGCAGCTCGGCCACTTAGATCGGCCTGTTCGTCCACCCGTGGCCGGTCGGCCGCCCGGGGCGACGGCGCCGCCACAGCTGTCGGAAAGGAGGACCGATGACGGGTGACCGTGCGGGAGTGCTGCCCAAGGCCATGCGGGTACTGACCGCCTACGGCCCCGACGATCACGTGCTCACGTTCACCGAGCTCCGCGGCCGCACCGAGCTCGCCAAGGCAACCCTGCACCGCGTCGCCGCCGACATGGTGAGTGCAGGTCTCCTCGAGCGGCACGACGAGGGCTATCGGCTCAGTGGCCGGATCTTCGAGATCGGCATGCGAGCCGCCACCGGCCGCGGTCTGCTCGAGCTGGCGACGCCGTACCTCGAGGAGCTCTACGGGCAGCTCCGCGAGACCGTGCACTTCGGCATCCGCGATGGCGACGAGGTGGTCTACCTGTCCAAGACCGTCGGGCACCGGGCGGTGGCCGCACCGTCGCGGCTCGGCGGACGGATGCCCCTGCACGTCACTGCCATCGGCAAGGTGCTGCTGGCCCATGCGCCGGCCGAGGTGCGAGCGCGGGTGCTGGGTGGGCCGCTGGCCCGGCACACGCCACGCACAGTCGTGGCGCCCGGGCTGCTCGAGCGTGAGCTGGAGCAGGTCCGGGCCACGGGAGCGGCCTTCGAGTTCGAGGAGAGCGCGCCCGGCCTGACCTGCGTGGGCGCACCGGTGCGCGAAGGGTCCGGCTCCGTCGTCGCCGCCGTCAGCGTCTCGGGCCCGATCACCCGGTTCCACGCCGTACGGCAGCGTGACCTCGTCGTCTCCGTGGCCGACGGGATCGGTCGCGCGCTTGCTGGTTCCGGCTGGAGTTCCGCGGAGCGGAACCGATGAGTGGCGGTGGCGTGCGGCCGTCGTCCAGGGTTGCCGGGTGAGCGACACCATCCTCAGTCCCCACTCGTCCGAAGCGGTCAGAGCCGCCGCCCGGCGGCTGCTCCATGCCGCGAGGGACCGGCGTCCGTGCGCTCCCGTCCGTGACCTCATCGGCGCTGACGACGTAGCCGCCGCCTACGCGGTCCAGGGCTGGCTGACCGAGTACCGGCTCGCGACCGGCGCTCGAGTGGTCGGCCGCAAGATCGGGCTCACCTCGCCTGCGGTGCAGGCACAGCTGGGTGTCGATCGCCCGGACTTCGGCGTGCTCTTCGACGACATGGACGTCTCGGCCGGACCCGTGCCGACCGAGCGGCTGCTCCAGCCCAAGGTCGAGGCGGAGGTGGCGTTCGTGCTCGGCGAGGACCTGGCCGACGGCGACCTGGCCCTGGACCAGGTGCGGGGCGCCGTCGCCTATGCGATGGCCGCCCTCGAGATCGTCGACAGCCGGGTCGAGGGCTGGGACATCACCTTC
Source organism: Nocardioides sp. LHG3406-4 (assembly GCF_049897745.1). Lineage (NCBI taxonomy): Bacteria > Bacillati > Actinomycetota > Actinomycetes > Propionibacteriales > Nocardioidaceae > Nocardioides > Nocardioides sp. LHG3406-4. Next base: position 154,565 of record NZ_JAFCWV010000007.1, read on the forward strand.
GGCGACACGGTGGCGGACAACGCGTCGAGCGGGCTCTACGTGCTCGGCGACCGCCGGGTCGGCCTCGACGCGTTCACTCCGATCGAGGCCCGCATGGAGCTGGAGGTCGACGGCTCCGTCGTGTCGACCGGCGACGGCACGGCATGCCTGGGCGATCCGCTGCTCGCCCTGACCTGGCTGGCCCGGACGCTGCGCGAGCTCGGCGACCCGTTGCTGGCGGGGCAGGTCGTGCTCTCCGGGGCGCTGGGTCCGATGGTGCCGGTGTCCTCCGGCGCCGTGGTCACGGCGCGGATCAGCGGGCTGGGCGAGGTCCACACCACCTTCTCCGACAGCGAGTCCCCCGGAGGGAGACCGGCATGAGCAAGCGACGCAACGTGGCGATCATCGGCTCGGGCAACATCGGCACCGACCTGATGATCAAGGTCCTGAGGGTCTCCGAGCGCCTGCGGATGGGTGCGCTGGTCGGCATCGACCCGCTCTCCGACGGGCTGGCCCGCGCCGCGCGACTCGGCGTGCCCACGACCTCCGACGGCGTGGCGGGCCTGATCGCGCTTCCGGGCTTCGAGGAGATCGACATCGTCTTCGACGCGACCTCCGCGGGAGCGCACCGCGCCAACACGGCCGCGCTGGCGCCGTACGGCAAGAAGCTGATCGACCTGACCCCCGCCGCGACCAGCCCGTACGTCGTCCCGGCGGTGAACCTCGGCGACCACCTGCAGGCCGACCACGTCAACATGGTCACCTGCGGCGGCCAGGCCACGATCCCGATCGTCGCTGCGATCTCGCGCGTCACGCCGGTCGCCTACGCCGAGATCGTGGCGTCGATCGCCTCGAGATCGGCGGGTCCCGGCACCCGGGCCAACATCGACGAGTTCACCGAGACGACCGCACGCGCGATCGAGACGGTCGGCGGCGCCGCGCGGGGCAAGGCGGTGATCGTGCTGAACCCGGCCGAGCCGCCGCTGATCATGCGCGACACGGTGCTCGCCCTGGTCGGCGACGTCGACGCCGAGGAGGTGAAGCGCTCGGTGGTCGAGATGGTCGCCGCGGTGGCCAGGTACGTCCCGGGCTACCGCCTCAAGCAGCAGGTGCAGGTCGTGCCCGTGCCGGCCGACCAGCCCGTGCACACCCTGACCCAGACTCCAGTGACCCATCAGGTCACGGCGTTCCTGGAGGTCGAGGGCGCCGCCCACTACCTCCCGTCGTACGCGGGCAATCTCGACATCATGACCAGCGCAGCCCTCCAGGTCGGCGAGCAGCTGGCGACGCAGCTGGACGAGGCGGTGCGCGCATGAACGGGACCAGAGACGAGGCGCCCCGGGTGTTCGTGCAGGACGTGACGCTCCGTGACGGCATGCACGCCGTGCGACACCGCATCAGCACCGACGACGTCGGCACGATCTCCGCGGCGCTCGAGGCAGCTGGGGTGGACGCCGTCGAGGTGGCTCACGGCGACGGCCTCGCCGGCGGCTCGCTCACCTACGGGCCGGGCAGCCACACCGACTGGGCGTGGATCGAGGCCGCCGCCTCACAGCTCCGGACGGCGCGACTGACGACGCTGCTGCTGCCCGGGATCGGCACGATCGCCGAGCTGCGGCAGGCGGCCGCGCTCGGCGTCGCCTCCGTGCGGGTGGCGACCCACTGCACCGAGGCCGACATCGCCGCGCAGCACATCGAGACCGCCCGCGAGCTGGGGATGGACGTCTCGGGCTTCCTCATGATGAGTCACATGGCGCCGGCCACCGAGCTGGCCCGGCAGGCCGCCCTCATGGAGTCCTACGGCGCGCACTGCGTCTACGTCACCGACTCCGGTGGGCGGCTCACGCTGGACGGCGTCCGGGAGCGCGTGCGCGCGTATCGCGACGTGCTCTCGGGCACGACCGAGATCGGCATCCACGCTCACGAGAACCTGTCGCTGTCGGTGGCCAACTCCGTGGTCGCGGTCGAGGAGGGCGCCACCCGGGTCGACGCGTCGCTGGCCGGCCACGGGGCGGGCGCTGGGAACACCCCGATCGAGGCGTTCGTCGGCGTCGCGGACCTCCTCGGCTGGAAGCACGGCTGCGACCTGTTCCGCCTGCAGGACGCTGCCGACGACCTGGTGCGCCCGCTCCAGGACCGACCGGTGCGGGTGGATCGGGAGACCCTGACCCTCGGCTACGCGGGCGTCTACTCCTCCTTCCTCCGGCACGCCGAGGTCGCCGCCGAGCGCTACGGCCTCGACGTCCGCACAATCCTCACCGAGGTGGGCAGGCGCCGTCTGGTCGGAGGCCAGGAGGACATGATCGTGGACATCGCCCTCGACCTGTCGGGCGCCTGAGCCCGACCGCCCCACGCTCCGGCCCCCGACCGCGTCGTACGACGTGTCGGTCGCCGGCCTGGCGTGCTGGCTCCTCGGGGCTAGATTTGAAGGGTGCGACTGCCGTCGATCCCCAACCCCCTCGAGCTCGCCGCCCTGGTGCCCCGGGTGGGTGAGCTGGTCGGCGGTGCCGAGCGGCTGCTGCGTGACGTCGGCGGGCTGCTCTCACGCATGGAGGAGACCCGGCAGCGCGCCGACGAGGTCGTGGCCGCCGTCGACGAGACCAGGGCCGCGGCTGACCGGGTGATGACCGACCTCGCCGCTCCCCTGGACCGCCTGGTCGCCCTTCTCGACCGGCTCGAGCCGCCGCTCACGGCGTTGCAGCCGACGCTGGAGCGTCTCGCCGAGACCACCGACCCGGCCGAGATAGACGCGCTCGTCACGCTCGTCGACCACCTGCCGGGGCTCGTCGTGAAGTTCGAGGCCGACCTGATCCCGGTGCTCGACAGCCTCTCGAGCGTCGCCCCCGACCTGCACGACCTGCTCGACGTCTCGCGGGAGCTCAACCTGATGCTCGCCAAGCTGCCGGGGATCGGCCGGGTCAGGCGGCGGGTCGACGAGAAGCAGGCCGCGGAGGCCGCGGCTGAGCGGGGTGCCGCTTCACTTCCTGAATCTTGACGTCTCGGTGCGGACCGGCTCACTGTGCCGGTACGGGCAGGTGCGTGCATCGGGCCCCCTGCCGTCGAGGGAGGAAGCACATGGACAGTTGGAGGAAGTCCCGCCTCATGTGCGGGGTTGCGCTCGCCACCACAGTCTCCGTGGTGATGGCTATGACGCCGAGCTCGGCGTCCGCACACACGAACAAGCATCCCGGGAAGGCCGAGACCAGCCTCGCTCGCCAGCTGGTGAAGAAGGCAGACGGGGCCGACGCCAACCGGCACCTGGTCGCGTTCCAGCGGATCGCCGACCGCAACGGCGGCACCCGGGCGTCCGGCACCCCTGGCTACGACGCCAGCGTGGAGTACGTCGCCGGCCTGCTCCGCAGGTCCGGCTACCGGGTCACGACGCCGGAGTTCACCTACGACGAGCGGGTCGCGGCCGACGGCACCCTCGTGGTGGGCACGCAGACGTTCACGCTCGGGTTGCTCCAGGAGAGCATCGCGGCACCCGCGGGCGGCGTGACGGCCCCGATGGTCGTGCTCCCCGAGGACGCCACCCCGGGCTGCGAGGCCGGCGACTTCGCCGGCGGTGACTACACCGGCGACATCGTGGTGATCAGGCGGGGCGCCTGCAACTTCATCGTGAAGGCGCAGAACGCCGCGGCCGCTGGTGCGATCCACGTGATCATCTCCAACACGGAGACCGGCACCGACCTGCTCAACGGCACCCTCGGTGAGCCGGCCACGATCCCGGTGGGCTTCGTCGACTTCGCGACGGGTAACACCCTGGTGGGGCTGTCGGGCCAGACCGCGACGGCCGACCCCAGTGTGGAGATCCGCACCATGACCAGCCGCAACGTCATCGCGCAGACGCGCAAGGGCCGCACCGACAACGTCGTGATGGCCGGCGCGCACCTGGACAGCGTGGAGGCGGGCCCGGGCATCAACGACAACGGCACCGGCTCGGCCGGCCTGCTCGAGGTGGCCCTGGAGCTCGGCGGCAGGGCCACGGTGAAGAACGCCGTGCGGTTCGCCTGGTGGGGCACGGAGGAGCTGGGGCTGGTCGGGTCGCAGGCCTACGTCGACTCGCTGAGCTTCGAGCAGCAGCTCGACATCGCGCTCTACCTGAACTTCGACATGATCGGCTCGCCCAACGCCGCCTACTTCGTGTACGACGGCGACGACTCCGACGCGGTCGGTGCTGGTCCGGGGCCGTACGGCTCCGCGCAGATCGAGGAGACACTCGCCTCGTTCATCGAGGACCGGCTGGGTGTGCCGACCCAGGGCACCGACTTCACGGGCCGCTCCGACTACGGCGGCTTCATCGCCGTCGGCATCCCGGCGGGCGGCCTGTTCACCGGTGCCGAGGGCATCAAGACGGCCGAGCAGGCGGCACTCTGGGGCGGCACGGCGGGGATCGCCTACGACCCCTGCTACCACGCCGCCTGCGACAACCTGGGCAACGTCGACCGTCGCGCGTTCGACCGCAACATCGACGCGATCGCCTGGTCGGTCGGCAGCTACGCGACGTCCACGCGCGAGGTGAACGGCACCGTGTCCGAACGCCGACTGGTGACCCTGCGGAAGGCCGGAGCACGGTCGGCGCCGACCCCGACCCTGACGGGAGTCCGGCGCTGATCCTCGGTTGGAACGGCCCGGGCGGCAGGGCGCCGCCCGGGTCGTGCCCACGCGTGGCCGGACTACCTATATGCTGGGTGCACGTCGACACCCCTGACCCGGCCGCTCTCGCGGCCCGGTTGACCTGTTCCAGGTCGCAGGGCACGCATCTCGGGCTCCGGCCCACGACCGCGTCGTACGACGTGTCGGGCGCCGGACCAGCCGGCTGCTCGGGTGCAGGTGCACCACCGGCTGATCACCAGCCATGAGGAGGAGTCCTTGGCCCCACGTAGCCAGCGCCGGTCCGGCAGCACGCGGACCCAGTCGCGCAACCGGCGGGGTTCCCGCGCCCGGGACCAGGAGGGCATCATCCCGCAGCTGGCCCGCGCCGCACGCGAGGTCGAGCACGCCGTCCAGCGCGGCACCATGACCCGGCAGTCGCACGTCAGGTTCCAGGTCGTCGCGCTGCTCGTCCGCGAGGAGCGCGCCCGGGTCAAGGCCGACGAGTCGTCGTCCGAGAGCTACCGCAGCGAGCAGCTGCAGCGCCTCGACGGGATCGCCATCATCCTGGCCAAGACGGCCACCCGCGAGCCGTCGCTCTTCGAGCTGCTCGGCGAGGACGCCGTCGTCTCCGACGCCGCCAAGGCGATGCGCCTGGAGATGCTCGAGGCCGCCGGCATCGAGGTCCCGGCCGAGGAGGAGTCCGACGAGCCCGAGACCGCGCCCGTCGCCGAGCAGCGCCGCGTCGTACCCCGCTCGGTGATCTCCCGGCAGCTGGCCAACCCGTTCCTCCCGCAGGACTTCACCGCCGCAGAGCGCCAGGCCGCCCTGCAGTCGACCCCTCGGCGACTCGCGACGTGGGAGCTGATCGGACCGCTGCTCACGTCGTTCGAGCGCGCTGCCGGTGGCGCCGTCGCGAGCATGGCCCTGCCCGACCCGGGATCCCTGCGCGCACCCGCCGACCTGCAGCTGATGCGCCACCAGGCCGAGGTCGTGGCCGCTGCCGCCGCCGGGCACCGCACGTTCCTGCTCGCCGACGAGCCCGGGCTCGGCAAGACCGCCCAGGCGCTGCTGGCCGCCCAGGCCGCCGACGCCTACCCGCTGCTGGCGGTCGTGCCCAACGTGGTGAAGGCCAACTGGGCCCACGAGGCCGAGCTCTGGACGCCGCAGCGCGCCGCCACGGTGGTGCACGGCGACGGCGAGACCATCGACGGCTTCGCCGACATCATGATCGTCAACTACGACATCCTCGACCGGCACGTCGGCTGGCTCGGCGACCTCGGCTTCCGCAGCATGGTCATCGACGAGGCGCACTTCATCAAGAACAAGAGCTCCCAGCGCTCGCGCAACGTGCTCGCCCTCTCGGAGCGGATCCGGGCCCGCATCGCGCGGCCGCTGCTCATGGCGCTGACCGGGACTCCGCTCATCAATGACATCGAGGACTTCCGCGCCATCTGGGAGTTCCTCGGCTGGATCAAGCCGAACTCCCCGGGCGCCGAGCTCATGCACAAGCTGGAGGAGAACGGGCTCACCCCGGCCGACCCCGGGTTCTACCCCTCCGCCCGGGCCGCCGTCATCGACATGGGCATCGTGCGGCGTCGCAAGGTCGACGTGGCGGCCGACATCCCGGCCCGCCGCATCGCCGACCTGCCCGTGGAGCTCGACGGCGCACTAGGCCGCTCGATCCGCGACGCCGAGCGGGAGCTCTCCCGACGCCTCGTCTCGCGCTACGACAGCGCCCTGGCCGCCCGTACGTCGGGTGTCACGGTCGAGGGCATCGACCACGAGCTCGTACGCCGGGTGGCCGGCTGGGAGCGCGACGACACCGCGTCGACCGACGAGAACGTCTTCGCGATGATGCGCCGCATCGGCCAGGCCAAGGCAGGGCTGGCGGCCGACTACGCCGCCCAGCTGGCCCGCAGCGTCGGCAAGGTGGTGTTCTTCGCCCGGCACGTCGACGTGATGGACATCGCCGAGGCGACGTTCGCCGAGCGGGGCATCGGCTACGCCTCGATCCGCGGTGACCAGACGCCGAAGGCACGGCAGAAGAACATCGAGTCCTTCCTCGAGGATCCCGACACCTCGATCGTGGTCTGCTCGCTGCTGGCCGCGGGCGTCGGGCTGAACCTCCAGGTGGCCTCCAACGTCGTGCTCGCCGAGCTGTCGTGGACCGACGCCGAGCAGACGCAGGCCATCGACCGGGTGCACCGTATCGGCCAGGACGAGCCGGTCACCGCCTGGCGGATCATCGCCTCGCAAACGATCGACACCAAGATCGCCGAGCTCATCGACAGCAAGGCCGGGCTCGCCGCCCGGGCGCTCGACGGGTCCGACGAGGAGGTCTCCTCGTCGGCAGACCTGCAGCTCGAGGCCCTGGTGGCGCTGCTGACCGACGCCCTCTCGGAGCGCTACCCCGACCCCGCCGCCTGAGGAGGGCCGCAGGGCCGAGTCACGACCTGGTGACCACGACGACCTTGCCGACGGCGTTGCCCGCTGCCAGGTGGTCGACGGCGGCGGCGGTCTCGGCGAGGGTGAAGGTCCGCTCGACCTGAGGCACCACGGCCCCGGATGCCAGCAGCGCGGCGAGCGCGGCCAGGTCGTCGGGGTCCTCGTCCGACATCAGCATCACCAGCTCCTGGGCCACGAACCGTGACAGCAGCGAGGCGCCGACCGCCCGACCGATGCCGCCGAGCAACGGCCCACCGCCCTCGCCGCCGACGATCACCAGGGTCCCGCGGGGCGCGAGCATGGTGCGGAGCTCGCGCAGGGACCGCAGGCCGCCGGTGTCGATGATCGCGTCGAACGGTCCGAGACCCGCGGTGCCGCCTTCGTCGTACGCCACGACGCGGGCGGCGCCGAGCCCCTCGACGAACTCCCGCTTGGCCGCGCTGCAGACCCCGGTGACCTCGCCGCCGTGGTGGCGGGCGAGCTGGAGGGCGAAGGAGCCGACACCGCCGGCCGCACCCAGGACCAGCACGGACTGCCCGGGCTCGATGCCTGCGGCGCGCACGGCCTGGAGAGCCGTGATCCCGGAGACCGGCACCGCCGCGGCGCGCACGGCGCTGACCGAGGCCGGCCGGGCGACGAGCTTGGCGGCCGGGGCGACGGCGTACTCCGCGAAGGCGCCCGTGCCGATGCCCACCACGTCGTCGCCGACGGCCAGCCCCGTGACGCCGGCGCCGACGGCCGCGACCGTGCCGGCGAGGTCCATCCCGGGCGCCGACTTCGGGCCCCGGAGTCCGAAGCCGATGACCCGCATCAGGTAGGGCCTGCCGGTCATCAGGTGCCAGACGCCACGGTCGACGCCGGCGGCCTCGACGCGGACGAGCGCCTCACCCGGTCCCGGAGAGGGCACGGGGACCTCGGCGAGCACCAGCCGGTCGGTGCCGCCGTAGCGCTGCTGGGTCACGGCGCGCATGGTGCGGGTGAGCGGGGACATGGTGCCTCCAAGGTCAGACTTACGGTGTAAGGTGTAGTACAACTTACGCTGTAAGTCATTGTCAAGGGTGGAGGTGGCATGGCCCCCCGCAGACCGGCTCGACGCGAGGCGCTCACGCGTGACGTGGTGATCGACGCCGCCCTCGCGCTCGCGGACGAGAGCGGGGTCGCGGCGCTGAGCATGCGCAAGGTCGGCCAGGCCGTCGGCGTCGAGGCGATGTCGCTCTACCACCACGTCGCCAACAAGAACGACCTCTTGGACGGGCTGGTGGACCGGATCTTCGCCGAGTTCGGTACGGCGTCCGCCGACACCGACTGGCGCACGGCGATGCGCGACCGCGCTCATGCCGCCCGGCGCGTGCTGGCCAAGCACCCGTGGGCGGTGGGGCTGGTCGACTCCCGCCCCAACGCGGGACCGGCGACCCTGGCCCACCACGACTCCGTGATCGGCGCGCTGCGAGCAGGCGGCTTCTCGATCGTCGACACCGGGCACGCCTTCGCGCTGCTCGACAGCTTCATCTACGGCTTCTCCTCGCAGGCGGCGAACCTGCCCTTCGACGACGACCGGTCGGCCGCCGACGTGGCCGAGGGGCTCATCCACCCGCTGCCCGGCGACGCCTACCCGCACCTGGTGGAGCTCGCGACCCAGCACGTGCTCCAGCCGGGCTGGGACTTCGAGGACGAGTTCGGCTTCGGCCTCGAGCTCATCCTCGACGGCCTCGAACGCCTGCTCAGCGGGCGTCGGCCATGATCAGCTCCATGTTGATCGAGGCCCCGGCCATCATCCCGGCGGCGGCCGAGGCGATGACCTGCGCGCCCGGGTTCGTGACGTTGCCGGCGACGTAGACGCCCGGCACCGACGTCAGCCCCGTGGGCTCTGCCGGGATGTGGGTGGCCACCACGTGCTCGCCCATCCGGAAGTCGGCCGGGTGCAGGCCCAGGCTGCTCAGCACCTCCGACCGCGCACGCATGAAGCCGGCGACGACCACTGCCTCGGCCGGCACGACCTCGCCGTCGACCACGAGCCCGCTGAGCCGGCCGCCCTCCTCGGCGACCCGGTCGACCCGGCCCTTGACGACCCGCACGCCGCGGGTGGCCAGCATCCGCGCCTGGTCGGCGTCGGGCTCGGGCTGGTCGTGCAGGACGAACGTGAGGTCCTTCGTCCACTGGCTCCACATCAGGGCCTGGTGCCACGACAGCGGCGAGCTCCCGAGCACGGCGATCTTGCGGTCCCGCACCTCCCACCCGTGGCAGTACGGGCAGTGCAGCACGGCGCTGCCCCAGTGCTCGGCCAGTCCGGGCAGGTCGGGAAGCTCGTCGACGAGCCCGGTCGTGACGAGTAGCCGCCGGGCCCGCAGCGTCGCACCATCCTCGAGCCGCACCGTGAAGCCGCTCTCAGCGTCGCCCGCTGCGTCGCGCACGGTCGCGACGCGCACGCTGCCGCCGTACGACGCCAGCTCGTCGCGACCGGTGGCCAGCAGCTCGAGCGGCGCCATGCCCTCGCGGGCCAGGTAGTTGTGCACGCCCGCGGCGGGCGCGTTGCGAGGACGGCCGGAGTCGATGACGAGGACCGAGCGGCGGGCCCGGGCCAGCGTGGTGGCGCCGGCGAGACCGGCCGCCCCGCCTCCGATGATGATGACGTCGTAGGAGTCCATGCGGCGAGAGTGCGCTGTCGCCGCGCCAACTGACAAGATAGTTTGCTGATATGGCAAATGATCCGTTCCCGGGGCTGGGCGCCCGGCTCCGCTCCCTGCGCCAGCAACGGTCGCTCACGCTCGCCGACGTGGCAGGCCAGACCGGGGTCACGCTCAGCACGCTGTCGCGGCTGGAGTCCGGCGGCCGGCGGCCGACCCTCGAGCTGCTCCTGCCACTGGCGCGGGTCTACGGCGTCACGCTCGACGAGCTCGTCGACGCACCGCCCACCGGCGACCCCCGGGTGCATGCCAAGCCTGTCCAGCTGGACTGGGCGACGGTCATCCCGCTGACCCGGCAGCCGGGCGGGCTCCGGGTCTACAAGTTGGTGGTGCGGCCGGCCCATCGCCGGGTGCCGTCGCCCAACACGCACGAGGGCTTCGAGTGGCTCTACGTCATGGAGGGCCGGCTCCGCCTGGTGCTCGGCGACCAGGACCTCGTGCTCGGCCCGGGGGAGGTGGCGGAGTTCGACACCCGGACGCCGCACTGGTTCGGCTGCGCCGAGCGCCGGGTCGTCGAGGTGCTGAGCATCTTCGGGCCTCAGGGGGAGCGGATGCACGTGCGCGCCTGAAGGCCGCGCGCCGTGCGGCTACGGCACGGTCTTGTGCTTCCACTCGTCATCGATGGGCAGATAGATCGGTGAGCTGCTCTTGTCGGTGAACGTGTGCTTGCCGTTCTTCTTGATGTCCACGACCACGTGCGGCCGCCAGATCGTGAACCGCAGCTTTCCGAACGCCAGCCGGAACGACTCGCCCACCAGCTTGGCCGCGCCCTTGACGGCCACCTCTCCCAGGGCGACGCGCTTGGCGAGGTCGTCGACCAGGAAGGCGCCGACGTGGTCGAGCCCTCTCAGCCAGCGGTGCGAGAGCTTGATCGCCAAGACGGTGGTCATCCGCTTGTCCAGCTGCTTCTGCAGCTGCTTCCGAATCGCCTTCTTGAGCTTCTTGACCGGTCCCGCGAGCTTGTCCACCATCTCGGGGAGCGCGCGGGCCGGGTCCACGCCTCCCGCGACCTTGCGGTAGCAGTCGTCCACGTGGCCGGTGACCTTGTGGAGGATCCTGGTCACGGGCAGCAGGTTGAGGGCCACCTCGACCGGCGAGAAGGCGCCGACGACCCGACCCTTCGCGGTGAGCTTCGTGCCGGTCATCTTCTGGGACGGCTCCTCGACCTCGACGACGAACCCGGCGTTCTCGAGGGCGCCCAGCAGGAGCCAGTGGGCGACCACCTGGGAGCCGAGGCGGGCCGGGCCCCTGAAGGCAGGTCCGTCCGGTGTGGTGCACCACCTGATCCCGACGTCGAAGGTCGCGATCTTCGCGTCCGGGCCGGCGGCGATCACCCAGCGGGCCTTCCCGTCGGCCGTCGTGTAGTGGTACTTCTTCTTGACCCCGGAGCCGGGGGCCGGCGGCGCACATGCGGTCTCGTCCAGCGGCTCGTCGGCCGCGTCCGGGCCGTCGACGGCCCAGCTGACGTCGTAGCTGATGGTGATGTCGAAGCGGTCGGACGCGTCGCTGACGGGAACGGCGGTCCTCGTCTCGACGATGCGGGGCTCGGGGCGTCCGGCGATGGCCGCGTCGGTGACGGTGAGGTTCAGCGAGGACGGCCAGCAGCCCGACCATCCCTCCCAGCTCGGATCCGGGCACCTGGGATGGCCGATCAGGTAGTCGAAGTAGTGCTGACCGGACTCGTTCCCGCAGTTGGCGTCCCGTGTCTGGAGCGTGGGCACCCAGATCTCCGGGAACTCCTTCACCCACGCGGCCGCACCGGCGTCGTACGTCATCGGGGCGTCGGTGAGGTTGGTGTGCTCGGGGAAGGTGACCTCGCCGAAGCCCTGGTCGTGGACGTAGCACTCGCCGACGACCGAGTCGTAGCGGTTCTGCCACTGTGCGCGGCCCGAGTAGGCGCCGTCCCGGGAGCGGGTGAGAGTCGCGGAGAAGCTCTCGCTGATGGTCTCCGACCCGAGGGTGTCGTCGTGGCTGTTCCTGGCGCCCGTGATCGTGATGGTGCCCCACCACGCGCGGCTGGCGCCGTCCTCGACGGCCTGGGCCGGAACCTGATGGGCGACCGACAACAGGGACCCTAGGAGCACCACCGCCAGGGCCGGCAGCCCCGCACGCACTCGAGTCCGGACCATGACGACCCCCTGCCTTCGCGGCACCCCCGAGCCGGCCGTCCGACTGACGATCCCTACCTTCCTCAGGAAGCCGCGCCGGCGCAATCGCCCCGATGGGGGATGCAGGCCACGGGGACAGGCGTCAGTGCGCCCGCTCCGACCGGCCGCCCAGCCCGGTGGCGGCGATCGCTGCGGCCCCGGCCAGCGTCAGCACCGTCGACACGAGAACGGCGACGTTCCAGCCGTCCACGAGGCCGTCGCCGGCATGCGTCGCGACCGTGACGAACAGCGTGATGCCGAGAGCAGCCCCGAGGTAGCGGGCGGTGTTGTTCGCGCCGCTGCCCATCGCCGCGCGATCGGGCGGCACGCTCGCGACGGACTCGCGGCCGAGCACCGCGTTGAGGAATCCCGTGGCGACTCCGCTGACCACCATCGAGACGGCCAGGCGCCACGGGCTCGAGTCGGTCGCGATCCCGTAGCCGCACGCCTGCCCGATCGCGACGCCGACGAGCAGCACCGCGATCGGGAACGGGCCCTCGAGCGGGTGGGGGAGATGGCGCACCAGAAGGGAGGAGACGACACTCGTGCCGGCCCACAGCACCACGAGCCAGCAGGCCGTCCAGAGGCTGGCCCCCAGGCCCACCTGGGCGACGGTCGGCACGAACGCCGACATCCCGATGATGCCGGCGCCGAGCACCAGGGAGCCCATGGTGGCGCCGCGGAACCGCCGGTTCGCGAGCAGCTCGGGGTCGAGCAGCGGCATCCGCACCCGCGCCTCGACGAGGCCGAACGCGACCAGGGCCACGACGGCGAGCGCGGCCAGGACCACGGTCGGGGTGTCGATGCCGTTGCGGCCCTGGGTGAGGGCGGAGACGAGGAGCGTCATGCCTGCGACGAGCAGCACGAGGCCGGGCACGTCGATGGCGCGTGCGTGCGTCCTGGAAGACCCGGGCAGCGCTCGCAGGGTGGGCACGAGAAGGGCGAAGGCGATCACCGCCACCGCGACGTACGTCTCCCGCCAGCCGCTGCCGATGTCGAGCGCTGCCGCCAGCACCGCACCGGACGCGATGCCCAGGCCGACGCTCGCACCCCAGACCGAGGTGGCGTGCACGCGCTCGGGTCCGGGGGCGAAGGAGTGCGCGAGCAGGGCCAGCCCGCACGCGAGGACGGCGGCCCCGCCCATGCCCTGCAGCACCCGGGCGGCGACGTAGAGCAGCGGCTCCTGCGCAAGGCCGCACAGCAGGGCGCCGAGCCCCAGCGCGCCCAGCCCGGCGACGTACACGCGACGGCGCCCGAAGGTGTCGCCCAGGACGCCGGTGGCGAGCAGTGCGGTGGCGAGGCCGGCGCTCATCGAGCTGAGGATCCACGCCCGGGCGACGGGTCCGGCGCCCAGGTCGGCGGCGGTCGCCGGGATCGTCGCCATCGGCGTCACGTAGGTGACGAGCACGAGGGCAGTGCCCAGCGCGACGAGGGGGAGGAGGCGTCGGCCCGTGGTGGGCGCTGCGTCAGTGGTAGGTTTGACATTCAAACTCATGGGCGCGAGGCTAGCATCCATCGACGAGGAGGGGAACATGCCCGTGTCCACCATCACGTTGGCCGAGCTGCCCGGCCGGCCGTGCCCGATCGCGGCGTCGCTCGAGGTCGTCGGTGAGCGCTGGTCCCTGCTGGTCGTCCGGGAGATCCGCCTGGGCAACACCCGCTTCTCCGACATCGTCCGGGGCACGGGGGCGCCCCGAGACCGCATCGCCGCCCGCCTGCGAGCGCTCGAGAGCGCCGGCGTGATCGAGCGCGTCGCCTACTCCGACAGCCCCAGGCGCCACGACTACCTGCTCACGGAGTCGGGTCGCGCCCTGCTCCCGGTGCTCGACGCCCTGCTCGCCTGGGGCAAGGAGCACGCGGTCGCGCCCGACGATCCCGATCTCGACCGCCACCTGACCGTCTCCGCGCACGGCGACGGGCGTACGGTTGGCTGATGGACCAGCAACAGATTCTCGCCGAGGTCAGGTCGCTCGTGGAGCGCGAGCACGAGCTGCGCGAACGGCGGCAGAGCGGCGAGCTCAGCCGGGCTGACGAGCAGGCCGAGATCAGGCAGGTCGAGGAGGCCCTCGACCAGTGCTGGGACCTGCTTCGGCAGCGCCGGGCGAAGCAGGAGTTCGGCGAGAACCCCGACGAGGCCGCGGCTCGGCCCGTCTCCGAGGTGGAGGGCTACCTCCAGTAGCTCGCCCCTTGCCGGGCGTCGCAGCGGTGCGCCACGATCGGCGGATGATCGACCACTTCGGCATCAACTGCTCCGACCTGACGGCCTCGAAGGCGTTCTACGACACGGTGCTGGCCACCCTGGGCTACTCGCGCCAGGTCGAGTTCGGCGTGTTCGTCGGGTACGGCGCCGACGGCAAGCCGGACTTCTGGATCGGGTCGTTCCCCGAGCAGGGCCCCAACCGCGAGGTGCACGTCGCGTTCACGGCGCCCGACGCCGACGCCGTCCGCGCCTTCCACGCTGCCGCGACCGGCCTGGGCGCCGAGGAGCTGCACCCGCCGAAGCTGTGGCCGGAGTATCACGAGGCCTACTTCGGGGCCTTCGTCCGCGACCCCGACGGCAACAACGTCGAGGCCGTCTTCCACGGCGGGGAGTGAGGCGTCCGGCTGGAGCCGGCTACCCGGGGTCCAGCAGGTCCCGGTGCCTCTCGCCGTACCTCTCGATGGCAGCCAGCACCGGCCTCAGGTCGCGGCCGGCAGGGGTGAGCCGGTAGCGGACCTGCACCGGCGGCTGGTCCGACACCTCGCGTACGGCGAGGCCCGCCGCGCACAGCTCGCGCAGCCGGGCGCTCAGCATCCCGTCGGTGACCCCCGGCAGCTCGGCCCTGATCTCGGCGAAGCGGCCGGCACCGTGCAGCATGGCGCGCACCACCGCTGCCGCCCAGCGTCGGCCGAGCAGGCGCATGGCGGCCTCGAAGGGCTCGCAGGGGAATCTTTGGCTCACTAGGTTGTTCATAGTAACTACAAGTTTCCTAGTGCCGAGAGAGGACCACTGCGTGAACACCTACGAGAGCTTCCGCCGGGCAGAGGACCTCTTCGCCCACCGCGACTACCGCGGGGCGGCGCGAGTCCTGGAGGAGCTCGTCGCCGAGGCGGCGTACCAGCCGGTCGGGCACGCGCTGACCGACGCGCGCACGCTGTTGGCGCGTGCGTACTTCCACTCCGCCCAGCTGCGCCGGGCCGAGGAGGCCAGTCGCGCGCTGCTCGCCGAGGACCCCACCCACGCGTACGCCGCCCTGCTGCTGGCGTTCACGCTGCGCCGGGCCGGCCGTCGCGACGAGGCGGAGCGGGCGATGACGATGGCGAACGCCCTGGGTGCCCAGGGTGCCCAGGCGTGACCGGCTTCGACCCCCTCCCGCACCGGCGCGCCCACGAGCGCGAGCAGCTCGGGCCGCTCGCGCGGCGCCGGCTCAGCTGACCGCGACCTCGCTCGCTGCGTAGTCGGACCGCGCCTGCGAGTGTGGAAGGCTCACACTCACCGTCGTGCCCTCTCCGGGCCTCGACTCCACGGTGACGACACCGCCGTGCCCGGCCACGATGGCGTGCACGATGCTCAGGCCGAGCCCGGAGCCGGGGATGGCCCGGGCGTTGGCCTCGTCGGCGCGGAAGAACCGGTTGAACAGCTGCGCCTGGTCGTCCGGCCCGATGCCGATGCCCGTGTCGGCGACCGTGAGCACGGCACGTCCGTCGTCGGCGACCACCGTGACGGTGATCCGGCCGTCCCCGGGCGTGAACTTCACCGCGTTGCTGAGGAGATTCACCAGCACCCGCTCCATCGCCGCGCGGTCGCCGTACACGACGACCGGAGCAGCGGCCAGGTTGACCGTGAGGTCGAGGGCGCGGCCCGTGAGCATGCCCTCGAGGACCTCGGCGACGTCCTGCACGGTGTCGCGCAGGTCGATCGAGGCGAGGTCCAGGTCGAGGGTGCCGGTCTCGGCGCGCTCGAGCACGAGCAGGTCGTTGACCATCGCCTCGAGTCGCCCGGCGTTGTGGCGCACCCGCTCGAGCGCGACGGCCTGCTCGGGGGTGAGCTGGCCGAAGCTGCCGTCGCTCAGCATCTCGGTGTAGCCGTGGATGCTCGTGATGGGCGTGCGCAGCTCGTGGCTCACCGTCGACACGAGCTCCTGCTTGACGCGGTTGACCTCTTGGAGCCGGATGACCGCCTCGTGCTCGCGGCGCAGCGCCGACTTCACGGCGTTCTCCTCGCGCAGCCTGCTGGTGACGTCCTCGCCGGCGACGAGGTAGCCGAGCCCGCGCCCGCCCACGACGATCTCGGTGACGCTGAGCGAGATCATGTGCACGGCACCGTCGCGGCTGAGGAACTCCCAGTCGCGGCGCTTGCCGGTGGCGACCTGGGCCACGATCACCCGGGCGAAGTCGGCGGCGGTGCCGAGCTCCTCGGCCTGCCGGCCGATCTCGTCGGCAGCATGGAAGATGACGGGGCTGCGCCCGGTCACCTCGACGGCGCTCCAGCCGAGGAGGCGCTGGGCGCCGGTGTTGAACTGGGTGATCCGGAAGTCCTGGTCGACCGCGATCAGGATCGTGTTGGTCGCCGAGTCGAGGATGCGGTCGACGGTCGCGGTCGCTCGACCGGCGCTCTCCGTCGACTCGCGCAGCTGGTCGCGCTGCGCGTGCAGCTCGGCCTGCTGGCGCTCGAGCCGGTCGACCAGCTCGTCGCGCGAGACCGACACGAGGCCGCGCACGTTGAGGGGCCGGGCCTCGAAGCGCTGGATGACGGGCCGGTAGAGCAGGACGAACGCCAGCAGCGGCACGGAGTACGCCGCGGCGAGGGCCAGCTTGGCCAGCACTCCGTGCCGGATCAGGCCGAGGTAGTCGTCGGTCGGCGTGAGCGCCAGGGTCGGGAAGAGCACGCCGTCGATCGCCAGGATGCCGACGAACGCCGCTACGTACGCGAACGGCATGGCTGCCGAGGGCACCCGGTGCTTGGCGAGCTCGAGGACCGCGAGAAGCAGCACGAGCATCAGCACGGTGAGGAGGCCACCCAGGACCACCATGCGGAGCGACTCGTCGAAGACGCTCCTCGGCGTGCCGAACGGGTTGATGACGTCCTCGCTGCCGAGAGCGGCCCCGCTGATCCGGAAGGCGAGGTAGAGGAGCACGTTGATCGAGATCGTCAGCACGATGATGTTGCGCATGACCTGGAGGTCGCGGGTCACGATGACCATGACCAGGGTCGAGAAGACGAAGCCCCCGAAGGCGACCTGTCCGGCGGTGAGGGTTACCTCACCGATCTCGAAGACGTAGATCGTGCCGAGCAGGCCGGTCAGCGTCTTCAGGCCGGCGATGTGCGCGTACATCAGCATGAGCTGGTACGGCGACCGGCGCGAGGCGAGGATCAGCGGGAAGGCGGCGTACAGCGCCACGGTGACGAGGAAGAGGGACCATCCCTGCATGACCCCTCCGCGAAACACTGAATAGCCGCTCGGGCGGCACTGACACACGACGTCGGACCCGCGGGGCGACACCGCGTGTTCCGATCGCAGCCTGCCACGATTCCGCCGACTGTGACGGTGCTTTCACCGGACAGGTGCGGCTCGGTCCAGCGGTCAGGCCGGTGTGCGGGCGTGCGACGCGCCGAGTGCCAGCTCGGCCAGCGCCGTGGCGTGCGCCTCGGCGGAGTCGATGAGCGGCAGCGGGCTGTCGCCCGGCGAGAGGAGCAGACCGATCTCGGTGCACGCCAGGACGACCGCCTGCGCACCGCGCTCGGCAAGGCGCTCGATGACCTCGACGTACGCCGTGCGCGAGGCGTCCTCGATGCGGCCCTGGGTCAGCTCGTCGAAGACCACCCGGTCGACCAGCTCGCGGTCGGCGGCGTCCGGGGACAGTGCGGTGATGCCGTGCCCGGCGAGCCGGTCGGCGTAGAACCTCTCCTCCATCACCCAGCGCGCGCCGAGGATGCCGAGGCGGTCCCAGCCGTGCGGTGCGGCGACGCCGGCCACGGCGTCGGCGATGTGGAGCAGGGGCACGCCCGCGCCGGCCTCGACCTGGGGGGCGACCTTGTGCATCAGGTTGGTGCAGATGGCGACGACGTCGGCGCCGCCGGCCACACAGGCACGGGCCGCGTCGGTGAGCAGCGCTGCGGCGCGGTCCCAGTCGCCCGCGACTTGGCACGCGCGGACCTCGGCGAAGTCGAGTGACTGCAGGGCGATGCGTGCCGAGGCGTGTCCGCCGAGCCGCGCCGCCACCGTCTCGTTGATGATCCGGTAGTAGCTCTCCGTCGAGTGCCAGCTCATCCCGCCGATGAGTCCGATGGTCTGCATGGCCACCATTATCCGCGCTGGAGCTGATCCAAGGTAGATGTGTCCATCTTGCTAGCCCCATAAGCTAAACTTGGATCATGGATCCTCGGCGCGTGCTGGTCTTCCGCACCGTGGCCAGGGCCGGATCCCTCAGCGCCGCGGCCCGGGAGCTGGGCTGGACCCAGCCGGCCGTCAGCCAGCACCTGCAGCGCCTGGAACGCGAGGCCGGCACCCCCCTCCTGGTCCGCAGCACGCGAGGGGTGACCCTCACCGAGGCGGGCCGGCTGCTGCTGGTGCGCGCCGACGCGGTCGCCGGCGAGCTGCACATGGCCGCCGAGGAGATGGCGTCCCTCGCCCAGCTGCGCGGCGGTCGCGTCCGGCTGATCGCCTTCCCGTCGGCCGCGGCCACGCTCGTGCCGGCCGCGCTGCGGCTCCTCGCTCGCGACCACCCGACGGTCGAGGTCGGGATGGTCGAGGCCGAGCCGCCGGAGACGTGGAGTGCGGTGCGCGAGGGTGCCGCCGACCTCGGCCTCGTCTTCGGGTACGACGGACCGCCTCCCGACGACGGGGACCTCACCTGGGTCGGGCTCGGTGTCGAGCCGGTCCACCTCGTCCTCCCGCCCGACCACCCGGCGGCCTCGCGCCGCGCCGTACGCCTCAAGGACCTGGCGCAGGACCCCTGGATCGGCGGCTGCCCGCGGTGCCGCCAGCACCTCGTCGCGCGCTGCCGGGAGGCGGGCTTCGAGCCGCGGCTCGTCCACGAGTCCGACGACTACGTCGCCGTGCAGGCGCTCGTCGCCGCCGGACTGGGCGTCACCTTGCTGCCCAGCTCGGCGCTCGAGGCGTTCCAGCACCCCGAGGTCGCGGTGCGCCCGTCGGCGACCCTCGGGACACGTCACCTCGGCCTCGTGCACCGCCCCGGCGCCGAGAACGTGCCCGCCACCGGCGCGCTCATCGAGCGGCTGCGGACCGCTGCCGATGCCACGAGGGCGTGACTTCGGGGGCTCCTCAGGGGCGCCCCCGATGCGCGCGCGGCCAGGATGCGGTGGAATCACCCCATGAGCCTGCGTGCCCGCCTCACCTCCCGTATCGGACGCGTCCTGCTGGCGCGCACCATGAAGGGCGGTCTCGACCTGCGCGCCCTGCGCCGGATGCCCGATCGGCTGACCACCCCGTTCCGCCGGGACGGGCTCGATCCGGTGCCCGAGATCGGCGAGCTGCGCGAGCGCACTCCCATCGCCCGGCTCGGCGACTTCTTCGGCCGCGGGGTCTGGCTGGTCACGGGGTACGCCGACAACCGCGCGCTGCTGGCCGACGGCGCGTCGTTCTCCAACGACCTCGGCCAGTTCGTCCCGCAGGAGGGCCGGAGCGCCGAGGAGCAGATCGGCGGGCTGGGCATGACCGACCCGCCGCTGCACACCGAGCTGCGCCGCTACCTCACTCCCGAGTTCACCAAGCGCAAGCTGGCCCGGCTCGAGCCGCTGATCGGCCGCATCGTGGCCGAGCGGCTCGACGCCATCGAGGCGGCCGGGCCCGACCTCGACCTGGTCAGCGACTTCGCGTTCCCGATCCCCTTCGAGGTGATCTGCGAGCTGCTGGGCCTGCCCGAGGCCGACCGCGAGCGCTTCCACGGCCTCGGGGTCGCGCGATTCGACCTCACCGAGGGCGGGGCCGGGTCGTTCGGCGCGGCCGCCGCGTCGCGGGAGTTCCTCATCGGCGCGGTCGCACGCCAGCGGGCCGAGCCGGGTCCGGGACTGATCGGCGGTCTCCTCACCGAGCACGGCGACAAGCTCGACGACGTCACCCTCGGCGGTCTCGCCGACGGGGTGTTCCTCGGGGGCTACGAGACCTCCGCCAGCATGCTCGGCCTCGGCGCCTACCTCGTCTCCCGCACGCCGGCCGCGCGAGAGCTGCTGATGGCCGACGACGAGTCCGCCGACCGGGTCGTGGAGGAGCTGCTGCGCCACCTCACCGTGGTGCAGGTCGCGTTCCCGCGGTTCGCCCGGGTCGACGTACCCCTCTCCGACGGCCGGGTCATCCGCTCCGGCGACATCGTCGGCTTCTCGCTGGTCGCGGCCAACCGCGACCCGGCCCTTGCCGAGGACCCCGACACCTTCGACCCGACCCGGGCTCCGACACGACACCTCGCCTTCGGGCACGGCGTGCACCGCTGCGTGGGCTCGGAGCTGGCCCGGATGGAGCTGCGCATCGCGTTGCGAGAGCTGGTCCGCAGGTTCCCCGGGTTGACGCCGACCGCAGAGATCGACGAGCTGGAGTTCCGCAAGCTCTCGGCCGTCTACGGCGTCGCCGCCCTGCCCGCGACCCTGGCCGGCGTGCACTCGCCGGTCTGACGACGACGCCCGCCCGCCCGCGTCAGTCGTCGAGCATCGACACGTCGAGGGCGGCGAGCCGGTCGGGGTCGTTGAGCACGTCGATGGCGGTGATCAGGCCGTCGGTGACGGTGAAGCCCATGACGGCGATGACCCGGTCGCTCGAGACCGCCACCGCCCCGGCCGTGCCGTTGACCAGGGCCGGGCGCACGAAGCGCACCAGCGCCTGCGCCATCCGCGCCTGCGCGGCCACGGTCTCGGCCCCCCGGAGCACGACGGTGCGCTGGGGCCGCAGCGGACCGCTGTCCGCGCGCAGCACGACATCGGGGTGCAGCACCGCCACCAGCGCGGCGAAGTCGCCGTCCCGCGCGGCCGCGAAGTAGGCGTCCACCACCTCCCGCTGGCGGGTGACGTCCGGGTCCGGCTCGGGGGCGCCCCCCTGCACCCGCCGCCGGCCCCGGCTGGCGAGCTGCCGGGCGGCGGCAGGGGATCGGTCGAGCATCGTGCCGATCTCGTCGAACGGCACCGCGAACATGTCGTGCAGGACGAACGCCAGCCGCTCGGCCGGCGTCAGGGTCTCGAGCACCACCATCAGTGCCAGCCCGACGGAGTCGGCGAGCAGCGCCTGCTGCTCCGGGTCGCTGTCGTGCTCCGGTCCGATGATCGGGTCGGGCACGTGGGTGTCCAGCGCGACCTCGCGCCGGGCCTCGCGCGACCGGAGCAGGTTGAGGCAGACCCGGGCCACCACGGTGGTCAGCCAGCCGGCCATGTTCTCGACGCCGTCGGTGTCGGCGCGGCTGATGCGCAGCCAGGCCTCCTGCATCGCGTCGTCGGCCTCGCTGACCGAGCCGAGCATCCGGTAGGCGACGCCGCGCAGGCGCGCCCGCTCGCCCTCGAACTGGCCGGTCAGCCACTCGCTCTCGTCGGTCACGTCACGTTCCTCTCGTTCCGAGTGTCAGTCCCTTGACACATCAAGACCACGAGACATGACCGGGAGCCGGGCTCCCGGCGAAGAGAACCTGGAGAAGCCCATGGCAGCCCCCATTCTGGTCACCGGCGGCACCGGCACACTCGGCCGGCAGGTCGTACCGCTCCTGCGCGCCGCCGGCGGCGACGTCCGCGTGCTCAGCCGCACGCCTCGCACCTCCGCCGGCGGCGTGGAGTACGTCGCGGGCGACCTGCTCGCCGGCACCGGGATCGAGCAGGCGGTGAGCGGCGTCGAGGTCGTCGTACACCTTGCCGGCGGGCCGAAGGGCGACGACGAGGCGACGGCGGCCCTGGTGGCAGCGGCTCGACCGGCCGGGGTGCGCCACATCGTGCTCATCTCGGTGATCGGGGCCGACGCCGTGCCGCTGGGCTACCTGCGCGCCAAGCAGGGCGCGGAGACGGTGCTCATGGAGTCGGGCATCGGGTTCTCCATCGTGCGCGCCGCCCAGTTCCACGACCTCACGCTGAAGATGGTGCGGGGGATGACGCGGCTCCCGGTGGTGCCGATCCCGGGCGGGCTGCGGCTCCAGCCCGTCGACTCCGGCGAGGTGGCCGACCGCATCGCCGAGCTCGCCCTCGAGGCACCGGCGGGGCGGGTCGCGGACCTCGCGGGTCCACGGGTCCACCCGTTCCGTGAGCTGGTCGACCTCTACCTGACGGCCCACGGGAAGCACCGGCCGAAGCTGCCCGTGCGGATCCCCGGCAGGGCCGGGCGGGCCTACCGCGACGGAGCGAACCTCACCCTCGCCGGGGCGACGGTCGGACGCCGTACCTGGGAGGAGTTCCTCGCCGAAGACCGGATGGCGCGCGACCTGGCAGGCTGAGCGCGTGAGCCGACCGCAGCCGCCTGCCGACTTCGCCCCGCCGCCCTTCGCAGACCCCCGCCGGATCGGCGCGCTCGTCGGGCTCGTCGGTGCGGTGGTGTTCGTCTTCGCCAACGCGCCCGACCTGACCGGCACGGTCGCGACCATCGCGCGCGTCGTCGTCATCCTGCTGGTGGGCGCCGCGCTGGTGCTGCTGTTCGGGTTCTCGCGCTGGCTGGGACGGTTCGTGGTGCCGGCGCCGGCGGCCCTGGTCGTGTACGGCGCGTGCGTGGTGGGAGAGCTGCTGCTCATCCGCTCCGGCTCCGTGGCGCTGGACGACAGCGGTCATGGTGGGGCCCGGCCGGCACTGATCGCGGCGGTCGTCGGACTCCACTTCCTGCCGTTCGCCTGGGCGTTCCGCGAGCGGATGTTCTACTGGCTCGGCAGCGCCCTGATGGCTCTCGGGCTGGCCGGACTCGGTGCCGAGCTGGCCGAGATCGAGACGACGGCCTCGGTCGCCGCCGTGCTCGCCGGACTCGTGATGGCCGGCCTCATCGTGCTGTACGCCGCCGGGTTGTTCGCCGTCCCGCGCCGGCCCGTCTCGTGAGCGATCCCTACGCCCGCCTGCACCCGCTGCTGCGGAAGCGGTGGAGCCCGCGCCTGTTCGACGCCGAGCACGCACTGAGCGCTGAGGAGGTCGACGTCCTGCTGGAGTCGGCTCGCTGGGCACCGTCGGCGGGCAACTCCCAACCGTGGGCCTTCGTCGTCGCCCGTCGCGGTGACCCGGTCCATGCCCGGGTCCTGCAGCACCTCGCCCCGAGCTCGGGTCGCTGGGCGCCCTCGGCCAGCCTACTGGTGCTCAACCTGTGCCGTCGGCTCGTCGACGACAGCGACCTGGAGTACTCCGAGTTCGCGGCGTACGACCTGGGGCAGGCCGTCGCCCACATGACCGTGCAGGCGCAGGCGGGCGGGCTCGCGGCCAGACAGTTCCGGGCCTTCGACAAGGCCGCGCTGACCGCCGAGTTCGCGATCGCCAGGGAGTGGGAGCTGATGTCCATGACCGCCTTCGGCCGGCCCACCACCCAGTCGGCCGCCGACGCGCGGGACCGGCGCAGCCTCTCCGACCTGCACTGGGACCGCTGAGCCGACTCGGGGTCGGTTCCGGGGTTCCTCCCGATGCGTGGGCCCCCGCCGCTCACCTAGCGTCGGGTCATGGCCTTCACCTTGAACCGCACCTGGCGGCGCGCCGTGCTGGCCCTGCACATCCTGTGCGGAGTCGGCTGGATGGGGCTCGACCTCGGGCTCGTCGTGCTCGTCGTGACCGGGGCGAGCTCCGACTCCGGCCCGACGGTGGCGGCCGCCTACACCGCCGCCCGGCTGGTCATCCCCGTCGTGGTGCCGGTGCTGGCCACCGGGATGCTGCTCACCGGGGTGCTGCTGGGCTGGGGCAGCAAGTGGGGCCTGGTGCGGTGGACCTGGGTGCTCACCAAGCTGGTCGTCGGGATTGTCCTCACCGTCCTCGTGTTCGTGGCGCTGGTGCCGGGCGCACTGAGCATCCCCACCGAGCTGACCGGCACCGCGGCGCAGGTGCGCGACGCCGTCGGCGGAGCCGGCCGTGACCTGCTCTTCCCCCCGGTGGTGTCCTTCCTGGCCCTTTCGTTCGCGCTGGTCCTGTCGATCTGGAAGCCGTGGGGGAAGACCCGCTGGGGCCGCTCGACGCCCGGCCACGCCCGGCCCGAGCCGGCCTCCAGGAGCTAGCCGGGCCGCTAGGTTTGCCCGCATGACACACGATGTGCGCGGCCGCGCCCTGGTGCTCGGAGGGGGTGGGGTCACCGGCATCGCGTGGATGATCGGCGTGCTCACCGGGCTGCAGCGCGAGGGCGTCGACCTCACCGACGCCGACACGGTCATCGGCACGTCGGCCGGGTCGGTCGTCGGTGCGCAGCTCACCAGCGGGCAGCGGCTCGAGGACCTCTACGCCGGCCAGCTCGAGGTGGCCGACCGCGCGATCGGCGGGCAGCTGGGCCTGACGTTCCTGCTGCAGATGGGCGCCCGCATCGTGCTGCCCGGGTCGGCGCGGACCAGGCGCCGCCGCCTCGGCCGCGGCGCGCTGCGCGCCCATCCCGGGAGCGCCGAGCACCGGGTCGAGGTCATTCGTCAGGGCATCGGCATCGACGAGTGGCCCGAGCGCGACCTGCGGGTCACCGCGGTCGATGCGCGCACGGGCCGGTTCCTGGTGCTCGACCGCGACGCCGGGGTGCCGGTCGAGTACGCCGTCGCCGCCAGCTGCTCGGTCCCCTTCGTGTGGCCCCCGGTCGAGTGGGACGGCACCCGCTACATCGACGGCGGGATGCGCTCCGCGGCCAACGTCGACCTGGCCACCGGAGCCGAGCGGGTCGTCGTCCTCGCACCCCTCGTGCGCGCGTTCAGCAAGGACACCCGGCCCGAACGCCAGCTGGCCCGCACCGGCGCCACGCACACCGCCCTCGTCTCACCCGACCGCGACGCACTGGTCGCCATCGGCAAGAACGTGCTCGACGCGGATCGCCGGGGCGGCGCCGCGCAGGCCGGCCTGCGCCAGTCGGCCGACGTGCTCGACGAGGTGCGCCGGGCGTGGGGGTGACGGCCGCCGGCGGGTGGACCAACTGGGCGGGCAACCAGCGCGCGACGGGCATCCAGGTAGTGCACCCGCGCGGCACCGGCGAGATCGCCGATGCGGTCACTCGCGCGGCCGCGCAGGGCCACGGGATCCGCCCGATCGGAAGCGGCCACTCGTTCACCGCGATCGGCCGGCCCCGCGACGTACAGCTGCGGCTGGACCGGCACGACCGGCTGCTCGCCGTCGACCGTGAGAGCGGCCTGGTCACGGTCGAGTCGGGCATGCCGCTGCACCGGCTCAACCAGCTCCTCGACGCCGAGGGCCTGGCGTTGACCAACCTCGGCGACATCGACCGGCAGACCGTCGCGGGCGCGGTGTCGACGGGCACGCACGGCACCGGGGAGGCCTTCGGCGGACTCGCCACCCAGCTCCGCGCGCTCGAGCTGGTGACGGCGGCCGGTCAGGTGCTCGCCTGCTCGGCCGACGAGAACGCCGACCTGTTCGAGCACGCCCGGCTGGGGCTGGGGGCGCTCGGGGTGCTCTCGTCGGTGACGCTGCAGACGGTGCCGTCGTTCGCGCTCCACGCCCACGAGTACCCCGCGCCCCTCGACGAGACGCTCGCCCGATTCGACGAGCTGAGCGCCGGCCACGACCACGTCGAGTTCTACTGGTTCCCGCACACCCGCGCCACCAACGTGAAGGTCAACACGAGGGTCCCGGTGGAGGCAGGGCTCGCGCCCCTGTCGCGGCTGCGGGGCTGGTGGGACGACGACTT
Source organism: Nocardioides sp. LHG3406-4 (assembly GCF_049897745.1). NCBI lineage: Bacteria > Bacillati > Actinomycetota > Actinomycetes > Propionibacteriales > Nocardioidaceae > Nocardioides > Nocardioides sp. LHG3406-4. The sequence goes on from NZ_JAFCWV010000007.1 coordinate 180,167, forward strand.
CCTCTCCAACACCGTCTTCGGCGGTCTCGTCGCCACCGGCAGGCGAGTGCCCGCAGTGGTGCGTCCCGCTGCCCGCGTCGCCGCCGCCGCGCTGGGCAGCCGCGAGTTCACCGACGTCTCGCACCGGGTCTTCGTCACCCCGCGCCGGGTCCGCTTCGTCGAGATGGAGTACGCCGTCCCGCGCGACGCGCTGCTCCCGCTGCTCACCGAGCTGGTGGCCGCCGTCGAGGCCAGTGACTGGCGCATCGCCGTACCAGTCGAGGTGCGCACCGCCGCCGCCGACGACATCGGCCTCTCCACCGCGTCGGGCCGCGACACCGGCTACGTCGCGATCCACGTGCCGCCCGGCAGCCCCGACCAGGCGGCGTACCTCTCCACCCTGGAGCGGCTCGCCGCCCAGGTCGGCGGTCGGCCGCACTGGGGCAAGCTGCACTCGCTGACCGCGTCCGAGCTGCGCGCCCTCTACCCGCGTTTCGACGACTTCGTCGCCCTGCGCGACCGTCTCGACCCGACCGGCGTGCTCGCCAACGACCACCTCGACCTGCTCCTGGGTCCGCCCCCGGAGACGTCCGGGTGAGCGCCACCGCCACCCCCACGTCCCTCGTCACGCGGCGCTGGACCACCGGCTTCGCCCTGGTCTGGCTCGGCATCTGGATGGCCTGGCTGGTGCCGGTGCAGCTGCTCCTCCCCGAGCAGCTCTACGACGTCGACCGGGCCCACCGAGTGCGAGACTTCGCCGTCGTCAACGGCCTCGTCGGGGTCGTCTCCATCGTCGCGCTGCCGCTCTTCGGGGCGCTGTGCGACCGCACCAGGTCCAGGTTCGGCCGCAGACGCGTGTGGGTGGCCGGCGGGGTCGCGGTCTTCGTCGTCGGGCTGGTGCTCACCGGGCTGCAGTCGCAGTGGACCGGCGTCGCCGCCTGCTGGGTGCTGGCCAGCCTCGGCTACGCGATGGTCTCGGCGGGGCTCACCGCGACGATCGCGGACCGCGTGCCCGAGGAGCAGCGCGGGATGGTCTCGGGGGCGATGTTCGGCCCGCAGGCGCTGGGCATCGTGCTCGGCATCGTCGCGGTGGGTGCCGTCGGCCCGACCGCCGGCCGCTACGCCCTGCTGGCCGCGGCCCTGGTGCTCCTCGCGCTGCCCTTCCTCGCCGTGCACCGGGACGCGGGCACCGCCGCCGGGGAGCCGCTCAGCCTGCGCGCCGTGGTCGGTGGCCTCTGGGTCGACCCACGCGCGAACCCCGACTTCGCCTGGGCGTTCGCGGGCCGGCTGCTGGTCAACCTCGGCAACGCCCTGGGCACGACGTACCTGCTGTTCTTCCTGCGTGACGCCCTCGAGGTGGACGACCCCGAGGGCGCCCTGCTGCGGCTGACGCTGCTCTACCTGGTCGGCACCGTGGCCGCCACGCTCGTGGCGGGCTGGCTGTCGGACCGCACGGGGCGGCGTCGGGTCTTCGTCGCGGTCGCGAGCGCCACCCAGGCGGTGGCCGCGCTGCTGCTTGCGATCCTCCCGTCGATGGAGACCGCCATGGTGGCGGCCGCCCTGCTCGGACTCGGGTACGGCGCGTTCCTCTCGGTCGACCAGGCGCTGGTCACCGCGGTGCTGCCCGACGCCGCCGACCGTGCCAAGGACCTCGGCATCCTCAACGTCGGGTCGGCGACCCCACAGGCGCTGGGACCGCTGCTGGCCGCGGTCGTGATCTCGTCGCCGGGCGGCTACTCCGGGCTCTTCGCCCTCGCCGGTCTGGTGACCCTGGTCGGCGCCGGGCTGGTCTATCGCATCCGGTCGGTGCCCTGAGCCGCCTGCGGCTCGTTGGTCAGCTCCGCGCCACGTGAGTGTCGAGCAGGCCGCGCAGCGCCGTGAAGTGCCGCTCGGTGGCGTCGGCGTCGTACACCGACGTGTCCGACATCGAGTAGCCGTGCGGGGCGCCGGGGAAGATCTCGTTGCTGTGCTCGACGCCGGCCGCGGTCAGGGCCTCACCCAGCGCGGCGACGGCCTCGGCGGGCATCGAGGGGTCCTGGTCGGCATGGCCGAAGACGTACGCCGCCCGCGTGCCGTCGAGCAGCCGGTGCGGGCTGTCGCCGGCGTCGGTGACGAGGCCCCCGCCGTGCCAGCCGCCGACCGCGCGGACGTCGTCGGGGAACTGCGCGGCCGAGCGCACCGCGAGCCGGGCACCCATGCAGTAGCCGGTGATCCCGACCGGCCCGGGTGCCGCGTGCTCCCTCAGCGTGGCGAGCCACGCCGGTGCGTCGGCGTTGGACAGGTCGGGTGTCAGCGCGGCGACGCGCTTCGACGCGCCCACGAAGAAGCGCTCCCGGGCCTCCGGTGCGCGCAGGTCCTCCTGCGGCGCGAGGTCGGCGGCCCGGCCCTCGCGGTAGAAGAGGTGCGGCGCGAGCACGACGTAGCCCCACGAGGCGATCCGGTCGGCCATCTCCTCGATCCGCGGGCGCAGCCCGATGGCGTCGACGTAGAAGAGCACGCCGGGCAGGTCGTCGTCTCCTGACGGGCGACTCAGGTAGGCCTCGGCAGCTCCGTCGGCGGCCGGGATCTCGATGGTGGGCATGTGACTCCTTCGTCGGCGATCAGGGCGATACGGGTGGGGACGAGCTCGAACGTCGTGCCCAGCAGCCAGAGAAGTACAGCACCTCGGTTGCAAGCCGGAAGGCACCACCTGCGTCAGTCGGCGAGCGTCTGGCGAAACGTCTGCCAGGCCGTCCGGTGCGTCCTAGTCTCAGCCTTGTCAAGAGCCTCGATGGTGATGGCTCGGGAGTCGATTCGAGGAGTGATCATGGTCCAACCACACGGGCTGATGGCCCACACGGGCATGCGGGCGGCTGGTGCCCTGCTCGTTGCTTTCGGACTCGTCCCAGTTCTGTCGAGCGGCGCTCAGGCAGCGCCCTTGATCTTGGAGCCCCTGGCCAGTTACCCGGTGGGAGACCTGCCGCAGGTGACGGCGGTGGCGGACGTCGACGGTGACCAGAACCCGGACATGGTCGTGGCCAACAGCAGCAGCGACACCGTGTCGATCCTGATCGGCAAGGGTGACGGCACTCTCGACCCTCAGGTCAGCTACCCCGCGGGCGACAACCCGGGCGACGTGGACCTCGCCGACCTGGACGGCGACGGCGACCTCGATCTCGTGGTCACCAACAGGCAGCCGGCCAACACCGCGTCGGTGCTTCTCAACAACGGGGACGGCACCTTCGCGGCTCGTGTTCCCCACCCACTCCTCTCCACCACTTCCTTCACGGTCGTTGCTGACTTCAATGGTGATGGCTTCGAGGACCTGCTCTTCTCCAGGCTCTTCGGGGGCACCGGGATCGCGCTCGGCAACGGTGACGGCACCTTCGACCCCGCGACCAGCACCGGCGTGAGCATGGTTCCCTCCGACCTGGCTGTGGGTGACTTCGACGAGGACGGCGACCTCGACTTCGCGGCGGGCACGTTTGGGGGGACGCCGGGCCAGGTGAGGTTCTCCCTGGGCAACGGAGACGGCACCTTCGCCGCGGCGACGGTCCTCCTCACTCCCATCCCCACGCGCGGCATCGCGGTGGGTGACGTGAACGGGGATGGGAACCTCGACATGGCAGCGACGAGAGCGGAGCCGTCGACCGTCGTCGCAGTCCTGCTGGGCCACGGGGACGGGACCTTCGACCCGGCGGCCTCGGTGACGGGGCCCGGGGGATCCAGGGTGCAACTGAAGGACCTCGACGGCGACGGCGTCCTCGACATGATCATCCCCAACACGACCACCGACACCGTTTCCACCCTGCTCGGCAACGGCGACGGCACCTTTCAGGCAGCCGCCGCCGTGGCAACGGGTGACTCGCCGATCGAGGTAGCGGTGGCCGACCTCGACACCGACGGCGACCTGGACCTGGTCACCACCGACAGCGTCGCGGACAGCATCTCAATCCTCATCTCGGACACCCCCGAGCTCAGCCCGTCTCCCACCAGCAAGGACTTCGGGTCCACGACGGTCGGGGACACCACCACCCAGCCGATCACCGTCACGAACACCGGCGACGCGCCACTGACCATCTCCAACGCCGCCCTGCTCGCCGGGTCGGCCCGGTTCGAGGAGGTGTCCGACACCTGCACCGGGCAGACCCTCGCTCCGGCGGCCACCTGCACGGTCACGATCCGGTTCGCCCCGGCCACCGTCGGAGCGGCCGGCGGCACTCTGCGGTTCATCCACGACGCCGCTGGCAGTCCGGACGACGTCGCATTGACCGGCACCGGCACTGTCCCCGTTGCCGGCACCGTGCCCGCCCTCCCGGACCAGGACAACGACAGTGCTCCCAACAGCACTGACAACTGCCCGAACCTTGCGAACCCCGGGCAGGCCGATGCCGACGGCGACGGTGTCGGTGACGCGTGTGAGTCCGCGCCCGCGCTCGGCCCGACGGCCACCTGCACGGGGAAGACGGCGACGATCATCGGAACCGGTGGATCCGACACGCTGGTCGGCACCTCGGGACGCGATGTCATCGCCGCGCTGGGAGGAGATGACCGCATCAGGGGGCTCGGCGGCGACGACGTTCTCTGCGGCGGCGAGGGCAACGACGTTGTCAGTGCCGGGGCCGGCAACGACGGGGTGTTCGGAGCTCAGGGGATCGACGCCTTGTTCGGTGGACAGGGCAAGGACCAGGTCAGGGCCGGCACCGGCATGGACGAGGTCTTCGGAGCCAAGGGCGCTGACCTCTTGTCCGGTGGGCAGGGCGACGACCGCCTCCGCGGGCGGGGCGGCAACGACCGGCTCCTCGGTGGAGCCGGCGACGACCGGTTGCTCGGCGGCCACGGACACGACACCCTCGTCCCCGGCGACGACGTCGCCAGCGGCTGACCACGACCACACCCCGCGCCCAGCGCGGGGTGTGGTCCCAGGCGTTCGGTCGCCGGTCCCGGGTCAGAACAGTTAGCCGACCAGGGTCGAGGCGCTCGGCTTGACGACCGGCTCGAAGCCCTTCTTCTTGAAGCGGACGCGGACCTGGATGTAGGTGCCGCGGTCCTTCTTCTTGACCTTGTAGGACCGGCCGTGCGCGCCCTTGATCTTGACGCCGTTGCTGTACCAGCTGAACGACAGCTTCGAGCGCGGCTTCGACTGCTTCACCCTGGCGACCAGGCGCTTGCCGGCCTTGGCCTTGCCCTTGATCTTCGGCGTCCGCGTCTTGCGCAGCAGCTTCTTGGTGACCTCGACCGGGGCGCTGCTGACGACGAGCGGGGCGTACGACGCCGCGGTGCCGGTGACGGCGACCGACAGCGCCTTGTGGACGTACTTGCGCTTCATCTTGAGCGTGCGCTTGGTGGCGCCCGCGATCGGCTTGCCGTCGACGTACCACTGGACCGCCAGGCTGGCGACCGGTGTCCAGGTGCCCGTGTCGACCTTCGCCTTCTTGCCGATGACGGCCTTGGAGACCAGCGGCGTCACCGGGTAGAGCTGCGACTGGCGGAAGCCCGCCACGGCGGCCGCGTTGGTCTCGATCACCGAGGCGTTGTTGGCTTCCGCGGTGCCAGTGGGCACGCCCTGGTAGCTCACGGCCGGGTTGGAGAAGTACGGGATCACCGTGCACGGGGCGTGGGCCGCGGCGCTGCAGGCGGTCGGGTAGCTCATGATCGTGTGCCAGCGGCCGGGGGCGTAGAAGTAGCCGCGGGCCGGGAGCGGGGCGCTCGGGTTGGTGGCCGGGTCGTGGTCGGCGCCGAAGACATGGCCGGTCTCGTGCGCGAAGTTCATGATCGTGGTCGCCAGGTCGCGGTGGGTCACGGCGTAGGCGTACTCGGGTGTGGCACCGACGAAGCCGTAGCCGCCGTTGGTGTCGGTGTCGCTGCCCTCGACGAGCAGGTGGACGATGTCGGCGTGCGTCGCCTCGCGGACCGCCTGGACGTCGTCGAAGCGGCCGTCGGAGGGGTTCTGCACCGCGTAGAGGTCGGTGCGCACGCTCGTCGACTCGGGCGTGGCGGTGGGGGCAGCAGCGACCAGGCGCAGTCGGGTGGTGATGCCGGAGTTGGCGAAGGCAGTGTTGGTCTGGTTGACCGCCGACTGGGCGAAGGTGGCGAAGCCGGTCTGCCCACCGGTCGCGCTGATCACGGCCGGCGTGCCGATCACCGCGATGTCGACGGTGTCGCGCGGGTCGCCCGGCGCGACGGTGTACCCCTGGTCGCGCACGCGTGGTCGCGGCGTCGGTGCGGGTGGTGGCGTGGCGGTGTCGTCGGGGGAGAGCCTGGCTCCGGGCTCGTAGGTCTTCGCGCCGAGCAGATCGCCATCGGGGGCGGCGCCGGCCGGGCCGAGGCCCGCGACGAGGGTGAGGGTGACACCGGCGGCGACGAGCAGGCCGGCGTACTTGCGGGATATCGACATGCCCGGATCCTTGCCCCGCGCAGGGCCTCCGGAAACGTCAGGATGGGGGCATGTCCTACCCACCACCGATCTACGACGGCGACACCGGAGAGCTCACGGCCACGATCCGCACCCACGGGACCGACCCCGAGCTGGTCTATCCCAACGGCAACACGATCTCGATCCTCTCGACCGGCGACACCACCGGCGGGCTCTACGGCCTCTACCGCTACGACTTCGCCGGCCCCCGGAGCGGACCCGACTCGCACTTCCACAAGACGGTCACCGAGGCGTTCTACATCCTCAGCGGCGAGGTGACCGTGTACGACGGCCGCGCGTGGCAGCCGGCCCGTCCCGGTGACTACCTCTACGTGCCGGCCGGCGGGCTGCACGGCTTCCGCAACGAGAGCGGTGCCGAGGCCTCGATGCTGCTGCACTTCGCTCCCGGTGCCCCGCGAGAGGAGTACTTCGAGGGGCTGGCCAGGCTCGCGGCCGGCGAGACGATGACCGACGCCGAGCGCGACGCGTTCATGAAGTACCACGACAACCACTGGGCGTGATCTCGCGGACCCCGGATGACAGGTGAGCCCGGCCGGTGGCAAGGTCGGTGGCATGACTGACACCGCTACACGCACGCCCGAACGGCGTAGCGACAGCAGGTTCTTCGGCCAGCCCGCGGTGCTGGCGAACCTGTTCGGTGTGGAGCTGTGGGAGCGATTCAGCTTCTACGGCATGCAGGGCATCCTGCTCATCTACCTGTACTACTCCGCGGCCCGCGGCGGTCTCGGCATCGACGAGGGCACCGCCACGGGCATCGTCGGCGCCTACGGCGGCGCGGTCTACCTCTCGACGATCCTCGGCGCCTGGCTGGCCGACCGGGTGATCGGTCCGGAGCGGACGCTCTTCTTCGCCGCGGGCACCGTGATGCTCGGCCACATCGCCCTCGCCGCGTTGCCCGGCCTCGGCGGCGTGGGCGTCGGCCTGGTGCTGATCGCGCTCGGCAGCGGTGGCGTCAAGGCCAACGCGACGTCCCTGGTCGGATCGCTGTACGACGAGAAGGACCCGCGCCGCGACGCCGGCTTCTCGCTCTTCTACATGGGCATCAACATCGGCGCGCTCGTCGGCCCGCTGCTCACGGGGCTGCTGCAGAAGGAGTGGGGCTTCCACGCCGGGTTCGCGCTGGCGGCGATCGGGATGGCAGCCGGCCTCGCGCAGTACACGATCTTCCGCAAGAACCTGCCCGACGACACCAGGCAGGTGGCCGACCCGCTGCCGGCGCGGCAGCGCTGGGTGTACGCCGGGGCGCTGGCCGCCGCGGTCCTCGTGGTCGTGGCCCTCGTGCTCGCCGACGTCGTCACCGCCGACCGGCTGTCCGACATCGTGATCTGGATCAGCGTCGTCGCCGCGGTCGGCTACTTCGTGCTGATCCTCGCCGACCGGGAGGTCCGAGGCGTCGAGCGCAGCCGCATCTTCGCGTTCATCCCCCTGTTCGTGTGCAACGCGGTGTTCTGGTCGCTCTACCAGCAGCAGTTCACGGTGGTCACGATCTACGCCGACAAGCGGCTGGACCGCAACCTCTTCGGCTGGGAGATGCCGGTCTCGTGGGTGCAGTCCATCAACCCGGTCTTCATCATCGTGCTGGCCGGCGTGTTCGCCGCCGTCTGGACCAGGCTCGGCGACCGGCAGCCGTCGACCCCGCTCAAGTTCGGCGCCGGGACGACCCTGATGGGCGTGGCGTTCTTCTGCTTCCTGCCGATGCCGTCGGGCGAGGGCACCGCCCCGCTGTGGGGCCTGGCGTTCATCCTGCTGGTCTTCACACTCGCCGAGCTGCTGATCTCGCCGGTGGGGCTGAGCGCCACGACCAAGCTGGCACCGAAGAAGTACGCCACCCAGATGGTGGCGCTCTACTTCCTCTCGATCGCCCTCGGCACCGCCATGTCCGGCAAGCTGGCCGGCTACTACGACGCGGCGAGCGAGTCCCCGTTCTTCATCTGGATCGGGCTCGCCTCGGTGCTCGTCGGCCTCGCGGTCATGGCGGCCTCCAAGCCGATCCACAGACTGATGGCAGGAGTCCACTGATGGCCCGCTACACCGTCAACGACGCCGCGGTCGAGGCGACCCGGAAGCTGATCGACGCCAAGCAGTACGTCCTCGACAGCGACTGGGGGGACGCCCAGCCCGGCGCCGACGTGCAGAACGCCTACCTCGAGAGGCACGGCTGGCCCGACTACGCCGCGTGGCACCTCGGCCTCACCGAGGGCGCCAACGACGAGACCAAGGCCCGCTACGCCTTCGTGGTCGGCGACTTCCGCCGGGTCCACCGCACCGGGCTGATCGCCTGCGTCTACCGGGCCGCGGAGTGGCGGCACAAGAAGGTGGAGCTGGCCGCCCACGAGCTCCTCCAGCACCTCGACGTCACCGCCGGCATCGACTGATCGCGTCCGCTGGTTGAGGTGCGAGCGGAGCCTTGCGTCGAGGTGCGAGCGAAACGAGCCTCGAAACGAGCCTCGGAACCGAGGGGTTCTCACCCACCGGCGTGGCGGGGCTACCCCTCCAGGAGGCGCAGCCAGATCTCGCTGGAGGTGGGGTAGCTCGGCACCGCGTGACGCAGTACGTCGAGCGGCACCTGCCCCACGATCGCGATGGTGGCGGCGTGCACCAGGTCGCCCACCTCGGGCCCGACGAAGGTCGCCCCGATCAAGGTGTCGGTCTCGTCGTCCACGACGAGTCGCGCCGAGCCGACCAGGTCGTCGCGCAGCAGGACCGCGCCCGTGGTGCTGCTGAGCTCCTGGTCGCGGGTGCTGAACGCCCGACCCGCGGCCTCGGCCTGACGCGCGGTCAGCCCGACGGCGGCGACTTGCGGGTCTGTGAAGACGACCTGCGGCACCGGCACGAAGGCGGGTGCCACCGGCTCGGTGCCGTGACCGGCGCGGGCCGCGATCCGGGCGCCGACCATGCGCGCCTGGTACTTGCCCCAGTGGGTGAGCGGCGCCTCCGCGTTGATGTCTCCGACGGTGTGCAGCCAGTCGGGCAGCGAGCCCCCCGAAGGAGCTCCGCGCAGGTCGTCGGCGGTCAGCCCCACGGCCTCCAGGCCGAGGCCGTCGGTGGCCGGCCGGCGCCCGGTCGCCACGAGCAGCTCGGTGGCCTCGATCCGCTCCCCGGACGAGAGGGTCAGCCGCACCTCCCCGCCGTGGATCCGGCCCAGGCCGGTGTCCTCGGCAGCGTCGCGGGTCGCCGCTGAGACCTCGGTGTCCAGGCGTACGTCGATCCCGTCGGCCCTCAGGGCGTCGAGCACGAGCGACCCCGCGAACGGCTCGAACGGCGCGAGTACGCCCTGGCCACGCACCAGCAGGGTGACCCGGGAGCCCAGCGCCCGCATCCATCGGGCGGCCTCGCAGGAGACCACGCCACCCCCGACGATCACGAGGTGCTCGGGCACCTCGCGAACGCCTGTGGCGTCGCGCGACGTCCACGGTGCGAGGCCGGCGAGCACGGGCGGGATCACGCCGACGCTGCCGGTCGCGATGACCACGGCCTCGCGCGCGGTAAGCGTCCGGTCGCCCACGGCGACGGTGCGCTCCCCGGTGAGCCGGCCGTGACCGCGCACCACCGTGAGCCCGGCACCCTCCGCCCAGGAGACCTGGCCTGCGTCGTCGTACTGCGCGACCCAGCTGTCGCGCCGGGCCAAGAGGCCCTCGACGTCCACGTCGGGTACGCCGCTCAGTCCGCCGAGGTGGGCGGCGACTGCCCGCACGTCGAGAGGTCGCAGCATGGCCTTGCTGGGTATGCACGCGAAGTAGGAGCACTCGCCTCCCAGCAGCTCGGACTCCACGATGGCCGCCGTGCGGTCACTGCCCTGGACGGCGTACTGCGCGGCGTTCTCACCGGCGGGGCCGCCGCCGACCACGATGACGTCGTACTCGTCGCTCTCGCTCATGCCCCGACCATAGCCAGAGCCGGAGACCACGACACCGCCGCCCGACTGAGTCGGACGGCGGTGCCGTTGCTGCGAGCTGTGGTGCCGTTCAGGCGTGGGTCAGGGAACGACCGTGACCGTGATCGGCGCCGAGTAGATGTAGTCGTCGAACCCGGCGTCGTCGGTGTAGAAGGCCTGATAGCTGTAGGTACCGGGGGCCTCCTTCTCGGCGACCTCGTCGAGGAAGGTGTAGCCGCTGAACTCGAACGAGCCGTCGTCCTGGACGCTGGCCATGCAGCAGTAGTCGGGGGAGGAGCTGCCGCCCTTGACGTTGCCGTTCTTGTAGATGTCGACGTAGCCGGTGGTCCCGACCTTGCCCTTGAACTTCACCGTGCCGGTCAGCGACGGCGGAGCGGTCGTGGCCGACTTGGAGACGGTGAAGGCGACGCCCGAGAGCGACAGCGACGAGTCGTAGACCGTGACCTTGGCCTTGGCGACCGACTTCTTCCACTTCGCCTTGATCTTGTAGACGCCCGGGGCGTTGGTCTGCGGCAGGCGGACCGAGGCCTTGCCCTTCTTCACCTTGTCGGTGCCGATGACGGTGCCGTTCTGGGTGAACTTGACCTTGCCCTTGCCCTTGACCTTGGCGGTGACCTTCACGCCCTCCTGGCCGTAGTGCGAGTACTTCTTGCTCAGCTTGAGCGAGATCTTCTTCGCCTTGAGCGCCTGGGTCGGCGCCTGGGCGGTCACGGCCGTGGTGTCGGCGTTGGCCGGGGCGATCGCGACGGCCGGCGCTGCGAGCAGCGTGGCGGCGACCGCTGCCGCGGCGAGCCTGGTGATGGTGCGCATGTTGAGTCCCCTCGTGGAAATCTGATGTGACGCTGACGGGTTCCGCGCGCACGGCGCGGCTCCCGGAGGAAGCCTGCCCTCCCGGCCGGACATCAAACGTCTTGGCGTCAAGATTCTTGAATGGGTCACGCGGCGACCGGCTCCTCGGCGTACGACGTCTCGTCCGCGTCCACCGGCTCACGCGCCCCCAGCACCCGCCGGGCCACGAACGCGGCCACCAGGAGGGTGAGCCCGCCGACCAGGCCGACGATGTTGTAGCCCTCGGTGAAGGCGGCTCGAGCCGCGTCGAGCACGCCGGGCGACGAGACCGCCGACGCTGAGCTGATGCCCTCCCCGGCCGCCTGCGCTGCGACGGTGGAGGTGTCGGCGGGGAGCAGGCCCGGGAGCACACCGTGGTAGATCGCCGTCAGCAGGGAGCCCAGGGTCGCGACGCCGAGCGCGATGCCCAGCTCGCCGCACGTCTCCGCGAGCGAGGCGGCCGACCCGGCCCGCTCGGGCGGGGTGGCTCCCATGATCAGGTTCATCACCAGCGACATCGGGGCGCTGACCCCGCCGGCGGCGAGCACCATCGCGACCACGTGGATGCCGAGCGCGTCGGTGTCGACGATGGTCAGCATGAGCAGGCCCGTGCCGGCCACGGCCAGGCCGCCCCACACCAGCTTGACGGTGTCGAAGCGCCGGTCGAGCCGCGGTGCCAGGAGGGTGCCGGCCAGCATCACCAGGTTCTGGGGCACCAGCCAGAGGCCGACGTGCAGCGGGCTGAGGCCCAGGACGTTCTGCAGGTAGAGGGCCGCGGCGAACGAGACGCCGGCCATGACCACGCCGGTGACCAGGAAGGTCGCCAGGCCGACGGTGAAGCGGCGGTTCTCGAACAGCCCGAGGTCGACCAGCGGGTCCTCGAGACGGCGCTGCCGGCGGCAGAAGGCCACACCCGCGGCCACTCCGGCGACGACGGCGATGCCGGCGAGGACGCCACCGTGACCGCGCGCGATCTCCTTGAGGCCGTAGACGACGGGCAGCAGGGTGGCCAGCGAGAGCACGACGCTCGGCGCGTCGGGGAGCGCGCGACCGGCGGTGCGGGGCTGGTCGGGGAGCAGCCTCGGGGCGAGCGCGACGAGCAGCACCATGACGGGCACGCCCATCAGGAACGCCGAGCCCCACCATAACCGCTCCATCAGGAAGCCGCCCACGATCGGTCCGGCGGTCATGCCGCCCATGAAGCACGCAAGCCACACGCTGATCGCCACGGCCATCTTCTCCGGCTCGGGGAACATGTGGCGGATGAGCGCCATGGTGGCCGGCATCAGCGACGCGCCCGCGACGCCGAGCAGCGCCCGGCTCGCGATGAGCATCTCCGGGCTCGTGGAGTACGCCGCGAGGACCGAGAACACCCCGAAGGCGGCGCCGCCCACGATGAGCATCCGGCGGCTGCCGATCCGGTCGGCCAGGCCGCCCATCGTGACGAGCAGCCCCGCCAGCAGGAAGGAGTAGATGTCGAGGATCCACAGCTGGTGCACGCCGCTGGCGCCCAGGTCGCTGCTCAGCGACGGCAGGGCGACGTACAGGACGCTGACGTCGATCGAGATCAGCAGCGTGGGCAGCGCCAGGACGGCCAGCCCGATCCACGCGCGGCGGGCCTCTGTGTGGGTGTCTACGTCGACGGTGTGCATGACGAGTTCCTTGTCGGATGGGGGTCCTCTTACCCACTCCACGAACGACGAGGGGCGAATACGACATCCGGTGTCGGGCTTTTTCGCGCGACTGGCAGGGTGGGCACGTGAGCGCATCGGGGGATGGATCGGTCCTGAGTGTCCGCGGGCTGACCCGCACGTTCGGTGACGTCGAGGTGCTGGCCGGCTTCGACCTCGACGTCGCGGCCGGCTCGGCCGTGGCGCTCGTCGGCCCCAACGGGGCGGGGAAGTCCACCGCGCTGCGCTGCATCACCGGCACCGACGAGGCGACCGAGGGCACGGTCGAGCTCGACGGTGCGCCGTACGACGAGCGCACGCCGCGGGTACGCCGGGACGTCGCGGTGGTCCTGGACGACCTCGACTTCTTCCCCGACCTCAGCGTGGTCGAGCACCTGGACCTCCTGGCGAGGGCGCACCGGGTGGCCGACGCCGACGAGGTCGTCGACCGGGTGCTCGACGACCTCGGCCTCATCCCGCAGTCGGGCCAGCTGCCCGGCACCCTCTCGTCGGGACAGCGCCGACGGCTCTCGCTCGCCAGCGCGTTCGTCAGGCCGCGTCGGCTGCTCGTGCTCGACGAGCCCGAGGCGCGCCTCGACGCCGACGGGGTCGCGTGGCTGTCGCGGCGACTCGTCGAGGAGAAGCGCGCCGGGCTCGCGATCGTCTTCGCCAGCCACTCGACGGTGCTGGTGGAGGCGGTGGCCGACCGGGTCGTCGAGCTCGGTACGCCCGGATGACCGTCTCGGACGGCCCGGGGATCGCCGAGCTGCGGGCCGACATCCGCGAGTGGCGGCGGGGTCGCGCGACCGCCAGCAGGTCTGAGGTGCTCCAGGACCTCTACGTGGCGCTCTTCGCCGTCCTCATGCTGGGTGCGATGGCCGTGAACGTCGTGGTGGGCTTCCGGCGCGAGGCCGACGACCTCTGCGTCACGGCGGGATGCACGGGTGCGCGGGCCGTACTCCCGTGGCTCACGATCGCCGCGACGCTCGCCGCTGTCCTGGCGCTGGCCCGCCTGCTGGGGCCGGTCTTCACCACCCCGGCCGCCGGAGCCTGGCTGCTGAGCACGCCCGTCGACCGGGCCTCGTTGCTGCGCCGCCGACTCCTGGTCATGTCCTCCCTCGCGGCTGCGATCGCCCTGGCGGTGTCGCTGCCGGCCACCGGGCTCGCCGGCCTGGCGCCGTGGGCGGTGGTCGCCTCGAGTGCGGCGGCTGCTGTCGCGGGTGTCGGGGTGGTCGCCCTGGCGGCCGTGTCCCAGGAGCGCGGGAGGTCGGGGGCTCGGTGGCTGCTCTGGCTGCTGCTGGCCGGGTCGTGGACCGGGCTGCTCCTGCTGGCGCTCGACGAGCCGTCCGACTGGCTGTCGGGATGGTCCCCCGGCAGGTCGTCGCACTGGGCCGCCTCCGCCACCGCCCCCGTCGTGGTGGCTCTCGTGCTGGTCGGGGCCGTGGCCCCCGCGGCCGTGACCGGCTGGCGGGGGCTGGCTCGGCTCCGGCGCCGCCAGCTCGAGCCGGGCGGCAACCTGTCGTCCGGCCTCTCCGGGGCGCTGGCCACCCTCGACCTCACGCTGGCCTACGACGTGGTCGTCGCCCACACGGCCCGAGTCCGGGCCACCGTGCGCTCGCGGCGGGGCGGGCCGCACGGACCGCTCGCCCTGGTGTGGCGCGACGTCGTCCGGCTGCGCCGCCGCCCGCTGCCCCTGCTCGCGGTGGCGGCCGCCGTCGTGGCGCCGTACGCCGTCGCGCAGGCCGGCGGCGGTCGCCTGGTGCTCCTCGTGGCGACCCTGGCCGGGTTCGTGGCGTGCGTGCCCCTGCTCCTGGCGCTGCGCGTGCTCTCGCGGACGCCGTCACTGGCCAGGATGCTGCCGATGCACCCTGCGCTGAGCCGGGTGTGCACGCTCGTCGTGCCGTCGCTGGCGGCCGCGGCGTACGCGCTCGGCTGCGTCGGTGCCGTCCACGCCGCGGTCGGCGTCGGGTGGCCGCTGGCGACCGGCCTGGCCCTGGCCGTGGGCGCCGGGACGCTCACCAGTGCTGCCTGGTGGATGACCCGCCGGCCGGCGAACTACTCCGCCCCAGCGGTCTCGACGCCGATGGGTGCCGTGCCGCCGGGGATGATCGCCGGCGTCCTGCACGGGCCCGACATGGTGCTGATCACCAGTGCGCCGATGCTGCTGGCGCCGACGACGACCGGCATCACCTTCTCCCTGGGCATCTGTGCCGCGGTGCTCGCCTACCTGGCCCTGCGCCGCTGACCGGGATCACCCGACGCGTCGACCGCCACCCTCAGGTCCGAGACGAGCGCCTCGAAGGCCTCGGCGAACCCGACGGATCCTCCGATCGGCGCCGGCCGCCGAGGCCCGGCCCGAGGATGCGCGGGACCTTCGGCGCATGGTGCGAGTGGCGCCGGGTACCGGCCCCCCATGACCGACGAGGACAGTTCAGGCAAGGACAGGGCAGGCAAGGACAGCGCAGGCGAGACGTTGGGCAAGGCCGCGAGCAAAGCGGCCGACAAGGCGGGGAAGGCAGCCAAGGCCGCTGTGGACAAGGTGGCCGAGCTGCTGGAGCAGCCCATCCCCGGCGCTCCGGCGGTCGAGCCGCCGAGCCTGGTGGAGCCCACCGAGCCACGCGAGCCGCTGCCGCCCAAGCCCGACCAGGGCACCCCCGAGACCCGGACCCCCACCGGGGAGACGACCGGCGCCGACCCCACGGCCATGGGTCAGCAGGGCAGCCTCCTCACCACCGCGCAGGGCGCGCGCCTCTACGACACCGACCACTCCCTGAAGGCGGGCGAGCGCGGCCCGACCCTCCTCCAGGACCACCACCTGCGCGAGAAGGTCATGCACTTCGACCACGAGCGGATCCCCGAGCGCGTGGTGCATGCCCGGGGTGCGGGCGCGCACGGCGTCTTCGTCGGGTACGGCGCAGCCGAGGCGGTGACCAAGGCCGGGTTCCTCGCGAGCGACGTCCAGACGCCGGTGTTCGTCAGGTTCTCCACCGTGCTCGGGTCACGTGGCTCGGCCGACACCGTCCGCGACACCCGCGGCTTCGCCACGAAGTTCTACACCGCCGAGGGCACGTTCGACCTCGTCGCCAACAACATCCCGGTGTTCTTCATCCAGGACGGCATCAAGTTCCCCGACGTCATCCACGCCGGCAAGCCGCACCCCGACCGCGAGATCCCGCAGGCCCAGTCGGCCCACGACACGTTCTGGGACTTCGTCTCCCTGCACACCGAGGCGCAGCACCACACGATGTGGAACATGTCCGACCGCGGCATCCCGCGCAGCTACCGCATGATGGAGGGCTTCGGCGTCCACACCTTCCGCCTGGTCAACGCCGACGACGAGACGTCGCTGGTGAAGTTCCACTGGAAGCCGCGCCTGGGCGTGCACTCCCTCACCTGGGAGGAGGCCCAGATGCTGGGTGGGCTCGACCCAGACTTCCACCGCCGCGACCTCTACGACGCCATCGAGTCCGGTGCGCATCCCCAGTGGGAGCTGGGGATCCAGGTCTTCCCGGACGTGCCCGACCAGATGTTTGAGGGCATCGACCTGCTGGACCCTACGAAGATCGTGCCGGAGGAGCTGGCGCCGGTGCAGCCGATCGGGCTGTTGACGCTCAACGCCAACCCGACCAACTTCTTCGCGGAGACCGAGCAGGTCGCCTTCCACGTCGGGCACCTGGTCCCGGGCATCGACGTCACCGACGACCCGCTGCTGCAGGCCCGGCTCTTCTCCTACCTGGACACCCAGCTCACCCGGCTGGGTGGACCCAACTTCGGGCAGATCCCGATCAACCGGCCGCACGCCCCGGTCAACGACATGCTGCGCGACGGCTTCATGCAGCAGGGCGTGCACGCCGGCGTCGCGCCGTACCGGCCGAACTCGCTCGACGGCGGCTGCCCCTTCCACGCCGGTGCCGACATCGCGTTCGTCGAGGCGCCGGTCGTGGTCCCCGAGGCGCCCAAGGTGCGCGCCGCGGCGGCGTCCTTCGACGACCACTTCAGCCAGGCCCGCCTCTTCTGGCGGAGCATGACGCCGGTGGAGCAGGAGCACATCGTCCGCGCCTACACCTTCGAGCTGGGCAAGTGCTACGAGCAGGCGATCAAGGAGCGGCAGCTGTTGGCGCTCGCCCGCATCGACCCGCAGCTGTGCGCCCTGGTGGCCGACGGCCTCGGACTCGCCGTCCCGGAGCCCACCGAGCCGCTGGCCGCCGCCGAGCCGAGCCCGGCACTCTCGCAGCTGGGCCGGACCTGGCCGACCGACGGCCGGATGGTGGGAGTCGTCGTGGACGAGAACGGCGACCTGGACGGGATCGCGCAGCTGCGCGCACAGATCCAGGGTGCGGGCATGGTGCCGCTGCTCATCGCGGCCCGCGGCGGGGTGCTGGAGAACGGCCTGCCGGTGCAGCGCACCTTCCTCACCGCCCGGTCGGTGGAGTTCGACGCCGTCCTGCTGGCCGGCTGCCCGGCTCCCGGGGCCGATGCCGGCCACCACCGGGACGAGAAGGGGGAGGCGTCCTCCGACCCGCAGCTCGATCCGCGGGTGCGCCTCCTCATCGAGGAGGCCTGGCGGCACGCGAAGGCCATCGGGGCCTGGGGCGACGGGGTCCGGGCGCTGTCGCCCGCGGGGGTCTACCAGGATGCGGCAGGAGTCGTGAGCGGTGACGACGCGAACGCGGTCTGGGAGCAGGTGCTGCCGCTGATGGCGGCGCACCGCGCCTGGGACCGCTTCCCTGCCAGCATCTGAAGGGGGCCGGAGGACGGTGGCGCGCTGCGCCACCGTCCTCCGGCTGTCTGGTCAGTTGTTGGCCGGCGCCGAGGAGATCGCCTCGACCAGGTCGCCAATCCGGTCCTCGGGCAGGTTCCGGGCGACGTCGGCCTGCGAGACGATGCCGACCAGCTCGTGGCCGTCGATGACCGGCAGCCGGCGTACGCCGTGCTCGGTCATGGTGCGCAGGGCCTCCTCCACGGGGTCGTCCGCCCCGATGGTGACCGGCTTGCCCTCGGCGAGGTCGCCCACGATGGTGCTCTGCGGGTCACGGTCCTCGGCGACGCACTCCACGACGATGTCCCGGTCGGTGATCATCCCCGCCAGGCGCTGGTCGTCGTCGCAGATGGGCAGGGCTCCGACGTCGAGGTCTCGCATCTTGCGTGCGGCGTCGGCCAAGGTGTCCGACACGGCCGCACAGGTCGCGTCTCCCGTCATGATGTCGCGTGCCGTGGTCATGGGATGCGTCCCGGGGCGATGTGCAGGGTCACCGAATCGGTACCCGGCGCCGGACCACCCATGCCCCGGAAGGTCCCCGCGCGCGGGCACTCACACCAGCGGCGCTCATCGCGCCCGGAGGGGCGGTGGCTACCGGTCGGTGCGCAGCCGCACCCGCACGTGGCCACCCTCGGTGTCGGTCTCGGCGATGTCGGAGTGCGACTCGAGGAAGTCCTTGAACGACCGGAAGCCGAGCGACTTCTCCCTGAAGGAGGAGTCCATCCGCTGCATCTGGCTCTTCACGCCGCCGCCGTAGAGCCACTCGTCGTCGGAGTCGGCGTTGCGCAGGGCGCGCACCAGCAGGTTGGTGGCCTCCTGCAGGCGGAGCTCCTCCTCCGTGGGAGCTGCCTTCTTCGCGGCCTTCTTGGTCGTCTTCTTCGCTGCCGGAGCCTGCTCCGCCTTCTTGGCCGTCGCCCGGGCTGCGGGCTGACGGGTGGGCAGTGGGCTCACGCCCGGCAGGTCGTCGTACTGGCTGAAGACGTCGCACGACGACTTCAGGGCCTGGCTGGTCGAGCCGGTGACGCCCACGCCGACGACGAACCGGCCCAGCTGCTTGCTGCGCTGGGCCAGGGCGATGTAGTCGGAGTCGCCGCCGACGATGACGACGTGGGTGAGGTTGGCGTAGTGGAGCAGGTCCTCGACCGCGTCGACGGCGAGCCGGATGTCGGCACCGTTCTTGGTGCCGCTCACCGAGAAGAGCTGGGTCAGGTCGACGGCCCGGTCGACCAGCTGCTTGCGGTAGGCGGCGTTGGCGGGCACGGACCAGTCGGCGTAGGCCCGGGCGATCGCGACCGTGCCGAACGACGAGGCGTAGTCGAGGATCGCGCCCACGTCGACCATGGCCTCGGCCAGCCGCACGGCGATCGGGTCGGTGCTGTCGGCGTCGGCGATGTGGTCGCGGGCGTTGTCGTTGCGCCAGACGTCGCTGCGCGAGCGGCCCGGCTCGCGGTGCACCTGGTCGTAGCGCGAGATGACGACGTTGTCGAAGTCGATGTAGACCGCCACTCGCGCGGGTGAGGCGGGCAGGGCGAAGTCGGTCGCAGGCATGCCTCGAGGGTAGGGCCCCGGGCCGTGCGAGACGATGTGGCCATGCTCGATCCCCTGCCCGTCGTACTCATCGTCGCGTCGTTGCTGGTCGCGCTGGTCGTCGCCGGCTACGTCGCCCTCGGCAGGCCGGTCGACGACCCGCTGCTCGCGGGCCTGGCGGTGCTCGAGGCGGGCCTCCTGGCCCAGGCCGTGATCGGCTTCGTGCAGCTCGCCGGCACCGACCGCGACGTCAACGGTGCGGTGTTCGTGAGCTACCTGGTCGGCGCCCTGGTGGTGCTGCCGGTCGGGGCGCTGTGGTCGCTCGCGGAGCGCAGCCGCTCCGGCACCGCGGTCCTGATCGTGGCCGCGCTGACCGTCGCGTTCCTCGTCGTGCGACTGCAGCAGATCTGGGGCTGAGGTGTCCTCGACGAGCACCGGCCCGGGCCGCATCCTGATCGCGGTGTACGCCGTCTTCGCGCTCGCCGCGACCGGCCGCTCGAGCGTCCAGCTGATCCAGCACGCCGATCGCGCACCGCTGGCCTACGGCCTGTCCGCATTGGCCGCGCTGGTCTACATCGCGGCGACCCTCGGCCTCGCCGAGGTCGGCCCCCGGCCGCGCCGCGTCGCCTGGACTGCGTGCCTGGTCGAGCTGGTCGGCGTGCTCGTGGTCGGCACGCTCAGCCTCGTGGAGCCGGGCTGGTTCCCCGACGACACGGTGTGGTCGGGATTCGGCAGCGGCTACGGGTGGCTGCCCCTGGTGCTGCCCTTCCTCGGGGTGGGCTGGCTCGTGCGCTCGGGCCGCGACTCCTGAGCACTTGCGTATCCGTGGGGGACGGCGAAGGCTGGGGGCATGACGACCTCCTCCTTCGATCCCGACGTCCCGCCGTCCGGCACCGGCTGCGCCGAATGCCTGGAGACCGGCGGCTGGTGGGTGCACCTGCGCCGGTGCGCGCAGTGCGGGCACGTCGGCTGCTGCGACTCGAGCCCGTCGCAACACGCCACCGCGCACTTTCGGGCCTCCGGGCACCCGGTGATGCAGAGCTTCGAGCCCGGCGAGGACTGGATGTGGGACTACTCCGCCGAGACCGAGGTGAGCGGTCCGGAGCTCGCTGCGCCGACCTCGCACCCCGACGACCAGCCGACGCCCGGTCCGGCCGGCGGCGTCCCCGCCGACTGGCGCGACCAGATCCACGCCTGACGGGCCAGGAAGGGACCCCATGACCATCTCCGACAGGCTCAAGCAGAAGATCGACGACCTCGAGATCGAGCGCCGCGTCGCCGACGCCATCGCCGAGGGCGAGCGGACCGTCGTCGAGGCCGTCGAGAAGGCCGGCAGCCTCGCCCACGAGCGTCGTACCGACATCGAGGGCTGGCTCGACAAGGCCGCCGACTCCGTCAACGGCCGCACCCAGGGCCGGTACGCCGACAAGGTGGACGCCGTGCGCGACCAGATCGTCTCCGGGGTCGACAAGCTGGCCGAGAAGCGCTCCGACCCGCCCGCCGGCTGACATCAGGCACCCAGGCCCCGCCCGGGGATGATCTCGGGTTGACGGGGTAGTCCGGTGCAATTCGGGGCTGTTGAGCCGCCTGGAGCCCGGGTTTGCACCGGACTACCCCGCGAGCCGGGCCGGGCATCGAGACATTGTGACTGGCCGGTGGGCAGCCCGGTGAAGGATCGAGCCCCTCGTCCGGCGACCGACGGAGATTCCGGGGTCACCCCCTCCAGGCCGGTGGGCTGCCCGGTGGAGTCGCGAAATCCTGCGCCAATCACTGTCGAAAGCGCGGAACATCTGGGCCACGACGGAACTGCGTCAAGGTGACTCGACGCTCCTCCGCTCCATTCCAGTCGGGTGGCTGATCTCTCGGCCACCGATGCTTCCGAGGAGAAGACAGTGACTGCACGCGCTTGGTCCCCCTCCCGCCGGCCCGTGAGTGGGCCCCGACGCTGGCTGAGCATCATGCTCGCCCTGCTGGTGTCCGTTGCCGGCCTGGCCGCCCTGGCCGGGCCCGCCGCCGCCGCGCCCGTCTACGAGATCGACGGCGCCTGGGTCAACGCCCCAGCGACGATCGAGCGCGGCACCCCGGTGGTCGCCGAGTGGCGGATCAACGTCAACGACGACCAGCCCGCGCCGTCCAACGAGCCGGTCGACAACGTCACCGCGACGTTCGCGGTCCAGAAGGCGTTCTTCGACGAGATCCCCGACATGTGCCTGACCACGGGGGTCACCCCGGTGTCCAAGATCTCCACCGACGGCCTGTCGCTGACCTGCAACTTCGGCCCGGTCAAGCAGGGCACGGCGCTGATCGTGCAGACGCCGGTGGTCGCCAACGGGGTCACCAACGAGCGCATCCAGCTGGAGGGGACGAGTCCCAGCGGCGAGAAGGAGCCCCTGCCGCCGATCCTGATCCGCAACCCGTTCTCGATGGACATGCAGTGGGACGGAGCGTCGAGCTACGAGGCCTGGGACGACATCAACGCGCCCACCTACGTCGACGTCGACCTGGAGTGGTCGCTGCGCCTGGGGGAGGGCTCGGACCCAGGCCCGGCCTCGATCACCCAGCGGTTCACCGTCACCAACTCGACCGGATCTCCGGTCCAGATCGGAACCCACCCGAACATCGGCCAGCCGGACAACTGGGGCGTCCAAGGCTGCACGGAGTTCGACCTGTCGTACGCCGACGGACATCCCTACTCGAGCGCACCGGGGAGCCCCCGCCACACCAACTTCGTCGACAGCTGCACGCTAACGCAGGTCTCACCGGGCGTCTACGACCTGACGCTGACCGGCATCAACTACGACCTCCTCAACGTGCCCGACGTGGACTCCTTCGGCAACCCGCTGCCGACCGACTGGGCGTATGTCGCCAGCGGCATGGTGTGGTTCCGGGTGATCACGAATCGGGCCGGCTCGCTCAGCCTGGACGCCAACGAGCCTACCTACACCGCGCCCACGGGTCAGCAGTCCGCAGACCTGCCAGGCAACAACACCTCCAACAAGACTTACACGCTTCCTGGTGGTTTCAGCTCGGCCTACAACCGACCGGCGACCGGCAACGGTGGAAACCGGTGGGACAACAAGTACCAGGTCGCCGCAGGGACGAGGGTTTGGACAGACACCACCAACTGGTGGACGTCCGGTGACACCCCTGCCCCCACCGATCGGTACGGCGTCTGCCAGGTTCTCGACACGGCGTACGTGGACTTCGACCCAACGACTCCGATTTTGTACTCCTACACCCAGGCGGACCAATCAGGTCACTACTTCACCGATGCCAATCGTCCGGGTGTGCTCGAGTACTACACCGGGGGCGTGGGTGACCCGAACACTCACAACTGCGGCACTGGTACGTGGTCCACGACGCTGCCTCCCGATCCGACGACGGTGTCGGCGGTGCGGTGGAGCTACCCGGCTTCTGAGGTGGATGCCGTCAACGCCATCGGTTTCTCGTTCAGGGTCCCCACGAGGATCGAGGACGACGTGGCGCCGGGTCAGGACGTCTGGTCCTTCGGCTCGTTCCAGCGAGCGGGCACCTGGACGACGGACGACTCGCTCCACACGGCCCTTGCCCCGACGCCGGGCCTCCGCTACCCGTTCACCAACGGGCGCCGCGACCTCGTGGTGATCGTGACCGCGATCCCGGCGATCAAGAAGGCATCGGCCAGGTCCACGATCACGCCTGGCGTGCCGGTGGAGTTCACGCTGACCTACTCGGCCAACGGCGCGGGCTCGATCCCGCCGGAGGTCGACGACTACACGATCGTGGACACGCTGCCGGCGGGCATGACGTACGAACCGGGTTCGGCCACGCCGGAGCCTGCGACGGCGGTGGTGGGCGGCCGTCAGGTGCTGACCTGGGAGTTCGACGGTGTGACCACCAACGTCCAGCACCCGCTGACGTACGAGGCGGTGGCCGACGACAGCATCGCGCCGGGCACCCCGCTGACCAACACGGCCGTGTCCAGCCTGGGAGGACGGGACTCGGCGCCGGCCAGCAAGACGGTGACGACGACCACCAACGGCTTCACCGACATCTCGAAGACCACGGACACGCCGTTCATCCCGAACGTGGACGGCTCGGGTGATGGTGAGGGGTCGTGGACGGTGACGCTGCGGTCCAACGACCCGTTGCCGCAGGCGTACACGGACGTGATTGACATCCTTCCCTACGAGGGTGACTTCCGGGGCACCGACTACGACGGCAGCTACAAGCTGACCGAGGTCGAGATCCCGGCCGGTTCCACCGGCACGGTCTACTACGCGTCCGCCCACCCGGCGACGCTCTCGGATGACCCGGAGGCTCCGGCCAACGGTGGGGCGAACACCCCGTCGGCGATCTGGTCGACGACGTTCAACCCGAACGCGACCGCGGTGCGGGTGATCGGCCCGGCCCTTAACCCGGGCCAGACACGTCAGTTCCGGGTGCACATCGCGACCGACGGTGCGATGCCGAAGGACGTGTACGTGAACCGTGCGCAGGGTCGTGCGGAGCACACCCGGTTGGTGATGCGGACCTCGGCGCCGATGTCGGTGGCGGCGTTCTACTCGGCGAACCTGAAGAAGTTCGTGCAGGACGCGC
>NZ_JAFCWV010000008.1:0-124963 GCF_049897745.1 Nocardioides sp. LHG3406-4
ACACCACCGCGGACTACTACTCCACCACCGGCCGGTCCCGGCTGGCCATCCTGGTCTGCTCAGGGATCCGCCGCGGACCGGGGAACTGGAGCCACCGCACCATCTGGTACGCCGTACCCACGTCCGTGGCCGACGACCAGTCCTGAACCCCCCATGCACCCACTGGCGACCCAGCTGCCTGTCGGTCCTCCACTGCATCCGAGGCTCGCAGCCCTCCTGCGACGTGTGCAGGCCGCCGAGCAGGCCGCGGTTGGCGAACAGCGACGACCCACCTTCAGACTCACCCGCCAGGTCCTGACCGCCTGCGTCCAGCTCGGCGTCTCGATCACGGCCCTCGCCCACTTCCTGGGCGTCAGCTCGGGCTCGGTGCGTGGCCGCGCCCACGACCCGGAAGGCACCATGCCCGCAGCGCTCGTCGAGGAGCTCACCGGGCTCGCGCCAGCGCAGCTCGACCAGCTGTCTGACGGACAGCTCACCGCTCGCGGCGCCGCCGACCAGGCGGCGGTCTACCCCACGAACGACGTCATCCGCGCCCTGCTGGCCACTCCCCGGCACGAGGTCGAGAAGCCCGAACCGGCCGGATGCGCGGCCTCCCCGAGGTGGCCTGCAGCGGACTAGAGTGCGCACTCTCGGCTCGTTGACGAGGTGCGATATGGACGGACCCGACGATCGGGTGGACGAGTTCCACCGTTTGCACTCCTCGGGATGCTTCGTCATGCCGAACCCCTGGGATGCCGGGAGCGCGCGGGCCCTGGAACAGCTGGGATTCAAGGCGTTGGCCACGACCAGTGCAGGGTTCGCCTGGACCCTCGGTCGCGCGGACGGCCACGTCGCCCGTGATCAGGCGCTCGAGCACCTCCGAGTCATCGCCGCCGCTGTGAGCGTTCCGGTGAACGCGGACTTCGAGGGCGGCTACGCGGTGGACCCCACCGACGTCGCGGCGAACGTGAGGATGGCTGCGGACACAGGGATCGCGGGACTCTCCATCGAGGACTCCTCGGGTGACGAGGCCGCACCACTCTTCGAGCTCGACCTCGCAGTCGAGCGCGTTGCCGCCGCGCGACGAGCGATCGACGAGAGCGGCACCGGGATAGTCCTCACCGGCCGCTCCGAGGGCTTCGTGTGCGGGCGTCCCGACATCGACGAGACGGTTCGGAGGCTTCGCGCCTACGCCGACGCCGGGGCTGACTGCCTCTACGCCCCTCGGATCGACAGGCTCGAGCACGTCACCGCGATCGTGTCCGCGGTGTCCCCGAAGCCGGTGAACCTCCTGATCAATGCTCCCTTCACCACCGTCGCGGAGGCGGCGCAGCTGGGCGTACGCCGGATCAGTGTCGGCGGCACGCTCGCGCGTGCCGCCTGGGCCGGCTTCTTGTTGGCCGCGCGAGACATCGCAGAGGACGGGACCTTCTCGCGGTTCGAGCGGCTGCCCGACGTCGATGGCCTGCTCGGCGACTGAGGAGAACACCGCGGACCTGCGCGGCTCGGTTCGTCGGGGCTGACCCGCCCCGGGAGCCACGCTGTCCCGTCCGTTGTTCACCGCCCCATCCGCCGGCGTTCATCGGCCCTCGCCATCCGTTCATCGCCTGCTGGCACCTTCCGCTCGACCCCACGAGAAGAAGGATCCCGATGCTGCCTCGCTTCATCGGCGGACTCGCGCTGGCCGGCCTCGCCGCGCCGCTGACCGCCCTGCCCGTACACGCCGCCATCCCCGTCGCAGCAGCGGCCGCCCCGTCGAGCAGCGTGGTGATCAACGAGCTGCACACCAACACCCGCACCGGGGCCAACGACAGCTTCGTGGAGCTGCGCAACATCGCGAACGCGCCGGTGGACGTCTCCGGTTGGCTGTTGCAAGGCTGCAACGCGACAGGGAACACGGGAGCCAACCGGGCAGTCCTCCCGGCGGCGACGATCCTCGACCCGGGTGAGCACTTCCTGCTGGCGAACTCGGGCTACGCGCTGGCGACGGTGCCCGACGAGCCGTTCGCCCCCGGCCTCACCCCCGACGGCGGCGTGGTGCTGAAGGACGCGTCCGCTGTCACGGTGGATGCGGTGGGATACGTGTCGCTGGACTGTGTCGAAGGGGCCCCGGCCCCGCGTCCGACCGACGGTGCCCTGTCCGTGTCGCGCGACGCCGCCGGGACCGACACCGACGACAACGCCGCTGACTTCACGGTCGGCACCCCCTCGCCGACGGCGTCGGAGCAGGAGACCGACCCGAGCGACCCGCCCCCGGCTCCGGAGCAGGACCCGGTGCCTGCCCGAGTGCGGGCGGGAGACCGCGCGGTCGAACGGGTCATCGAGGCGGAGTCGCTGCTGCCCGCCGTCGAGACGACGGCACTGCTCGCCTCTCCTGCCAACTGCTGCGGCCTCGTGCGCTACGGCAACCAGGCGCTGACCTTCGGCGGCGGCAGCGACGGAGGGACCGGCGACGTGGGTGACTCGTTCACCCTGGCCTTCGAGGTCCCGCGTGACGGGCGCTACGAGCTCTCGGGTGCCTACATGCTCGAGCCCACCTTTGCCGCCTTCGGGGTTGCTGTGGACGGGGTGCCCCTGGGTGCCGAGGTCGATCTCTACAGCCCGACGGTCAAGATCGATCCCCGCATCGTCCACGGCGCGGTGGACCTCACGGCGGGCCGCCACGAGGTGACCTTCACCATCACCGGGGCCAACCCGGCCTCCTCCCTCAGGCAGGGACACCGCATCAGCGTCGATCTGCTGCGCCTGCGCGAGCTCCCGACGGAGTCCCGGCTGAACTTCACGCCGGAGGACGGCAAGGTCGTGAAGGGGGTCGTCCCGATCTACGGATGGAGCTCCGACGCCGGGGACTCGCTGGACATCGAGCTCGACGGCCAGCCCGTCACGAGCAGGGCGACGTTGGCCGACACGGCGACCCTCGTCTACGAGGCTCGCGGCGTCCAGAGCGTGACCGGTCACTTCGCCAACCATCTCGTGCTCCGCGGTCAGACCGTGCCGATCGGCAGCGACGTCGGGGCTGCCGGCACCGACTTCGAGACCGACTTCGTCGACCTTCCCGCTGACCTGCTGTCGCCGGGGACCAACAGCATCACGATCGCCGCGGGACCGACTGCCGCGGAGGGTGAGCTCGACAAGGACGACTTCACCGTGCGCAACGTGCGGCTCGAGCTCGCAGACGGAACCGTCCTCACTCCTGACCAAGGCAGCGGCTCGTTCGAGATCAGCGACGAGGACGAGGACTCGCGCCCGAGCATGGGCTTCAGCTTCGACGTACCGGCCGAGGCCGGCCGCGTGTCACGCGGGCTCGCGTGGGACACCTCTGCGGTGGCCAACGGTGAGCACTCCGTGACCCTGCAGGCCGACGGCCCCCAGGGACCGGAGAGCCAGACCGCGACGGTGCTGGTCGACAACCTCGCGCCGACCTTCGCCACGACCTCGCCGGCGGAGGCGCAGCAGGTCAAGGGCACGTTCACCATCGACGCCTCGGTCGACGACGGCGTCGGCGGCCGGATCGAGTCGCTCACCGCGACCCTCGACGGCACCGCGATCGACCTGCCGCAGACCCTCCACACGGACGACCTGACCGACGGCACGCACACGGTCGAGTTCACGGCCACCGACGCGGCCGAGAACGTCACCATCGAGAGCGTCACGTTCACGACGGTCGCCCAGACCCCGGAGCCCGCGGAGCTCATCTCGCCGGCTGACGGCGCCACGGGCGTGGAGTCGTCGCCGACGCTGCGGGTCAGCGCCACCGACCCGGCAGGCGACCCCCTGGCCGTCACCTTCCTGGAGGCATCGAGCTCGCAGCCGGAGGTGGGCGCGTCCTTCCAAGGCGCCAGCCCCGCCGAGCTCGACGCACCGGTCGGCCCGGAGGAGACCGGCGTCGACGTGGCCGCGGCCAGCTCCTCCGACGACGTGTACGCCGAGACCGGGCCGAGCGAGGAGTTCCCCTTCCAGCGCTACGACCTGACGTTGTCGCAGCTCGACGCAGACCGGGTGGACGTGACCTGGGAGGGACGCGTGCAACAGGACCGGGAGGTCGTCGTGTCCGTCCTCGACATGTCGACCCAGGAGTGGGTGCCGGTCGCGACCGGACGCGGCCAGGCGGGCCACGACACCACCCTCGTCGCCGACGTCGACCTCGACATGGCGCTCGACGGGGACGTCGTGCACGTCCTGGTGCAGGGTCGCGATCCCTTCGCCGACATCGAGGACGATGCACCGGACGAGAAGTTCGAGGACCCGAAGGACTACGACTTCGCGATCGCCTGGCTCACGGACACGCAGTACCTCAGCGAGGGTGCGGTCGAGGGCAAGCCCGGCTTCGGTGAGGCGTTCACCGGGATCAACCAGTGGATCGCCGACAATGCCGACGAGCGGAAGATCGTCTACGCCGCGCACACGGGCGACCTGATCAACAACTGGGTCGGCGTCAACGAGAAGACGCCCGAGCAGGTTGCGCTCGCCCGGCAGGAGTTCCAGTTCGCCAGTGACGCCATGGACATCCTCGAGGACGCGGGCATCCCGTACGGCGTCACGCCGGGCAACCACGACGGCATGGCCGGGACGAGCAACGACCTCTACAACGAGTACTTCCCGCCCTCTCGCTACGAGGCGGCCTCCCAGACCGCGACCCAGGACTACTACGGCGGATCCTGGAAGCCCGCCGACAACCAGAACCACTTCGACCTCTTCGAAGCCGGCGGCCAGAAGTTCATCGCCGTCTATCTCGGCTTCGTCGCCGGCCAGGAGGAGATCGACTGGGCCGACCAGGTGCTCGAGGAGCACTCCGACCGGAAGGCGATCTTCCTCACCCACGAGTACCTGCAGCCGAGCAAGGACGCCCAGGGGCGGGGTGGGGCACTCTCGGCCGAGACCGAGCGCAGTCAGGGGCAGGAGCTCTTCGACGAGGTCGTGCTGCCCAACGACAACGTCTTCCTGACCCTGTCCGGGCACACCCACGGCGTCGCGCTCAACATCAAGCGAGACGTGGGCGCGCCGGGGCGGACCGTGGTGGAGATGCTGGCGAACTACCAGTTCTACGAGATCGGTGGCCAGCGCCGTACCGGGTACTTCCGGATGCTGCAGTTCGACGTCGACCGGTCCGAGGTCGCGGTCGACACCTACTCGCCGGCACTCCACGACTACAACGCCGACGAGTACGACACGTCGAACAACCGGGCCTACGTGCCGGCCGCCGATGAGTTCCGGGTGCCGGTCGACCTGGCCTCCCGTACGACGTCGGTCAAGACCGACGCGGTGGCCATCGCGGTGCGCACCGACACGGTCATCGGCACCGCCGCCAACGCCGGGGACGGCCTGGCCGAGGTGACGTGGGCAGGCCTGGCGCCGGGCACCAGCCATTCCTGGTACGCGCGCTCCGACGACCAGGCCGGTGGGGTGTCCGAGTCCGCGGTGTTCACGTTCCGGACCAAGTCGGCCGACCCGACGGGTCCCAGTGACCCGGGCTCCAGTGACCCGGGCTCCAGCGATCCGGGCTCCAGCGATCCGGGCACCGGTGACCCGGGGCCCGGTGTCCCGAGCCCCACAGCACCGAGCATCGTCACCCAGCCCGGCAACCGGGCGATCCTCGTCGGCGGGAGCACCACCTTCGTCGCGGAGGCGCACGGCGAGTCGCTGAGCTACCAGTGGCAGCAGCGGCGCAAGGGGGCGGCCGGCTGGAGCAACGTGCCGGGCGCCACCACGAGCCGCCTCACCGTCACACCGCGCTACCGCTCGTGGTCGGGCGCCCGCTTCCGGGTCGTCGTCACCAATCCGGCCGGGTCGGTGACCTCCGAGGAGGCGACCCTGAACGTCCTGAAGGGCCGAGCTCGGGTGCGGCTGCTCATCCCCGACCGGCAGGTGCGGGCAGGGGAGCGGACCCAGACGGTGGTCCGGGTGAAGGCCGCGGGTCTCTCGGTGTACGGCGAGGTCAAGTTCCGGGTCGACGGCCGAGTAGTCGGGCTGGCGAGGCTGCGCAACGGCTACGTCAGGTTCCACCTGCCCCCTCTGTCCCGAGGCGTCCACCGGATCCGGGCGTCGTACCTGGGGAGCGCGAACCTGAGTGCGGCGAGATCCGCGGAGGTCAGGGTCACGATCGGGCGCTGACCCCGGCCCTGAACGACGCGACCGCGCGGCCCCCACCAGGAGGCCGCGCGGTCGTGTCATCGCGGGGTGTCAGATGCGTGTCAGGCGCGTGTCAGCGGCGTGTCAGTCCGGCCGTCGATGGTTGCCGCATGACAAGTGAGACGACAGCAGCATCACGGCTGCAGGACCGAGAGCCTGCGATCCGGGTGCGGAGCATAGAGAAGTCCTACCAGGACCTGCACGTCCTGCGAGGCGTCGACTTGGAGGTGGCGCCAGGCAGCGTCTTCGCCCTCCTCGGCTCGAACGGGGCCGGCAAGACCACGATGGTGAGGATCCTGTCCACGCTGCTGAGGTCGGACGCCGGCACCGCCACCGTCAACGGGTACGACGTCACGGCGGAGCCGCTCCGGGTCCGGGAGTCCATCAGCCTGACCGGCCAGTTCGCAGCGGTCGACGAGATCCTCTCCGGCCGGGAGAACCTGGTGATGGTCGCCAGGCTGAGGCACCTCGACGACCCGGGCCGGGTGGCGGACGAGCTGCTCGCCCGGTTCGACCTCGCCGATGCAGGCTCGCGGAAGGTGGCGACGTACTCGGGAGGCATGCGCCGTCGCCTCGACATTGCCATGAGCCTGATCGGGCAGCCGAAGGTGATCTTCCTCGACGAGCCGACCACGGGGCTCGACCCCGAGGCACGCCTCGACGTCTGGCAGGTCATCCGGGAGCTCGCCACGCAGGGGACCACCGTGCTGCTCACCACGCAGCACCTCGACGAGGCCGAGCAGCTCGCAGACCGGATCGCCGTCCTGCATCGGGGGCGCATCATCGCCAACGGCACCCTCGCCGAGCTGAGGCAGCTCCTCCCGCCCGCAACCGTCGAGTACGTCGAGAAGCAGCCGACCCTGGAGGACGTCTTCCTCGCGCTCGTGGGGAACGGCAGCCACACCGAGTCACGTGAGGACCTTTCATGAGCACACACTTCCTGGGAGACACGGCCGTCCTGCTGGGCCGCTCCATGCGTCACATCTTCCGCAGCGTGGACACGATCATCACGACCGCGATCACCCCGATCGCCATGATGCTGCTGTTCGTCTACGTCCTCGGCGGGGCGATCGAGACAGGCACCGACAACTACGTGAACTACCTGCTGCCGGGGATCATGCTGATCGCGATCGCCTCAGGCATCGCCTACACCGCCGTGCGACTGTTCACCGACATGAAGAGCGGCATCTTCGAGCGGTTCCACTCCATGCCGATCGCGCGATCGTCAGTGCTGTGGGCACACGTCCTGACCTCGCTGGTCGCCAACGCGATCTCGGTGGTCATCATCGTGCTGGTCGGCCTCGTCATGGGGTTTCGCACCTCGGCGGGCCCGCTTGCGTGGATCGCCGTAGCCGGGATCCTGGTGCTGTTCACCCTGGCGCTCACCTGGGTCGCGGTCCTCGCCGGGCTGTCGGCGAAGTCCGTCGACGGTGCCGCTGGGTTCTCCTACCCGCTGATCTTCCTGCCCTTCATCAGCTCGGCCTTCGTCCCGACGGACACCATGCCGGGACCCGTGCGCGCCTTCGCCGAGAACCAGCCGGTCACGTCGATCGTCAACACGATCCAGGACCTCTTCGCCGAGCGGCCGGTCGGCAGCGACATCTGGATCGCCCTCGCCTGGTGCGTCGGCATCCTGGTTCTCGGCTACGTCTTCGCCATGGCTGGCTACCGGCGCAAGATCAGCTGACGCCGGACCGGACGGGAGGAGACGAGGATGCCCACGTTCACCACGCCAGGGCCGGTCGCCGCCGTCGTGCAGGTCGCCGGGGCGCACGTGCGGATCACCGCGAGCGAGCGGCCGGACACCGTCGTCCTGGTCGAGCCCATCAGCGCAACGAACCGGTCGCACGTCAAGGTGGCCGATAGGACCAAGGTCGACTTCGCCGGCGGTCAGCTGTCGGTCAGGACGACCGTGCCCGGCGACAGCCGCGGTTCGGTCGCCATCACGATCGAGCTGCCTGCCGGGTCCGGCCTGGTGGTGTACCTGGCGCACTCGGATGTACACGGTGTCGGCACCCTGGGCGAGTGCGAGCTGCACCTGGCGAAGGGGCGGGTCCGGCTGGATCGCATCGACGCTCTGCAGGCGAACATCGCGGCCGGCGAGGTCTCGGTCGGCCACATCGCCGGGAGCGCGACCATCGTCGGCAGCACTCTCGCCGTGCGGATCGGCGAGGTCCCGGGCGCCGCGGCCCGCGCGGACGCCCCTCATAGGCGGGGGCAGGTGCGCACGGTCCACGCGGGGACGCGGCACGGCGACGTCACCGTTCGACGTGCTGCGAGCTGACCCTCACGACGTCAGCGTGACCTCGGCCAGCTGCGGCCAGCTCGCCTGCGTGCCCTCCTCCGTCAGCTGGGCGAACCGGGCTTCGCCGAGGCGGTCCCGCAGGACCTGCTCGATCCGGGCCACGTCCGGGTGCGAGCGGTCCGGCAGCCCGCGTACGCCGACGCTGGCCGCGAGCAGCCGGGCAGCCTGCTCGTGCTGGTCGAGGCGAACGGCCAGGTCCGCGACCCCGACGAGAACATGGGCGATCACGAAGGGGACCCCCGACTCGGTCGCCGCCTGCCAGGCAGCCACCCGGTGGGTGCGGGACTCCCGGGGATCGTCGGCCAGGTAGCCGAGCAGGTCCTCGATGCCGGCGCGGAAGGTGGCCTGCTGCGCGGCATCGCCCAAGAGTGCCGTCGCACGGGCGAGCTGACGGCGGGCCGCGTCGGGGTCACCGCCCAGGCGAGCGAGTCCTGCCTTGGCGAGCGCCACGTCGACCAGGGCGTACGGCCAGGTGACGCGTTCGGCGCTCCGCTCGGCCTCGGCGATCGCGGCCGCGCTGGCGTGGCGGTCGCCGTTCAGCCAGAACAGCAGGGCCTGCTGGGTCCGCACCTCGATGACGTCCTCGACGGCGTCGAGCTCGGCGAGGACCGCGACCGCCTGCTCGAAGTGCTCACAGGCACTGGCGAACTCACCCCGCCTGGCGAGCTGGCCCGCCAGCTCGGACAGCGCCACCGAGATCCCGAACCGCTCACCGAGGGCCCGGAACTCCGCGAGCGCCAGCTCCAGCTGGGCCTCCGCCTCCCGGCCACCCTGGCCCAGCATGGTGCGCATCTTGCCGACCTGCCACCGGGCCGTCGCGCGGACCCAGGGGTCGGCGCTCCCGAGCAACGACTCGAACGCGGTCACCGCTTCCTCCGGGGCCACCAGCAGGCGTTCCAGCGCCACCACGAATCCCAGCAGCGGGTTGTCGCTCCGGCTTCGCTGGCTGAACCGGTACGCCTTGTGGATCCACTCCGCGCCCAGGTGCTCATCGCCCCGGCCGGACGTCACGTAGAGCACCACCAGCCCGTACGTCACCGCCCTCAGGTCATCGGCCGCCTCGCCCGGCAGGTCGGCTGCCGCCATCAGCAGCTCCAGACCTTCGGTCCGGCGTCCGCCGAGCCACCAGTACCAGCCGGCCGCCGCAGCGAGCCGCATCGCCGCCTGTGCGTCACCGGCTGCGATCGCGCTCCGCATCGCGGCGTTGAGGTTGTCGTGGTCGGCCTCAAGGGTGGCGAGCCACTCCACCTGCTCGGCGCGGCGCAGGTGTGGCTCGGCGGTCTCGGCGAGCTCGGTGAAGCAGGCCAGATGTGCCTGGTGAGCGAGCTGCACCTCCCCCGCGTCGGCGAGCCGGTCAGCGGCGTACTCCTTGATGGTGCCGAGCATCCGGTAGCGCGGGGCGCCGACGCCGCCGGTGAGCACCAGCGACTTCTCGGCCAGCGAGGTGAGCAGGCCCAGCACCTGCTCCTGCTGCACCGCATCACCGGCGCACACCCGCTCGGCCGCCTCCAGGCCGGCCCCGCCCGAGAACACCGAGAGCCTGCGCAGGACCATCCGCTCGGCATCGGTGAGCAGCTCCCAGCTCCAGTCGACCACCGCGCGCAGCGTCTTGTGCCGGGGCAGCGCCGTACGGCTGCCGCTCGTCAGCAGGCGGAACCGGTCGTGGAGCCGGTCGGCGAGCTGGTCGATGGACATCGTGCGCAGGCTCGCCGCGGCCAGCTCGATCGCGAGCGGCATGCCGTCCAGCGCCCGGCAGACGTCCACCATGGTCGACAGCGTCTGCGCGTCGGTCCCGAGGTCCTTGCGCACCGCGCCCGCCCGGTCCCGCAGCAGCTGCACGGCTGGTGCGGACCCGTTCGCGGCAGTGCCGGCGCTCGCCTCAGGCAGGGCCAGCGGCTCGACCAGCCAGAGCGCCTCACCGGTGATGCCGAGCGGCTCCCTGCTCGTGGCCAGGATCCGCAGCCGCCGACACTCTCCGAGCACTCGCTCCGCGAACACCGCCACCGACTCGATCACGTGCTCGCAGTTGTCCAGGATCAGCAGCATCTCGCGCTCGCGGACCGCGGCGACGAGCTCGTCGGCCAGGTCTGCGCTCGGCGTCCCGCCGAGCAGAGCATCCCGCAGCCCCAGCCCCGTGAGCGTCGCCTGCACCACGTCACCGTCGGTGCCGACGGGTGCCAGCTCCACCAGCCAGACCCCGTCCGGCAGGTCACCGAGCAGCAAGCGGGCCGTCTCCGTGGCCAGCCTGGTCTTCCCGGCACCGCCCGGCCCGATCAGGGTGGTCAGCCGATGCTCCCCGACGAGCTCGCGGACGACGGCGACGTCTGCGTCCCTGCCCACGAAGCTGGTCAGCTCGGCGCGCAGGTTGGTCCTCCGGTCCTCCTCCCGCCGCCCCAGCTCGCCTCGCAGCAGCGCGACGTGCAGAGCGGACAGGTCCGGTGAGGGGTCGACGCCCAGCGCCTCGACCAGAGCCTCCCTCGTGCGCTCGAAGACGAGCAGCGCCTCGCTGTCACGACCGGCCGCGGCCAGGGCACGCATCAGCGCGGCGACCAGCCGTTCCCGCAGGGGGTACGCCGCCACCAGGTCCGTGAGCTCGCCGAGCAGCTCCACTCCGTCGCCGAGACCGTCCTCCGCCTCGAACCGATCCTCCAGCGCGGTCAGGCGCAGCCCCTCGAGTCGGGTGGCTGCCGCGTCGAACGCCTCGCTGTCCTGAAGGCCGACGTCCTGCATGGCCGCACCGCGCCACAGGCCGAGGGCCTCTCGCAGCAGGCGGACCCGCCGCTGCCCGTCCTCGGTGCGGGCCTGAGCGAGGAGGCGCTCGAACCGGACGGCGTCGACGTCACCGGCTTCCACCGCCAGCCGGTAGCCGCCCGCCTGGCCCTCGACCAACCCGTCCGGGAGCGCCTTCCGCAGCCGGGAGGCCAAGCGCTGCAAGGCGTTCGCCGCGTCGGAGGGCGGGTGCTCGCCCCAGATCCAGTCGACGAGCGTCGACCTCGGGACCACGCGACCCGGCTCGAGCGCGAGGGCGATCACCAGTGCGCGCAACCGGGCGCCGGGCACGTCAGCCGGGACACCGTCGTCAGTGCGGACCTCGAACGATCCAAGCATCCCGATCTGCACGGGGGTGAGTCTCCCACGGCGGCTCGGCTCCGGCCGCTCGAGCCGACGTGCCGGCGTCGGACTCTCTTTTCACTGTTCCACCGGAAAGAAATGTCTGGTAAGAAAGGCACGTTGTCTATTTAGATAGACATCTGCCTGCGCCGACGACGGGAGTTTCGCCACTCATGGTTAATGCCCGCCAGACCTCGACCTCCGCCCCGGCCATGGCAGGCGTCCATGCCGACGATGCCATGCACGGGCAGCGCGCGGCCACCACATCGGTGCCGTGTCGACCGGGCCGGGTGCGGTGGGCGGCTGGGAACGCGAGCGCGGGCCAGGCAGCGAGCTAGGCCCGGCACCGACCAGCTACGGCAGCTCTGACTTCCGCATCATCCACAGCACCATCCATAGGGGGCCCTGCACCGATGACCGCAGCCGAGTACGGCATCCTCACCGCGTCCGACGTCATGGTGCCCATGCGCGACGGCACCCTTCTCGCCACGGACATCCACCGGCCGGCCCGTGATGGGGCCGCCGTGGCGGGTGCGTTCCCGACCGTCCTGGCGCGCACGTCGTACGACAAGACCAATGCCAGGCTGTGGGTCGACTCGTTCGTCCGCTTCCTGACCCCGCGCGGGTACGCCGTGGTGGTCCAGGACATCCGGGGCCGCTACCGCTCGGAGGGTGACGACTACCGCCACATCTTCAACCCGCTCGAGGGCGAGGACGGCTACGACACCATCGAGTGGGTCGCCGACCAGCCCTGGTGCAACGGGAGGATCGGGATGTTCGGCAGCTCCCACGGCGCGATCGTCCAGCAGACCGCCGCCATCCTGGCTCCCCCACACCTGACGGCGATCTGGCCGGACGTCGGGCCGACCAACCTGTACGCCAGCACCGCCCGGGAGGGCGGGGCCTTCGCGCTCCAGCTCTACGGCGCCATCTCGATGCACGCCTACCAGGACAAGCATGCGAGCCCGACCGCGATGGCCGCCATCGAGCGCGGCCTGCGCACCACGTCTCAGACGATCAGCCAGCTGCCGCTCAAAAAGGGCCAGACGGCGCTCGCGCAGTTCCCGGCCCTGGAGGAGACCTTCTTCGAGGCCTACTGGCGGGGCGCCTACGACGAGTGGTGGGACCGGCCGGCGCTCAACCAGGAGCCGCACTGGGGGAAGCACGCCGACGTCCCCGCCACCTTCAGCGGCGGATGGTGGGACCCCTTCGCCGGGGAGATCGTCCGCTACTTCCAGGCGATGACCGCACAGGGATCACACCTGCAGCGTCTGGTGCTTGGCCCGTGGGGGCACGGCACGATGCGCAACGGCGGCAGCGTGGTAGGCGACGCCGACTTCGGCCCGGAGGCCGCCTGGGGCCGGGAGAGGTATCAGGAGGAGGCGCTGCGGTGGGCCGAGTACACGCTCAACGACGCCGACGACGGCATCTCCACCGAGGCGCCGGTCCAGATCTTCGTGATGGGTGGCGGGGGTGGTCACCGCACTGCCGCCGGCAACCTCTTCCACGGCGGCGCCTGGCGCAGCGAGGAGGCGTGGCCGATCGCCCGCGCCGACCACCAGACGTGGTACCTCCAGCCCGACTCCGGGCTGGGCACCGATCCGGTCGAGGACGACGGAGCGAGCGCCTCGTTCCAGTTCGACCCGGAGCGGCCGGTGCCGAGCGTGGGCGGCAACATCGCCAGCTACTGCGAGCTCATCGACACGGGCATCCCGAGCGGCCAGCTGGAGTACGTGCCCTGGTACACCCGGATGCGCGACATCGTGCCGGCCGGCGGCTTCCACCAGGCAGAGACCCCGGGTCTGCTCGGCGGCCAGCCGCCGTTCGGTCCCTTGGCCGCCCGGCCCGACGTACTCGTCTTCTCGACGGCCCCGCTGACCGATGACGTCGAGGTCACCGGCACCTGCGTGGTCCGGCTCTGGGTCTCCTCCGAGACGCCCGACACCGACATCACCGCCAAGCTCGTCGACGTCTACCCGCCCAGCGAGGACTACCCCGACGGCTACCACCTCGGACTGGTCGACTCGATCCTCCGTCTCCGGTTCCGCAACGGGTGGCGCACCGAGGAGCTGATGACGCCCGGGGAGGTGTACCCGATCGAGATCCCGCTGGCACCGACCAGCAACCTCTTCGCCCGCGGTCACCGGATCCGCCTCGACATCTCGAGCAGCAACTTCCCCCGCTTCGACACCAACCCCAACACCGGCGAACCGCTCGGTCGCCACACGCACACCCGCGTCACCCGCAACACCGTGCACCTGTCCCGGGAACACCCCTCGCAGGTCGTGCTGCCCGTCGTACCTCGCCCGTAAGCCCCGCCGCGGCGTCTGTCGCCCGGATCCGGGACCCACCAGCCACCAGGAGAGCCAATGACACTGACCACGAGGCTTGGCGTGACGTGCATCGTCATCACGTTGGGCGCATCCCTCGCCGCCTGCGGCGGCGGCAGCAGCGACGCCGGCGGTGGAGGCGGCGGGTCGCGCACCGTCAGCGGGGAGTTCGTCTCCGCCCCCACCTCCTTCGACCCGGCGCGGGCCACCGCGCGGGACGACTACGTCGCGAACGCCCTGATGTTCGACACGCTCGTCCACAACGACGAGAACGCCACCTACGTCGGCGGCCTCGCCACCGACTGGGAGGCGAAGTCCGCCTCCGAGTACGTCTTCACGATCCGCGACGACGCCACGTGCGCAGACGGCACGAAGATCACCGCGGGCCTCGTGGCGGACTCGCTGAACTACTTCGCCGACCAGAGCGCCGGCAACCACGTCTCGGCCCCGCTGGTGTTCGGACCGGGCAAGCCGACCATCACCGCCGACGACGACGCCTCCGTGGTCACGATCAAGACCGCCGCGCCGTACGTCAACCTGGTCGCCGGCCTGGCCATCCCGCAGTCCGGCATCGTGTGTCCCGCCGGCCTCGACGACCCGAAGGCACTCGCCCAGGGCACCGCCGAGGGCGCTGCCTCGGGGCCCTACACGCTGGCGGAGTCGAAGGCTGGGGTGAGCTACACCTTCAAGCTTCGCGACGACTACGACGCCTGGCCGGAGTACGCCACTCCTCTGGAGGGCACCCCGCCTCCCGAGATCGTCTTCTCGATGGCCACCGACGACGCCACCTCCTCCAACAAGATGCTCAGTGGGGATCTCGACTTCGCCCTGCTCGGCGGAGAGTCGATCGAGCGCTTCGCCGACAGCTCGGACCAGAACAAGGAGCTCATCACCTTCGCCAACGGCTACGTGATGTTCAACGAGCGGCCCGGGCACTACTTCGCGGACAACCAGCCGGCCCGGCAGGCCGTGGCCCGGGCCATCGACCGGGACGCCTTCAACCAGATCTTCTCCAATGGCGAGGGAGAGCTGTTCAACTCCGTGGTGCCCTCCAGCTACCGGTGCGTCAACACCGACGAGTCGCTCATCGAGCCACTCGATCCCGCCGCGGCCGCATCGGTGCTGGACGGCGCCTCGATCAAGATCATCGCCTCCAATTCCTTCGGTGGTGACGGCAAGGCCGCGGAGTACATCCAGCAGGTGCTCACCGACGCCGGCGCGGACGTCAAGCTCGACACGGTGGACAACGCCACCTGGGCCAGCACGATCAACGACCCCAGTGGCGACTGGGACCTGACCATCCAGGGTGACCTGAACTCGCTGAAGGTCATCAGCGCGTCCCTGGACCGGGTGATGGGTCCTGCGATCGAGGACGGCGGCCGCAACATCCCGGGCAACGACAACGCCGAGGGCGCCGAGGCGCTGAAGAAGGCGCTGTCGACGGTCGACCCCGACGAGCAGTGCGCGGCCTACCAGACCGCGCAGAAGACGATGCTCGAGCGCGACGACGTGGTGCCGATGGCCGGCATCACCTGGCTGCTGATCTCGTCGGGCGACGTCACCCTGCGTGCGCCCAACGACACGATCGACTACACGACGCTCCGCATCTCCGACTGACCCTGCCGACCGGCGAGGAGACCACATGACGGCGACCGACCGGACCGGCCAGCTGCCACAGCGCGTGCCGGACCCAGCTCCGGCTCCGCGGCTGCGGCGCGGCCGGTCCGGTCCGTCGCCGTGGCTCGCCTTCAGCCTGAAGCGGCTGCTCGGACTGCTCGGCACCGTCGTGGTGCTGGTGCTCGTGACGTTCTTCATGGTGCGGCTGATCCCCGGCGACCCGGCCGTCAGCGTCGCGGGCCCGGACGCCTCGCTGCAGCAGATCGAGGACGTCCGAGCCCAGCTGGGGCTGAATGAGGCACTGCCCGCCCAGCTCGGTCACTACGTGGCCGGCCTGGTGCAAGGCGACCTCGGCGACTCCTTCTCCCAGTCGCAGCCGGTGACCGACCTGCTCAGCGCCCGACTGCCCTACACGGTCGGCATCGCCGTCCCCGCGATGGTGCTCGTGCTGCTCGTCGCCGTCCCGCTCGGCATGGCTGTCGGCGTGCTGACGCGAGGTGTTCGCCACCGGTGGCTCGACCGGGTGTTCGGCTTCGGCTCCGGCCTCGTCTCGGCGGTCCCGCAGTACGTCATGGCGACCTTCCTGGTGCTGATCTTCGCGGTCACCCTGGCGGTCCTGCCGCCGGCGTACTCGCGCACCAGCCCGGCGGAGTCGTACGTGCTGCCGATCCTCGCGCTCGCCGTCGGCCCGATCTGCGTCGTCGCCCGCGTCGTACGCCGCGAGACCGGGGTCGTGCTCGAGAACGACTACTTCCGCACCGCTCGTGGGTGGCGGCTCCCGGGGTGGCGGCTCTACGGCCGCTACCTGCTGCCGAGCCTGCTCACCAGCACCCTGACCATGAGCGGTCTCATCCTCACCTCCATGCTCGGCAGCGCGATCGTGGTGGAGACCGTCTTCGGCTGGCCCGGCCTGGGCCTGGGCATCGTGCAGGCGATCCTCACCAAGGACTACCCGGTGATCCAGGGCATCATCCTGGTCCTCGGAATCGTGGCCGCCCTCATCACGCTGCTCGTGGACGTCGTCCTCGGCCTGATCGACCCGCGCACCCTGGGAGGCCGTCATGACTGAGCTCCTCGACGAGGGCCGGCTGCCCGACCCGGTCGAGCGGGCCAGGTCGTTCCGCTGGACGTTCGGCCTGGTCTTCGGGCTCAGCCTCGCGGGCGTGCTCGTGCTGATCGCGATCGTGGCGCCCATGGTGCTCTCGGAACGCGCCAACGGGCTGTCGTCCGACGCGAGCGCCGGCATGTCCGCCGCGCACTGGCTCGGCACCGACGAGTTCGGTCGCGACATGGTGGCCCGGTCGCTGGTGGCCACCCGGCTCACGCTCATCCTCACCGCCGCGGCCACCGCCATCTCCGTGGGCTGCGGGGTGCTGCTCGGTGCGGCGATCTGGGTCGCACCGCGCCGGATCCGCGAGCTCTGCCTGCGGGTGCTGGAGACCGCGATCTGCTTCCCGGGCCTGCTGGTGGCGCTCATCATCACCGCGATCCTGGGCGCCGGTGCCGTCGCCATCGTCATCGGGATCGGCATCGCGGGGATCCCGATCTTCGCCCGGCTGGCCGCGAACTTCGCGTCCAACGTGTCCCGCCGCGACTTCGTGGTGACCGCACGGCTGCTCGGCGTGCCCGCGCGCCGGCTCGTGCTGCGGCACGTCCTGCCCAACATCGCCGAGCCGATCCTGGTGCTCACGGCGTCCGGGTTCAGCGTCGCGCTGATCGAGGTCTCGGGGCTGTCCTTCATCGGCCTCGGCGTGCAGTCGCCCGACTACGACTACGGCAAGCTCCTCGTCGACGCCCTGCCTGCGATCTACACGCGCCCCGAGCAGGTCGTCGGGCCGGCCGTGATGATCGTGCTGACCATCCTCGCCGCGATGCTCATCGGCGACGGGCTCGCCGCGGCAGCCGACCCCCGGGCATCGGCGCAGCGCGCCGAGCGGCCGCGTCGTCAGCCGGCAGCCACCGGCGAGCCCGGGACCGGGTTCGTGGAGGTGGAGGACCTCCGGGTCACGACCGCCGACGGCAGGGAGCTCCTGCACGGCGTCTCCTTCACGATAGCCGAGGGCGAGGTGCTCGGCGTGGTCGGCGAGTCCGGCTCCGGCAAGTCGCTGACAGCGATGTCGCTGGCACGGCTGCTGCCCGACTCGCTGGCCGCGCAGGCACGCCGGCTCCGGGTCGGCGACCTCGACCTGGCTGCGGCGCCCTCGCGCCGGCAGCTGGCCACCACGATCTCGCTGATCTACCAGGACCCCGGCACGACCTTCAACCCCGCGCTGCGGATGGGCAGCCAGCTCACCGAGGTGCTGCGCACCCATCACGGCCTCTCCCGGCGGGAGGCGCGTACGGCGATCCTGCGCGCGTTGGAGGCCGTGCACATGGTCGACCCGGCCCGGCGGCTGCGTCAGCACCCCCACGAGCTGTCCGGTGGGATGCGGCAGCGCGCCATGATCGCCTCCGCCATCGCCGTCTCGCCGCGGCTGCTCATCGCCGACGAGCCGACGACGGCGCTGGACGTCACCGTGCAGGCGGAGATCCTGCGCGAGCTCCGGCGCCTCAACCGCGAGTCGACGATGGCGATGCTCTTCATCTCCCACGACATCAGCGTGGTCGAGATGCTCTGCGACCGGGTGCTGGTGATGAAGGACGGCCACGTGGTGGAGGTGCTGTCCGCGGAGCAGCTGAGGAAGGGCGAGGTGAGCCACCCGTACACGAAGCGCCTCATCGCCGCGACGCCGCGGATCACCGACCAGGTCGGAGGCGGACGATGAGTGCGGTCGCGGCGATTCCGGCGCTCGAGATCGACGACCTCTCCGTCACCTTCGGGCACGGCGCCAAGGCGGTCACCGCCGTACGCCGCGTCTCCATCGACGTGCCCGTCGGCCACACCGTCGGGCTGGTCGGCGAGTCCGGGTCGGGCAAGTCAACGATCGCGAAGGCCGCGGTGGGCATCGTGACCCCGAGCGCCGGGCGGATCCTCCTCGGCGGGGTCGACCTGGGCACCCTGGGCCACGGAGACCAGGCCGTCGCACGCCGTCGGCTGCAGCTGATCCCCCAGGATCCCTACTCGTCGCTGAGTCCTCGGCGCACGATCGGGGAGACGATGGCGGAGGCGCTGGACCCGGTCAGGGCCAGCGTGGGCAGGCATCGCGACCGGATCGTGCACTGGCTGGAGGCCGTCAAGCTGGACGCCGACAGCCTGGTCCGCTACCCGCACGAGTTCTCCGGCGGCCAACGCCAGCGGGTCGCCATCGCGCGCGCCCTGGCCGTCGAGCCACAGGTCGTGATCGCCGACGAGATCACCTCGGCCCTGGACGTCTCGGTCCAGGCCGAGATCCTCGCACTGCTCGTCCAGCTGCGGGAGGAGCTGGACCTGACGATGCTCTTCATCTCCCACAACCTGGCTGTGGTCCGGCAGGTCTGTGACCGCACGGCGGTGCTCTACCGCGGCGACCTGGTCGAGTCGGGGGACACCGTCGCGATGTTCGCCGATCCGCAGCACGACTACACCCGGACGCTGCTGGCCGCCGTACCCGGCTCGGCGCTGATGACCCTCGACCAGCCGAGCTCGCGGGACCGTTGACGACCGGGGAGCATGTCTGGTTCAGTAGGCAGACTGTTCAACAAGATAGACACCGCCCGGGGGTGACCCCCTCCAGCATCGTCCAATCTTCTCGACATCGCCAGAGGCGATCGAGGCGCCGGGAGGCTCGCATGGACTCGAACCACTATCTCAGCCGTCGTCGTCTGCTCCAGGGAACCGCCGCACTCGCGGTCGGCACCGGCGCCGCCTCGCTGCTGGCCGCGTGCGGCGGCGGTGGTGGCGGCGGCTCCAGCTCGAACGCCACCCTCAACCTCGCCGACCTCGGTGTCGGCGACCCGGGGGACTGGTCGAAGTTCGAGAGCGAGTACGACTGGAAGGTCAACCTGGTCGCGATCGGGAACGCGCCCGCCCAGGTCGTGAACGTGCTGCAGTCGGGCGGCACCGGGAAGTACCACGTCATGGACTGCGTGGGCGGGATGCAGAAGCCGCTGGTGCAGAACGACCTCATCCGACCCCTCGACACC
This sequence comes from Nocardioides sp. LHG3406-4, assembly GCF_049897745.1. Classification (NCBI taxonomy): domain Bacteria; kingdom Bacillati; phylum Actinomycetota; class Actinomycetes; order Propionibacteriales; family Nocardioidaceae; genus Nocardioides; species Nocardioides sp. LHG3406-4. The sequence continues at coordinate 19,534 of NZ_JAFCWV010000008.1, forward strand.
GACCGGCTCCCCAACTGGGGCAAGAACGAGTTCATCTCGAGCTACTTCCCCGAGGGCGACGCGGGCTTCGCGTTCATCGGCTACGAGGACAAGTTCTACGGCTACCCGACCGTGCTTCAGGGCGACTCCTTCGCCTACGTGGAGGACGAGACGGGACCGCTCGACAGCTATGGGGCGCTCTTCGACCCCCAGTGGCGGGGGCAGGTCGCGCTCGAGGACAACTTCACCACCGCCGGCCAGAAGGCCGCGCTCTACCTGAAGTCCAGTGGGCAGGCGGAGATCGGCGACCCGGCCAACATGACCACGGACGAGATCACCACGGTGGTCGACTTCCTGGTCGACCTGAAGAAGGCCGGCCAGTTCCGAGCCATCTGGACCAGCTTCGACCAGGCCGTCTCGCTCCTGACGGACAAGGAGGTGAAGGTGATCGACTGCTGGGAGCCGATCGCCATCGCCGCCCAGGCCAAGGGCGTGAAGGCGGTGTACGCCGAGCCCCAGGAGGGCTGGCTGCTGTGGGCCTACGTCGCCTACCTCGTCAACAACCCGGCGAGCAAGGACGCCACCGAGGATGCGGCGTACGAGCTGATGGACTTCATGGGCAGCGGCTGGTACGGCGCGACCATCACCCTGAAGCAGGGCTACCTGACCAACCCCGAGGCCCTGACCTACGCCGAGGCGCACTCCGACGAGTTCACCGCCGACGACGTCGCCAAGATCAAGGACATCAGCGAGCGCGTGAAGAAGAAGTTCGAGCAGGGCGGCACCTGGCAGAACCGCTGGCCCGACAACGTCGAGGCCTACCAGACCGAGTGGGCGCGGTTCACCGCCTCCTGATCCATGGCCACTTCGCGAGCAGTGACGCGCACGGGGGCCCGCGCCGGCAGGGGCATCGGCTACAGCCTGCCCTGGGTCTTCCTGCTCGTCTTCTTCTTCGCCCCACTCGCCCTCACCATCGTGTGGAGCACCTGGAGGTCGAACGGCTTCTGGATCGAGCCGGCGTTCACGACCTCCGCCTACGAGCAGTTCTTCGACGCGGCCCGCATCGCCACCCTGCAGCGCAGCCTGGTGCTCGCGGCCGTGACCACCGTGGTCGGCCTGCTGGTGAGCTACCCGATCGCCTACTACCTGGCCTTCCGGGCACGGGCCGCGGTCACGCAGCTGTTCCTGATGGCGTTCGCGTTCCCGTTCCTGGTCAACTACATCATCCGCGAGGTCTCCTGGGTGCAGATCCTGGGGCGCGACGGCGTCGTGAACCGCCTCCTCATCGACGTGGGTCTGGTCGACACCCCGCTCGACTGGCTGCTGTTCTCCAAGTTCGCCGTCGCGCTCGGTCTCTTCACGGCGTACATGCCCTTCATGGTGTTCCCGATCTGGCTCTCCCTGAGCGGGATCCCGCGCAACCTCATCGAGGCGAGCCACACCCTGGGCGGCTCGCCGCGCCGCACCCTGACCCGGGTGATCCTGCCGCTGTCGATGCCCGGCGTCTTCGCCGCCGTGATCTTCTGCTTCGTGGGCGCCTTCGGGGACAGCGCCGTGCCCGCGATCCTGGGGGGCGGCTCCTTCCACCTCGTCGGGAACACGATCTCCGCGTCACTGAGCTCGCTGAACTACCCCCTCGCCGCGGCCATCTCGAGCGTCGTCGTGCTCGTGATGTCGGTGCTGCTGGTGATCTGGGTGCTGGCCTTCGACGTACGGACCCTGCTGGGCAAGGCCGTGGGCTGGGAGCGGCGCTCATGACCGGTCGCCCGCTCGGGCGCCGCCTGGTCGTGGCGCTCTGCCTGGCCGTCGTGGTGCTCCTCTACGTCCCGCTCGTCCCGCCGTTCCTGAAGTCCATCGAGGTCTCGGACGGCGAGGGGACGTGGCTGCACTACCGCGAGCTCGCGCAGGACCTGGTCATCTCCGACGCGGTGCAGCGCTCGGTCCAGCTGGCCGTCATCGTCGGGGTCGCCACCGCACTGCTCGCACTGGTGGCGGGGCTGGCGATCAGGCGCTCGCGGATCCCGCGGGTCCTCATCGTGGCGCTGTTGATGCCGTTGTTCGTGCCGGCCGTGAGCGCGGGCCTCTCCTCGGCGATGTTCTTCAAGTACGTCGGCCTGGAGCCGTCGCTGCTCTCCATGGTCCTGGTGCAGGTCTGCTACTGCCTGCCGTTCGCCTTCCTGATCGTCATCACGAGCATGTCGACGTTCGAGGAGCGGCTGATCGAGGCGGCGTACATGAGCGGAGCGACGCCCGTGCGGGCGTTCTGGACCGTCGAGCTCCCGATCATCCGCTCCGGCGTCGTCGGGGGCGCGGTGTTCTCGATGGTGCTGTCGCTCAACGAGACCATCAGGACCAGCCTCGTGCAGGGGCCCTTCAACACCATCCAGACCTACATCTGGGCCACCTACCTCGACGTCGGCATCAACCCGAGCCTGTACGCGCTGATGTCGATCATGATCCTGGCCACCGCCGGCATCATCGGGATCTTCCTGGTGGTCGTCTCGCTCAGGAGCCGTCGGGTCGATGTCCCGCCCGACGCGCTCGCCACCCCAGCTGAGCCGGCGCCGGGCATCCCGGTCGGCTCGGGAAGGCCGGCCTGACATGACCGCCTCGCCATCGACCGTCGAGACCGCGGAGACGACGACCGTGCCGGCCGTCGAGCTCGTCGACGTCACCTGCTCCTTCGGCAGCGTCCGGGCCGTCGACCAGGTCAGCCTGACCATCGCCTCGGGCGAGTTCTTCACGCTCCTCGGCCCCAGCGGGTCGGGCAAGACGACCGCCATGCGACTGGTCGCCGGGCTGGCGCGACCCGACGGGGGGACCATCCGGATCGCCGGCGCGGACGTCTCCGGCGTACCCCCGTGGAAGCGCAACGTCGGCATGGTGTTCCAGGACTACGCCCTGTTCCCGCACCTGGACGTGACCGGCAACATCGCCTACGGGATGAAGATGCAGCGCCGCCCCGCGTCCTACATCCGCTCCGAGGTCGAGCGACTGCTCGACGTCGTGAAGCTCCCGGGGTTCGGTCCGCGCAGCGTCACGACGCTCAGTGGCGGCCAGCGCCAGCGCGTGGCCCTGGCCCGCGCCCTCGCCTCCGGCCCGGCCGTGCTGCTGCTCGACGAGCCGCTGGCGGCGCTGGACGAGAAGGTACGCCGCGAGATGCAGCTGGAGCTCCGCCGGATCCAGCAGGAGACCGAGACCACCTTCCTCTACGTCACCCACGACCAGGAGGAGGCGCTCACGATGAGCGACCGGGTGGCCGTCTTCCGGGACGGGGCGTGCGTGCAGTGCGACGTGCCCGCGACGCTCTTCGAGCACCCGCGCACGCGCTTCATCGCGTCGTTCTTCCGCGGGTTCAACGTCCTCCGGCTGCCCCACCGGCTGCTGCCCGAGGGCACGACCGGCCTGCCCGGGGGCGCGGCGACCGACGGGTCGTCGGAGGTGGCGATCCGCGCCGAGCGGGTGGTGCTGGGCGCCTCGTCGTCGGCCGACGCCCTGAGCCTCCCCGGCCAGGTCCGGCAGGTCACCTACCGCGGAGCGGTCACCGACCACATCGTCGTGCTCGACGACGACCAGACCGTCGTCGCCACGGCCGGCCGGGCCGAGGCCGCGCCCGGCGACCGGGTCGACGTGACGCTGCCGGCCGCCGACCTCGTCCACTTGGAGGTGGAGTGAGCGCGTCGACGGTGACCCGCGAGGCGGTCCGTGAGATCGCGGCCGACCTCGGGTGGCAGCTGACCGACGCCGAGGTCGACGTCTACCTCGACCGCCTGGTGACCCAGGTCGAGGGCCTCGGTGAGCTGTTCGCGGTCGACAGCTCCGAGCAGGTCCCTCAGCAGCTGGCGGCCGGCGCCGGGGACCGGGCCTGGTGGGCGCCGACCCCCGAGTCCGACCCGCTCGGCCTCTTCATCCATCGCTGCGAGGTGCGCACCGGAGGGACGGGGCCGCTGAGCGGCCGCACGCTCGCGCTCAAGGACAACATCGCGCTCGCCGGCGTGCCGATGACCCTGGGCTCCCGGGCGCTGGCCGGCCACGTGCCGGAGTACGACGCGACGGTCGCCGCGCGGCTGCTGGCGGCCGGGGCGACCATCGTCGGCAAGACCAACCTCTACGAGTTCTCCCTCGGCGACGTTCCCAGCGGCTACGGACGGACCCTCAACCCCGCCGACCAGACCCGCGAGACCGGTGGCTCGTCGTCCGGCTCCGCGGCTGCGGTCGCCAGCGGCGCGGTCGACGCGGCGCTCGGCGGCGACCAGGGAGGGTCGATCCGCATCCCGGCCGCCTGGTGCGGCGTGGTCGGGCTCAAGCCCAGCTTCGGGCTGGTGCCGCACACCGGCATCGCCGGCGCGGACCCGACCATCGACTTCGTCGGGCCGATGGCCAGGACCGTCGCCGAGGTCGCCACGGTGCTCGACGTCATCGCGGGACGCGACGGCCTCGACGCCCGCCAGCCGGAGGGGATCGACCCGCCCGGGTACGCCGCCGCGGTCGCGGAGCCGCCGACGCGACTGCGGCTCGGCGTACTCGCCGAAGGCCTCCCTGCCACGACCGGGCCCGGCGTATGCTGGGCCGTCGAGGAGACCATTGAGGCGCTCGCTCGCCAGGGCCACGAGGTGCGGCAGGTGTCGGTGCCGCGGCACGCCGACGCCGCCACCGCCTGGCTCGCGATCTGGCTCGCCGGGACCCACCTGATGGCACAGACGGGCTTCGGCGCCGCCTTCCACACCGGCTGGTACGACGCGTCCCTGGTGCAGCAGCTGACCCGACTGCTGCCGCACGCCGCCGAGCTCCCGCTGAACCTCAAGCAGAACGTCGTCGCGGGGGAGTACCTCCGCCGGCGCTACGACGGTGGGCTCTACCCCCGCGCCCAGAATCTCCGCCCCGAGCTCGCCGCCTGCTACGACGAGGCGCTGGCCGGCCTCGACGCCCTGGTGATGCCGACCACCCCCGACGTCGCACCGCGGTTCACCGAGCCGGCCGACGAGGCGGAGGCCGTCGACCTGAAGGTCTTCGGAGGCGGCGGCCTGCGGCTGACCGACATCGTCGCCAACACCGCGGCCTTCGACTTCACCGGTCATCCGGCCGTGACCGTGCCGTGCGGCGACGTCGACGGGCTCCCGGTGGGCTTCCAGGTGGTGGGCCGCCGCCACGACGACCGGACCGTCCTGCGCGTCGCGCGGGCCGTGGAGCTGACGAGGGAGTCGCGATGATCATCGACCTGCACCGGCACCTGTGGTCCGTCGTCGAGCGATATGCGTCCGTGCGTCGCGAGGCCGCCCGCTCGTCGGTGCAGGTGCTCGACGCCGAGACGGCGCAGGAGCTCGGCTCCGAGGGCCTCCCGGACGTCGACTCCCGGGGCGCGACGATCATCGCCGAGATGGACGAGGCCGGCATCGACGTGTCCGTGGTCTTCCTCGGCGACTACGGCCTGCGCCTCGGTGAGTCCGCGCTGAGCGTCGAGGACGAGAACCGCGCGATCGCCGAGCTCGCCCGCAGCCATCCGGGCCGGATCGTGCCCTTCGCGGGCGTCGACCCCCGGCGGCCGCAGGCGCTCGACCTGTTCCGGCGGGGGCTGGACGAGTGGGGCATGCGGGGCCTGAAGCTGCACCCCGGCACCGGCTTCGACCCGGGCGCCGAGGAGTGCCGCCCGTTCTTCGAGCTGGCCGGCAGCCGCGGGGTCCCGGTCGTCGTACACACCGGTCCGATGGCGAGCCCGCTGGTGAGCCACACGGCGCGCCCGGTCAACCTCGACCCGGTCGCCGCCGACTTCCCCGGCACGACGATCGTGATGCAGCACGCCGGCCAGCGCTGCTGGTGGGAGGAGGCCCTCAACATCGCCTTCTGGAAGCCCAACGTCTACCTCGAGCTGTCCATGTGGCAGTGGACCTACCAGTTCGACCGAGCCGGGTTCGTCAAGGCACTGGGCCGGATGAAGCAGGAGATCGGCCTGGACCGCGTGCTGTTCGGCAGCGACTTCCCCGGGCTGGCCGAGACGATGGGGCTCCGAGCCTGGGTGGAGGTCTTCTCCGACCTGCCCGGCCTGGCTGCGGAGCACGGCGTGGAGATCACCACGGCGGAGGCGGACGCGATCCTGGGCGGCAACGCCCAGCGCATCCTCGGCCTGGACGGGGCGCCGCGATGAGCATCGGCGACCTGGTCGCGGCGACGGCCGCTCAGATCGAGGAGGAGGGCGTGGTCCCCGAGCCGGTCGTCGAGTCACCGATGAGCGGTCGGGCGCGCTTCGCCGGCCGCGAGGACCCCCTGGTGGTGCTGTGCAGCAACAACTACCTCGGGCTGGCGAGCGATCCCGACGTCGTGGCCGCGACGGTCGCGGCCGTCCACGAGTACGGCGCCGGCAGCGCGGCGGCCCGCTTCATCGCTGGGACGACCCCTGTGCACCTGGCGCTGGAGGCGGCTTTGGCCGAGCTGGTCGGCACCGCGGCGGCCGTGACGTTCTCCTCGTGCTCGACGGCCAACCATGCAGTGCTCGCCACCCTCGCCGACAAGCAGACCCTGATCTGCTCCGACGAGCTCAACCACGCGAGCATCATCGACGGCGTGCGCCTGGCGCGCGCCGGGGCGAAGCAGGTCTACCCGCACGCCGACCTGGACGCGCTCCGTGAGCTCCTGACCTCCCACCCCCTGCGGGACCAGGCGATCGTCGTCACCGACGGGGTCTTCAGCATGGAGGGCGACCTGGCGCCGCTGCCCGACCTGGTGGACCTGTGCCGGCGCCACGGTGCCTTCCTGGTCGTCGACGACTCGCACGCGACGGGCGTGCTGGGGGAGCACGGGCGGGGCACCACGGAGCAGCTCGGGGTGCTGGGCGAGGTCGACGCCGTCACGGGCACGCTGGGCAAGGCGCTGGGTGGCGCGGCGGGCGGTTTCGTCGCCGGATCCGCAGACCTCGCCCGGGTGCTGCGCCGCCACGCTCGTCCCTACATCTTCTCCAACCCCGTTCCCCCGGGCGTGGCCGCCGGCTCGCTGCGGGCCATCGGGCGGCTCCGCGAGGACCCGTCCCTGCTGGCCCGCCTCCGGACGGTGACCGAGCGACTGCGCGCCGGTCTGTCCGAGCTCGACCTGGAGGTCCTGGCCGGGGAGAGCGCCATCATCCCCTGCATCGTGGGGGAGGAGTCCCGCGCCAGGCATCTCGGCGACGCACTCCTCGACGAGGGCGTCCTGGTCACGCCGTTCGCCTACCCGGTCGTGCCGCGCGGCACGGCTCGGCTCCGGGTGCAGGCCTCGGCCGCCCTGAGCGACGACGACGTCGACCGGGCGCTGACGGCGTTCAGATCGGTGACCCGGCTGTCCTGAAGCCCGCCCACAGAGACCCCACACCACCAACGACAGGAGCGACCCACCGTGTCATCGGAGCCCGACCGCCGTACCCCCGAACAACGACTCGAGGCCATGGGCCTGGTGTTGCCGCAGGTCGCCACCCCGGCGGCCAACTACATCGTCTCGCGCCAGGTGGGGGAGCTCATCTACGTCGCGGGCCAGGTGCCGTTCGTCGACGGCAGGCTGCCCGTGACGGGCAAGCTGGGGGCAGCCGTCGACCTGGAGGAGGGGCAGCGGCAGGCGCGGGTGGCCACCCTGAACGCCCTGGCGGCGGGCGCGCAGGCCGCCGGCTCGCTGGCCCGCCTGGTCGTCGCCCAGCTGATGGTCTTCGTGGCCAGCACGCCCGACTTCGTCGAGCAGCACATCGTGGCGAACGGCGCGAGCGACCTGCTGGCCGACGTCCTGGGGGAGGCCGGCAAGCACCCGCGGACCGCCATCGCCGTTCCCTGTCTCCCGCTGGACGCCCCGGTCGAGGTCCAGGTCACCTTCACCACGGTGTCTGCTTGATGCCGCGGTCGAGCAGCAGGCACCGGAGGCGTCGTGGATGACCGTGTGGTCGTGCTCGGCGGCGGCATCGTCGGGCTCACCGCTGCCTGGCGCCTCGTCGAGTCCGGGTGGTACGTCGAGGTGTGGTCCGACCGTGACTGGGCGGAGACGACCTCGGCCGTCGCCGCAGCGGTCTGGCGCCCCTACCGGGCCGAGCCGGAGGCCGACGTGGTGCGGTGGAGCACGCGCACCTTCCAGGTCTACGAGGAGCTCGCCGAGGTCCGCGACTCAGGCGTGATCATGATGTCGGGGCTCGAGCTGGGGCGCGAGCCGATGGCGGACCCGGCCTGGGCGCAGGCACTCCCCGGCTTCGGCCATGCCGCGGCCGCCGCGCTGCCCGACGGGTACGTCGACGCCCTGGCCTACCGCGTCCCGGTGGTCGCGATGAACCTGCACCTCCCGTGGCTGGTGGCGGAGCTGACGGCTCGCGGGGTGCGGTTCGTCCGCCGCCGTGTGGGGTGGGTCGAGGAGGCCCTGGTGGCGACGCCGCGGGTGGTCAACGCGACGGGCCTGGGTGCGCGCGACCTGGTGCCCGACCTCGAGGTCTATCCCGTGCGCGGGCAGGTGCTGCGGCTGACCAACCCGGGACTCACGGAGTTCCGGCTCGACTACCACCACCCCGCGGGCCTGACCTACGTCGTACCTCGTGGCGCCGACGTCATCATCGGGGGGACCGACCAGGAGGACAGCTGGGACACCGCGGTCGACGAGCCAGAGGCGGCGGCCATCCTCGAGCGGTGCTGCCAGCTGTGTCCCGAGCTGGCCCGGGCCGAGGTCCTGGGCCGCGCGGTGGGGCTGCGTCCCGCCCGCTCCAGCGTCCGGCTCGAGCTGGTGGACGCCCCGGGGGGATGGGTCTGTCACAGCTACGGCCACGGTGGGGCGGGAGTGACGACCGCCTGGGGCTGCGCCGACGACACCGCGGCCCTGATCGGGGAGACCCGCCCCTGAGCGTGGCTTTCGTTGACAACCTCTGCCCACGCACCTAGCGTCTATTACGCCGAACTGAATGTCTGTTTCAGCAGACAGAAGGGAATTGTCAATGACCGGGAGACTGGACCTGGACCTGCTGCGGGGCGCGATCGACATCCACGTCCATCAGGCGCCGTCGCTGTTCCATCGTCACAACTTCGTCGACTGTGTCCGCGACGCCCAGGAGAAGGGGATGCGCGCGGTGGTGCTCAAGAGCCACCACATGATGACGACCGACCGGGCCGCGGACGCCATGCGCCAGGTCGACGGCATCGACGTCTACGGCAGCATCACCCTCAACCTCGTGCACGGCGGCATCAACCCCTTCGCGGTCGACCACGCGCTTCGGATGGGCGCCAAGGTCGTGTGGATGCCGACCATCGACACCGTCCAGCAGCAGAAGCACTTCGGCCAGATCGGTGGCTACGGGTCGCGGCAGTCGGTCGAGCTCCCGGACTTCTACCTGGAGGCCGAGCCCATCACGCTCACGAAGCCCGGGGGCGAGCTGGTCCCCGGCCTCAACCACTGCCTGCAGCTGATCAAGAAGTACGACGCCGTGCTGGCCGTCGGCCATGTCAGCCCCGAGGAGACGCTGGCGCTGGTGAAGGCCGCCTCGGCGGCCGGGATCACCAAGATCGTGGTGGACCACCCCTACCTGCCGTTCACCGAGCTCTCCGACCTGGAGAAGCAGCAGGAGCTGGTCGACCACGGCGCGATCCTCAACTACGCCTTCAGCATGATCACGCCCAAGTGGTTCTCCGTGGCCGTCCCGCAGCTCGTCGAGAACCTCAAGATCATCGGCCCCGAGAACATCGTGCTGTCCTCCGACCTCGGCCAGATCCACAACCCGCTGCCGGCCGAGGGGCTGCGCAGCTACGTGCAGATCCTGCTGGAGGAGGGCGTGACGGGCGACGAGATCGAGCTGATGCTCAGCGCCAAGACGGCCAACCTGCTCTACAGCGAGAGCTAGGCGAAGGTGTCGCCGAGCGAAGGGTCGTCGGGCGGTGTCTCGATCGTCCGGCTCGACGAGGACGTGCCGCAGATCGACGTCGGCCCGGGAGTCGAGGTGCGGCACCTGGTGGGCCAGGAGCTGATGTTCCGGGTGGTGGAGCTCGCGGCGGACGCGTCCCTCCCCATCGACGAGCCGGACCAGGAGCATGCGGTGTTCGTGACCGCCGGCACCGTCCGGATCGCCCAGGGCGAGCGTGACTGGGAGGTCGCCTCGGAGAGCGCGGCCATGCTGCGTGTCGGCCGTGGCTTCAGCCTCGCGGCTGTAGGCGGCGCGGCTCGGTGCCACATCGCGTCGACGCCCCCCAACGTCGCCCTGGTGCGGGACCTCCTGCACCTGGAGCACGCCGACCACGGGTTCGACTGACCGCCGGGAGGCCGCTGTGAGCCAGATGACCTCGAGAACGGAAGGTGGACTCGTGGCCGACCGTGGGACGAGCCCGGCGCCGGGCTCCCGGGCCCGACGGACGAGGCTCGGCGTCGCCGCCGTCATCGTGGTGGCCGCGGTCGCGTGGGTGGTCGGGGCCAACGCGCCGGAGTCGTCCAGCCTAAGCAACCTTCCCCAGGCGCTGGTCGACGGCGTGAAGTACGGGCTGATCATCGCCACCGCCTCGATCGGGCTGTCGCTGGTCTTCGGCACGACCAAGCTCATCAACTTCGCGCACGGCGAGATGATCACCTTCGGCGCCGTCGTCGCGTGGTACGTCCAGGCGCACGGGATCCCGCTCTGGCTGGCCGCGGTGGTGGCCGCGGCCGCGGGCAGCGCCTTCGGCGGGGCTCTCGAGCTCTCGCTGTGGCGCCCGCTGCGCAAGCGGCGGACGGGCCTGTTCCAGCTGCTGATCATCTCCCTGGGCCTGTCCCTGGCCGTCCGGCACATCTACCTGATCGTCATGGGAGGCAGCAGCCGGGCCTACCGCGAGTACCGCATCCAGCAGGAGTGGCACTTCCTGGGTGTCTCGCTCACCCCTCGCGATGTCGGGATCATGGTCGTGGCCGTGCTGCTGCTGGGTGCCACGACGTGGATGCTCCAGCGCACGCCGATCGGCCAGGCGATGCGCGCCGTGGCCGACAACCGCGACCTGGCCGAGGCCTCGGGCATCAGCGTCAAGCGCGTCGTGCTCGTGGTCTGGATGATGGGCGGCGGGCTCGCCGCCGTCAGCGGCGTGCTGCTCGGCCTCAACGGCTCGATCAGCTGGGACATGGGCTTCGGCATCCTGCTGGTCGTCTTCGCCGCCGTCATCCTCGGCGGCCTGGGGAAGGCCAACGGCGCGATGGTCGGCGGTCTCCTGATCGGCGTGGTCAGCCAGGTGAGCACGCTGTACTCACCGCCGGAGCTGCGCACCTTCTGGGCGCTCTTGGTCCTGATGCTGGTGCTCCTCGCCCGACCCGAGGGCATCCTCGGCTCCCGCCACGCGACGCGGATCGGATGACAGATGGACGTACTCATTGACGCGCTCCGCACCGCCGTCGGCCCCCAGGCGGCCATCTACGCCCTGGCCGCCATCGGGCTGAACCTGCACTTCGGCTACACCGGCATGCTGAACTTCGGGCAGGTGGGCTTCATGCTCGTCGGCGCGTACGGCGTGGCCATCGGCGTCGCGACGTGGGGGCTGCCGATGTGGCTCGGTCTCGTGCTCACGGTGGCGGCGGCCGTCGTCTACGCCCTCCTGCTCGGCCTGCCGACCGTGCGGCTCAGAGCCGACTACCTGGCGATCACCACGCTGGCCGCGGGAGAGTCCATGCGGCTGCTCTTCCGGTCACAGGCCACCGAGGACGTGACGGGGGGCGTGTTCGGACTGACCCGGTTCGCCAACGCCTTCTACGACCTCAACCCCATCCCCCGCGGCCGCTACGGCTTCGGCTCGTGGGCCTTCTCCAACCAGACGCTGTGGGTGATGATCGCGGGCTGGGTCCTCGCCATCCTGGCCGCGTGGCTGGTCCACCTGCTGGCCAGGAGCCCATGGGGTCGGATGGCCATGTCGGTGCGCGAGGACGAGCAGGTGGTCCGCAGCGTCGGCAAGAGCATCACCTCGATCAAGCTCCAGAGCCTGGTCCTCGGCGGCGTGATGGGCGCCGGCGCCGGGGCCCTGCTCGCCATCAGCCAGCAGGCCGTGACGCCCGACTCCTTCATCCCGGAGGTCACGTTCTTCGCCTACGCCATCGTCATCCTGGGAGGCATCGGAAGGGCCTGGGGACCGCTGGTCGGCTCGGTGATGTTCTGGTTCGTGCTGTCGGCGTTCGACAGCGGGATCCGGTCCCTGTCCGACTCCGGCCTTCCCGAGAACCTGGTCAGCGCCGACGCCCTGGGCGCCTACCGCTTCGTCCTCGTGGGGCTGGGACTGATGGCACTGATGATCTTCCGTCCCCAGGGCGCCTTCGGGGACAAGAACGAGATGGTGCTCGGTGAGCACTGATCCGAAGGCCGCCCCGATGGCCGCCGAGCAGCCGGGCTCCGCAAAGGCCGTGCCCCTGCTCGTGGCCCACGACATGCAGCGCTGGTTCGGAGGGCTCCGCTCGGTCGCGGTCGACCACCTCGAGGTCGAGTCCGGGCACGTCACCAGCCTGATCGGCCCCAACGGCGCGGGCAAGACCACGCTGTTCAACCTGCTCACCGGCTTCGACCGGCCACAGCAGGGGACCGTCTCCTTCGAGGGCACCGACGTCAGCCGGTGGAGCGCCCACGCCCGGGCCCGGCACGGCATGGTGCGGACGTTCCAGCTGACCCGCTCGATGACCCGGCTGACAGTGCTGGAGAACGTCAAGCTCGCCGCTCAGCACCAGCGCGGCGAACGACTCCACCGGGCGCCGTTCTCCTTCACCTGGCGTCGTCAGGAGAAGGAGAACGAGGAGCGGGCCAGGGAGCTGTTGAGCAGGTTCGGGCTGGCGAAGATGGTCGACGAGTACGCCGGCACGCTCTCCGGTGGCCAGCGACGGCTGCTCGAGCTGTCGCGAGCCCTGATGCTCGAGCCGAGGCTGCTGATGCTCGACGAGCCGATGGGCGGGGTCAACCCGGCGCTGCGCGAGACGATCATGGGCCACCTGCGGGAGCTGGCGGCCGAGGGCGCGACCGTGCTGCTGGTCGAGCACGACATGGACATGGTCATGGGAGTCAGCGACTGGGTCGTGTGCATGGCCCAGGGGCGGGTGATCGCCGAAGGGCGCCCGGAGACCGTCGCCAACGACGACGTGGTGGTCGACGCCTATCTCGGTTCGGGCTACCGAGAACGTACCGAGGGCGCCGAGGGTACAGAGGGCGCCGAAGGTGTCGAGCGCCGGACCGAGGGAGATGAGGGGCCATGATGAGCTCCCGGCAGGACGTGCTGGTCGTGGAGGACCTGGTCGCCGGCTACGTGCCGGGCGTCGACATCCTCCGGGGGTGCTCGCTCTCGGTCTCCGAGGGCGAGCTCGTCGGGATCATCGGCCCGAACGGCGCCGGCAAGTCCACCTTCATCAAGGCGCTGTTCGGCCTGGTGCCGGTGCGCGCGGGGTCGGTCCACCTCGAGGGCGAGGACGTCGCCGGGCTGGAGGCCCACGACCTCGTGTCGCGGGGTGTCGCCTATGTGCCCCAGACGAACAGCGTCTTCCCGAGCCTGACCGTCGAGGAGAACCTCCGGATGGGGCTCTACCAGCAGCGACACCGCTGGACCGAGAGGTTCGACCAGGTGACCACCATGCTGCCCCTGCTCGGCGACCGCCGCCGTACTCGAGCCGGGCTGCTCTCGGGCGGCGAGCGCCAGATGGTGGCGGTCGGGCGGGCGCTGATGACCGAGCCGAGGATCCTGCTCCTCGACGAGCCGTCGGCCGGCCTGTCGCCGATCAACCAGAGCGAGTCCTTCAACCGCACCCTCGAGATCAACGCGCAGGGCGTGACGATCGTGATGGTCGAGCAGAACGCCCAGCGATGCCTGGAGATCGTGCACCGCGCCTACGTGCTCGACCAGGGGCGCAACGCGCACACCGGCACCGGTGCGGAGCTGCTCGGCGACCCGCGGGTCGTGGACCTCTACCTCGGGAGCCTGAGCCGGGCGTCGCGTCGCTGACCTCTTGTGTCTATTAAGGCAGACGCTTAGGCTATTATAATCTCCACTTCGAGAGGACCGATTGCGATGGCTTCCCGCAAGCTCCAGGCACTGTCCGCACTCGCTGCGTGCGCCACCCTGCTCACCGCCTGCTCCCAGAGCGGCGGAAGCTCCGACGCCCTCTCGGTCGGCTACGTCCTGCCCGAGACCGGCGGGATCGCCTTCCTCGGCCCCGGCATGATCGGTGCCGCCAAGGTGGCCACTGCCGACATCAACGACGCCGGCGGGGTCAACGGCGCCGACCTCAAGCTCACCGGAGGTGACGAGGGTGACGGTGACGGGGCGGTCGCGACGCAGACGGTCGACCGGCTGCTCAATACCGACAACGTCTCGGCCGTCATCGGCGCCGCGGCGTCGGGCGTCTCGCTCAAGATCATCGACAAGGTCACCTCCGCGGGCGTGGTGCAGTGCGCGCCGTCGAACACCAGCCCGACCTTCACCGACTACGACGACGGCGACTTCTACTTCCGGGACGCTCCGAGCGACGCCCTGCTCGCGCCGGTGTTCGCCTCGCTCATCGTCAAGGAGGGCGGCAAGCGCGTGGCGGTCGTCGGGCGCGCCGACGACTACGGCCAGAGCCTGACCAAGGCAGCGGCCGAGGAGATCGTGGCGGCGGGCGCCGAGGCGTCCGACCCCATCCTCTACGACCCGACCGCGCAGGACTTCGACGCCGAGGTGCGCGACATCATCGCCTACAAGCCCGATGCGATGGTGCTCATCGCGTTCGACGAGACGGCCGCGATCATGCGGCGGCTCATCGAGGCCGGCTACGGGCCCCAGGACATCAAGATCTACGTCGGCACCGGCTCCAAGCAGGCCGACCTGGCCGAGCAGGTCGAGCCCGGCAACGCCGCCTCCGTCCAGGGGCTCCTGGGCGTCAACCCGGCCGCCACCTCCAACGAGGACTTCCTCGAGAAGCTGCGCGGGGAGGTCAAGGACCTGTCCGCCACGCAGTACACCGGCGAGACCTACGACTGCGTGACCCTGGTCGCCCTGGCGGCCGAGCAGGCCGGGAGCAACGACCCGCAGGACATCGCCGACAACATGCAGTCCGTCTCGGCTGAGGGCACCAAGTGCTCCAGCTTCGCCGAGTGCAAGGACCTGCTCGACGACGACGAGGACATCGACTACGACGGCGTCAGCGGCCCGATCGAGCTCGACGACGCCGGCGACCCCACCAAGGCGACGTACGACGAGTGGGAGTTCCAGGCGGACGGCAGCATCAAGACCCTGACCAGTGTCGATGCCGGCTGAGCCCGATCTTGCCGGGGTAGTGCCGGCGGACCGGCTGGACGTCCTGCGGCAGCGGATCCTCGAGCTCGACGACGAGCGCCTGGACAGCCGGAACAAGGGGCTCGCCCTGGCCGTGGGGGAGTCGTTGCCGGCCTCCGACGTGGGCGGGCGTCGGTGGAACGTCCTCGACGGTGACCTGGACATGCCGGCGCTCGTGCTCAAGGAGCGGGAGCTGGCCGGCAACGTCGAGGTGATGGCGGCGTACTGCCGCGAGCACGGCGTCGACCTGGCCCCGCACGGCAAGACGACCATGGCCCCGCAGCTGTTCCAGCGGCAGCTGGAGGCGGGAGCGTGGGGCATCACGGCGGCCACCGCCTGGCAGGTGCGCATGATGCGGTCCTTCGGGGTGCCGAGGGTCCTGCTGGCCAACGAGCTCGTCGACCCCGGCGCGATCGGCTGGGTGCTCGACGAGATCGACGCCGCTCAGGCCGGCTCGAGGCCGCCCTTCGACTTCCTCTGCTACGTCGACAGCCTCTCGGGCATCGAGATCATCGAGCAGGTGGTCGCGAGCCGTCGGTCCGACACCCGGCTGCCCGTGCTGGTCGAGCTCGGCTACGACGGCGGCCGCACCGGGGCCCGCTCGGTCCCGGACGCACTCGCGCTGGCGGAGCGGGCCGCGAGCTCCTCAGGTGTGCAGCTGCGGGGCGTCAGTGCCTTCGAGGGCCTGATGCCCGCCCCCACGCTGGAGGAGACGCTCGGCCTGGTCCAGCGCTACCTCGACGACGTGCGCGAGCTGGTCGTGGCCGTCGGGGCCGCCGGGTGGTGCGGCGATGACCCCGTCGTCGTCTCCTCGGGCGGGAGCGCCTTCTTCGACCTGGTCACCGACACCCTCGCCCCCCGCTGCTTCGACTTCCCGGTGCACACGGTGCTGCGCAGCGGCTGCTACATCACCCACGACGCGGAGATGTACGAGGACACCTCGCTGCTGGGCGGTCGCCCGGGATCCGGTCACGGCGTCCTGCACCAGGCCCTGGAGCTGTGGGCAACGGTGTGGTCGCGGCCGACCCCGGAGCTGGCCATCGTCGGCTTCGGCAAGCGGGACTGCCCCTACGACTACCGGCTGCCGGTGCCGCTGCGCACCCGACGGCCGGGCGACACGGCGTGGCACGACGTACACGGCGACTTCGAGGTCGTGGACCTCAACGACCAGCACGCCTTCGTGCGCGTCCCGGCGGACTCCACCCTCGCCGTCGGCGACCAGGTGGTCTGTGGGATCAGCCATCCGTGCGGGGCGTTCGACAAGTGGGGCTACATCCCGATCGTCGACGAGGCTTACACCGTTATCAACGGAATCTTCACGTTCTTCTGATCGGTACGGGAGACTGAGCGCGGCTCGTGCAGGCGAGCCGACGGGCAACCAATGACACGTCGGGAGCAGCGGGTGACGGAAGAGAAGCTGGGGTCAGAGCCGTCGACACAGTCGGCCATCGACGCCGTGCTCGCCAGGAACCTCAAGCGAGTGCGCAAGGCACGAGGGATGTCGCTGGCCGCGCTGGCCCGTGACTCGGGCCTGGCGCGGGCGACGCTCTACCAGATGGAGGCCGGGAGCGGGAACCCGACCATCGACACGATCTGGGCGGTGAGCAACACGCTCCAGGTGCCGTTCAGCGAGCTGCTCTCGGAGGACGAGGCGCCCGCCGTGCAGATCATCCGTGCCGAGACCGAGGGCCCGAACGTCGTGGGCGCGACCCTGGTGGGCCGGCTGCTGCGCCGGTTCCGCCTCAGCAACGGCGTCCTCGAGCTGCTCCACCTCCGCATCGAGCCGGGCGGCATCACTGCCGGGCACGCCCATCCGGAGGGAGTCTTCGAGCACGTGCTGGTCATGCAGGGCAAGCTGCGGACCGGCCCCGACGACCAGCAGGCGACGCTGGAGGCCGGTGACTACGCCAGCTTCCGGGCCGACGTACCGCACGGCTACGAGGCGCTCGCCAAGGAGCCGGTGCTCGCCGCGCTGATCATGGAGTACCCGCCGACCATGGACCTGACCCACCTGCCGACCATGCACTGAGGGGCGGCCGGCCAGGGCCTCCGGTCGCCGGCCGGCTGGGTCGCGACTGACCCTTGACTGCCGCGGGACCCCGGCTTAGGTTGTCTATTATGTCGGACAAAGTGGCCACTTCGGCAGACGCCCGGTCCTCCTCGCTGACGCGGGTCGACGCCGCCCGGCTCTCCCCGAGAGATCTGCGCGCAGCGATCGCGACCGAACAATGGACCGACACCACGTTGGGCCTGGGCCTGGGCCACCTCCAGGCCAACCTGGCGGTCGTGCCGCGTGAGGACGCCTACGACTTCCTCCTCTTCTGCCAGCGCAACCCCAAGCCGGTGCCCCTCATCGAGGTCCTCGACGCCGGCTCGCCGCTGGTCCAGCAGCTGGCCCCCGGCGCGGACCTGCGCACCGACCTGCCGCGCTACCGGGTCTTCCGGGATGGCGAGCTGGCCTCCGAGCCGCTCCACCTGCGTGACGACTGGGAGGACGACGCCGTCGCCTTCCTGCTCGGCTGCAGCCTCACGTTCGAGGCGGCGCTGCTCGAGTCGGGCATCCCCCTCCGGCACCTGGAGGCGGACACCCCGGCCCCGGTCTACATCACCTCGCAGCAGTGCCGGCCGGCCGGCAAGTTCTCGGCTCCGATGGTGGTCAGCATGCGACCGATCCCCGCGCCCCTGGTCGCCCGCACGGTCCAGGTGACCTCGCGCTACCCCTGGGGCCACGGCGCACCGGTGCACATCGGTGACCCCGCGGGCCTGGGCATCGACGACCTCGACGCAGTGGACTTCGGCGCCCCGCCGCACATGGAGAAGGGCGACGTACCCGTCTTCTGGGGGTGTGGCATCACGCCGCAGCTGGCCGTCGACGGGGCGCGGTCCCGCTACACCTTCACCCACTACGCGCAGCACATGTTCGTCACCGACCGGTCCTCGGAGGCGGACGCGGTCGCCTGAGGCCGTCGCCCACCGCCCGCGGCGATCCACCCATCCAGGAGCTTGCGATGAGCCAGTCCGACCACTTCTCGACCGAGGCCCAGGGCACGCCGACCGCCCCCGGCCGCTACGCGAAGATCGACGACATCCCGAGTGTCGAGCTCGTCCCCGGTCTGGGGTTCCGGCCCGTGCTCGGCGAGAGCATGCTCGCCAACTTCGTGTCCTTCGCCCCGCACACCGAGGCCCCGGTGCACACCCACGTCGAGGAGCAGATCGTCATCGTCCTCGAGGGTGAGCTGGAGTTCGAGCTCGACGGCGACGTCCGGGTGATGCGTCCAGGCGACGTGGCGGTGATCCCGCCGTGGGTGCCCCACGGGGCCCGGACCCGGGACAGTTCCTGCCTGGAGGTCGACATCTTCTCGCCGCCGCGCGCGAACCTGATCGCCCAGGCCACCGCGTCGGCACAGTCGGGCGACTAAGATGGAGCTCGGCCTCGCCGGCCGCCGCGCGATCGTCACCGGCGGCTCGAAGGGTCTCGGCCTCGCGATCGCGCACGAGCTGGCCAGCGAGGGCGCCGACCTGGCCATCTGCGCCCGCACCCAGGACGAGGTCACCGCCGCTGCGGAGGCCCTGCGCGAGCACGGACACCGCGTCGAGTCGGCCGCGGTCGACGTCACCGACGCTGCGGCCGTGCAGACGTTCATCGACCACGCTGCGACGTCCCTGGGCGGGCTCGACATCCTGGTCAACAACGCCGGGGGAGCCACGCCCGGCACCTTCCAGACCCTGACCGACGACGCCTGGCAGCACGACATCGAGGTCAAGCTCATGGCCCAGGTGCGCTGCTCCCGGGCAGCCCTGCCGCACCTGCAGGCCAGTGATGCGCCCCGGATCATCAACGTGAACGCCGTGTATGCGCGCTCTCCTGAGCCGAGGTTCTTCGCCACCACGGTCAACCGGGCCGCCTGCCTCAATCTCAGCAAGGCGCTGGCCATGGAGCTAGGCCCTCAGGGCATCCTCGTCAACAGCGTGAACATCGGCTTCGTCACCACCCCGCAGTGGGAGAACATCCGTCAGCGCCGCGCCCCCGAGTCGTCGATGGAGGAGTTCAGCGCGACCCTCGCGGCCGACGTCCCGCTGGGGCGCTTCGGCGAGCCCGACGAGGTCGCCGGGCTGGTCGCGTTCCTCGCCAGCAGCCGAGCGTCGTACATCACCGGCGCCAGCATCGACGTCGCCGGAGGGCTCGGCGGGCATGTCTGAGGTCGAGGAGTTCGTCCGTCGCTACTACACGACGGTGGACACCCTCGGCGCGGTCGAGACCGTCGCCCTCTTCACCCCGGACGCCGTCTACCGACGCCCGGGCTACGCGGAGATGAAGGGCCGCGACGCGCTCGCGCACTTCTACGGCGCGGAGCGAGTGATCGCCGGTGGCCAGCACACGGTCGAGTCGATCCTGGCCGACGGCGCCAGCGCCGCGGTGCGCGGGACGTTTCGGGGAGTCCTCCGCGACGGGCAGGACGTCGAGGTGGGCTTCGCCGACTTCATGAGGTTCGAGTACGGCCTGATCGCCGACCGGACGACGTACTTCTACAGCCCCGCGGTCTGACGGTGGCCGGTCGGAGCACAGCGTCTGCGCTCCGACCGGCGGGTGTCAGAGCTGCACGACGTTGATCTCGTTCCACTGCTCCTCGGTGAGGACCGACTGCATCCACTGCTGGACCGCCGCGGTGTCCACCCGGAAGTTGAACTCCGTGCCGCCGCAGACGTTCCGGCTCATGCCGAACGACGTCACGGCGACGATGGTGTCGGTGCCGTAGAGCAGCGTCGGACCACCGGAGTCGCCGAAGCAGGTGCCTCCGCCACCGCGGCCGGGGGCCGACGACAGCTGGACGTTGATGCCGTTGGCGACGCCCCTGGTGCCGATGATCCACGTGTTGGCCATCAGGCGGCTGCGGTAGGACTCGGTGGCTGCCGGGTTGCCGTTGACGTAGGTGACCCCGTAGCCGGAGACCGTCACCCGAGCGCGCGGCCCGGTGCCGTACTCCTCCAGCGTGCCGGGAGCCGCGAGGGACCCGTAGCTGTCCAGCGCCAACGGCGCGTCGAGGATGGCGAGCCCTACGTCGTTGGTCGTGGCCGGGACGGTGATGCCCTGGTAGTCGAAGGCGTAGAACGTGCGGGCCGTGACCCCACCCGTGTAGGGGTAGCCCGAGCTGGCGGGGGTGTCGGTCTCCGGGTCGTAGTCGGCCCCGGCGTCCTGCTCGAAGTAGATGCGGGCGCTGCTGGCCAGCTCGCCGGTCGCGTCGTCGATGGTGACGCAGTGGCCGGCGGTGAGGAACACCGTCGGCGAGATCAGGGAGCCGGTGCAGCGTTGCACGAACTCGCCGTCCTGGTCGTAGAAGACGATGAGGCCGACGTACTCGTGTTCGAAGTCGGGGACGAAGTTGCCGGTGATGGCGCCGGATGGCGTCGCCATCATGCCGATCATCGCGAGGGCCAGCGCGATCGGCGCAGTGACCCAGCGAGCGAGGTTAGGAAGCATGTCGTGCTCCTTCGGGTGGGTGACCAGATCTGCATGTTGCGCCCGCCTGTCTAGGGGGGTCAACAGCCACCGGTACCCCGTTGTGGAGCCTTGTGACCGCAGTGAGCGGACCCTGCCGATCGAGCGTCCTACTATCGGTGGATGGACGAGCCTCCGGCGCTGACCTCCCAGGACCTCACCCACCTACGTCGCTGCCTCGACCTCGCCCGTGAGGCGTTCGCCGACGGCGACGAGCCCTTCGGATCGGTGCTGGTCGACCCGCACGGCGCCGTGCTGCACGAGGACCGCAACCGCACCGCCGGCGGCGACCAGACCCGCCACCCGGAGCTGGAGCTGGCCCGCTGGGCGGCGGCGCGGCTGGCACCGGAGGTGCGGCCGGACTGCACCGTCTACACCTCGGGCGAGCACTGCCCGATGTGCGCGGCCGGCCATGCCTGGGTGGGGCTCGGGCGGATCGTGTACGCCGGCTCGACCGCCCAGCTCACCGAGTGGCGGCACGGCTGGGGCCTGTCGCCCGGACCGGTGGCGCCGCTGCCGATCAACGCGGTGGCGCCCGGCCTGCCCGTCGCGGGACCGGCCCACGAGCTCGCCGAGGAGCTGCAGGAGCTGCACCGGCAGTACGCCGACAGGGCGGCGTCGTCGTGAGCGGGATCCGGCAGCTGCGGCTGGTCGTGCACGCGACCGACTACGAGGAGGCGGTGCACTTCTTCAGGGACGTGCTCGGGGCGCCGGTCGCGGAGGAGTACGCCGGGGACGGCGGCGCGCACGTCACCATCCTCGACGTCGGCCGGGCCACCCTCGAGCTCTCCAACGACGCTCAGGTCGAGCTGATCGACCGGGTCGAGGTCGGACGACGGGTGGCGCCGCACTTGCGGGTCGCGCTGGAGGTCGACGACTGCGAGGCGAGCACCCGCGACGCGGTCGAGGGCGACGCGGAGCTGATCGCGCCGCCCACCCGCACACCCTGGGACTCCCTCAACTCGCGGCTCCAGGCCCCGGCCGGCATCCAGCTGACGCTGTTCCAGGAGCTGGGCCGGCCGCACGGCTAGGTGTCGTCGCTCGCCCGCGTCAGTGGAGCGTCGGCCGGTAGACGAGCTCCTGCGTGTGCCCGTCGAGGGTCCGGCTCTCGATGAGCTCCAGGTCGAAGTCGGCCGCACCCCCGAAGACCGGGCTGTCGCCCGTCTGACCGGAGATGACAGGGAAGATCGTCAGCTGGACCCGGTCGACCAGGCCGGCCGCCATCAGCGACCGGTTCATCGCCAGGCTGCCGTGGGAGCGCAACGGCACGTCGGACTCCTCCTTGAGCCGGGCGACGACGTCGACGGCGTCGCCGCTCACGAGGGTCGCGTCCGGCCAGTCGAGCGGTCCGTCGAGCGTCGTCGACACCACCGTCGTCGGCATGCTCCTCATCCGGTCGTTCACCGGATCGAGCTCCTTCAGCTCCCCGGTGCTCGGGCCGAGCAGCTGCACGAACTCCCGGAACGTGTTGGCTCCGAGAACCATCCGCTGCTCCTCGCCGTACACCGCGAGGCGGCGGTCGAGGAACTCGGGACCCTGCTTGCCCCAGTAGCCACCCCAGTCGGCGCCGGCGACGTACGAGCCGAAGCCGTCGAGGGTGGAGAACACGTCGAAGGTGTAGGTGGCGGTCATGTCGTCTCCTCGCGTGCGGCTACATCGATCCTCCGACGTCACGTGCCTGGGCGCCAGAGCTTCGTACGGCGCGTGACGATTCAGGCCGGCCGCTCGTCGCCGTACCTCCAGGCCATCGACCACACCAGCGCCAACGCGCCGCCGATCGCCAGGGCGATCGCCAGGACAGCCGGGGCCACCAGCCACGTCTCACCCGTTCTGTCGGCTGTGACACCGAGTACCCGAAAGGTCAGGTAGCCGCCGAGTGCCGTGGCCGCGAACTGCTTCTGGCGTCGTTCACCACGGGCACTGGTCTCCCGGCGGTGCAACGGGTCGGTCCCGCGCTTCGCGAAGCCAGCCCCCACGTTGGAACGCGCGGAACGGAAGAGTGCCCGCGCCAGCAAGGAGAGCACGAGAGCGCCGGTCGAGATCGCCGCGCCGACCCACGCGTTGCGAGAGGCGGACAACCCTGCCTCGACGGCTGCGACGGCGACGTTGATGAGGATGAGCCAGTCGAACGCGCGGGACACGAAGGACTCGTGCTCGACCCGGGCCCGGTCGTCGGGTAACGCGTCGTACCGACGCGCCCCGCGCTCTCCGGCGTAGCGGGCGTTGACCGCCACGAGCATCACGGCCACGAGCAGCTGCAGCATGAGACCCCCGATCCCGACCTCGCGTGGTCATGGGTGAACCTAGGCGACCAGTGTCCGGCAACGCGAGAGCCAGCCCCATGAGTCGGCACCGCCCCGGCCACATCGGACCGGGGCGGCGCCGTACTGCTCTCGCCTAGCTCCCAGAGATGATCCCCGGCAGGGCAGCGTCGAACATCTCGACGACGGGCTCAGCCGGGGCTGTCGAACTGGCAGTCGCCCACGCTGTAGAAGCTCAGCAGAGCATCGACGACCGAGGAGTCTGAGGCATCGAGGGCGCCTTTGCCGCAAGGCCCCCCACGGGGGATACGTGGGAAGTGGCGGGGACCGTGCAGAGCGCGACCTGACCGGGCGCCCAGACGCCCACCCCTTGCGGAAGGCCGCCGACCCTTGCGTCGCCGGACATCGGTCCATCGAGGGCTACACCGACCGAGGTGACAGGTGAGCTACCGACGGGACAGCTCCGGGCCGTGCCGCGGCGTACGGCGAGTGAGAACGCTGCTACGCGAGCATGGCCGAATTCCGACACCCGCGCGTCCGCTTATCGGATAGCCTGCCGAGCGGGTGAGGGAAAGGCACGTTTCCGCAGGGCGATCACCGAAGGGGATCTCGGACAATCATGCGCGCGCATCCCGCTGCCCGGCGCTCTCCCTTGGTGCTCCTCGCCGCCGTGAGCCTGCTGCTGGCAGGGCTCGTCGTGACGACCGTCGCCGACCCACCGGACGCGGACGCGCGCGTGGCGACCGGTGGCGCCGGCCGCTTCGTCGGCTCCATCGACTGGTTCGAGTGGGGCACCCCGAACGAGCTCATCCCGAACTCCGGCATCACGAAGACCAACACGGTCAGCCTGGGTGGCCAGACCATGCAGATCACGTGCTCGCTGAGCGGTATCTCCCAGACCGGCGGCACCGGCACGGCCCTCAAGGCCTACCGGCCCGGGTCGTGGCAGGGCGACGCGCTGGACGACATGTACAACATCGGCGGGACCGCCGGAAGCAACCAGTTGGTCTCCGGGCTCGCGAACAACGTGGCCGGCGCGACCGACCGGTTCCACGTCGCGTGCTCCGCGACCATCGGCGGCGCGCCCTTCCCGCTCGCCGGCCTCGTGATGGCCGACGCCGAGCAGTCCGGGCCCGCCGAGTACGTCGCCGCCACGCCGACCCCGGCCACCGCCGCGACCTGGCGCATCATCGACCGCTACCGAACGCCGGGATGCACCGCATCCACCCAGGCCACGCGGACCATCGCCAACCAGCTGAGGCTGACGGGCCCGGTCACACTCTGCGGCACAGGCCCGGCGGTGGTCGGGTTCATGGACGGCGCCACCGCCGCTGACGTCGAGATCCACGGCGGGGGTGCCAGCGCGATCGCTCTGGGCGTGATGGTGTCGGTCGACCACGGCGACGCCCCGGCGAGCTACGGCGATGCCGCGCACGTCGTGCAGTACGACTGGGCCGGCGGCACCGTTCCGGTGGGCACCACGCAGGCCAGCAACACGACGTTCGCGCTCGCGTCACCGGCCCAGCCGCCGACCAGGCTCGGCTCGAGCGTCGACCCCGAGCAGGCTGCGGTCCCTGGCTCCACCGCCCTGGGCGACGACGGCGACGGCACCGGACAGATGGGCCCCGCCGACGACGAGGACGCCGCCATCCCGCCGGCGACCATCGTCGTGAAGCCGGGCGACGTGTACACCCAGTCAGGGATCGCCTGCACCGGTCCCGGAACCGTGGCGGGATGGATCGACTGGAACCACGACGGCGACTTCGCCGACGCCGGCGAACGTTCGAACAACGCCTCCTGCACGGCCGGTTCGGTGAACCTGAGCTGGACCGTCCCGTCGGGCGTCACGCCGGCCGTGGGCGCCAACCGGACCTTCATGCGGTTGCGCATCGCGAGCAACGCCACGCAGATCGCCAATGCGTCTGGCTTCGCGTTCGACGGCGAGGCCGAGGACTACGCAGTCAACGTGACGCTCCCGCCGCGGCTCACGCTCACCAAGCAGGTCGCGTCGAGGATCGACCCGGCCGACCAGTTCACGGTGACCATGGCGGGTCAGGGGCTGCCGCAGGGCGGTGTGTCAGCCTCGACCACCGGCAGCGACAGCGCCGCGGGCACCGGGCAGCAGTTCGTCACGGTGGGCGGCGACTACACGCTCACCGACGCGATGGCGACCGGCAGCCCGAGCCCGCTGAGCGACTACGGCACGACGGTCTCCTGCGTCGACGCCGCCAAGGCGAACATGCCGGTGGCTACCACCGGCAGCGGGCCCGCCTGGACCGTCTCCGGCCTCGCCAACGGCCAGGACGTCCGCTGCACGATCACGAACACCGCACGGCCTCCGGTCCTCGACGTCGCCAAGGTCGCCGTCGGCAGCCCCACCGGCCCGGCTGCCGACGGCTCCTACTCTGCGCGCTACGACGTCACCGTCACGAACTCCGGCCCCACGGCGGGGACGTACGGCGCCCTCACCGACAACCCCTCGTTCGCCACCAACCTCGCTGTCGACGGTGAAAGCTGGACGACCGACGCGCCGGGCGTGCCGCCTGCTTCGATGGCGGGGTCAGGGCCCTTCCGGCTGGCGCCCGCGGGTACCCCGATCGCGCCACGAACCACCCACACCTACCACGTCACCGTGACATTCCACTTCAGCAACACCTCACCGGCGTCCGCATGCAACGGTTCCGTGGAGTCCGGCCTGTTCAACCGGGTCTCCGTGCCGGCCGGCCAGGAGAGCGACTCCAGCAACAACACCTCCTGCCAGCAGCCGCCGTCCCCGCCGGGCCCCCGACTCGCTCTCGACAAGACGGCCGGATCGGTGACGGACCTGGACGGCAACGGCCCCGACGCCGGCGACACCGTCACCTACACCTTCGAGGTCGCCAACCCCGGCGACGTGATGCTCGACCAGGTGACCGTCAGCGACCCGAAGGTCGGCCCCGTGACCTGCCCGGGCGGACCCCTCGCTCCCGGAGCGAGCCGCCTCTGCAGCCCGGTCACCTACGCGCTGACCCAGGGGGACGTCGACGCCGGCTCCGTCGACAACACGGCCACCGCGACCGGCAAGCCGCCGTACCTCCCGAGCGTGTCCAGCAC
The DNA here is from genome assembly GCF_049897745.1 of Nocardioides sp. LHG3406-4. Classification (NCBI taxonomy): domain Bacteria; kingdom Bacillati; phylum Actinomycetota; class Actinomycetes; order Propionibacteriales; family Nocardioidaceae; genus Nocardioides; species Nocardioides sp. LHG3406-4. Next base: position 45,576 of record NZ_JAFCWV010000008.1, read on the forward strand.
CGACTCGACCTCGACCCCCGTTCCGTCCAACCCGCTCATCACGCTCGACAAGACCCACGGAGCGGTGCGGGACCTGGACGGCAACGGTCCCGACGCCGGAGACACCCTGACCTACTCCTTCGCGGTCACCAACACCGGCAACCGGCAGCTCACCGCGATCGCGGTCTCGGACCCGAAGGTCGGACCGGTCAGCTGTCCGGTCAGCACGTTGGCGCCGGGCGCATCGACCACCTGCACCCAGGCCTACACGCTGACGCAGGCCGACCTCAACGCAGGCGGCGTGCCGAACACCGCCACTGCCACGGGCACCTCTCCCGGCGGGTCGACCGTGCAAGCCACCGACACGGACACGGTCACCCTGTCGGCAGGCCCGAAGGTGAGCATCGACAAGTCCGCGGGAGCACTCGACGACGTGGACGGGAACGGTCCCGACGCCGGTGACACGATCATCTACTCCTTCACCGTCGCCAACATCGGCAATGTGACCCTCGACCCGGTCGCCGTGACGGATCCCAAGGTGGGCGGCCCGGTTGCCTGCGGGAGCGGCCCGCTCGCGCCCGAAGCGGGCCGGAGCTGCTCACAGGTCACCTACACCCTGACCCAGGCCGACGTCGATGCCGGCTCGGTGGACAACACCGCGTCGGTCGCCGGAACCCCGCCGAGCGGTCCACCCGTCACCGCGTCCGACGCCACGTCCACCCCGGTCGCGAGCAATCCCAAGATCGCTCTGACCAAGCATGCCGGCACTCCCGTCGACGTCAACGCCTCCGGCATCACCGACGCCGGCGACACCGTCGCCTACTCCTTCACGGTCACAAACCTCGGCAACCGGGCCCTCGACCCGGTGACCGTGACCGACCCGCTCGTCGGCACGGTCACCTGCCCGTCGGCCCCGTTGGCCCCCGACGCGTCCGTGACCTGCGCGGCCGACGCGCCGTACGCCGTCAAGCCCTCCGATGAGGGCGCCGGCTCGGTCGACAACACCGCGACCGCCTCCGGCACCGCCCCCGACGGCACCGTCGTCACCGCCGTCGACTCCACCTCCACCGCGGTCACCACCCCGCAGCCCCGCCTGACGCTCGACAAGCGGGCCGCGGCTCCTGTCGACGTGAACGGGTCGGGGATCACCGACGCCGGCGACACCATCGCGTTCTCCTTCACCGTGCGCAACGACGGCAACGTGCCTGTCCACGCGGTCGGGATCGACGACCCCACGGTGGGCGCGGCCGCCTGCGCGCCCACGGTGCTGGCTCCCGGTGAGGTGGCCGCCTGCACGGCCCCCGCCTACGTCGTGACCGACGGTGACGAGGCTGCTGGCAGCGTCGACAACCTCGCGACCGCGACCGGGTCGGACCCCGACGGCGACCCCGTCCGCTCCGACCCCGACGCCACGTCCACCCCCGTCACCACACCCGCTCCGTCGATCAGCATCGCCAAGCACGCCGCACCGCCGGTGGACGTCAACGACTCCGGCATCACCGACGCCGGCGACACGGTCGCCTACACCTTCACGGTCCGCAACGAGGGCAACGTCCCGCTCACCGGCGTTGCCGTGGCCGACACCCTCGCGGGCCCGGTCGTGTGCCCCGCCGGGACGCTCGCCCCGAACGAGTCCGTGGAGTGCGTCGCCGCCGCGCCGTACGTCGTCAAGGACGGCGACGAGGTGTCGGGCCGGGTGGACAACTCCGCCACCGCGTCGGGCACGGACCCGGACGGCGACCCGGTCACCTCCGACCCCGACACCACGTCCACACCGGTGACGGCACCGGACCCGAGGCTCACCCTCGACAAGAGGGCCGCCAGGCCCGTCGACGTGAACGGGTCGGGCATCACCGACGCGGGCGACACCATCGGCTACACCTTCACCGTCACGAACGCCGGCAACGTCCCGCTCACCCAGGTCGCCGTCGACGACCCCACGGCCGGCCCGGTCACCTGCAGCCCGACGTCGCTGGCACCGGGGGCGTCGGCGACGTGCTCGGTCGACCAGAGCTACACCGTGACCGGCGCCGACGAGGTCGCCACCGCCGTGGTCAACCGGGCCACCGCGACCGGCACCGATCCGGACGGAGCGGGCGTCGCCTCCAACCAGGACACCACGTCGACACCGGTGACCACGCCCGCTCCGCGACTGAGCATCGACAAGCGCGCCGAGAAGCCGGTCGACGTCAACGACTCGGGGATCACCGATGCAGGCGACACCATCGCCTACGCCTTCGTGGTCAAGAACGAGGGCAACGTCCCGGTCAGCGGCATCGCGGTCGACGACCCCAAGACTGGCACGGTCACGTGCACGCCGACCACACTCTCCCCCGGCGACAGCGCCGCCTGCGCGGCCGACGCGACATACGTCGTGACCGCCCAGGACGAGACCGCCGGCCTCGTCCGCAACACCGCCGTGGCCACGGGCGTCGACCCCGACGGCGGGACGGTCACGTCGGACCCCGACTCGACCAACACACCCGCAGCGATCCCGGCCCCGGTGCTGACGCTCGACAAGCGGGCCGGAGTGCCCGTCGACGTCAACGGCTCCGGCATCACCGACGCCGGAGACACGATCGCCTACACCTTCACGCTCACCAACGACGGCAACGTCCCCGTCTCCGGCATCACGGTGACCGACCCGCTCGCGGGATCCGTCACGTGTGCCCCCGACGAGCTCGCCGTCGGCGACTTCGTCGTGTGCACCGCCGACGCGCCGTACGTCGTGAACGCGGCGGACGAGGCCGCGGGCACCGTGCTCAACGTCGCGACCGCCCACGGCGTCGACCCCGACGGCGGTGCCTTCGACTCCAACGACGACTCGACCAGCACACCGGTCACCACACCGGCACCGAAGCTGACCCTCGACAAGCGTGCCGGCACACCTATCGACGTGAACGACTCGGGGATCACCGACGCGGGGGACACCCTCGCCTACACCTTCACGGTCACCAACGAGGGCAACGTCCCCGTCAGCGACATCGCGATCGTCGACGCCAAGGTCGGCCCGGTCACCTGCACGCCCACAGCCCTGGGCCCCGGTGACTTCGCGACGTGCACGACCGACACGCCCTACGTCGTCACCGAGGGTGACGAGGCCACCGGGAGCGTCGAGAACTCCGCCACCGCCACGGGCACCGACCCCGACGGCGGCGACGTGACATCCGACCCGGACACCACGTCGACGCCGGTCACGACACCGCGGCCCAAGGTCACCCTCGACAAGCGTGCTGCCGACCCCGTGGACGTCAACGGCTCGGGCCTCACCGACGCCGGTGACACCATCGCCTACACGTTCCTGGTCACGAACGACGGGAACGTGCGCGTCTCGACGATCCAGGTGGTCGACCCGACCGCCGGCCCGGTCACGTGCCTGCCCACGACACTCGCCCCGAGCGAGGTCGCGAGCTGCACCGCCGACTCGCCGTACGTCGTGAGCCAGGTCGACGAGTCGGCCGGGTCGGTGGTCAACGTCGCCCACGCCACCGGTCGCGACCCCGACGACGGCGCCGTCCGCTCCAACGACGACACCACCGCGACTCCCACCACCGTTCCCGATCCCAAGCTGACTCTCGACAAGTTCGCCGGCAACCCGGTGGACGTCAACGGCTCCGGGATCACCGACGCGGGCGACACCATCGCGTTCACCTTCACCGTCCGCAACTCGGGCAACGTGCCCGTCAGTGCGCTGACGGTCTCCGACGGACTGGCCGGCGCGGTCACCTGCACTCCGACGGCGCTCCGACCCGCTGAGGTGGCGACCTGCTCCGCGGATGAGGCGTACGTCGTCACCGAGGGTGACGAGACCGCCGGCTCGGTGGTCAACCACGCGACGGCGCTCGCGACCGACCCCGACGGCGACCAGGTCGAGTCGAACGAGGACACCACCTCGACCACGGTCACGATCCCCGACCCGAAGATCACCCTCGAGAAGACCGCCCAGCCCGCCGTCGACATCAACGGCGATCACCTGATCGGCGCCGGCGACACGATCGGCTACCTGTTCACGGTCACCAACACCGGAAACGTCCCCGTCACCGACATCGTCGTCGCGGACCCGACAGCCGGCGCGGTGTCGTGCGCCCCGACAACCCTCGTGCCCGGCGCGGTCGCGGAGTGCGCCACCGACACGCCGTACACCGTGACGCAGGCCGACGCCGACGCCGGCAAGGTCGTCAACCGGGCGGCCAGCACGGGGCTCGACCCGGACGGCGGCCCGGTGGCGTCCAACGAGGACACGGTCACGGTGCCGACGGACCGCAAGGCCTCGCTGCTGCTCGACAAGTCGGCCGCCCCACCGGTCGACGTCGACAACAACGGTGCCGACGTCGGAGACACGATCGCCTACACGTTCACGGTCCGGAACACCGGCACGGTCACCGTCTCCGGCGTCGCCATCGACGACCCCCTCGCCGGTGGAGTGACGTGCGACCCGACCACGCTGGCGCCCGGAGACGTCGCCTCCTGCACCGCCGACGCGCCCTACGAGATCACCCAGCCGCAGGTCGACGCGGGAACCGCCGACAATGCCGCGACCGCCTCGGGCACGGCAGCGGGCGGTGCCGACGTCACCTCGAACCTCGACGCCACGAGCACGCCGATCGACCTCTCACCCTCACTGGTGCTGGTGAAGCGGGCCACGCTGAACGACGGGGACGGGGATGGGCTCGCGGACGTCGGCGAGACCGTCACCTACACCTTCGACCTGCGGAACGCCGGGAACGTCACGATCTCCGACGCTGCCGTGAGCGACCCCATGCTCGCAGGGCTGCGTTGCGAGCAGGTGGTCTTGGCGCCGCACGCGTCCACGGCCTGTCGCGCCGACCCCCACCGCGTCACGCAGTCGGACGTGGACGCCGGCACGATCGTCAACACCGCTGTGGCGCACGGCAACGAGCCGGACGGCGAGCCGGTCGAGTCGCCGCCCTCGCAGGCATCGACCCGATCCGACGGCCGGGCGGGCATCGCCCTCGACAAGCGGGCGGGCGAGCCGTCCGACGCTGACGGCAACGGCGTGGCGAGCACCGGGGACACCATCGACTACACGTTCGTCGTGACCAACACGGGCACGTTGACGCTCCACGGCGTCGGCGTCGCCGACCCGAAGGCAGGTGCGGTGAGCTGTCCGGTGAGCGCGCTGGCTCCGCGGGAGGCGGCGACGTGCACGGCGGCGCCGTACGTCATCACCCAGGCCGACGTCGACGCGGGGAGCGTGCAGAACACCGCCAGGGCGTCGGGCGCGCCGCCGACGGGCGCGGCCACCACGTCCGAGCCCGACAGCACCAGCACCCCGACCGACCCCGCCCGCGCCCTCTTCTTGAAGAAGACGGCGTCGTTGCAGGACCAGGACGGCGATCATCGCGCCGACCCGGGGGAGCAGGTCCGCTACCGCTTCCTGGTGCGCAACACCGGGGCGGTGACCATCACCGACATCTCGGTCCAGGATCCCATGCTTGACGGAGTCTCCTGTCCGACGCAGGTGCTGGCCGGGGGCGACCAGATGGTGTGTCACGCGACGTACGTCGTCACCCGGGCCGACATGGACGCCGACGAGCTGACCAACACCGCGACCGCAACCGGCAGCGGCGTGACGGGCAAGGTCCACTCGCGGGCGTCGACCGCGGTGCTGCCGACCGAGGGCGCGGGTGGCAGTGGCAGGGGGGAGGGCCCTCTGCCCGGCACGGGTGGCCCTGCCGGTTGGCTGTTCCCCGGCGGGCTGGCACTGATCGCAGCTGGTCTGGCCGGCATCCTGGTGGGACGACGCACGCGTGAGAGGGAGCAGGCATGACGCCTCGACGGATCGGCCGCTCGGGCAGCCGGGCGCCGAACATCCGGAAGGTCACCACCGCCGCGACGCTCGCAAGCGTCCTGGCCATCGGCGTCACGGGATGCACGGACGGCGACGACCCTGGTGCCGAGCGTCCGTCGACGACCGGATCCGCATCGGCGAGCGCACCCGTCGACCCGGGCGACATCGCCCCTGCCGATCTCCCGGAGCCACCACGGGTCGACCGGCCGGCCGGGGCGGTCAAGGACGTGACCTTCGGAGCCTGCGACACCACTGCCGGGCGCCAGGACGTGACGGGGCGCGTGCACAACCCCACGGCCAGGGGCGCGGACTACGTCATCACCATCAGCTGGATCACGTCCGCCTCGGACGTGCGCGGTCGCGGCTTCACAGTCGTCCGAGACCTGGCACCCGGTGCCTCCACGGAGTGGAGCATCGACGCGCGGGTAGCCTCGGGAGCCACCGCCTGCACCCACAACGTGCAGCGCGGCCAGGTCAAGTAGTCACGCCACGGCCCGGTCGCGCGAGGCGGCGGCGCGACGGTTGCCAGCACACCCGTGAGCCTCCTCGTCCAGGGCCTCGGCGCCGCCCGGCGGATCGCGCTCAGTTGGGCGATTCGGCCCACTCGACCGGGCCAGCCATGGTTCACTCTGACCGCCGTCGCGCTCTCGTCGTGAGGTGAACTTCACTCGCGCCGAGGAGTCCCATCGCCATGCTCGCCCCCGTGCTCAGCCTCTCCGCATCTCGTCGACGACTGATCGCGGCCACCGCGCTCGCGCTCGCGATCGTCCCGTGTCTCGCCACGGGAGCGCAGGCCGCGGGCGGTGTGTTCACCCCGCCAGACGCCTACGCCACCGGTCCCTCCCCCTACTCCGTGGCCATGGGCGACTTCAACGGCGACTCCCACCCTGACCTCGCCACCGCCAACCTGGGCGCCAACACGGTCTCGGTCCTGCTCGGCCAGCCCGGAGGCGGGTTCGCCCCCCGGACCGACTACCCCGTCGGATCCACTCCGGTGTCGGTGGCGACAGGCGACTTCGATGGCGACTCGTATGCCGACCTCGCCGTCGCCAACCACGACTCCAGCACGGTGTCGGTGCTGCACGGTCAGCCCGCAGGCGGTGGCCTGGGCTCGAGGACCGACTACCCCGCAGGCTCCGGGGCGTACGCCGTTGCCGTGGGCGACTTCGACGGTGACTCCTTCGCCGACCTCGCCGTCGTCGGCTTCTATTCCGCCACGGTCTCGGTGCTCCTCGGCCAGTCCGGCGGTGCCTTCGCGCCCGGGTCCGACTACCCGGTCGGTGCGAACCCGGTGTCGGTGGCGGTGGGCGACATCGATGGCGACTCCGACCTCGACCTCGCCGTCGCCAACCTCAACTCCAACACGGTCTCGGTGCTGCTCGGCCAGTCCGGCGGCGCCTTCGGTCCAATGACGACCTACCCTGCCGGGCCTGCCCCGACAGCGGTGGCGATGGGCGACTTCGACGGTGACCCGTACGCCGACCTCGCGATCGCCAACCGCGATACCGCCACTGTCTCGGTGCGCCTCGGCCAGGCAGGCGGTGCCCTCGGCTCCAGGACTGACTACACCATCGGCTCGGGTGGCTCCTCGGTGGCGGTGGGCGACCTCGACGGGGACGCCGACCCTGATCTCGTCGTCACCCAGCCCAGCGCCCAGGCGGTGTCGGTGCTCCTCGGCCAGGCCGGCGGCGCCTTCGGGTCCAGGACCGGCTATCCCACTGGGTCATATCCGGGCGACGTAGCGGTGGGCGACGTCAACGGCGACTCCCTCCCCGACCTCGCCACGTCCCACCAGGGGTCCGACACAGTCTCGGTCCTGCTGGCCGCCGCGCCCGCGTTCACCGTCGACGCGACCAGCAAGGACTACGGCTCCCTAACGGTCGGCAGCAGCAGCGCGGCCCAGACATTCACTGTCACCAACACCGGCGTCGCGGACCTGACCGTGGCGACCACGGCCCTGGCAGGCACAGATCGCAGCGACTTCACCAAGACGGCCGACTCCTGCACCGGGGCGAGCATGGCTCCCAACGCCACCTGCACTGTCCAGGTTGCCTTCACCCCTCAGTCCACGGGCGCCAAGACCGCGACCCTGCGGTTCTCCCACGACGCGGCCACCAGTCCCGACGACGTCATGCTGAGCGGCACCGCGCTGGCCCCGATCCCTACGCCGACGACGCCCCCGACCCAGACCCCGACCCCGACGCCGCCGGCGCCCACCACGCCCACTCCGACACCGACCCCCACGCCGACGCCCGCTGCCGTGACCTGTCAGGGCCTGACGGTGACCCTGCAGGGCACTTCAGGTGCCGACACGCTCATCGGCACCCCCGGACGCGACGTGATCGCCGGCCTGGACGGCGATGACCACATCCGCGCCCTCGGCGGCAACGACGTCGTCTGCGGCGGCGCGGGTGACGACGTAATCCTCGGCGGCGCCGGCAACGACCGACTCCACGGGGGCCACGGCAACGACCGGCTCCGCGGCAACGCCGGTCACGACCGCTGCCACGGAGGCAGGGGCACCGACCGCGTCCACGGCGAGACGACGACCTCAGGCTCCTGACCGAGCGGGAGAACACCGCCAGCCGAAGCTGAGCCGGTTGGGTGGATGCGTATGTGGCGCCGGTGAGCGACCATGAAGGCATGCCAGTCAGCAGGGAGACGCGTTCGGGCACGGTCCGGCGCGCAGTGGGTGCGGCGCTCGTGGCGTCGCTCTTGATCTGCGTCGCAGCGGGAGCTGCGACCGCGGAGACGGAGAAGATCCGTGATGAGTCCGGACGGGCTCTGCAGCAGCCGCCCAACCAGCTGGTGAGCGGCAAGCTGACCTATACGACGACTCGCACCGTGTGGGTGGCCCGGGTGGAGCGGCTGAGCAAGCAGAGGACGCGCGTCTTCGGAAGCATCTACTACGCGGACAGCAGCTACCTCAAGGTCTCCACGAAGTACCGGCAGGGCGAGCTCGTCGCCACGGGTCACTTCTACGCACCAGACCAGCCCCCGCTCGCTGTGCCGGTCGAGGCGAGGTGGGACCTGAAGCGCGACCGAGTCACGATCACACTCGACAACCTCCTCGCCGACCCCAAGCCGCTCAACCGACGGGCGCGCCTCGATGTCTACACCGTCACGAGAGGGTGGATGCACGGTCCGCACTGCGGCGTGACCGACGCGGGCGACGTCAAGCCGTGCAACGACGACTACATCTCTGCCCGCCTGCGGCGGTAGTCACCGGATCCGGTCGCTACGCGCTCGCAGGCGGCCGAATGACCTCACCGTGCCGGCCTTGCAGTCGCGCAAAAGCCGATGAGTCACTGCAGTTGACTGGGTCGCATCAGGCTCAGCAGCTGGGCCTACATCACGAGTCCTCAGTCGCCCTTGACGTTGATGATCTGGCGCAGCTCATGCTCGACCTTCACCAGGTCGCGAGCGTCCTCCATCACCTGGTCGATGTCCTTGTACGCCGCGGGGATCTCGTCGATGAACGCGTCGGTGTCGCGGTACTCGATGTCGCCCATGGCCGCCTTGAGGTCAGCGGCGGTGAAGGTTCGGCGGGCCGAGGAGCGGGAGTGGACGCGGCCGGCGCCGTGCGGCGCGCTGCACAGTGCCAGGCGGTTGCCCTTGCCGGTGACGACGTAGGAGCGGGTGCCCATCGACCCGGGGATGAGACCCCACTGGCCCTCGCGGGCGGAGATTGCGCCCTTGCGGGATAGCCACACGTTCTTGCCGAAGTGGTTCTCGCGCAGCGTGTAGTTGTGGTGGCAGTTCACCTCCTGCTCGCGGGTGACCGACTGGCCGGTCCACTCCTCGAAGGAGGTGACGACGCGGTCCATCATCTCGGCGCGGTTCTCGTAGGCGAACTGCTGCGCCCACTGGAGCTCGGCGATGTAGCGGTCGAACTCGGTGGTGCCCTCGACGAGGTAGGCCAGGTCGCGATCAGGCAGGGTGATGAAGTGCCGGGCGCAGTAGTCCTGGGCGACCTTGATGTGGTGCTGGGCGATCTTGTTGCCCACACCTCGTGACCCCGAGTGCAGGAAGAGCCAGACGCGGTCCTGCTCGTCGAGGGAGATCTCGATGAAGTGGTTGCCCGACCCGAGCGTGCCGAGCTGGAGAGCCCAGTTGGTGGCGTAGGTTGCCGGGTCGAAGCCCGAGTCGACCGCCAAATCGTTGAGCGAGTCGATCCGCCCTCGCGTGTGGTCTCGGGTGATGGCCTGGTTGTACTTGCCAGCAGAGAGCGGGATCGCGGCCTCGATCGCCTCGCGCAGTGCACGCCGGTCGACGGGCAGCTGGTCGAGGCTGAACTGGGTGCGGACGGCGATCATGCCGCAGCCGATGTCCACGCCGACGGCCGCGGGCATGATGGCGCCGAGCGTCGGGATGACGGATCCGACGGTGGCGCCCTTGCCGAGGTGGGCGTCGGGCATCAGCGCCAGGTGCGGGTGGATGAACGGCATCTGGGATGCCGTCTCGGCCTGCTGGCGGGTGTTGTCCTCGAGGATCGAGGCCCAGTTCATGAATCGCTTGCTGATCTGCTCCATGGGTCCAGACTCCATTGCCGATGAGGGTTTGGTCGCGTGGTTTTCCGAGACCTCGGTCATGTGCGGGCCCTCTTCGATGGGTTGGAACGGGTTCGCAGCCTTTCACTGTTCGTCCTGGGCCTGTGCTTGTGCCGATGGGCCAGTGCCGCGGCTGGCTCCCGACGCACCGGTAGTAGTGGCAGCCTGCGCGGGCGGTTTGTGCGGCTCTCGCCGTCCTTCCCGCCGTGCACGATCGTGCACGCCTACGGTTGCTGCACCGTCAACGCCTGCGTGCAGCCGAGCCGCGACACATCTCCGCGGATCCGAGGGCGGGAGCCGTTCGATCATCGGGAGCGACGTTCAGATCGTTGTCCATCTACCGCCGGGGCGCCGACTACCGCTGGTCCGAGTGGATAGTTCGGTGAGTCGCAGACAGGTCAAGCTCGTCATGGGTCTCGGTGAGAACCCACACGTCCGCCGCATGGGACGCAAGGAGGTCGAGCCTGCGTTGGTTCTTCTCGATCCCCCGCGCGTACTCGAGCAACGAATCCCGCTTGCTCAGTGGAACCCGGATCGCCAGCGTGCTGGGCGGGACTCTTCGCTACCGTCCGGGACATGGCTGACCCCAGGCGGACGATGCAGGTGGTGCAGGTCGATGAGCGCGACAGCAGCTGGGAGGACCCCGCCCCCCGGTTTCGCGTCTACCTGCACGGCAGCGGGGAGACGTCGACACACGGCAGCACTGACACCTACGACATCACGGGTGCCGAGGTGCTGCAGGTGATCGACTGGGCCCAGCGTCAAGCAGGGGACCGCCTGACCTACGCGGTGGCCCTTGTGCGCGACGACGCCGAGCGCGAACGGCACGATCCAGGGTGCGGTCGGGGCCTGGTCTGGCTCGTCGGCGCGGACGGGAACGACACCACGGACGAAGGATCGGCAGAGCGGGAGGTCCAGCAGAGGATGCTCCGTCGCCGCCGCAGCCCGGTAGCTATCCCGCAGATCGATCGCGCCCCGAGGACCTGCCCAACCCGTACGTCGACGGAGTCCGGCAGCGCTAGCAGCACACTGCTCGGCTGCTGACCGTGCGTGCCGAGCGTTGCGGCAGGTCAGAGGCCGCGGCCCCCGACTCGCCCATCCTGGCTGCGTCGGCATGATGGGGTCGTGACCACGCGCCGCGGGCTCTTCGTCGCTCCCTTCGATTCCCTGGCCGACCCGCGGGTGGTCGGCGACTTGGCTGCCACAGCCGAGGCGGCCGGATGGGACGGGTTCTTCGTCTGGGACCACCTGCAGTACGGCGAGCGCGTCAGCGCTATCGCCGACGTGTGGACCTGCTGCGCGGCCGTCGCGATGCGGACCGGGCGCTTGCTGTTCGGGCCGATGGTGACCCCGCTCGCGCGACGTCGACCGCAGGTCCTGGCCCGGCAGTCAGCCAGCCTGGCAACGATGTCGGGTGGCCGGTTCGTGCTCGGCCTGGGGCTGGGCGACGACTGGGTGGGCGAGTTCAGCGCGTTCGGCGACGAGCCGGACCCGAAGGTGCGCGGCCGGATGCTCGACGAAGGGCTCGAGGTCCTCACCGCCCTGCTGGCCGGCGGCCCGGTGAACCACGAGGGCCCTCACTACGTCGCCCGAGCACCCGGCTTCCATCCCGCACCTGCTGTGCCGATCTGGCTGGCTGGTCGGTTCGGCAACCGGGCGCCCGTGCGCCGTGCCGCGAGACACGATGGCTTTTTCGTCATCGGCTTGGACGGGCCAGCCGACCTCGACGCGGTGACTGCGGGTCTCAATGAGCACGACCCGGCGCCGGGTTTCGAGGTGGTGGTCGACCTTCAGCCCGAGCAGGACGCCGGCGAGTGGCTCGACCGCGGCGCCTCGTGGGTGCTGACCCGGATCGGCCCGTTCGACCTCGACCTCGCCGAGGTAAGACGGATCGTCGAGGCCGGCCCCTGAGCCGAGCCGGCCGACCCGCGCCGCCACGTGGCGACATGACTCGCTGACGACAAGCCCCGGGGTGTCGCCCGTCCGGCGAAGAGCAACACCTCGGTCATGTCGGTCATTTCGCGGCTGAGTGGACGGCTCTCCTCGTGTCCGCGACGCTAGGACCAGTGCGAACGGCTCCCATAAGCGAGATGCCAGGATGTGGCCGTGAGCGTCGATGGGGGAGTCGAGCAGCAGGGCGCAGGGCCGCCACTGCCGAGTTCGATCTGGGTGGTTGCCTGGGCTTCGCTGGCAGGCCAGGCGGTGCTGCTGATCAGCCGCGGCGTCCGGGACGACAACGAGGTCTCGCTTGTCGTGTCCGTCGTCCTCGGCGCGCTCCTCATTGGCTACGTCTCCGGCGGCGTCGTGAGGGCCCGCACCGTCCGGCTCGTGCTCGCCTGGGTCGTGCTGGTGCTTGGCTTGATAGCCGAACTCTTAGGCCTGGTCTCGGTCGACGGCGCTGGCCGGGCCGCCCTAGCTGTGCTCTCGCTCACGACCACGGCGGTGGCGCTGGCTGGGTTGGCGAGGTTCCGTCGCACCGACTGGTACGCCTGGCAGCGCACGAAGCCGCCGGTTGACGTCGGCGCCCCGATCGGCCGGCTGGTTGCGATCGGCGTGCTCGTCGGCGTCTTGGGTGGGGTAACCGGAGCGGTCGACGGCGGACTGGACACACCCGTCAACGCCGCCAACCGCTGAGCGACGGCGAAGCCCGCTCGTCTGCAGATGCGGTCGTTTCAGCACGCCGACAAGCGGCGGTGTGACGCAGGTCCGAAACCGGACAAATTCAACGCGTACAACAAGATGAATGGGCGCCCCGGATGCGGATCCGGCTGCGGACGCCTGTGCGCAGGTAGGACTATGCGACCAGGGATCGCCCCGGTCGCCGCAGCGGGATCCGCTTCCGGTGAAGAGCTCGGTGGTCGACGGACCGCGTGGCGATTCCTCGTAGGCCGTTCCGTGGTGTGGAGTCGCCAGGGTCGCTTCCTCTGGTCATCGCGCGCCCGTTGCTGTTGGTGGCCGTCGATTGGAGCGGAGCAGCGCGATGCCCAGGATCAGCGCTCCAGGCACTATCACGAGTGGCGCCACCGGGTCTTCCAATCCAGTGGCGAAGAGGGCTATCAGGCTGAGCGCTCCGAGGAGGATGCTCACGACCGTGGCCACCCGAGCCGACCGGCGGGCGACGTCGGCTCCGCGCACTGCCTCGCTGGCGAACATCAGCGAACTGAGCGCAAGCAGTGACAGGGCGGACACCAGGGGGACCGTCAGCGGGCCGAAGTCCCGCACCAGCGGTGGGAGATTCTCCGGGTTGGCAAACAAGCCCATTCCCAGCGCCACGTAGGTCCACCACACGATCAGGGTGGCTAGTGCCGACCACCACGCAAATTGGGCGAGCCCTCCTGCGGCCCCGGTGCGGACCTTGCTGGCGGCTCGGAGCAGGAATGCCGGGGGTAGCAACAGGAACAGCCCGGTGATGAGTGCGTAGAGCGCGTGGTCATGGGTGATCTGGGCCTGCGTGGAGGTTGCCACCGCGTTGACCGCCACCCCCTCGCGCTCGGCGGCCGCCACCAGGTCCTGCTCGAACCCGGCTCCGAGGGTCACCGCGACGACGACGTACCCCACCAGTGCGAGGGCGGCGCAGCTCAGCGCCCACCCGGCCGTCCGGGCCCACGGCCATGAAGAGGGTTGTGACGTGCGCGTGGGGCGGGCGCGGCGCGCGATGTTCTCTGCAGACATGGCTCCTCCGTTCACCGTGCGCCGAGCTCGGCGGCTTGGCGTGGCGCGGTAGATGTGAGGTCCCGTGCTCGGCGCCCTGAGGCGAGTACGGCGGCGAGGATGACACCCACCAGTTCGTCGCGCGTCGGACCGGGTGCGTACTCAGGTCGCCAGCCGTCCTGGTAGGCGGTCCGCGCCAGGGGCTCGGCCGGTCTCAGCGTCTCGGGAAGCGCGGTCATCGCGAAGTAGCCTCCGGCGTGCTGGCCGATCCGGGGGTCGGCTTCGACCGCGTCGGCGATGAGGTCGGTGGTGAGCGGGATGCTCAGGTCGAGATCCTCGCCCTGCCAGCGCCTGACCATGCCGCCATCGATCGCGATGTGGTCGGCCACCCAGGGCTCGATGGCGTGGTCGCACCAAGTGCCGAACGGTTCGGCCACGGTGACTGGGTCGGCGCCCTCGTCGAGCAGGGCGAGCAGGGCGGTGACCTGCATGCAGGCCATCGCGATCCCGCGACCGCGGGTCGGGGTCGTGGTGGCCACCGAGTCGCCCACGGCGACGAGTCCCGGGGTACCGGCCTGTCGTCGGTAGACGTTGCGCAGCGCCCCGCCGACAAGTACCGCCGAGGTGGGGAGTGCGCGGGCAGGGTGGGTCCACTCGGCGAGCGCCGGGATAGCTCGGCAGGCCGCCTCGAAGGCTTCCTCGAACCGAAGGGCCTTGAGTGCGGCGTCTGCGGTGGGGCGGACGATCACCACCGAGAAGTGGCCTGCCTCGTGCAGGAAGACCAGGCACTGGTAGCCGTCGAAGTCGCCCATGTAGGCGAGCGGGCTCACCATGGGCCCGGGCCTTGCTCCGGGCCTCAGCCGGTACGTGCGGTCGATGTAGGCGAGACCGCAGTCACCCTCGAGCGCCGCCTCGCCGCTCTGCGTGCCGGACCTGCCGAGCCGCCCGGCTCGGCCCGAGGCGTCCACGACGAGGTCGGCCTCGACGAGGGATCCGTCGACCCGCGCGCCGACGACTCGTCCACCGTCGATGGCCAGTCCCTCGACGTGACCCCTGCGCAGGGTGAGGCCGGGCGCTTTCGCCGCTGCGTGTCGAAGTGCTCGTTCGAACGTCGACCGACGCGACAGCATCCCCACCACCTGGCGAGATCCGGCGGAGCTTGGCGCCTCCACGGGCTGGGCGCCCAAGTTCGTCCAGCTGCCGTGAGCCTCCGGCCACTCCGCCTGGAGGGCCATCGGCACCTGGGGGCGGAAGCCGTGTGCGTGCTCGAACTGCATGACTCCTCGACGGTTCCAGGCATCTCCGACCGGTCCGGGGTCCCGGTCCACCGAGACGACGCGCTGACCGCGACGGGCCAGGGCGGCGCCTAGCAGGAGCCCCGTGGGGCCCGAACCTACGATAAGTGTGCGCATGGCCGAAACCTTTCGGTATACTCAGCGCTACTTGATTACACTAAGAGTTATCTGAAAAGAGCGTGGTGTCAAGATGCCAGAGGCACGCCGTCCCTACCGGTCGACGCTGCGGAAGAGCCAGGCGCGGGCGACCCGCCGAGCGGTCGTCGACGCGGCCCGCGACCTGTTCGTCGAGCTCGGGTGGTCAGGAACGACCATCGACGCCGTGGCCGCCCGGGCCGGGGTCAGCCGCAAGACTGTGTTCACCTCCGTCGGCGGCAAGGCGGCACTCCTGAAGCTCGCCCTGGACTGGGCTCTAGTCGGCGACGACGAACCGGTCCCGCTGGAGGAACGCCAGGTCCTGGCCGAGATGGAACAACAGACCGATCCCCGCGCGCTCGTGGCCCGTTGGGCACAATTCGTCGCCGAGCTGGAGGAACGGGCCGCGCCCCTGGCCGCCGTGCTCGTCGTCGCTGCCGACGCCGACCCGGACGCCGCCGGCGTACACGCCGTGTCCGAACGCAACCGGCGCAGGGGAGCCGAGTTCATCGTCAAGCGACTCACGGCCATCGACGGCCTCCGACCGGGAGTGACCGCCGAGCGCGCTGTCGCCGCCGCCCTGGTCCTCATGGACCCCTCGATTCACCGCACCCTGGTCAGCGAGCACGGCTGGACGCGGCGGGAGTACGCCGACTGGATCGAGCGCAACGCCGTGGCCGAGCTGCTCGAGGGAGACAACGCCGATGGCTGCGAATGACACCCGCTGGGCGTAACGCCCAACTCCACCCGTCGATGGGGACCACGGGAGTCGCTGCCCTCGCGGCGAATCAGGACACCGGCAGGCGCATGGTCGCAGGCAACCAGGACGCCTGAACATCTGCTGCGCCGGAAGGGAACCTGGTGCGGCGACCCCGATCGTCGTTGACGACGAGTGCTTGGACTCTGATCGCGATCCCGGAAGCGGATACCCCACTGGCGCTCATCCGACCGATGGGACGTCCCCGGAGCCTGTACCTCCCGTAACCTCGACCCGTGCCCGAACCGACGCTGCAGCTCGTCACCTCTGACAACGTCGAAGCAGCTTGCGCAATACGCCTCCTGCCCCATCAGGATGCACACGTCGAGTCAGTCGCCGAGTCCTTGGCGCTGGCGTACACCCTGCCAACCAAGGCGTGGCCGAGGCTGGTCTACGACAGGTCAGCGCTGGTGGCCTTCGTCATGGCCTTCCACCAGGTCGACTGGCCAGGCGACCCCTCAGGGGTAACCCGAAGCGGACTCTGGCGACTCAACGTCGACGCTCAGCACCAGCATCAGGGATACGGGCGCTTCGCCGTTCTCGCGGTATGTGCTGACCTTCTTGAGCGAGGCGAGCGTACGTGCTTCGTTACTTACGACGCGGGCGAACACGGACCCGAGAACTTCTACCTCAAACTCGGGTTCCGTCCAACCGGCGAGTTCAGCGGCCGCCAAGTCGTTGCCAGTTTGACTCTCTGACTTGGAATCGAGCTCCGTAAGACGATCCGCTTGCGGGACGGAACAGGACCAGAGCATCAAGCGCAGGGCTGGCCGCGCCTGACAGTCATACGCGGCGGTGTGACGCAGGTCCGAAACCGGACAAATTCAACGTGTACAACAAGATGAACGGGCGCCCCGGAAGCGGATCGTCACGCGGAGCGTGAGCACAACGGGATCCCGGCGCGGCGTCTCGAGTCGCCGCAGGCGCCGAGCGCGGCGTCACCGTCGCGCTGTGGACATCACGTCAAGCGCAAAGTGAAGTGCTGGTCGTACTATTCATATTGTGTATAGTCCCGGCATGTCCGTCTCCCACGTGCTGCTTGGGCTCCTGACCGAGGGGGCGGCCCACGGCTACGACTTGAAGCGCGTCCACGACGAGCGCTTCCCCGGAGCCAGGCCGCTCGCCTTCGGCCAGGTCTATGCCGCCCTGGCCAAACTGGAGAAGGACGGGCTGGTGGAGGTCGCCGAGATGCTCCGGGACGGGGGTCCAGAGCGCACGACGTACGCCATCACGCCGCTCGGCCGTGGCGAGCTCGACAGATGGCTCGCCACGGCCGAGCGCGCCGGCCCCTATCCGGCGGACGAGCTGGTCCGCAAGACGGTGACTGCGCTCCGGCTCGGCGCCGACGCCGCCGGGTTCCTGGCGCGTCAGCGCAGCGTGCACCTCGCCGCGATGAAGCAACAGCTCCACCTCCAGGACTCCACCGCCGACGCCGCGGCGAGGATCGTCATCGACCACACGATCTCCCACCTCGACGCCGAGTTGCGGTGGCTGGAGTCAGCCGCCGCTCGCGTCGCCGAAGCCGGAAAGGCGACCACATGACCCACCTGCTGAAGCTGCGCGGAGTCCACAAGTCCTTCGCCCACACCGAAGCACTCCGCGGCGTCTCCCTCGAGGTGCAGCGCGGCGAGGTCGTCGCCGTGACGGGCCCATCGGGGAGCGGTAAGTCCACCCTCCTCCACTGCGCCGCGGGCGTGCTGGTGCCCGAGTCGGGCGCCGTAACGTTCGACGGACAGCGGCTTGACGAGCTCGACGAGGCCGCCCGCACGCGCCTGCGCCGCCGCGAGATCGGACTGGTGCTGCAGTTCGGCCAGCTGGTGCCCGAGCTGACGGCGGTCCAGAACGCCGCCCTGCCGCTGTTGCTGGACGGCACGGACCGGCGTACTGCTCGGACCGCTGCGCTCGGGTGGCTCGAGCGCCTGGGCGTCGCCGAGGTCGCGGACCAGGTGCCGGCGGAGCTGTCGGGGGGACAGGCCCAGCGGGTCGCTGTCGCACGCGCGCTGGTCACCGGCCCGCGGATCGTGTGCGCCGACGAGCCGACCGGTGCCCTCGACACCGTGGCGACCGAGGTGGTCCTCACCCAGCTCCTGGCGGCCGTCCGTGACGCCGGCAGTGCGCTGCTCGTCGTGACGCACGACAATCGGGTCGCGGCGCGGGCCGACCGCGAGGTCGTGCTGCACGACGGTGCGCTTGTCGGCGGACAGTCGGTGGCGCGGTCGTGACCGCGCTGATGCTGGCAGCCAGCTCCTTCCGCTCCGGTGGTCGAGCACGGGCGCTCGCGATCGCCGTCTGCACGGCCGTGACCACCGGGCTTCTCTTGGTCGCGGTATCCGTCGCCCAGTACACCGCGACGGACATGGTCGAGCAGACCATGTCCGGCGGCAGCGTCGTCCAAGTGCACTCCGGCGGCATGGTCGCCAACCTGCTCTGGGACCGGGGGGTGCGGCCCGGCTACTTCTTCGCCATCCTCCTAACCTGCGTGGTGCCGCTGGTGCTCCTCCAGCAGGTCGTTCGCTTGGGCACGGCCGCACGCGAACGACGCCTCGCGGCCCTGAGGCTCGCGGGTGCCACACCCGGGCAGGTGCGGGCGATCGGCGCCTGGGAGGTCGGGATCGCGGCCGCGATCGGCGGCGTGCTCGGCTGGCCGACGTACCTCGCGCTGAGGACGGTGTTCGGTGCGGGTGCCGACCTCTCCTGGGTGGTCGGTCACGAGGTTGCTCGGGAGCTTCGGCTGGTCCCCACCCAGGCTCCTGGCTGGTGGCAGGTCGCTGTCGTCGTCCTGGGAGTCGGCGTGCTCGGCGTGGCCGCCGGGGCGCTCGCTTCGCGCAAGGTCGTGGTGTCGCCGCTAGGTGTCTCGCGCGGGATCGGGCAGGCGCCCCCGCGCGGGTGGCTGCCCGCCGTCCTCCTCACGCTCGGCATCGTGCTGTGCGGCCCGGTCTACGCGCCGTTCTTCGAGGAGTGGTGGGCGCAGCCCGCCGGGCTGGCGGGTCTCGCCCTGCTGGTGCTCGGCCTGCTCGCCGCTCCGCCGTGGGTCGCCTACCGGGCAGGAAGCGCCATCGCCGACCGCACGTCGTCGCCGGCGCTGCTGCTGGCCTCGCGCTGGCTCGTCACGGACGCTCGTGCCGCCGGGCGCGCCGCATCAGTTCTGGGAGTGATCGCCTTGGTCTCGGCCGGCGCCTCCACTCTCCTCTCCGGCCTGGTGCGGGACGCGCGGCGCAACGGCTATGGAGTGGACTCCATCTACTCAGTGCCGATCGCGCTCGTCTTCGCTCTCGTGATGATCGCGCTCGTGGTGGCGACGTTCTCGCTCGTCGTCCACGACGTCGAGACGTTGACCGACAGGCGACGGTCGATGTCGTCCCTCGCTGCCGAAGGTGTGCCTGTACAGGTCCTTGAGCGAGCCGTCCGGTACGAGGTCGCCTTGGCAGCTGTGCCGACATCGGTGCTGACGCTCGTCGGCGTCGGGGCCGTGGGGTCACTGACGCTGGCTCGCGACCCCGTGGCTCTGATGATCAATGCCGCGCTCCTCCTCGCGACGCTCGCCTTGATCTGGCTGTCCCTGGTCGCGTCCACCCGACTGGTACGCCCGTGGCTCAGGTCGGCGACCGACCCGGCCAACCTGCGCACGCCGTGACCCCTGCGCGCTGGCAGGAGAAGGACCAGCAGCCGGCGCGCGCATGCCGGCGCGCGCTGGGACGCCCAGTGCGGCCTCGCGATTCCCGATCAGCGATCGGCATGCGGCTAAAACGACAGAGGCGTGTGCGGGTGTCGCCGTCAGGCGGGCGGTGTTGCGATGACAGCGTCGCTGGAGTCGGTGCGGTCTAGACACTCGATGACCGCGTTAGCGTCCACGCCGTCCAGTCCACCGAGGTTGTCTTTCGCGTAGTGGCCACCTCCGCCGGAAAACTGGTCACCCACTTGCACTGGTTCTGCAGATTCGAAGGTGACGGATTGCGTCTCCGGGTCCCAAGAGGTTCCTGGACTTCAACCGTCCGCACCTGGATCGTCTACGGGACGACCGCGTCGGCCTCGATCTCGATGAGCAGCGCCGCGTCAATCCGGCGGCATGCCACCACCATCGACGTGGCAGGACGGACATCGCCGAACACCTCCCCGTCCGCTCGAGCGACCTCCTCCCAGGGGCTGATGTCGGTCACAGCAATGCGGGTCCGCACGACATGCTCGTGCCCAGCGCCGACCTCTTCCAAAGCGGCCACAATGCGGCGCAGCGCCTTTCGCGCTTGACCGCCGACATCATCACCGCCCACAGCGCCGCCACCGCACGTCGAGCACCCGTCCGTCGGCGTAGTCGTCGCGGAGCAGCTCGAAGAGTGCGAGGAGTGCGACCTTGGACGCGTCGGTCTCGCGGTGGAACAGCGACTCCCCTGCGAACAGGCCGCCGATGCTCACGCCGTACAACCCGCCGGCGGGGCAAGCCCGCCGCGCCAGGCCCGACCGAGTGCGCCCACCCGAGCCAGTGCAGCTTGCCGTACGCCTGGGTGATGGCCGGGATGATCCACCCGTCGGGCCGGTCCCTATGGCCGCACTGCGCCACGACGTCGTGGAAGGCCGAGTCGACGCGGATCTCGAAGTCGCGCGCCGATTTGCGCAGCGAGCGGGAGACGTGCAGCCCCTCGAGCGGCAGCACGCCGCGCTCCACGGGGGAGAATTAGCCGAGCTCGCCGCTGTCGGTGGCGATCGGCATCGGGAAGAGCCCGGCGCTGTAGGCCGCGAGCAGGGTGCCGGCGTCGAGGTCGGCGCCCAGCGCGACGAGGTCGTCCTCCAGGTCCCAGATGGCCGGCGGCGGGAACGCCCAGGGCGTCGGGTCGGGCACGATGGGCACGCCCCGCACGCTAGTCGACAACTTCCTGCGGTCGGGGAGCGTCACACCCGTGAACCCGATCTCGTGGAGGAATGACGTATGCGAACCCTGACCACCCTCGCCGCGGCCGTGGTGCTGCCCCTCGGACTGCTGGCCTCGGTCGGCGCCCCGGCCCAGGCGGTCGGTGAGACCTGTGACGGCCGCGCCGCGACGATCGTGGTCGTCCTGCCGGCGGGGGCACACTTCACCGAGCCGATGGTGGGCACCGCCGGCGACGATGTGATCGTCGGGTCGGAGGGTGATGATGCCATCGACGGGGCCGGCGGCAACGACGTGGTCTGCGGCCTCGCCGGTGCCGACACGCTGGTCGGGGGCGCCGGCGACGACCGGCTCTTCGGCGGCGCGGACGACGAGTACGCGCCGGACGATGGCTACTACGGCGACCTCCTTGTCCCTGGTGCAGGTGACGACCACGTCGACCTCGGGACCGGGGAGGAGCGGATCTGGTTTTGGGAGTCCGACCTCGAGGTGGACCAGGTCTCCTATGCCGACGCACCGACGGGCGTGCGCGTCGACCTGGCTGCAGGCACGGCTGTCGGGCACGGCACCGACACGATCGTCACAGGCGCCACCGGGCGACCGATCGGGGTGATCGGCTCGGCCCACGACGACACGCTGCTGGGCTCGAGCGGCCGCGACGTGATCGACGCCGGCGCCGGCGACGACACGATCATGACCGGGGACGGCGCTGACGTCGTCCGCCCCGACCACCCTGGCCGGACCACCTCCGGCTGGCGCATGGGCGGCGAGGCCCCCGCCCCAGAGCCCCAGCCCGGTGACGACAGGGTGTCGACCGGACCCGGCTCCGACGGCGTGTGGGTGCTGCGCGGCGCCGACGTCGTCCGTGGCGGTGCTGACGTCGACCGGCTGACCTCGGACTCGCCCGAGCCGGGCACCCGTCTGCTCGGCGGCGCGGGCAAGGACCGCCTCGTCGGCTCCGGCGGCTCGACCCTCCTTGGCCAGTCCGGGAACGACGGGCTGGACGGCACCGTGGGTGGGGCGCAGGCCTCGACCTGGGACGGTGGTGGCGGTCGCGACTCGCTGACCGTGACCGTGCCGCGCGGCGAGGACCTCGTCAGGCTGCTCTTCGACGTACCCGCTCGACGCGTCACCGGGGACGGCACCCGCCTGGCCTCGCTCGTCCGGGTCGAGAGGTTCGGCGGCTACGGCCGGATCGGCCTGGCCACCTTCGTCGGCGGTCGCACCGGCGAGCGGTTCGGGTCGAGTGCCCGGCGGGTCCGCGCGATGGGCGGCGGGGGCAGTGACTGGCTCGACGGAACCCGCGGGGCCGGCCTGCTGGACGGCGGCCCCGGACGGGACCGCCTCGACGGCAACTCCGGACGGGATCGGTGCCTGCGCGGCGAGCGGCTGCAGCGGTGCGAGGTCCGACGCTGACCCGGTGCTGGCCGCATCACCGTACGATCGACAATCGACGAGGGGGGATCCGTGGCGACTGCCCACGCCTGCCCGACAATCGGTACGACCGCGCTCTGAGCGCGGCATGGCCGGGAGCATCAGGGCGGTCCACATCGCGTGCCCGCTACGGCGTCGCGGTAGTCGTGTCGCTGGAGTGGGTGCGCAGGCCGCTGCGCGGCCGACTGCTGGCGAGTGCGATCGCGGTGACCCAGGCGCCGAATGCCAGGCTGGTGGTTTCCGGCCCGAACCGGTCGAGCAGCACTCCGGCGGTGGCGGCGCCGAGGGGGAAGCTGCTCCAGGCGATGAGCTTGAACGCGGAGCCGACGCGGCTCTGCAGGTCGTCGGGGGTGATGGACAGCTGGTAGCTCAAGGCGTTGATTCCGAAGATCGCAGCGGTGGCCACAAACACGGCCAGTAGGAACGCGGTCATGAGGATGACGTGGGAGAACAGCCCGATCAGGACCCACAGAGCGGCTTGTGCCCACATGACGCCGATGATGGTTCGGCCGAAGCCGAACCTGGCTTTGAGCCGCGACGCAGCGACGGACCCGGCAACTCCGCCGACGCCGATCCCGGAGAGCACGAGACCGATCACCCATGCGGGTGCGTGTGCTTGCTGGGCGGCGACGATCACGACCAACTGGGCGCCGGCCATGGCGAGCTGGAGACCGGCCGCCGCGGTGGCGATGGTGCGGATGATCGGGTGGGACCACAGCCAGCGCAGCCCTGCTGCGATGTCTGTTCGCAACGTGGTTGTAGCTCGCTCCTGCGATTGCTGAAACTCGAGTCGAACCGCAGACAGGGCGATCGCCGATGCCAGGTATGAGACCGCGTCGGCGAGGAACGGCAGGCCACGGAACAACTGGAAAAGGGTTCCTCCCAGGGGCGGGGCAAGCATGGCGGTCGCGGAGCTGCTTGTTTGGAGCGCTGCCACGGCGCTGGTGATTTGGTCCTTCTCGACGACGTTCGGTACGGCGCCGGCATCTGCGGCGCTGAACAGCACGTAGAGCACACCGCCGACGAAGGCGGTCACGTATACGTGTGCTGGGGTGACGTGCCACAACCACATGGCCAGTGGGATCGACAGCATGTTGATCGCCCGGAAGGCGTCGCAAAGGACCATCACGCGCTTCCGGTTCCAGCGGTCGGCGAGCGCGCCCGCGACGAGACCAAACAAGAGGTACGGGAGCGAGGACACTGCCGAGACCGCACCGGCCTGGACCGGCGACTTGGTCAGTGCCAGCATCAGGAGGGGGTAGGCCAGTGTGGTGATGCCCGTGCCCAGGTCGGACAGTGTCTGCGCCCCCCAGAGGAGTCGGAAGGCACCGTTGCGCCAGATCGAGGTCCGAGGTCGCACCCCGGGGTTGTCGGTGCCGGCGGTCTCGTCAGGTTCGATGGTGTTCGCCACGATCCGCGCCCGTGACTTAGTGAGATCTCGGCTGTTCCGACCGATCGAGACGCTCTTGTAGGTACTCGATGCTCACCCCGGCTGCGGCCGCGATCGCTGTCCAGGCGCTGCCTTGTTTGCGCAGGCGTCTCACGGCGGCGACGATCTGGTCCTCGATGAGGTCCGCACGCCGGACGAGCCCACCGAGGCGCGCCATGGCGACCTCGATCGTGGGGTCGAAGTACGCCGCGCGGCTCTGTGCGGACTCTTCCGGGCCGGACCGGGCGATGAGCTTCGCAGACGACTCGACGCACTCGTCGCAGATGAACACCCCGCCCGGTCCGGCCACGAGTCGTTGGACGGCGGGCTCGGGCTTGGCGCAGAACGAGCACTGCGCGAGTGTCTCGGGGGTCGGGTTGTGAACAGATGACATGCGGTCCTCCAGCTGAGATTGGATTCTCCGCAGAGCCGTCGCGTAGGGCTGGCCGGTCGAGGCCGCCAGAGACCTGGCACGCCGCTTGAGGTGCTTGTTCGTGGTCATGACCGTTCAATACTCCGACCTGCGCCCCAGCGCGCATGCGGAATTAGAAGCGGACATCGACCGAGGACACCTATCCCCTTTGCCCCAGATGTCGGCCTGCTGGGAACACCGACGGGGGGAGGCGCGGAACTCGCCTGGACCTGATCTTGCCCAAACGCTCAGCCATAATCAAGGAAGCCCGCCGTGACCCACCACCAAAGACCTGGTGGAGCGCCCGACACTCGGCATGTGAGGGCGGATCGTCTACGCCCATGGGCGGTGATTCGACCCGCTCCGCATACGACCCGACGGCCACCGGCTTAGTCGGCGCCTGCAGGCGCGACACGTCCCACAAGGCGAACCTCTATCGGCCACGAAATTCCGCGGGGGACGGTTGAAAGGTGCCGCGTCCCGTAACGCCCGCCCGGTGACCCTTCCGGAATCGGGGCCTGATTCGGGTGCGTCTTAGTGGGCGAAGTGGGGCGCCTATCTTCACGATGCGTGTCAAGCCGGGCTGACGTCGCGACGCACCGTGGCCGAACCCCCGTCTCTGCGCGCCTGGCCCGGGGCAGGGGCGATCGACATACGACAGCGATGGGTGCTGTCTCCTCGGCCAGCACGAGCCATTCGGGGTCCTCGGTGCTTGGCCTCAGTCGGTGGCAGAGCATCGCGTGACTATCGGCCGTTCCGAGATGAAACTGCTTTGGGTCGTTCGACAGGGCGGAGGCGGCGTCCGCTGCCGATCGACGCGGCAGCGACCGCTCTCACCCTGACCCTCGTGCCCGCGGTCATCAGCACACCGACCGAGCTGCTCGAACGAGGTCTGCTGTGCTGGCAGCCGCAGCCGCCGAGCGCGCCCCAGCCGGTCAGTCGTCGAGGGCCTGGGCGCAGTCGACCTCGGGTGTGCCGGTGACCGCGAGCCGTAACAGGTCGTGAAGCTCGTCGCGCTGAGAGTCGCTGAGAGCACTGAAGACGTGGTCCTCGACGGCTGCGAGTGCGAACTCGGCGCGAGCTAGCAGGCGGTTGCCTGCGTCTGTCAGTTCCACGATGTGTCGTCGGCGGTCCTCGGTGGAGCGGCGTCGCTCGATGAGGCCGTCGGCCTCGAGGTCATTGAGCAGGCCCACGACGTTGGTGCTGTCGAGGACCAGGGTGTTCGCGAGTGACTGCTGCGTCGACTCGCCCTGCTCGCGCAGGACGGTGAGGGCCAGGAGGTGTCGGGTCCGCAGGCCGAGTGGTGCGAGGACGGCCTCGGACTTGCGCCTGATGTGGCGGGCCAGGTGGTCCAGCAGGGCACCGGACCGGTGGACGGGCTGGTCCAGCACGGGCAGCTCGTCCACGTTGTGTTCCGGCCTCACGCTCTGACGCGACATTTGCGGGTCATCGTACGTGAGCAGGGCGCGTCGGCCGCCGTGCGCAGGTGGGCACGTCGGCCGCCGCTGGCCCCTGCGGTTTGGGAGCCGTCAGGCGCTCACCGCGCTCGGGGCCCACAGCTCGTCGATGGCGGCCTCCGCGTTGCGGAGGCTCTCGTCGGCCTGGGGGATGAGGGGCGCCATGGCGGGGTTGGACTTCGCGAGGGTGAGCTCGGCCGTGATGAACCGCGGCTCGAGTCCGAGCAGGGCGACGCCGTGGGGGAGCCAGGTCTCGGCGTGGTCCCAGCCGGCGCGCGGCGCATCGTCGGCGTACCCGCCACCGCGGGTCGCGATGACCACGAAGTCACGGCCGCTCAGGAGCCCCTCCATCGTCTCGGGGTCGAAGGCGAGGCCCGGCGCGATCAGGTGGTCCACCCAGGCCTTCACGGTGCTCGGAGCCCCGTAGTTGTAGAGCGGGAGCCCCAGCACCACGGTGTCGGCCGCAGCAATCTCGCCGACCAGCCGCTCGGTCAGCGCCCACGATGCCGCCTGCTCGGGCGTGCGCTGATCTGACGGCACCAGCCGCCCCATCCCCCCAGCGGCGTCGAGGTGCGGCACCGGGTCAGCGCCGAGGTCGCGGTAGGTCACCGTCGAATCCGGGTTGGCTGCCTGCCAGGCGGCGACCGCGCGGGCCGTCAGGCGCCGGCTCACCGAGCTGTCGCCCTGGATGCTCGCGTCGATGTGCAGCAGGTTGCTCATGGTTGCTCCTTGATTAGTTAGCGATCTACCAATCATTCGCAACAGGCTAAGTATCTGCGCCATTCCAATCCTCGCGGCGCTGCCGTGTGATCCAGGTCACCCGCGTGCCGAGAGCCGCGACTCGATCAGCTGACGCGCCTGGTGACAAGCGTCTTCTTCACCCTGCTCGAGCGCGCCAGGTAGAGCGTCCCGACCAGCCCCGGCAGCGAGTCGACGACGACGCCGATCTGCGACTTCATCCCGAGCACGTGCCAGGTCACCAGGAAGACGACCGTCAGGATCGCCCAGATGCCGTTGTGGACGATCGCGGACCTCCGCCTGGCGAGGATCAGCCGGATCAGCACCGCGCTGTAGACCGCCAGGACGACATTGGTGGCGACGTAGAAGGCGATGTGGCTCCACGGCTTCGGCTCATCGAGGCCGCCGAGCGACGGGTGCGCGTTGACGATGAGCGCGGCGAGCGTCAGTCCCAGCCCGTGCAGGATCAGGATGGCGTGTACGACGACGTACGCCGCGAGGAGGCCACCGACCCGAGGGGCCGGCGGAGCGTCGGCCTCGGGCAGGCGGAGCATCGGTCCCTCCCTGCCTCGAGTGCGTCAGGCCAGTGACCCTAGCGGGGGAGTCGAGGTCAGGGACGGCTCAGCCGCGCGCACCCGAGGCAGACGACCTACGGTGCGACGGGGTAGTGGCTGGTGATGGCGACCCGGTTCCACGCGCCCATGACGATGGCGAGCCAGCTGACGGCTGAGACCTGCTCGTCGGTGAGCGCGGACTCGTCCTCGGGATGACGCGGCGTGAGGGCGATGTCGTTGACGCGCTCGGCGACGGCGAGTGCTGCGCGCTCCTGGTCGGTGAAGTACTGCGACTCCCACCAGGCGGCGAGGACGGCGACCCGGTCGGGGGTCTCGCCCTTGGCCAGCGCGTCGCGGGTGTGCATGCGCAGGCAGAACGCGCAGCCGTTGAGCTGCGAGACGCGGATCCTGATCAGCTCGGTCAGGCCGGCGCTGAGGCCGGCCTTCTCCATCGCCGTAGCCGCCTCCGCGCTCAGGTCGGTCAGGCGCTGGTAGGCGGCGGCGTGCTGCTTGCCGAGGTTCACGGTGGTCACGTTGTTCTCCTAGTTGTTGTGCGGTGTGTGGTCTGAGGTCACTTCGCCCAGGGCGAGTGCAGGATGCGGTCGACCATGTTGGTACGCCGGAAGTCGGGGACGAAGCGCTCGAGCACGTCGGCGTTCACAGTGCCGTACGTCGTGTCCGGCCGGTCCTTGAGCCCCTCGACGAAGGCCTGGAGGAAGCCGTCCTCGAAGTCCTCGCGTGGCTCGGAGGCGACCACCTCGGCCACCTGGTCGGGGTGCACCTCGTCCAGCCCGATGCCGACGGCGTCGGCGACGACGCCGAGGTTCGTCGCGGCCACCTCGGGGCCCAGCCTCATCGGGATGCCTGGGGTGGTGTGCAGCGCGATCGCCGTCCAGACCACCTGGGCGGCGTCCTCGGGGAAGGCCCGCTCCTGGAGGAACGCGAGCGCGTGGTCGGCTCCGTCGAGCTCGAACCGCTGCTGTGTCTGGCCGTACGGCCTCAGCAGGCCGGCGTCGTGGAAGATCGCGGACAGGTAGAGCAGCTCCGGGTCTGGCTCGAGCCCGCGGCCGCGGGCCAGAATCGAGGAGAAGAAGAACACTCGGCGAGAGTGGTGGAAGATGAGTGGGCTGGTGGTCTCCCGGGCGAGGCGGGTGGCCTCGGCGACCGCCTGGGTGTCCGGGACCTCCACGCCTGCGACGATGTCGGTCATGGGCTCCGAACTTTCTGTCGTTGGTGTGTACGACACCCACGATGCCGTGTACCCGGGGCTCACCGCCCCCTCGGTCCGGCCATGAATCACTCGGATCCGGACACCCGATGACCGCGCGCACCAGCGGGGCGCACCGCGTCGTGATCCTGGTGTACGACGGGGTCAAGCTCCTGGACGTCGCCGGCCCCGCCGAGGTGTTCGCCGAGGCGAACCGGCTGGGGGCCGACTACCGGATCATGCTCGTCTCCCCGACGGGGGAGGACGTCACGTCGACCACCGGCATCACGATGTCGGTGCAGGGCGACGCCGCCTCGGCCGGGGATCCCGACACCTTCCTGGTGTCCGGCGGCGACATCTACCCGCGCGCCGCCGTACCTGCTGACCTGGTGCAGGCAGCACGAGACCTGGCCGAGCACGCCGGTCGGGTCGGGTCCATCTGCACCGGCGCCTTCATCCTGGGCGCGGCCGGCCTCCTGGACGGCAAGCGCGCGACCACGCACTGGAAGGTCGCCCACGAGCTCGCCGCCCGGCACCGCACCACCGCCGTCGAGCCCGACGCGATCCACGTCCGGGACGGCAGGACCTACAGCTCCGCGGGCGTGAGCGCCGGGATCGACCTGGCGCTCGCCCTGGTCGAGGAGGACCACGGGCCCGACCTCACCCGCCAGGTCGCCCGCCTCATGGTGGTCTACATGCAGCGCGCCGGCGGGCAGTCGCAGTTCTCCGCCCCGCTCCAGGGTCAGCCGCCCCGCACGCCGGCGCTGCGCCGGGTCGCCGACCTGGTGACGGCGGAGCCAGCCGGCGACTACTCCGTCGCCGAGCTGGCCAAGCACCTCAACCTGAGCCCACGCCACCTGACGCGGCTCTTCCACGACGAGCTCTCCACCACTCCGGCCAGGTACGTCGAGTCGATCCGGCTCGACCTGGCCAAGGCCGTGCTCGACCAGGGGCACACCGCCACCCGAGCGGCAGCCCTCGCGGGCTTCCCCAGCTACGAGAGCCTGCGCCGGGTCTTCGCCAGGGAGATGTCGATGTCGCCGGCGGCCTACCAGCGCCGCTTCGGTACGACGCACCGCGCCCACCCGGAGTAGCAGCAGTCCCCGTCAGCCGCGGGCCGCCTGGCCGTTGAGCCGTCGAGGCACGCTCCAGGCGTTGGCGACGTCGATGCCCGGCGGCAGGAGGGCGGGCGGGAAACCCTGGTAGGCGACCGGGCGCAGGAACCGCTCGATGGCGCGGGTGCCCACCGAGGTGGTGCGCGCGTCGGAGGTCGCCGGGAAGGGACCGCCGTGGACCATCGCGTCACCGACCTCGACGCCGGTCGGCCAGCCGTTCATGACGATGCGCCCGACCTTGAGCTCGAGCAGCGGCACGAGCTCGCCGGCCAGCTCGAGGTCGGCCTCGTCGGCATGGATGGTGGCGGTCAGCTGGCCCTCCATGGACGCGATGACCGACTGCAGCTGCGCCAGGTCGCGGGCCCGGACCAGGATCGAGGCCGCGCCGAAGACCTCCTCGCGCAGGGTCTCGTCGTCGAGGAACGCCGTGGCGGTGGTCTCCATCAGACGGGCGCAGCCCGGGAACGCCAGCCCGGCATCGGGGGCTCCGGCGGCCACCAGGTTGACCCCGGGACGGCGTACGACGCGCTGCACGCCCTCCTCGAAGGACTGCTGGATCCGCTCGCCGAGCATGGGTGCCGTGGTGGACGCCTGCACCGCTCGCGCGGCCGCTGCGACGAAGTCGTCGGCGCCCTCGCCGTCCAGGACGAACACCAGGCCGGGGCTCGTGCACAGCTGCCCGACTCCCGTGGTGACCGACGCGATGTAGGCGGCGCCCAGCTCCTCGGCCCGGCCGGCCAGCGCCGCGGGGAGCACGAAGACCGGGTTCACGCTGGACATCTCGGCGTAGACAGGGATCGGCTCCGGACGCGCCGCGGCGGCCCGCGCGATGGCGAGCCCGGCGCCGCGCGAGCCGGTGAACCCGACGGCCTTGATGCGGGGGTCGGTGACCAGGGCGGTCCCGACCACGGGTCCGGCGCCGTAGACCATCGAGAAGGTGCCCTCGGGCAGTCCGCACGTGGCGACGGCGTCGCGGATGGCGCGGCCGACCAGCTCCGAGGTGCCGGGGTGCGCCTCGTGCGCCTTGACGACGACCGGTGCGCCGGCCGCCAGCGCCGACGCGGTGTCACCGCCGGCGACCGAGAAGGCCAGCGGGAAGTTGCTGGCGCCGAAGACCGCGACCGGACCGAGCGGGACCTGCCGCTGACGGAGATCGGGGCGGGGCATCGGCGAGCGGTCGGGCAGCGCCTCCTCGACCCGGGCGCCCAGCCACTCGCCCTCGCGGAGCACCTTCGCGAACAGCCGCAGCTGTCCGGTCGTGCGGGCCCGCTCCCCGGTCACCCGGGCGGCGGGGATCCCGGTCTCGGCCTGCACGCGTTCGATGAGCTGGTCGCCGATCGCCTCGATGTTGTCGGCGATGGTCTCGAGGAATCGCGCCCTGGTCTCCGGATCGGTCGCCCGGTAGGCCGCGAAGGCCTTGTCCGCGAGGATCGCGGCGCGCGCGACGTCCTCGGTGCTGCCCATGCCGTACGACGGCTCGAGCGTCTTGCCGGTGCTCGGGTCGACGGCGTGGAGCTCGCCCTCGCGCCCTCGCACGTCGTCGGTGCCGATGAGCTGTGCGCCGGTGAGCTCCACCTGCTGGTGCGTTGCATGGTCGGTCTGTGCGGTCATCGGATCCCTGCCTGGTCGGTG
Organism: Nocardioides sp. LHG3406-4; assembly: GCF_049897745.1. Taxonomy (NCBI): domain Bacteria; kingdom Bacillati; phylum Actinomycetota; class Actinomycetes; order Propionibacteriales; family Nocardioidaceae; genus Nocardioides; species Nocardioides sp. LHG3406-4. Next base: position 76,594 of record NZ_JAFCWV010000008.1, read on the forward strand.
ATGTCGGGAGTGTCGGTGGTGTGCAGTTCGGAGGGGGTCCGCAAGGACGACCGGAACCCCATGGTCTCGGAGAGGTTGCGCGCCCCCTCCTTCACGAGCTCGCAGGTCGACGCCTGCACGTCGTCGCTCCAGCGGAGCAGGGGCACGGAGATGCTCATGGCGGCGATCACCGTGCCGGTGTGGTCGTAGACCGGGGCGCCCACGCACGCCACGGACTGGTTGGACTCGCTGATCTCCAGGGCCACGCCGGCGCGTCGTACGCCCTCGATCTCGCGGCGCAGCTGCGAGAACGACGTGATGCTGTTCGGCGTGAGCGCGGGCAGCGAGCCGATACCCTGGTAGAGGCCGTCGAGCTGATCGTCGGTCAGGCCGGCCAAAAGCGCCTTGCCGACGGCCGTGCAGTGGGCCGGGACGCGACGGCCCACCTCGGAGACCATCCGCACGGGGTGCGGACTGTCGACCTTGGCGATGTAGGTGACCTCGCGGCCGTCGATGACCGCGAGGTGGACGGTCTCCTCGCAGCGCGCGCTCACCTCGGCTGCCACGTAGTGGCCTTCGCGGGCCAGGTCGAGGCGCTCGCGGTACATGGACCCGAGCTGGAAGGTGCGGATGCCCAGCCGGTAGCGGCCGTTGCCGTGTGGGGACGGGTTGAGGTAGCCACGCGCCACGAGGGTGCCGAGGAGCTCGTGCACGGTGGTGCGCGGCAGCTCGAGGCGGCGCACGACGTCCATGGCGCTGAGCTCGTTCTCCTCGAGAAAGATCTCGAGGATGTCGAGGGCCCGCGTCACCGCGGGGACTGAGCGACTGACCACAACATTCTCCCGTGTTCGTGATTTCGAACCATGTTCCGCGATTGAGCGGAGCCAGCCAGGGTCTGTGCGGTGACTCGTGGGTGAATTCGGGCTGGACTCTTGACGAAGACCGTACACCGTCTTCATGATGAGTTCGAGATTACGGAACACGTTCGAAATCTCGAACACGAACGGAGAAACCCACACGATGCTCACCCGCTACCTGTCGGCCTTCGGACTGCCCTCGCCGGCACAGCCCCACGTGGCAGCCGCCCCCCAGCGGTTCCCCGACGGCGGTGCGTTCCGCGTCGAGATCCCCTCCGTGGAGGGACCCGAGGCGCTGATGGCGGTGTTCAAGGCCGCCCACGACCTCGACGTGCCCGTGCACCGCGTCAGCCAGGGCAGCGGCGTGATGATGCTCTCCGACACCGAGATCACCGCCATGGTCGACCAGTGCGCCGAGGAGCGGGTCGAGCTGTGCCTGTTCCTCGGGCCGCGCGGCACCTGGGACATCGGCGCAGGGACCCAGTCGCCGTCCGGCGGCGGCGGCATCCGGGCCCGAGGCTCGAGGCAGCTGTGGCACTCCATCGACGACGCCCAGCGGGCGGTCGAGCTCGGGGTGACCTGCCTGCTGGTGGGCGACGAGGGGACTCTGTGGGCCCTCCACCAGCTCCGTGAGGCCGGCCACCTCCCGTCGCACCTGACCCTGAAGGTCTCCGCCCTCGCCGGCCCCTCGAACCCCGCGGCGTTCCGGGTGCTCGAGGGCCTGGGGGCCGACTCGGTGAACATCGTCGGCGACCTCACCATCGAGCAGATGGCGGAGATCCGGGCGGCCGGGACCGCCGCGCTCGACGTGTACGTCGAGAGCCCCGACGACGTCGGCGGCTTCGTGCGACACCACGACGCCCCCGACATCGTGCGTCACGTCGCGCCGGTCTACCTCAAGTTCGGTGTCCGGAACGCGCCGCCCATCTACCCCGCGGGCGAGCACCTCATGCCGCTGGTGCTCGGCCTGGCCCGCGAGCGGGTCCGCCGCGCCCGCCTGTGCCTGGACCTCCTCGAGAGGGAGGGCCTGGCGGAGTCGATGTCGCCGCAGGGCAACACCGCGCTGCCGGCCGTACGGCGGCTCGCGCTGGCCGGCACGACCGACGCCACCCCCGAAGCTCCCGGATCCGACCGGCTCGGCGCCTCGGCCCCGGAAGACACTCCCCCGACCAACACCTTGGAGCGAGCATGACCTCTGCAGCGACCAGTGCACCGGTGACCGACAAGCGCCGGATCAGACGCACCCTGCTGACCGCGACCGTCGGCACCACCATCGAGTGGTACGACTTCTACATCTACGCCACCTGTGCGGCGCTGGTCTTCCCCGACGTGTTCTTCCCCGACTCCAGCGCCCACGTCGGCGTGCTGGCGTCGTTCGGCACGTACGCCGTCGGGTTCGCCGCCCGGCCGCTCGGGGGCGTCGTCTTCGGGCACCTCGGCGACCGGATGGGCCGCAAGGTGGCCCTGATCAGCACGCTGCTGATCATGGGCATCGGGACAGTGGCCATCGGCTTCCTGCCGGGCTACGACCAGATCGGCATCTGGGCGCCCATCCTGCTCGTCGCGCTGCGGATCCTCCAGGGCATCGGCGTCGGCGGCGAGTGGGGCGGTGCCGTGCTGATGGCCATGGAGAACGCTCCGCGCAGCAAGCGCGGCTTCTACGCGAGCTGGCCCGGATTCGGCGTCCCCCTGGCGCTGCTCATCTCGACCGGCGTCATCGACCTCGTCTCGGCGATGGCCGGCGACGCGTTCACCGACTCGGGCTTCGGCGCGGCCTGGCGCATCCCGTTCTGGCTCTCGATCGTCCTGGTGGGCGTCGGCCTCTACATGCGGACCAACGTCGCGGAGTCACCGGCCTTCGAGGCTGCCAAGGCCGCTCGCGGGGTCGCCAAGCGGCCGGTGCTCGACGCGCTGCGCGGCAACTGGCGCGACATCCTGATGGTGATCTTCATCCGCGCCGGCGAGAACGCGCCCTACTACATCTTCGCGTCGTTCGTGCTCGTCTACGGCACCGACCACCTCGGCTTCTCGCGGGGCTTCCTGCTCAACTGCGTGCTGGGCGCCGCGGCGGTCGCGCTGTTCACGGTCCCCTTCTTCGGGTGGCTCTCCGACCGGATCGGCCGGCGCCGCACCTACACCATCGGGACGGTCCTCCAGCTGTGCTTCATCGCGCCGTACTTCCTCCTGCTGGACACCGGCAACCCCACCCTCGTCGCCATCACGGTGGTGCTCTCCCTGGTCCCGTGGACGGTGCAGTACGGCCCCCAGCCGGCGCTCATCGCCGAGGCGTTCCCCACCGGTCTGCGCTACAGCGGCGCCAGCATGGGCTACCAGTTCGCGTCCCCGCTGTGGGGTGGCCTGGCGCCCCTCATCGCGGTGGCGCTGCTCCCCATCAGCCTCTGGTGGATCGTCGCCTACATGATGACCCTCTGCCTGATCACCCTGGTGGCGACCCTGAAGATCAGGGACAACACTGGGGAGACCGATGTCGTCGTGGTGGCGGACGACCTGCAGCGCGAGCTTGTCCGGTAGCAGGCTGCGGCGGCGCCCCTGGAGGCGCCGCCGCGCTCGCCACGCACCACACGAAGCCGCCGTCGTGATGGGAGGAGCTATGGGCGCCACCGCCCGGCCCGCGGCCCTGGCGCGCCGGGACGTCGACGCGTACCGGCCGCCGTGGACCGACTTTGGGGACTTCCTCCAGCAGCGGCAGGACGCCGGCCGTCCCTACCTCGTGACCGTCGACGAGGAGGGACGTCCCGGGAGGCAGTGGACCGTGGCGCAGTGGCAGGACCTGGTGACGCGGGTCGCCGATCGGCTGGTCGCCGAGCACGGACTCGGGCCCGGGGACCACCTCGCCACCCTGGCGGGGAACACCCCCGAGGGGCTCGCGTTCGCGTTCGGTGCCTGGCTGGTCGGCGCCTGCGTGGTGCCCCTGGACCCCACGGAGTCCGACGAGCGGCACGCGCACGCCTTGCGTGAGTGCGGCGCGCGGCTCGTCGGCGTGGACGCCGACCCCATGCTGTCCCGGCGCACCGAGCAGCACCCCGGCGTCGTCGCCGTGCGGATCGCCGATCTCCTGGATGCCCCCCACCAGGAGACGCGCGCACCCGGCGCCGGGGTGTCCCGGCCCGGGACCCTCGACGTCCCGGCGCTGCGGGTGCGCACGAGCGGGACGACCGGCGGCCCGAAGAGCGTGGTGCTCACGATGCGCAGCATCCTGGTCAACTGCGCGGCCATGCAGGAGGCCCTGGGGTGGGGTCCGGACACCCGGGTGCTCACCGTCCTGCCGATCCAGCACGTCAACGGGCTGCTCATCAACAGCTTCATGCCGTGGTACGCCGGCGGCTCGACAGTGCTGTGGGAGCGCTTCCGCAGCCGGCGGTTCTGGTCGGTCGTGGACCAGACCCGTGCCACCACCAGCAGCCTGGTGCCGACGGTGCTGGAGTTCCTGCTCGCCGAGGGCGGCGAGCCGGGGCACCGCCTCGAGGAGGTGGTGTCCGGCAGCGGGCCGCTGCGGCCCGCGACCGCGGAGGCGTTCGAGCAGCGGTTCGCGGTCCCGGTCCGCCAGCTCTACGGCCTCTCCGAGACCACCGCGGTGCTCACCGTGACGCCCCGCGTCGGGCTCGGCGGCCTGCCCGACGAGCTGCGCGCGTCGGTGGGGTCGGAGATCCCGCACGCGTCCGTCGACGTGCACGACCCGGCCGGCGAGCCCTGTCGACCGGGGCGCACCGGCGAGATCGTGGCGCGCGGCGCGATGCTGCTGCAGGAGTACGCCGGCGACCCCGACGCCAATGCGCAGGCCTTCGCCGGCGGCTGGTTCCACACCGGCGACCGCGGTCACTGGGAGCTCGGCCCCGACGGGCGTCGGTGGCTCTTCGTGGACGGCCGGCTGCGCGAGAGCATCCAGCGAGGAGGGCTCACCGTCGTACCCCACGTCATCGACGAGGTCGTGGAGAGCCACCCCCACGTGCAGCACGCCGCGGCCTTCGCCTTCCCGAACCGCTGGTACGGCGAGGAGGTCGCGGTCTTCGTGGTCCCCCGCGGGCACGTCGAGGAGCACGAGATCCTGGCTTGGTGCGAGGCGCGGCTCGACCGCGCGCACTGCCCCAAGGTGGTGGTCTTCGGGACGGAGCTCCCGATGACCCGCACCGGCAAGGTCCGCCGCAGCGAGCTGGCCGCCGACCTCGCCGAGGAGCTCGCGCCCCGCTGGGCCGACTCCTTCCGGACCACCCCGCCCGAAGCCTCCAGACCCCACGAACCCCCCGAAGCATCTGGATCCCCTGCCCACCCGGGCACCGAACCCCGCACGAAGGAGACCGAATGACGTCCCACGATCCCGCCCTCGACGAAGCGCTGGAGCGGGTCGTCGACAGGGTCCGGCGCATTTCCGCCGAGCTCACCGACGACGCGTTCCCGCACTGGGCGGACCCCCAGACCGGCGCCTGGCGGACGACCTACACCGGCGACTGGACCAACGGGGCGTGGCCGGGACTGCTGTGGCTCGCCGCCCGCGCTGCGGACGACCCCGCCCTGGCGCGGGCCGCGTCCGCGTGGAGCGAGCGGCTAACGCCGCGCGCCGAGGCCGACACGGCCTTCAAGGGCTTCACCTTCTACTACGGCGCCTCGCTCGGCGCGCTCATCGCCGACGACGAGGCCGCCGGACGGCTGGGCACCCGCACCGCGGTCCACCTGGCCGGCATGTACGACGAGCGGCTCGGCCTCATCCCGCTCGGGAACGAGGCCCAGGAGCACAGCGACGTCGGGGCCACCGACAGCAGCATCGACTCCCTGCAGGCCACGCCGCTGCTGCTGTGGGCGGCGCGTGCGGACGGCGGGGACCGGCTGCGCGAGGTAGCGCTGGCGCACACCCGTCGGGTGCTGGCCAACCACGTCCGTCCGGACGGCTCCATCGTCCAGTCGTCCTCGCTGGACCCCGAGACCGGCCGCGTCGTACGGACCTTCACCCACAAGGGCTACTCCGACGACAGCACCTGGGCGCGCGCCCAGGCCTGGGGCATCCTCTACACCGCCATGGCGGCCCTGGAGTGCCCGGAGGAGACCGACCTGCTCGACCAGGCCAGACGTGTCTCGGACTGGTGGCTGGCGAACGTGCCGGCCGACGGGGTCTCCTACTGGGACTTCGACGACCCGGCCATCCCCGACACGGCGCGGGACACCGCGGCCACCGGCATCGTCGCCGCGGGGCTCCTCAAGCTCGCGCTCCGCGAGCCGGACGCCGACCGGGCCGAGCGCTACCGCAGCGCAGCGGAGCGCGCCGTCGGGTCGCTGGTCAGCGACCACCTGACCCCGCTGGGATCCGACGAGACCCGGCCGCCAGGCATGCTCGTCCACGGGTGCTTCACCAAGCGTTCCGACGCCCGGCCCCAGGACGCGGTCACCGACGCCGAGCTGATCTTCGGGGACTACTACCTCCTCGAGTGCCTGATGGTGCTCACCGGGCGGGTGGAGGCCGGCGATGTCTGAGCTGCCCCCGCTCGACGTCCGGCTGCCCGCCGACGGCGTCTCCGTGCGCCGGACGGTGACGGAGGCCGACGTGCTCGCCTTCGCCGAGCTCAGCGGCGACCGCAACCGGGTGCACACCGACGCGGCGTACATGGCCGGCACCAGGTTCGGCGGCCGCCTGGTCCACGGCGCGTTCCTCCTCGCCCTGGTCTCCACCGCTTCCACGCGCCTGATCGAGGAGACCGGCGGCTTCGCCGTCGCCTACGGCCACGACCGGGTCCGCTATCTGGCGCCGACCTTCCTGGACGACACGGTCACGGTTCACTACCGCCCGGCCCAGGTCGACGCGGCCAGCGGCAAGGTCACCTCCGAGGTGGAGGTGCACAACCAGCACGGCGACCTGGTGACCGTCGGCACCCACACCGTGTGGTTCCTGCCCGAGAACCCCGACGAGAGGACCTCCCCATGACCCGCTCCCTGCCCCTCGCGGGTGTCCGCATCCTCGACTTCACCCAAGTGCAGTTCGGGCCGATCGCCACGCAGGTGCTCGCCGACTACGGCGCCGACGTGATCAAGGTGGAGCGACCGGGCGTCGGCGACCTCACCCGCTCCACGGACGTCCAGGCCACCTCCATCGACGACAGCGCCTACTTCCTGAGCCTCAACCGCAACAAGCGCTCGCTCACGCTGGACCTGAAGTCCCCCGTGGCGGCCGACGTGCTGCACCGGGCGCTGGAGACCACCGACGTGCTGGTGGAGAACTTCCGCCCGGGCGTCATGGACCGGCTCGGGTTCGGCTACGACGCCCTGGCCGAGCGCTACCCGCGGCTCGTGTACGCCGCCGGCACCGGCTTCGGCCGCACCGGACCGCTCGCGCACAAGGGCGGCCAGGACCTGCTGGCGCAGGCGATGTCGGGGGCGGCGTACCACGCCCGCGGCGACGACGGCCGGCCCCGCCTGTACCCGCTGCCCGTCGCCGACTACGGCGCCGGCATGTCGCTGGTGCAGGGCGTGCTGCTGGCGCTGCTGGAGCGCGAGCGCAGCGGCCGGGGGCAGCGCGTGGACGTGTCGCTGCTCGACACGATCAGCTACATCCAGCTGCAGGAGTACGTCCAGTGGCGGCTGCACCGGTTCGAGGTCAACTGGGAGACCCAGAACCTCGCCGGCGTCTTCGCCACCAGCGACGGGTGGATCGCGGTCGTGGGCATGTTCAAGCCGGACCCGCTGCGGCACATCTGCCAGGGCCTCGGGATCGACGACCTCAGCCAGGACCCGCGGTTCGCCACCTTGGAGCAGCAGCTCGCCCGCAAGGACGAGCTCTGGCCGCTGCTCGAGGTGGGCTTCGCCAAGCTCACCACCGACGAGGCGGTCACCCGGCTCGACGAGCAGGACGTGCTGTGCGCGCCGGTGCTCGACTACGACCAGTTCCCGACCCACCCGCAGGCGGTGCACAACGGGATCTTCCGCGAGGTCGACCACCCCACGCTCGGCCGACTCAGCCTGGTGGAGTCCCCGCTGCGGCTCTCGGAGGCCTCGGCCGACCAGCGCCCCTTCAGCTCTCCGCCGCTGCTGGGGCAGCACACCGACCAGGTCCTGGACGAGCTGGGCTACTCCGCCGAGGAGATCGCGTCGCTGCGCGACCGCAAGGTCGTGTCCTAGGCCCCTGCCCCAGCTCCTGGGCTCACCAGGGGCTGGGGCGGTAGTCCTTCACGAAGCAGCCGTAGAGGTCCTCGCCCTGCTCGCCCAGGACGATCGGGTCGTAGACCCGGGCTGCGCCGTCGACCAGGTCGAGGGGAGCGTGCCAGCCCTCGGCGGCGATCCGCAGCTTCTCCTGGTGGGGTCGCTCGTCGGTGATCCAGCCGGTGTCGACGGCGGTCATCAGGATCCGGTCGGTCTCGAACATCTCCTGCGCCGAGGTGCGGGTCAGCATGTTGAGCGCGGCCTTGGCCATGTTGGTGTGCGGGTGCCCGGCGCCCTTGTAGCGGCGGGAGAACTGCCCCTCCATCGCGGAGACGTTGACGACGTACTTGCGCTCGGCGGCCGCGGCGGCCATCGCTGGGCGCAGGCGGGAGATCAGCAGGAACGGCGCGATCGAGTTGCACAGCTGCACCTCGAGCAGCTCCAGCGGGTCGACCTCGTCGACGGTCTGCGTCCACGAGTTGTTGGTCTGCAGGTCCGGCAGCAGGCCGCCGGCGTCGACGGCCGTGCCGGCCAGGTGCGCGTCGAGCGAGGCGTGGCCGGCCTTGAGCGCGAGCGCGGTCATCGCGGCGGCCGAGTGCGCGGCCCGCGCGTGCTCGAGCGACTCGCCCTCGTGGTGGGCCACCGGCTCCGCCGCCAGGGCGCCCGCGATCGACGCCGGGTGCGCCTCGGAGATCCGGTCGAAGCTCACCATCTCCGGCAGGTCGATCCCCTCGGGCAGCGCGGTGCGCTCCGCGTCGACGAGCGGCGCGTAGGCACCCGGCGTACGACGCACGGTCTGGCAGGCGTTGTTGATCAGGATGTCCAGCGGCCCGGCGCCGGCGACCTCGTCGGCGAGCGAGACGACCTGGGTGGGGTCGCGCAGGTCGATGCCCACGACCTTGAGCCGGTGCAGCCACTCGGTGCTGTCGGGCAGCGATGAGAAGCGGCGTACGGCGTCCTTGGGGAAGCGCGTCGTGATCGTCGTGTGCGCGCCGTCGCGGAGCAGGCGGAGGGCGATGTACATGCCGATCTTTGCGCGGCCACCGGTCAGGAGGGCGCGCCGGCCGGTCAGGTCGGTGCGCTGGTCGCGCTTGGCGTGCGACATGGCGGCGCACTCGGGGCAGAGCCAGTGGTAGAACGCGTCGACGAGGGTGAAGTCGTTCTTGCAGATGTAGCAGCCCCGCGGGTTGATGAGCTCGCCGGCGAACGCGCCGGCGGCGGTGGACAGCAGCGGGATGCCGGCCGTCTCGTCGTCGATGCGGATCGGCGAGCCGGTGGCGGTCAGCGCGGTGACGGCCCGGTCGTGGGCGAGCTCGGCCTCGCGCTTGCGGGTGCGCCGCTCCCTCTTGAGGGCCTTGTACATGTGCGACGCCGCGTGCTTGACGGTGACGATGTCGGGGTGGTCGGAGGGGAGCTCGTGGAGCATCCCCAGCACCCGGACCGTCGTGGAGAGGTCCGCCGGGTCGATGCGGTCGTCATGGATCACCGGCCGATGGTACGGCGGCTGGATCGCTCCCGTGGTTTCGAGGCTCGCTGCGCTCGCACCTCAACCAGCGGGACCTGGCTCGCTGCGCTCGCACCTCAACCAGGGGGACGGGCGTGGGAGGCTGCGCGCATGTACTTCGTCGGACTGGACCTCGCCTGGGGAGAGAAGAAGCCCTCCGGCCTCGCCGTCGTCGACGCGCGCGGGCACCTGGTCCACATCGACCTGGTGCGCACCGACGAGGAGATCGTGGCCGGGCTCGCGTCGTACGCCACGGGCGAGTGCCTGGTCGCGATCGACGCACCGCTGATCGTCGTCAACCCGACCGGGAACCGGCCCGCGGAGGCACAGCTCAACAGCGACTTCGCCCGCTTCGATGCCGGCGCCCACCCGTCCAACACCGGGAAGCCGGAGTTCGCCACGGAGCCGCGCGGGGCGCGGGTCGCCACCCTGCTCGGCCTGGACATCGACCCCGAGTCGCGCTCGACGCGGCGCGCGATCGAGGTCTACCCGCACCCGGCGACGGTCGCGCTCTTCGAGCTCGGCCGCACCCTCAAGTACAAGCAGCGGCCGGGCCGCAGCCTCGCCGACCTGCAGTCGGAGCTGCTCATCCTGATCCGGCTGCTCGAGAGCCTGGCCACGGCCGACCCGCCGCTGCACCTCAGCGACCACGACGGCTGGCGAGCGCTGGTGGCCGCGGCCGGTGAGGCCACCCGCAAGAGCGAGCTGCGGGTCGTCGAGGACCAGATCGACGCCGTGGTCTGCGCCTACGTCGCGGCGTACGCCGTCGCCCACCCCGGACGCACCACCACCTACGGCGACGGGCTGACCGGCTACATCGTCACGCCGTCCCTGCCCGCGGGGCACCGGCCGGCCAAGCGGCCGGTGCGGCTGCCGGCCGCCGACCGGGACCCGGTGACGGCAGCCGTCAGCGCCTACGCGCAGATGCAGCCCGGGCTCCGGGACGCGGCGGTGCAGGCCGTCGAGCTGGTCACGACGGTGCTCGACGAGGCCGGCATCAACTACCTCAGCGTCACCGGCCGGGCCAAGACCGTCGCGTCCTTCGCCGCCAAGGCCAGCCGCACCGTCGACGGCAAGCCGGCCTTCCTCGATCCGCTCTCCGACATCGGTGACCTGGTGGGCGTGCGGGTGATCACCTACGTGCACAGCGACGTGGAGGCGGTCGTCGGCCTGCTCGCCGACGAGGTGAGCGTGCGCGAGGACCGAGACATGGGACTCGAGACCGCCAGCGAGGGTCGCTTCGGCTACGCCAGCCGGCACCTCCAGATCGAGGCCGGCCCCGACCAGCACCCGGCCTACCCGCTGCTGGAGGGCCGAACCGTGCAGGTGCAGATCCGCACCGTGCTCCAGCACGCCTGGGCCGAGTTCGAGCACGACATCCGCTACAAGGGCACCATCCCCGAGGCCGACCGGGCCGACTTCGACCGGCGCTTCACCCTGGCCGCCGGGCTCCTCGAGCTCGCCGACCGGGAGTTCTCCACGATCCGGGACCGCCTGCAGGCCGGGGCGAGCACGGAGTCCGGCGCGGACGACGACGACCCGCGCATCACCGCCCAGGAGCTCGCCGCGTTCCTCGCCGGGCAGTACGCCGACGCCTCCTGGTCGCGCACCGACCACTACGCCTGGATCAGCGGGTTGCTCCTCGAGCTCGGGATCACCTCGCTGGCCGAGCTCGCCGAGGTGGTGCGCCCGGTCGACACGGCCGCCATCGACATCCAGCTCGGCTACCGCCACCGCACGGGCGCCGTACGCCGTCTCGACGACGTCCTGCTCTCGGCGTACGGCGAGTCCTACATCGCCCTGCACGGCAACGCCCACCGGGTTGGCCTGCTCACCGAGCGGCTGGCGCGGATGCGGGGGTAAGGGCCTTGGTGTCATGGCTCTCGCCGGTCGAGGTGCGAGCGCAGCGAGCCTCGAAACCAAGGGGCTCTCCGCCTTGGGCCCCATGCGCCTCGGTTTCGAGGCTCGTCGCTAGCGCTCCTCGCGCCTCAACCAGCGGCGGGGGCTGCGTTCCTCGCACCTCAACCGGCGGCGGGGCGCCGGGTGGCCGCATCCGGGCATGCCACGGTTCGGTAACACCCGGCCGCCGCGGACTGGTGTGAACGGCTGTCGTCGGTAGGTTGTCCGGGTTCGGAAGGGGACACGGGGTGCGAACAGGTCGAAGCGGGTCCGCGGTGCCCGCGCGCGCGGCCGACGGGGACGAGCGGGACCCCCGCGCCCGGGGGATCGGGGTGCGCTGTCAGGGCGTCGTGCACCTCTACCGGACCTTCGAGGGGCACGACGTCGTCGCCCTGCGCGGCGTCGACCTGGCGATAGCGCCGGGGGAGCGGGTGGCGTTCCTCGGCCCGAGCGGGTCAGGGAAGTCGACGCTGCTCCAGCTGCTCGGCGGTATCCAGCGACCCAGCGCCGGGCGGATCTTCCTCGGCGACGAGGAGATCTCCCGGATGGGCGAGCGCTATCTCGCCCGGATCCGGTCGCGCAGCGTCTCGACGATGCTGCAGGGCGCGACCCGCAACCTCCTGCCCTACGCGACCGCCCGGCAGAACATCGGCTTCGCCCGACTCGCGCTCTCGGCGGCCGACCGCCGGGACGCGATGCTCGACAGCGAGCTGCTCGGCCGCGTCGGCCTCGACGACCAGGCCGACCAGACCGTCTCGACGATGTCGGGCGGGCAGCGGCAGCGGCTTGCCCTGGCCTGTGCGGTCTCCACCGGGCCCGAGCTGCTGCTCGCCGACGAGCCCACCAGCCAGCTCAGCCACCAGGACCGCGACCACGTGCTGCACCTGCTGCACTCCGTCGGCGACGACTTCGGCACGACCATCGTGGTGGTGACGCACCAGCCGGAGGTCGCGGCGACGTTCCCGCGCACGGTCACCATGAAGGGCGGTCGGGTCGGGGCCGAGGGCCGCGACGGGTCGGAGTACGTCGTCATCGGCGCCGATGGCGACCTGCACCTGCCCGGGCACCTTTCGGCCGAGTGGCGGCCCGGCACGCTGGTGCGCATCGAGGACGAGGGCACCGGCAAGCTCGTCATCTCGCGCGCCGACGAGGAGACCCAGTGACCGGGCTCGAGGCGACCGGGATCACCTACACCGTGGGCCGGAAGCTGCTCGACGACGTCTCGGTGACGTTCCCGGCCGGCACGCTGGTCGCCCTGTCCGGCCCCTCCGGCTCCGGCAAGACCACCCTGCTCTCCATCGCCGGCGGCCTGCTCGAGCCGACCGCCGGCACCACGTCGTACGACGGCCGCTCGATGTGGCAGGGCACGGGGGACCCGCGCCCGGACGTGGCGTTCGTGCTCCAGGTCTACGGGCTCGTGCCGATCCTGTCGGCGCGCGAGAACGTCTCCATCGCGCTGCGCGCTCGCGGTGTCGACCCGGCCGAGGCCGACGAGCGCGCCGAGGCGGCCCTCGCCCGCTTCCACATCGCCGACCTCGGCGACCGGCAGGTCGAGGAGCTCTCCGGCGGACAGATGCAGCGCGTCGCCTGCGCCCGCGGGTTCGTGCCCGGCGCGGCCGTCCTGCTCGCCGACGAGCCGACCAGCGAGCTCGACGAGGGCAACCGCGGACTGGTCCTGGCCGAGCTGCGCGCCGAGGCGGAGCGCGGCGGCATCGTCGTGGTCGCCACCCACGACCCGGCCGTCGTGGCGTCCTGCGACCTGCACTACTCCCTCGACGAGGGCCGGCTCACGTGACCCGAGTCCTTCGCGGCGCCTGGTCGCGGCGCGGGACGCTCCTGGCGCTGGTCGCGATGACGGTCGTCGTGGTCGGCGGCGCGGTCGCGGTGACCCGCTTCGCCGACGCGGCCGGCCCCTCGCCCTGGCTGGCGCTGCCCCTCTATCTCCTGGGGGCCGTGGCGATCGCCGAGACCGGTCGCGCCCTGGCGTCGCGTCGACGCGAGGAGATCGGCCTGCACCGGCTCCGCGGCGTCCGCGGCCTCCGGCTGGCGGTCGCCCTCCTCGCCGAACCGGGGCTGGCGGTGCTCGCCGGCCTGCTCGGCGGCGTCCTCCTCGGCGCCGCCGCGACCGTCGTCCTCACGGACCGGTGGCTCGACGAGGCGGCGGCACCGCTCGACGCCACGTCGGTCGGGATCGCCGCACTCGTCGCCCTGGGTGGCCTGGCCGCGGCCGGCGCGGGCTTCGCGGGGGGCCTGCGCGAGCCGCTCTTCGCCCAGGTGAGCATCGCCGAGAGGCCGCGACGACCCGGCACCACCGCGACCTTCCTCAGCGTCCTGGTGGTCGTGGGCGCCGTCGTGGCCTGCTACCGCGCCGGGGCGGGCGACGCCCGCGATCCCGACGCCGTGGTGCTCGCCGGACCCGCGCTGGTGGCACTCGCCAGCGGCCTGGTGACCGGCTGGCTCGTGCGCTTCGCCGCGAGTCGTCTCGCCGGACGCACGGCCGGCTCGGGACTCGCCCCCTTCCTCGCCGTACGCCGTCTCGGCCGGTCCGCCGACGGCGCCGCCCCGGTGCGCCTGCTGGTGGCAGCGAGCGTGCTGGCGGCGCTGACCCTCACGGGTGCGCTGGCCGTCGCGAGCTGGGCCGACGACAGTGCCCGGCTGCGGGTGGGCGGCGCGCAGTTCGTGCCGATCGAGGGCAGCGCGCTGGAGGCGCTCTCGACCAGCCGCGCGCTCGACCCGGAGGGCCGGCACCTGATGGCGGTCGCCTCCGTGACCGACTACCTGGACGCGCGCGACCGGCGGACGTTCGTCGACGTGTCCCGCTACGCCGCGGTGGCGGGCGGCTTCCTCGACGGCACTCCTGCCGGCGGGGCGGCGGACCGGGTGGCCGGTCTGGCCACCGGCGAGGAGCCGCAGGTCCTCACCGGGATCGGCCTCGAGGTCGAGGTGAGGAACCTGCACGAGCTCGACCAGCGTCACGGCGTGCGGATCACGATCGACTACCTCGACGACCAGTCCACGACGGCGTCGGCCGAGGCGTCGTTCCGCTTCGCGGCCGGGAGGGACAGCGGCGGGGTCAGGGTGCCGGTGAGCGACTGCGCCCGGTCCTGCGTGCTGCGGAGCATCCGCGCCGAGGCGACGTTTCCGGTTCGCCGCGACACCGTCGGCGACCAGCCGGCGTACACCGCGTGGGAGGCCTTCCCCAGCCCGAGCCTGTCCGTGCTGGTCACCCGCCTGAGGTTCGGGGACGTCGACCTGTTGGACCAGACCTACGTGCCGGGGCCGCGGGTCGATGCGCCGCGATACGACCGGGTCGTGGTCAACCGACCCGACGGCCTGCAGCTCAACGGCCTGCCCGACGGCTCGCCCGAGGTGGTCGTCGCCGCCGGCTCCGGGGCACTGCCCGCGATCGCCACCCGTGGCACCGTCACCGAGGACGCCATCGACACCCCTGGCGGTCGCGACCGCCCCCTCGACCTGCGCGGCAGTGTCGACGCGCTGCCGTTCGTGGCGGCCGGTGGGCTGCTGGCGGACCTGCCCAGCGCGCTGGTCGGCGACGACCCGACCGTGCCCGCCGCCGAGGTCGGGGTCGTGGTCGGCCCGGGGACCCCGGACGAGCTGGTCGCCGCGCTCCTCGACGAGGCCGGCACCGGCGCCCGGACCGTGGGGTCGGCCCGGCAGGCGGCGTACGCCGCCTCGGGGGCGCAGCAGGCCAGCGTCTACGTGCTGATGGCCGGCGCCTGCCTCCTGGTCGCCCTCATCGCGCTCGCCGGCTCCGTCGGCCGGCAACGCGCCGAGCACCGCGCCCAGGTGGCGGCGCTGCGGGTGGTCGGCGTCCCCCTCGGCACGGCCCGGCGCGCAGGGAGGCTCGAGCTGGGCCTGCTGGCCGGGGTGACGGCGGTCGGCGTCCTGACCGGCGGGTGGGTGGCCGTCCGCTTCCTGCTCTCGCACCTGCGACTGGTCGCCGTACCCGCCTTCGACGTTCCCGTCGACACCGGCGTGCAGTGGTGGCTGCTCGTCGCGACGGCGCTGTTCGCCGCGGTCGCCGTGCTCGCGCTCGGCACCCGCGCGCGCGACCTGCCCGATGGGCTCACCCGCCCGGCCACGCTGCGCACCGGCGTCACGGGCACCGGCGTCGCGGGCGCCGGCCTGGTGGACCTATGAGCACCCTCGTCGGCACCGTCCTGCGCGGGATGCGGGCCCGGCTGCTGCTGTCCCTGGGGTCGGTGCTGCTCACCGCGCTGGCCATCGGCTCGGCCGTGCTCGGCCCGATCTTCGCCGAGGCGGTCACCAACTCCTACCTCTCCGCGCGGCTCAACGCGGCCCCGCCGCAGCTCACCGGCCTCTCGTGGTCGCTCGACACGAGCCAGGGAGTGAACGACCCGCCCGAGGACGTGCTGGCGGAGGCCGAGACCACGGCGGCGCGCAACAGCGTCGGCCCGTTCGGCGATCCGGTCGGGGAGCTCGTCAGCCGCCGCTACACCGGCCTCGGCGGCGTGGAGTTCCGTTTCCGGGCGCGCCCCGGCCAGTGCGACCACCTCGTCATCGAGGGCCGCTGCCCCTCGGCTCCCGGCGACGTGCTGGTCCTCGGCAGCGACCTCGAGGAGCTCGGCCTCGAGGTCGGGCAGCAGGTGCCGCTGCCCATCGGCAAGCCTCACCCCGACGCAGTGGATCCGGCGGAGAGCCCGCTGACGTCGATGACCGTGGTGGGCACCTACACCGCACCGGACGAGGAGCAGGTCGACTGGTGGTTCGACGCCACGCAGCTGTCGAGCACCCCGCTGCGCTTCGACGACGTGACCGAGACGGTGATCCCTCCTCGGCCGGCGCCGTTCCTCACTGTGGTCGACACGTTCGACGTCGTCCCCGACGGAGAGTGGGTCGCCCACGTCGACGTGCCGCTCGACGTGCCGCCGGACGCGACGCTGGCCGACGTCAGGCAGGCGAGCGTCAGCGCCGACGACTCCCTGAAGGCCACGCTCGGCGTGGCCGGCGGGTCGATGACCGGCACCAACGACCTCAACGACCTCCCGGCCATCGACCGCGAGGTGCGACTCCAGCAGGCGACCGCGCGATCCTCGATCGGGCCGGCCGTGCTCTCGCTGCTGCTCGTCGCGCTCGCCCTGCTGATGCGGCTGATGATGGCCGCGTGCGAGCTGCGGGTGCCGGAGCTCGCACTGGCCTCCCTGCGCGGGCTGGGAGCGCGCCGCCTCTGGGGTCTCGGCGTCGCCGAGCCGCTGGGGCTGATCGCGGTCTCGGTTCCGGTGGGCGCCACCCTGGGCTACGTCCTGTCGTGGGTGCTGGTGCGGACCTGGCTGGTGCCGGAGCTGCCGGTCCCGCTGCCCTGGGCGAGCGTCGCCGCCGGGGCGGTCGTGGTCCTGGGCGCGGTCGCGGTGAGCGTCCTGGCGGTGCGGCTGGTGCTGAGGGTCTCGCTGGCCTCCCAGCTCACGGGCGTACGCCGCCCCGCGGCCACCGGCCGGGTCGGGCTCATCGTCCAGCTGGTCCTGGTGGCGCTGGCGGGCGCCGTACTCGCGAGCAAGCTGCTGGGCAGCGCCGCACAGGCCGACCCCGACGTCACCGACCTGGTGCTGCCGGTGCTGCTCGCGGTGGTGGCGGGACTCGGCGCGACCCACCTCATCGCGGTGGTGGCGCGGTGGTGGACCCGGCGCCGCGCCGGCAGCCGGTCGCTGAGCGGGTTCGTGGCCTCCCGCGCGATCTCGCGGCGCCAGGAGGGCACCTTGGTGATCCTTCCGCTGACCGCGGCCATCGCCGTCGCGGTCTTCGGCGCCGGCGTCTTCGGCTCCGCGGCGACGTGGCGGGACTCGGTGGCCGCGACCGCCTCGCCCGCAGACAGCGTGTGGTCCTCGCCGCTGCCGGTGCGCGACACGGTCGCGCTGACGCACGAGGTCGACCCCGACGGACGCTGGGCGATGGCCGCGGCCAGTGTCGCCAGCCCCGGCCTGCTCCTCTCCGCCGTCGACGCACCGCGACTGGCCGCGGTCGCGCAGTGGCCCGAGTCGTGGACACCCGGCCTCGACGTCGAGCAGGTGGCTGACCTGATCGGGCCGAAGGGCGACGTGCCCGTCGTCGAGGGCCGCGACGTCTCGCTCACCCTCGACAACCAGCTGGCCACGCCGGTGTGGGTCGAGCTTCGGCTCGGGGAGCGGGCCGGTGTGCCGGAGCGCGCCTACCTCGGTCCGTTCGAGATCGGCACGAGCACCGTCGCCCGCCGGGTGCCGTGCCAGGACGGTTGCCTGCTCGAGGGCCTCACCCTCGGGGGCGGCGCGGCCACCGCACTCGAGATGACCGGGGCGGTGACCCTCAGCGACCTCACCGTCGACGGGGCGGCGGTGCCCGGTGCCTTCGACGGGGCCGGCTGGGTGCCGTCGCCTGCGCTCGCCGACGGTGTCGACGTCGCGCTGCAGACCGGCTCCACCCTGGCCGTGCATCTCGACACCGGTGGGGAGCCCCAGGCGGTCCGGCTGGCCACCGGCGGTCTCGCGCAGGCCAGGCCGGTGCTGCGCGGCGTCGAGGTGGAGGAGTCGGCGGTGCGCGGCTACGCCGGTGTGCCCGGCGGCGTACCGCTCGAGCCGGTCGGGACGGCCGAGAGCACGCCCTTCCTCGGGCCCCGCGGCGTCCTGGTCGACGTCACCCAGCTGACGAGCGACGAGGCGCTCTACGACGACTTCTTCGACGTGCGCGTGCTGGTGCGCGACGGCGCGCCCGCCGAGCTCCGTGACGCGCTCTCCGCGCAGGGGCTCACCGTCGCGTCCACCCTGGACGAGGAGCGACACACCCTCGACCAGGGCGCCTACGCCCTGGCGCTCCGCCTCTACGCCGTCGTCGCGGTGCTGGTGCTCCTGATGGCGCTGGCCGGCCTGGTCGTCTCCACCGCCGTGCAGCTGCCCGCCCGGCGCCGCGACGCCGCCGCGCTCAGGGTGGTCGGCGTGCCGCGCCGGGCGGTGATGTCGGCGGCGGCCCGTGAGCTCGCTGCCGTGCTCGGCGGCGCCGCGGTGGCCGGCATCCTCGCCGGCACGCTCTCGCAGTACGTCGTGCTGCGCACGGTCACCCTGGGCTACGTCGACGAGCTGAGCACGCCGCACCTCATCGCCAGCATCGACCCGCTCCGGCTCGTCGTGCTCACCGCCCTGGCGGCCGTCGTACTCGGCATCGTGGCCTTCGTCAGCGCCGCCTTGACGGTGCGCGGTGCGCGCGGCGCCACACTGCGCGAGTCGTCGCGCTGACCGAGGCGATCGCTCTCCGGCGCTGACGGACGAGCTCGTCGGGGCGATCCTTTGGCAGAGTGTCGTATTCGCCCGGTCCCGTTCGTGGGATGGGTGAAGGGAGGCCAACCGGGCCTCTCCCGCACAAGGAGGAACACCATGTCCCAGTACCTGCTGTCGGTACACGGCTCGGTCGACGACCCCGAGCTCAAGCCGGAGGAGATGCAGAGCGTGTTCGAGGCGGTCGACCGCTTCAACGAGAAGGTCCGGGCCGCGGGGGCGTGGGTCTTCGCCGGTGGACTGCACCCGATCGAGGCCGCCACCACGGTCGACGGCACCGGTGACCAGCCGGTGATGACCGACGGCCCGTTCGCCGAGAGCAAGGAGTTCCTCGGTGGCTTCTGGGTCATCGAGGCCGCCGACCTCGACGCCGCGCTCGACTGGGCGGCGCAGGGCTCCAAGGCCTGCCAGGGCAAGGTCGAGGTCCGGCCCTTCCAGGAGGAGCCGGCCTGATGCGAGCGCCGGGCGACGCGGACACCTCCGAGGAGATCTCCCGGATCTTCCGCGAGGAGTACGCCGTCGTCGTCGCCTCGCTGGCCCGCCGCTTCGGTGACCTCGACATCGCCGAGGAGGCGGCCGGTGAGGCGCTCGTGACGGCGATGGAGCGATGGCCAGGTGACGGGATCCCCCCGAACCCTGGCGGGTGGCTGACCACCACCGGCCACCGCAAGGCCATCGACCGCATCCGCCGTGAGTCCCAGCGCGACGACCGGCATCGGCAGGCAGCCATGACCTACGACGACACCCCACCACCCGACCACGGCGCGGTCGAGGACGACCGGCTCCGGCTGGTCTTCACCTGCTGCCACCCGGCACTGGCTCCGGCCGCCCGGGTGGCCCTCACCCTCCGGCTCATCACCGGCCTGACCGTGCCGGAGATCGCCGCGGCGTTCCTCGTGCCCGAGACGACGATGGCGCAGCGGATCACCCGGGCCAAGGCCAAGATCAAGGCCGCCAAGGTGCCCTACCGGGTGCCGCGGGCCGAGGACCTCCCCGCCCGTACGGCGGGCGTGCTCGCGGTGGTCTACCTCGTCTTCAACGAGGGCTACCTCGCGACCGCGGGCGCGGAGTCGGTGCGCGACGACCTCTGCGAGGAGGCGATCCGGCTGGCCCGCCTGCTGCGGGTGCTGCTGCCCCAGGACCCCGAGGTGGCCGGCCTGCTGGCCCTGATGCTGCTCACCCACGCCCGCCGTCCGGCTCGCGTCAGCGACGGGAGCCTCGTGCCGCTCGACGAGCAGGACCGCACCCTGTGGCGACGCGACCTCATCGAGGAGGGCCACGAGCTGGTCCGCGCGTGCCTCGCCCTCAACCGCCCCGGGCCCTACCAGATCCAGGCGGCCGTCAACGCGGTGCACACCGACGCCGCGACCGTGGCCGACACCGACTGGGGGCAGATCGCCGCGCTTTACGACCAGCTCGCCCGCATCGCCCCCTCGCCGGTGGTCGCCCTCAACCGCGCCGTCGCGGTGGCCGAGCTCGAGGGCCCCGAGGTGGCGCTGGCCCTGGTCGAGCGCCTCGACCTCGTGGCCTACCACGCGTGGCAGGCCACCCGGGCCGACCTGTTGCGTCGGCTGGGCAGGCACGCGGAGGCCCGGGCGGCGTACGACGCGGCGATCGCCCTCATCGACAACGAGGCCCAGCGGACATTCCTCGACCGGCGCCGAGCCGAGCTGATGTGAGCGCGGTCACGGTCGGCTAGGGTACTGCGGTTCCTTTCTCTCGGAGGTGACGATGAACCGCACGTGGGCACTCATCTGCCTGCTGCTGGCGCCGGCAGTGATCCTGCCGCTGCTCGTGGGCATCTACGACAAGACCGATCCGACCCTGCTCGGATTCCCGTTCTACTTCTGGTTCCAGTTCGCGCTGATCCCGATGTCGGCGGTGCTGACCGTGGCGGCCTACTACCTGGCCAAGTCCACCGACCGTGATCGGAAGGTGCGCTGATGGACGGCATCGCGGTCAGCATCTTCGTCTTCTTCTTCCTGCTCGTCACGGTGCTCGGCTTCGCGGCCGCGCGCTGGCGGCGTGCCGAGAAGCTCGACAACCTCGACGAGTGGGGCCTGGGCGGGCGCGGCTTCGGCACGTTCATCGCCTGGTTCCTCATCGGGGGCGACCTCTACACGGCGTACACCTTCATCGCCGTGCCCGCCACGCTGTACGCCGGCAGCGCGGTCGGGTTCTTCGCCGTGCCCTACACGATCGTGGTCTACCCGCTGATCTTCCTGTTCCTGCCCCGGCTGTGGTCGGTCTCGCACCGGCACGGCTACATCACGCCGGCCGACTTCGTGCAGGGCCGCTACGACAGCCGCCCGCTCGCGACCGCCGTGGCGCTCACCGGCATCCTCGCGACGATGCCCTACATCGCCCTGCAGCTGGTCGGCATCGAGGTCGTCCTCCAGGTGATGGGCCTGCAGGCAGGGGAGGACGCCGCCTGGGTCGTCCAGCACCTGCCGCTGTTCGTCGCGTTCGCCGTGCTCGCGGCCTACACCTACTCCAGCGGCCTGCGGGCACCGGCGCTGATCGCGTTCGTCAAGGACATCCTGATCTACGTCGTGATCATCGTCGCGGTGTTCTACCTGCCCTCCCAGCTGGGCGGCTGGGACTCCATCTTCAGCGCCGCCCAGGACAACTTCGACGCCTTCAACGCCGAGAACGCCGACGCCATCGCGGCCGGCGACGTGGCGGGCAAGGCGATGATGCCGCCGGCGGCCGCGCACTGGGCCTATGCGTCCCTGGCCCTCGGCTCGGCGCTGGCGCTGTTCATGTACCCGCACTCGGTCACGGCCGTGCTGTCCACCAAGAACCGCTCGGTCATCCGGCGCAACGCGGCCCTGCTGCCGGCGTACTCCTTCCTGCTGGGGCTGCTCGCCCTCCTCGGCTTCGTCGCCATCGCGGCGGGGGTCAAGGTCGAGAACGCCCAGCAGTCGGTGCCGCAGCTGTTCGAGAACGAGTTCCCGAGCTGGTTCGCCGGGGTCGCGTTCGCGGCGATCGGCATCGGCGCGCTGGTGCCGGCGGCGATCATGTCGATCGCGGCGGCCAACCTGTGGACCCGCAACCTCTACAAGGCCTACATCAACCCCGCCGCGACACCGCAGCAGGAGGCCAAGCAGTCGAAGGTGATGTCGCTCGGCGTGAAGCTCGGCGCGCTGATCTTCGTGCTCGGCCTGCCCAAGCAGTTCGCCATCAACCTGCAGCTGCTCGGCGGGGTGTGGATCCTCCAGACGATGATCGCGATCGTCGCGGGGCTCTACACCCGCTGGTTCCACCGATGGGCGCTGCTCGCCGGGTGGGCGGTCGGCATGGTCTACGGCACCTGGACGGCGTACGGCGTCGAGGTGCCCGGCGACCCCGGCTCGCACTTCGGCGGACCGCTCACGACGATCCCCTTCACCGAGACGAAGGTCTACATCGCCCTGGTCGCCTTCCTGCTGAACCTGCTCGTCGCGATCGTGCTGACGGTCGTGCTGCGGGCGATGGAGGTCGACGAGGGCGTCGACCAGACGCAGGACGACGATTACTCTGCCGACGTCGGCGACGAGGGTGTCGAGTCGGAGCTCTCACCGACCACCCCACCCCACCCCTGATCGCTGGGTAGTCCGGGGCAATCCGGGGCCTTCTGGGCCCATGCAGCCCCATTTTGCACCGGACTACCCGGCGCGTCAGACCTCGATGGCGCGGTTGACCCACACGCCCGTGACCTCCATGCCGACCTTCTCGTAGAGCGACAGGGCGCCGGTCCGGGAGTCGGTGGAGAGGCACGACGCCTGGCAGCCGTGCTCGCGGCCCACGGCGAAGGAGTCCACGAGCAGCACCTGGGCCAGGCCCCGGTGGCGCTGGTCGCGGCGTACGGCGAGCCGGTCGACCCAGGCCTCCTCGCCGGCCTTCACGACGAACGCCGTGCCGACGACCTCACCGCCGGCGTCGGTGACGACGCGGATGTTCCACGGCTCGAAGCCCGGCCGCAGCCACATGCCGGCGGCGCAGTCCTCGAACGACTGGCGCTCACGGTCGGACCACTCGAGGAAGGCGTCCTCGATGACCGTCCACACCGCACGCCGGTCGGCCTCGGTTGCCTGGCGTACGACGTACCCCTCGGGCAGGGCGCGGTCGACGATCGTGCGCTCCCGGGGCAGCTTGAGGATCCAGCTCGTCCACCGCACGTGGTAGCCCAGGGCGGCCAGCAGCCGGTCGCCCGACGACCCCTCGGGCACCGGCATGCCGATCCGGTGACCGCCCCGGGTGCGCACTCTCGTCTGCATCCAGCCGGCGAGGGCGGTGCCGATGCCGCGGCCCTGCACGTCGGGATGCACGGCTGCGTCGCCGCGATCGTGCCCGGAGACCTCGGCGTAGCCGACCAGCCGGTCGCCGTCGAACACCCCGATCGTGGAGGTGGTGACGTCGAAGCTGGGGCGCTGCCAGTCGGCGACGATGTCGGCCTCCTCGATGTCGACGACACCGAGATCGGCGAGCTCGACCGCGGCCATCACCTCGAAGACAGCGGGTGCGTCGCCGGCGACCAGAGGGCGGCTGCTGAGTCCGGCCGGGAGCGCCTCGGGCGGGAGGGAGATAGTGTCCACCGGCCCAGTGTGCGACCGCGGCAGATGGCTGTCGCGCGAGTTTCGCCACCTCATCCGGGCGGGAGGTGGTGCAAGGCGCCGGAATCCCCCCGGTAATCCGGCGCCTCGCCTGGGTTCAGGGTAGGCAAGCCGAAATCACACCCCGTTGGCCTAACCTGTGAAAAGCATGTGAACAGTGCGACGTACACGGAGCCGGGGGGTCCCATGCACGACGACGGTGACGACGCCACCTTCCCGATGCGACTGAGCCACGCCATCGCCGCACGCGGGCTGACGCTGCAGGGCATCTCGGAGAGGCTGGCGACCCGCGGCATCAGGGTCAGCGTCTCGACGCTGAGCTACTGGCGCTCCGGCCTGCGCCGACCGGAGCGGGCCGCCTCCCTGGAAGCGCTCGACGCCCTGGAGGACCTGCTCGGCCTGTCGTCCGGTGACCTGCACAGCCGGCTCGGACCCCCGAACCGGCCCGGCCCACCACGAGCCGGTCTCGGCTACGAGGAGCTGCTGGGCGCCGAGGTGGCCCGCCTGTTCACCGAGCTGGGCTTCGGACCGGAGCCCCGCGCCACCGAGGTGAGCAACCACGTCATCCTCGACCTGCGGCCCGACCTCTCGTTGGAGCAGCTCAGCTGGCGGGGCCTGTGGCGGGCCGACGACGACGGCGTCGACCGGGTGCCGCAGGTCGTCATCGTCGACACCCACGGAGACGACCCCGATCCGGCTGTCTTCACCCCCGTCTTCGGCTGCCGCCTCGGCAGGGTGGCGGCGCAGCCGCACCAGGGGCGGTACGCCGCGGAGCTGATCTTCGACCGGACCCTCGGCCGCGGGGAGACGACCCTCACCGAGTACACCGTCACCGGGCTCCGCGACGTCCGGGACACCAGCTTCGACCTGCATCTGAACCGCCGCATGAACGAGCTCGTCATCTGGGTGCGGGTGGACCCCGCCGCACCGGCGCTGCGCTACGAGACCTACACCTGCGTCGGCGACGAGGAGACGGTGACGCCGTTCGACACGCCGGGCAGCTCCGGCCACCTGGTGCTCCGCGGCTTCGGCCCCGGCTGGTGCGGGATCCGCTGGCGGATCGCCGGCAGCAGAGGCCGCGGAACGGTCCGGTGAGTGCGACGTCGGGTGGCATAGTGAGCGGAGTCGCACGCGGCACGAATCTGCCGCCGAGCCGCCAAAGCACTACCGTTGACGGGTGGACGACGACTTGAGCACCGACCAGCCGACCTTTGCCGACCTCGGGCTGGAGGCCCGGGTGCTCAAGGCAGTGACCGACGTGGGCTACGAGGTGCCCTCGCCGATCCAGGCTGCCACGATCCCGCCACTGCTCGCGGGACGCGACGTGATGGGCCTCGCGCAGACCGGCACGGGCAAGACCGCCGCCTTCGCACTGCCGATCCTGTCCAACCTCGACATCAAGCAGAAGTCGCCGCAGGCGCTGGTGCTCGCCCCCACCCGTGAGCTCGCGCTCCAGGTGTCGGAGGCCTTCGAGAAGTACGCCGCCCGGCTGCCCGGCATCCACGTGCTGCCCGTCTACGGCGGCCAGGGCTACGGCGTGCAGCTGTCCGCCCTGCGTCGCGGCGTACACGTCGTCGTCGGCACGCCCGGGCGCATCATGGACCACCTGGAGAAGCGCACGCTCGACCTGTCGGAGCTGAAGTTCCTGGTGCTCGACGAGGCCGACGAGATGCTCAAGATGGGCTTCGCCGAGGACGTCGAGACGATCCTCTCGGGCACTCCCGACACCAAGCAGGTCGCGCTGTTCTCCGCGACCATGCCGTCCGCGATCCGCCGCATCACGGCCAAGCACCTCAAGGACCCGGTCGAGGTCACCGTCAAGAACAAGACGCAGACGGTCTCGACGATCACCCAGCGCTACCTGATCGTGTCCTACCCCCAGAAGATCGACGCCCTCACGCGCATCCTCGAGATGGAGAACTTCGAGGGCATGATCGTGTTCGTCCGGACCAAGAGCGAGACCGAGGTCGTGGCCGAGAAGCTCCGGGCCCGGGGCTTCTCCGCGCAGGCGATCAACGGCGACGTGGCGCAGGTGCAGCGTGAGCGGACGATCAACCAGCTGCGCACCGGCAAGCTCGACATCCTCGTCGCGACCGACGTCGCTGCCCGCGGTCTCGACGTCGAGCGCATCAGCCACGTGGTGAACTTCGACATCCCGACCGATCCCGGCTCCTACGTGCACCGCATCGGCCGCACCGGCCGGGCCGGCCGCAAGGGCGACTCGATCGCGTTCGTCACCCCGCGCGAGAAGCACCTGCTCCGCGCGATCGAGAAGGCCACCCGCCAGCCGATCACCCAGATGCAGCTGCCGACCGTCGAGGACATCAACGAGTCGCGGCTCAACCGCTTCGACGACGCGATCACCACGATGCGCGCCGACGCCGAGCGCCTCGACTTCTTCCGCGAGGTCGTCGGCCACTACGTGCGTGAGCACGACGTGCCCGAGCTCGACGTGGCCGCCGCCCTGGCCGCCGTGATGTACGCCGACAGCCCGCTGCTGCTCGACGCCCTGCCCGAGCCCGCGCCGCGCACGTTCCAGGGCAACGACCGGGAGCGGCCCGAGCGCAGCGGCAAGCCCCGCGAGAGGGGTGGCCCGCCCGCCCGTGCGCGCCGGGTGGGCAACGACGCGAACCTGGCGACGTACCGGATCTCGGTCGGTCGCCGGCACAAGGTCGAGCCGCGCCAGATCGTGGGCGCGCTGGCCAACGAGGGCGGCCTGGGCCGTGCCGACTTCGGCCGGATCGACATCCGGATGGACCACTCGCTCGTCGACCTCCCCGTCGAGCTGCCCGCCGGCGCCTGGGACCGGCTGCGCGGCACCCGGATCTCCGGCAAGCTCATCGAGCTGTCGAAGGACACCGGTGCACCACCGCGTCGCGACGGTGACGAACGGCCCAAGAAGCCGCGGCACAAGTAGTTCCGAGCACGGCCCCCCGGGCCGGACGCGCAAGAGCCCCGAGACCATCCGTGGTCTCGGGGCTCTGCTTGCCTACTAGCGAGCCTGCCTACTGCGAGGCTGCTGCTGCTGCGTGGTGCTGGCTCAGGCGTTCTTGATCGCGGAGACGTCGAACTCCAGGACGACCTTGTCCGACACCAGGACACCGCCGGTCTCGAGCGCGGCGTTCCAGGTGAGGCCCCAGTCCTTGCGGCTGATCGTGGTGCGGCCCTCGAAGCCGATGCGCAGGTTGCCGAAGGGGTCCTGCGCCGAGCCGGTCTCCTCGAAGGGGATCGTCACGGACTTGGTCTCACCCTTGATGGTGAGGTCGCCGGTGATGTTCCAGTCGCTGCCGTTGCGCTCGACGGAGGTCGAGGTGAAGGTGATCTCCGGAAGGTTCTCGACGTCGAAGAAGTCGCCGGACTTGAGGTGGCCGTCACGGTCGGGGACGCCGGTGTCGATCGAGTCGACCTTGATCGCGACCTGGACGTTCGACGCCGACGGGTTGGCCGCGTCGATGTGTGCGGTGCCGGTGAAGTCCTTGAACTGCCCGCGCACCTTCGTGACCATGGCGTGCCTGGCGGTGAAGCCGAGGCGGCTGTGGGCAGCGTCCAGCGTGTAGTCGCCGGAGATGTTCTCCACGGCGGTGGTGGGGGCGTCGAAATCGGGGGTCTGCGTCACGGTAGGGCTCCTAAGTTGGTTGGGAATTCAACCACTCCAACAACGGGGCGCCGGATTAATTCCCGACGTGCCCACCTGGCGATACGGACCCGGTCGACCCGCGCCCGAGGCCCTCATCGCCTCAGGTCAGTCGCTCGAGCAGCTCACGCAGGGGCCCCTCGTTCGTCGCCAGGTCGAACTCCCAGCCGGACTGGAACGCCTCGTAGTAGCCGACCGGCCGGGCCACATCCGGGGCGCTCCAGAAGTAGTGCACGTCGGCGCCGAGGAGCGCGGCCATCATGTGCTCGTTGCGGGCCTCATAGGCTTCATGGTTCAGCACGACGACATCTTCGAGTCCGCTGGCGTAGAGCATGTTGAACATGCCCGTGCCACCGAACCCCGCGATCACCCGGGCGTTGGAGAAGACGCTCGCCTGTTCGCCAGGACTCAGCCCGCCGGGATGGACGATGCTGAAGCCGAACTCGCGGAACAGCTCCTCGACCGCCCCCACGTTGCGACAGAGCCGATTCCCCTCGTGCCGGGTCACGAAGACGAGGCGGGGGCTCTCCTGTGCGGGCTCCGCCACGCCGAACCCGCTGCGAAGCCGCTGCCACACGTGCCGGGTCTCCGGGTGGGCGTAGAAGGGCGACTTGTTGTGCCACGTGGGCGTCGCGCCGACCAGGACGTCGACGGTCACCGCGCCGTCCACCCAGACCAGGTCGTCCTCGTGGATCCCGTAGGCACGGAGTACGGCGAGGTCGGCCCGCGGCCGGCCGCGGGCGGCGTCTCGATGGTGCGTGCGCATCAACAGACGGAGCCCGGGGTCGACGGCCTTCGCCTCCTCCCACCCCCACAGCTTCGCCAACGCCTCCGTCATCAGGTGGCCGTAGTGCCCCGGGTGCGCGTAGTCGAAGAAGTAGTAGGCGCCCGGCAGGTGCCGAGGGTCGGCACGTGGGCCCCTGATGCGCCCGAAGTGCGACTCCACCAGCTTGATCCTTGGCTGATGGACGCGTTCACCCTGCCACTTGAACGACTCCGGGAGCACCACCGAGTCCGTGGTCACCAGCGCTGCGGATCCGAGAGTCAGTGCTCCTTCGTACCTGCGCAGGGTCAGCTCCGGGTAGTCGATGTCGGCACCGAGGCCCGCCACCGGGGCCGTGCTCGGGTACGACGAGACCTGGTGGTGGGCCGACAGCTGCCCAGCCCCTCGTCTCGCCAGGACCGACAGCCGTGGAGAGCCCGGTCTCGCTCTCAGGACCTGCGCCACCTCGGCGTCACGAAGCAGCACGAAGTGCTGCAGCGACTTCCTCACCGCCAGGCCGTACGCCGTCGGCGTCGGCTGATCGATGCCCAGCCCCAGCTCGCGACGCCACTTCGGCATGTTCGACGCCGTACTGGAGGAGGCGCGTTCGCGGATCCGCTCGAGAAGGGGCAGCAGAGTGTCGCGCACGGCCGGGGTGAGGTGCAGCTGCACCAGGCCGCCCCTGACCACGTGCGGGGAGAGGGCGCCCAGCAGGCGTGCCTGGCGCCGTGCCCTGCCCTTGGTGGCGATCACGAGGTGGTCGACGGGGCCGATCGACCGCAGCTCCAGGTTCAGGGTCTCGAGCTGTGCCGGCTGTCGGACGAACTCCCAGGTGTGCTTGCGCGCGGTCGGGGCGACGCTCTCGGGACCGACCAGGACGACGCGGCCGGCGCGCACGCCCCGCGAGTAGACCGCCGGGTCGACCGACGGGTCCGCCACGACCAGCGCCGTCCCAGGCGTCGGCCGCCGCGCACGCCACGCCATCGATCCCCGTCCCTTCGACGCACGTCACCGCCGACGGTCGTCGTCAGGGGGTGAGTCCAGGGCAACTCTGCCACCGACGCCGGCATCGACACGCCAGGCAGGAGCGAGCGGGCGTGCGCGTGGCCAGGGAGTCCGGTGGTCGCCGCCGGCTCAAGCCGGGCCGGTGTCGTCGACCGGCTAGGCCGCGTGGGGCGTGGGTGCCGGGTGGGGGCGGGCGGACGGCGGGTCACACACCCAGCGGGCCTCCAGTCGCGTGCGGCCGCGCTCGTCGCGCACCTCGCTCCACTGCATGTGCAGGCCGGTCGCCTGGCTCTCACTGGCCTTCTGTGGGTTGCTCATGTGACACCTCCCGTTCACTTCGTGTTCACCAGAGTACGCCGATCCCCACCTGTGCGCCACCTCTACGCTGAAAGATGCGTCTGATTCCCCACCTGACGTCCTGCGACGGCGTCCTGGGTGACCGTCTGTTCCACTTCGGGCCTTAGCGGGGCCGCTCGCAGGGGTGGGCTGAGGTTGTACATCGGGCCGTTCTGCCCGAAATCGGGCAGAAAGTTGCCTTCCGGCACATACCTGGCGCAGGATCTGGTGGTGCCCGGCCCGAATCCCGCTGCTGACCCACTGGTGGTGCACCTGATGGAGACCACGGGGCTGTCGTCCGCCGAGGCCCGGCGGGTGATCGACGACGTGGTGGCCTTCCACCGAGAGTCCACCGACGACTTCGTCCGTCGTCGGCACGCTCGGCTCAAGGCCCACGGGGCCAAGAACTCCGACATCTACGACCAGATCGCCACCGAGCTGGCCCAGCGCGTCGTCGCCGGGCCCGAGCTCACCGCCCGGCAGGTTCGCCGGATCATCTACGGCTGAACGGCCGGACGAACAGGAGACACCATGTGCGGGATCGTCGGCTACATCGGCTCACAGCAGGCTCCGTCGATCCTGCTCGAGGGGCTGGGTCGTCTCGAGCACCGCGGCTACGACTCGGCCGGCCTCGTGGTCCGCACCGACGGACGGGGAACTCGGGCCCTCAGGGTCGCCAAGCGGGCCGGGCGGGTGCGCGACCTCGCCGACGGGCTGCCGAAGAGGTTCACCGGCACCGCGGGCATCGGCCACACCCGCTGGGCCACCCATGGCCCGGCCACCGACGTCAACGCCCACCCGCACACCGATGCCGGGCAGCGGGTCGCCGTCGTGCACAACGGGATCATCGACAACGCCAGCGCGCTGAGGGAGCAGCTCGCGGCCGACGGCGTCGAGCTCGTGTCCGACACCGACACTGAGGTGATCGCGCACCTCGTCGCCCGGTCGCCGGCCGACACCCTCGAGGGCAAGGTGTCCGATGCCCTGTCAGTGATCGACGGCACCTGGGGTCTCGCGGTGCTGCACGCCGACTTCCCCGACCGCATCGTGGTGGCCCGCAACGGCAGCCCGCTGATCGTCGGTGTCGGGGACAAGGAGATGTTCGTCGCCTCCGACCTGGCCGCGCTGGTGCGGCACACCACCACCGTGGCGATGCTGGACGACGGAGAGCTCGCCACCGTCACCTCGGGCGGCTTCACCACCTTCCGTCACGACCTGACGGCCACCGCGAAGGCCGCCACCCGCGTCGACGTGGACCCCGACGCCTACGAGGCGGGCGAGCACGCGTCGTACATGCACAAGGAGATGCTCGAGCAGCCGGCCGCTGCCGAGCGGATGCTGCGCGGCCGGCTCGACGAGCGCTTCGGGGCCACGCACCTGGGCGGCCTCAACATGGAGCCCCGGGAGTTCCGCGCGATCCGGCGGGTGAAGATCCTGGGCTGCGGCTCGGCGTACTACGTCGGCCAGATGGGTGCCGGCCTGATCGAGGACCTGGCCCGCATCCCGGCCGATGCCGAGGCGGCCAGCGAGTTCCGCTACCGCAACCCGATCATCGAGCCGGACACGCTCTACGTCGCGGTCAGCCAGTCCGGCGAGACCATCGACACGCTGCTCGCCGTGCAGGAGATCCGTCGCAAAGGCGGGCGCGTCATCGGCCTGGTCAACGTCGTCGGCAGCGCGGTCGCCCGCGAGTGCGACGGCGGCATCTACCTGCACGCGGGACCCGAGGTCGCGGTGGCGAGCACGAAGGCGCTGACGAACATGTTCCTCGGCTTCGCGCTGCTGGCGATCCAGCTCGGCCGGGTGCGCGACCTCTCCATCGCCGACGGCAGGCGGCTGGTGACGGCGCTGGAGGCCCTGCCCGGCCAGATCGAGCAGGTGCTGGCCAAGGAGGAGGAGTACGCCGCGGTCGCGCGCACGCTGGCCGAGGCGCCGAGCCTGTTCTTCATCGGCCGGGTCCGCGGCTTCCCGGTGGCGCGCGAGGGCGCGCAGAAGTTCAAGGAGATCAGCTACCGCCACGCCGAGGCCTACCAGACCTCCGAGCTCAAGCACGGCCCGCTCGCGCTCATCGACCCCGCACTGCCCACGGTCGCCGTAGTGCCGGCCGACGACCTGACCGAGCGGAACGTGGGCGCTCTGCACGAGATCGCCGCCCGCCGCGGGCCGCTCGTCGTGGTCACCCACGACGGCGTCGACCTGGGTGGCGTGGCCGCCACCCGCATCGACGTACCGCGCAGCGAGCCGGAGCTGGACCCGATCCTGATGACCCTGCCGCTCCAGCTGCTGGCCTACCACGCGGCGCTGCACCTGGGTCACGACATCGACAAGCCGCGCAACCTCGCCAAGTCGGTCACGGTGGAGTGAGCGCGAGCGCTAGCAGGACCTGACCTTCTCCGCCCGCACGCAGCGGTCTCGCCCGGCGCCTCCCCAGACCTCGTCCCGCCCTGAGCCGCCGTCGAGACGGTCGGACCGGTTGCCGCCGTAGAGGAAGTCGTTGCCGCCCAGCCCGAGGATGCGCGCCGTGCCTCCCAAGATGTTGCTGGCATCGAGGTAGTCGGCCCTGCGGGTGCCGCGGATGACCCAGCGGTCCCGGGAGAGCTGTGCCGCGCCGAGCTCCTCGAACCCCGTGACCCGCCCCCCGGCGCTAGCGCCGGGTGCGGCGGCACGGAGCCGGCCACGAGCCAGGTCGACCTCGATACGGGCGCGGCTGACGCTACGACGCCAGCCCTCGCCGCGGTTGGCGGCCAGGATGTCGTGCCCGCGGCCGCCGGCAGCGTGCACCCCGGTCGTGGCGAGCAGCTGGACGCCGATGACGTCCCGGCCCGTCCCTCCGCGCGCGACCACCTCACCGGCGCCGTCACTGGCGACATGGTCGCGGCCGACGCCACCCAGCATGGTGTCGTCGCCGGCGCGGGACTCCAGCTCGTCATCGCCCGTGCCGCCGTCGAGCCGGTCGTCGCCCTCGTCGGCCCGGTCGAGGCCGCCCATGGAGTCGCAGCCCACTCCCAGCGCGTTGTCGCCCCGCAGGACGTCGTCGCCGTCACCGCCGGTGAGCACGTCGTCGCCCGGGCCGCCGCAGAAGTGGTCGTTGCGGGCGGTGCCGGTCATGGTGTCGTCGTAGGCCGTGCCGTGGATCGTCAGCCCGGGCACCAGCACCACGGTGTCGACGCCGTCGGCGATCACCCGCCCCGAGACGAGGTCCACGGTGATGCCGTGACCGAGCGACTCGTAGTCGAGGGTCTCGTCGTCCGCAGCGCCGCGGAACCCGCGCGTGTCGACGCCGAGGTCGACGTAGTCGTCGCCGGGTCCCGGGTCGACCGTGTCAGCGGGACCGGTCCTGGTGCCGCCCGGGTCGGCCCACGCCGCGTTGAAGCCGCCGAAGAGCCGGTCGTCACCAGGACCGCCATAGAGGAAGTCATCCTCCTCGTCGCCACACAGGACGTCGTCCCCGCCGAGCCCGCTGATCGTGTCCGGACCGCCGAGACCGGCGATGACGTCGGGGCCCTCGGTCCCGACCAGCGTGTCGCTCCCGGTCGTGCCGGTGATGGTTGCGGTGCGTCCGTCGCAGCTGACGGCCTCGGCGGCGGAAGCGCTGGCCGGGTGGAGTGTCGCTGCCACCAGGGCGGCAAGCACTGCGAGTCGTGTCTTCATGGTCTACCCCCGAGTCGACGATGGATGGTCACCCTACGACGCCTTCGGGGCGTGCCCGAGCCATCGAGCGGCTGGTTTCTGACCTCTACCATTCGCGACATGGACACTCAGCTCGGACTGCTGCTGATCCTCGGGCCGTTGGCCCTCATCGTGATCTCGGGCGTCGGTTTCCGGTTCCTCGGCCCGGGCCGATCATCACCGGCACCGATCGACGCGGCGGGTCACGAGATCGGCGAGGTGCGGCTCGAGGTGGCTCGGTCCATCGCCGCGGGGATGGTGGCACCCGGTGCCGTCCCCGACGAGGAGACTCTCACCCAGGTCCTGGTCCTCAAGGATCACGGGAGACCGGTGCACGGCGTGAAGCTGCTCCGCGAGCGCACGGGGCTCGGACTCACCGTGGCGAGACGGCTAGTCAGCCGACTCCCGTAGCGGGGCAGGAGCCGACGACCTCAGCTCGTCCTCGACCGCGCGGCGCGCATCGGGCAGTCGCAGCAGCGCCTCGCCGCGCATCAGCAGCACGACCTCGTTCGACTCGTTGAAGACGCCGCGAGCGGCCACCCCGGCGCGCTCCCAGATCAGGACCAGCTCGAGCGTGAGCCGAGCGATCGCTCCGTCGTGGGGGCGGGAGGGGTTCCAGGTCCAGGCGCTCAAGGGCACCGAGCCGAGGTCGGCCAGCGTCTGCGCGAGTCCCTTGGCCTGCGGATAGCTGTCGTCGAGCACCGGCGTGAACACCCGGACGAGCACCTCGGCGGCGAGCTCGACGGGGTCCATCGCCAGCAGGGTGGCGAGCTCCGGCGGTCGCCCGGCGGGGTTCTTCGGCATGCGCGGACGGTAGCTCCGGGCGGTGACCGCTCGGCTCCGGCCGGATGAACCGCAGCAGAACGTGGAGGACCGCCATGTGTCTCGATCCGCGAAGTTTCGGCACCGCTTGATAGACAGACGCCATGCGCATCCGGACCGGCTCGGCGGCCCTCACCCTGCTCCTGCTCTCGGCCTGCCTGTCGGCCTGCGACCTGCCATGGTCCGACGGGCCCGACCCCGAGCCGGTGCTCGAGGGGCTGGCCGGCGCGCTGGAGACAGGGGACGTGCCGACCGAGCTGGCGCCGGTGCTCGAGTCGGTGGCCGACCTGCCGCGCTCGGTCACCGCCGCGGACACCGAGGTGGCCGACGACGTCGCGACGTCGGCGCTGACCTGGCAGTGGGAGGTGGCCGGTGAGCCCTGGGAGTACGACGTCCCGGTCGAGCTGCGACTCGTCGACGACGCCTGGAAGGTCGACTGGACCCCGGCCCTGATCCACCCCGACCTCGCCGACGGGGACACCCTCGACACCACGACGATCAACCCCGCTCGCGGCCCGATCACCGGCGCCGGCGACCTGCCCCTCGTGACCGCGCGCGACGTCGTACGCTTCGGCATCGACCGCACCCAGGTGGACGTCGCGCAGGCGGACGCGTCGGCGCGGGCACTGGCGGCGCTGGTCGAGGTCGACCCCGACCGCTTCGCGACCGCCGTCACCGCGGCTGGGCCCAAGGCGTTCGTCGAGGCCATCGCGCTGCGCACCGAGGACGTCGAACCGGCCGTCGCCCAGGGCATCGAGGCCATTCCCGGCGCGCGCGGCATCCCCGGCACGCAGCAGCTCGGCCCCACCCGCGGGTTCGCCGCGCCGATCCTGGGGACCGTCGGACCGGTGACGGCCGAGATGGTCGAGAAGAGTCCCGAGACCTACGCCGTCGGCGACGTCGCCGGGCTCTCGGGGCTCCAGTCGAGGTACGACGCGCAGCTGCGCGGCACCCCCGGCCTGGTGGTCGACCGGGTCAGCGCCGACGGCGCCGAGGAGGAGCTCTTCCGCGTCGACCAGACCGACGGCCAGCCGCTGGCCACCACCCTCGACGAGCGCCTCCAGATCGCGGCCGAGCGGATCCTCGCCGGTGTCGGCCCGGGCAGTGCGCTGGTGGCGATCCGGCCCTCCGACGGGGCGATCCTCGCCGCGGCCAACGGCCCCGGCACGGAGGGCTACAACCTGGCGACCTTCGGTCAGTTCGCACCCGGGTCGACCTTCAAGATCGTCAGCAGCCTCGCCTTGCTGCGCGCCGGGCTCACCCCTGCCAGCCCGGTGCCGTGCACGTCGTCGGTCGTGGTGGACGGCAAGCGCTTCGAGAACTACGACGACTACCCGATCGGCCGGATCGGCACCATCCCGCTGCGCTCGGCGCTCGCCAACTCCTGCAACACCGCCTTCATCGCCTCGCGCGGCAAGCTCCCGGACAGCGGTCTCGCCGACGCGGCCGCCTCGCTCGGGCTCGGCGTCGACCACGGCCTCGGCTTCCCGGCGTACTTCGGGCAGGTCGAGCCGCCGGCCAGCGAGACGGAGAGGGCGGCCGACATGATCGGGCAGGGCAGCGTGCTGGCCTCACCGATGACGATGGCGGCGGTGATCGCCTCGGTGCAGGCCGGGCACACCGTCGTGCCCCACCTCCTGACCGCGACCGCCGCCGCCGAGCAGACGCCGATCCCCGAGGCCGACGTGCTGCGCGGGATGCTGCGCGGGGTGGTCACCGAGGGCAGCGGCACCTTCCTCGCGGGACTGCCCGGGCCGCCGGTGATCGCGAAGACCGGCACCGCGGAGTTCGACCGCGACGGCAAGCGCATGCTGCACGCCTGGATGGTGGCGGCGCAGGGCGACCTCGCCGTGGCCGCGTTCGTGGACGTGGGGCTGGGCGGACGGCGCACCGCGGGCCCGCTGCTCGAGGCGCTGCTGCGCGCCGGAGGCTGACGGCTTCCGCTCGCTGCCTGGGGCGGTGGGAGTCACCGGATATCCGGTGACTCCTGGGGTTCGTGCCCATCGCACAGGGCACAAACCCCACGACTCGCCCACAAACCTCGACCGAGGGGGTGCACGAGGGTTGATCAGCCGTTCGACCAAGGCACACGTTTGGTCGAACGGTTGATCAACCACGAAGGCTTGGTCTGGTCGCCGCCGCATCCATCTGCTCGTCCTCGGCTGCTCTCGGATCTAGGGTGCGGCCATGAAGGAGCCGCCGGTGGTCGAGGAGCTGGGCCGCCGGTTGCTTGAGCTGGGCTGGGTCACCGAGCTGTGGGTCGGGGGATCGCTGGCGACGGGGGACTACTCGCCGGGGATCAGCGATCTCGACCTGACGGCCCTGGTCGCCGGGCCGGTCGACGCCCGACGCCGTACGGCGCTGGCGGAGCTCCACGGGGACCTGGATGCGGGGATGGGCGCTCAACTGGACCTCGGCTGCGTCTACGTCGACGGGGCGTCCCTGCTCGACCCGGAAGCGAGGCACCCGACCTGGACGCACGGCTCGATGGTCGAGCGCATCTTGTCGGGGGTGGCCAGGGCAGAGCTCGTCCGCCACGGCTACGCCGTCGTCGGGCGGGAGCCCCTCGAGGTGCTGCCCGCGATGACTGACGACGACGTCCGGGCGGCCGCACGCGCCGAGGTCTGCGGCTACTGGGCCTGGGCGGCGCGCCGCCCCCGGATGTGGCTCGACCCCGTCATCGCCGACCTGGGGCTGACGTCCATGGCACGCGGCCGGCACAGCCTGGTCACCGGCGAGCTGCTCACGAAGTCGGCGGCCATCGAGCGTACCGACGCACCGCAGTGGCTGGTCGAGCAGCTCAGGGCGAGGCGGCGCGGCGAGGACGTGTCGTCGCCTCGGCTCCGCACCGCCCTGATCGCGTGGCGCGATGCTCGGCGTACCGTCGTGGGCGCCCGGAAGCGAGCCTGAAGAAGGTGGGCCCCTTGCCGCATGGGGTCGGCAAGGGGCGCCTGGCCCATCCCTTGCGGGGGGCCTAGAGAATGTTCCCACGGCGGGGATGGGCGCGTCACGACCTCCGCCAAATGACAAAGCAAAATCCCGACCGGTCCAGACGAGGTGAGTCACGTGTCCGACTTCAAAGACCTGCTGTTCATCGGTGGCGAGTGGCGGGCGGCCGCTGACGGCACGACCTTCGACGTCCTCGACCCCGCCGACGAGTCGGTCCTGGCGAAGGTCGCGGACGCCGGCGAGGGAGACGCGATCGCCGCCCTCGACGCCGCGGTGACGGCCCAAGCAGGCTGGGCCGCCACGGCCCCGCGCGAGCGGGGAGAGATCCTGCGGGCGGCGTACGAGCTGGTCGTGGATCGCACCGACGACCTCGCCCGGCTGATCAGCCTCGAGATGGGCAAGCCGCTGGCCGAGGCGGCCGGCGAGGTGGCGTACGGCGCGGAGTTCCTGCGCTGGTTCGCCGAGGAGGCGGTCCGCATCCACGGCCGCTGGATGACCGCCCCCGACGGCAGGAGCCGGCTGCTGACCCTGAAGAAGCCGGTCGGACCGTGCCTCTTCGTGACGCCGTGGAACTTCCCCCTCGCGATGGGCACTCGCAAGATCGGCCCGGCGCTCGCCGCCGGCTGCACCATGGTCGTGAAGCCCGCGGAGCAGACGCCGCTGACGATGTTGGAGCTGGCCGGGATCCTCGCCGAGGCGGGCGTGCCGGCCGGGGTGCTGAACGTCGTGACGACCAGTTCCTCCTCTGAGGTCGGCAAAGCCATCATGGGCGACGACCGGCTGCGCAAGGTGAGCTTCACCGGCTCGACAGAGGTGGGCAAGATCCTGGTCAGGCAGTCGGCCGACAACCTCCAGCGCGTCTCGATGGAGCTGGGTGGCAACGCGCCGTTCCTCGTCTTCGAGGACGCCGACCTCGATGCCGCGGTCGACGGCGCGATGATCGCCAAGATGCGCAACATGGGCGAGGCCTGCACGTCGGCGAACCGCTTCCTGGTGCACTCCTCCATCGCCGAGGAGTTCGCGTCACGGCTGGGGGAGCGGATGGCGGCACTGACCGTGGGACGTGGCCAGGACGACGGCGTCGACGTCGGACCGCTGATCGACACCGACGCGGTCGAGTCGGTCGGGCAGCTCGTGACCGACGCCGTCCACGACGGTGCCCGCGTGGTGTGCGGCGGCGAGGCGCCGACCGGCGCGGGCTACTTCTACCCGCCGACGGTGCTGGCCGACGTACCCGCCGGCGCGCAGATCAACACCGTGGAGATCTTCGGGCCGGTCGCCCCCGTGACCAGCTTCGAGACCGAGCAGGACGCGGTCGCGGCGGCCAACGCGACGGAGTACGGCCTGGTCGCCTACGCCTACACGCGCGACCTCGACCGCTCGCTGCGGCTGGCGGAGTTCCTGGACTTCGGCATGGTCGGCATGAACACCGGCCTCGTCTCCAACCCGGCCGCGCCGTTCGGCGGGGTGAAGGCGAGCGGCTTCGGACGCGAAGGCGGCTTCGAGGGCATCGAGGAGTACCTCGAGACCACCTACGTGGCGCTCCCGGCCGGCTGATGGAGCTGCACACCGACGTCGTCGCGCAGTACGCCGACTTCGCGCGGTACGCCGCGGGCGAATCGCCGTGCCTGGAGGAGTGGGCGCTCGGCGTGGTCGCCGACGCCGACGTGCAGGCGTGGATCGCGACGCTGCCGGGCATCAAGCAGCAGCCCAACCTCGTCTTCGCGGCCGGACGCTGGCACGGCGTGCCCGCTCCAGGGCCCTACTCCGGTCTGCGCGCCGCGCTGCTCGCCGACGAGTCCGCCGGAGGCGCGATCCGAGCGACGATCATGGCGCGCGCCACGCAGACCAACGAGGTCGGCCGGCTGGCCACGCTCACCCCGGTCCTCGCGCAGGTGGCGGCCGCCGCGGGCCGCCCGCTGGCGCTGCTCGAGGTCGGCCCGTCGGCGGGGCTGTGCCTCTACCCCGACCGCTGGTCCTACGACTGGTCGCCTCTCGGCGTGCTGTCGGGCCCCGGTCCGCTGCTGACGTGCGAGGCGTCCGGTCCGATGCCGGTGCCGGACGCCCTGCCGGAGGTGGCCTGGCGCGGCGGCATCGACCTGCACCCGCTCTCGGTCACCGACCCCGACCAGATGGCCTGGCTGGCCAACCTGGTCTGGCCGGAGCAGGAGGACAGGCGGGCCAGGCTCCAGCAGGCGATCGCCATCGCCGCCGCCGACCCGCCGTACCTCGTCGCCGGTGACCTGCTCGAGGATCTGCCGGACCTGGTCGACCAGGCGTCGTCGTACGGCGAGGTGGTGGTGTTCCACAGCGCGGTGCTGGCCTACGTGGAGGATCCCGGGCGCCGACGCTTCGAGGACATGATGGCCGGACTGGTGGCCGACGGCCGGTGCCGCTGGGTGAGCAACGAGGGCAAGCGGGTCCATCCCGTCGTCACCGCCACCGGGCCGGAGATCCCCGACGACCAGGTGGCGTTCGTGCTGGGCCTCGACGGCCGCGCGGTCGCCTGGACCCGCCCGCACGGCGCCTCGATGCGCTGGCTGTGAGGCGCCTTGGTGGATGTGAGGGCGCCTCGGTTTCGAGGCTCGTCGCTGGCGCTCCTCGCACCTCAACCAGCGGCGGTCGCTCGCAGCTGAACCAGCGGCGCCGGCACGTCAACCAGCGGTCGTCGTGACCCGGTAGCGCACGAAGCTCGGCACGGCGATCGCGGCGACCACGGTGAGTACGACGACCAGCACGCCGCCGCCCGTAGCGGCGACCGCGGTTCCGACGATGGCCGCGGTGGCACCGTGGGCGACGTCGGCGACGCGCGGACCGCCGGCGACCACGACGATGAAGATGCCCTGCAACCGGCCGCGCACGGCGTCGGTGGCCACGGTCTGCAGCATGCTCGTGCGGAAGGCCGCGCTCGCCATGTCGGCGGCGCCGCCGATCACCAGCATGAGCAGGGCGATCACGAGCATGACGCGCGGTGAGACGTCGGCGAACCCGACGGCGAGCCCGAAGCCGGCCATGGCCAGCCCCCAGACCACGATCGCGACGACCACCGCGCGGCCCTGTGCGGCGACCCGGGAGACCCAGCCCGAGAAGATGCCCCCGAGCACGGCTCCCGCGGGGATCGCGGCGAACAGCATGGCGAAGGCCAGCCCACCAGCCTCCGGCCCGCCGAAGCTCTCGTGCGCCACCTCGGGGAAGAGCGCCCGCGGCATCCCGAAAACCATGGCGATGATGTCGACGACGAAGGACATCAGCAGCACCGGCTGGCCGCGTAGGTAGCCCAGCCCCTCGACCACCGACCGCAGCCCCGGCACTCCGCCGACCGCTCCCTCCACCGGCAGCGGCGGCAGCCGGACCACCGCCGAGAGCGTGGCCAGCAGCGTGAACGTGTCGATGAGGTAGAGCCACTCGAACCCGAGAACCGGGATCAGCGCACCCGCCACCAGCGGGCCGCCGATCGCCCCGGCCTGCATCACGGTCATGTTGAGCGAGTTGGCCGCCGGCAGCAGCTCGTCGCCCACGAGTCTCGGCACCACGGCGCTGCGCGTGGGCTGGTTGACCGCGAAGAACGCCTGCTGCACGGCGAACAGGCACAGCAGCAGCCACACGTTGCGCATGCCCATGGCGGCCTGGAGCCAGAAGAGCCCGCTGGTGAGGATCATCCCGACCGTGGTCACCACCAGCAGGGTGCGCCGGTCGAACACGTCGGCCAGCGCGCCGCCGTACAGCCCGAAGACGACGAGCGGCACGAGGCCGAAGACGCCGGTGAGCCCGACGTACGCCGACGAGCCGGTGTCGGCGTAGATCTGCGCCGGCACCGCGACCACCGTGAGCTGAGCGCCGATGACGGTGATGATGTTCGCCAACCAGAGTCGACGGAAGTGCTCGTTCTGCAGCGGGCGCGTGTCTGCCACCAAGCCACGGAACTGCACGCGTGGACGATACGTGTGAGGAGTCAGCGTCGCTCGAGGTGGTCCAGCACGTCGGCGTTGTGACGGTGCCCGATCAGCTCGTAGCCCACCACCGTGACCCACGGTGTGGCGGCGAGCACGACCAGCGCCCACGTCATCGACGTGTCGGCGAGCAGCACGGCAGCGGCGACGCACACGGCCGACGCGGCGACCAGGGGCACGTGGAACGGGTCGAAGGTCCGGGTCAGCAGGGCGTACATGACGTAGAGCATGGCGACGTAGACCGCCACCGGAACGGCGACGGTCAGGACGGTGGCCGTGCGGCCCAGCGCGGTGTCGTCGCCGAGGAGGTAGGCGGCCACGTGCAGCCCGGCACCGACGGCGACGATCGAGCCGAAGAGCACGATGTGGCCGTAGCCCCAGCCGAAGGCGCGCTCCTCGCGCCGTGCGGCCAGCAGTGCGCCGTGCGGCAGCACGAAGTAGGTCCACCAGATGCCGAACGTCAGGGCCACCCCCGCGAAGGCGAGCAGCCCGACGTCGACCGACCAGCCCGGGCCCTCAGGTCCCACGAGCACGTTGAGGGAGGCCGTCGTGCCGATCAGCCCCTCCCCGAGGGCGATGATCACGATCAGGCTGTAGCGCTCGGCGATGTGGTGCGGGTGCCACGGCGACCCGCCCAGGCGGAGCTCGGCGATCATCGGGCCGGCGACCTCGACGGCGTACGGCACGATCGCGATCAGGAAGAACGGGCCGACCGGGAGGTCCAGCAGCACCAGCCCGACCCACAGCACCTGCGCGAGGACGATCGTGAGGACGTAGGTGTTCGCGACCCGGCGGTGGTCCGGGTCCTGACGGGCGGCGCGCAGCCACTGGGCGACCATCGCGATCCGCATGATGACGTAGCCGGCCACGACCACCTTGTTGTCCAGGTGGTCACCGTGGAGGAGCGACTCGTACGTCGCCGGGATGCCGAGCGCCAGCACGAGGACGCCGATCATCTGCACCATCGTGGTGAGGCGGTAGACCCAGTCGTCGGTGTCGTACGCCGACGCGAACCACGAGAAGTTGATCCACGCCCACGAGATGGCGAACACCGAGAAGGCGAAGCCGATCAGTCCCTCGCGCACATGGTCCTCGGCGAGGAAGTGGGCGAGCTCGTCGGCCGCCGTGCCGAAGGCGATGACGAACGTGAGGTCGAACAGCAGCTCCAGGGGCGTGGCGGCCCGGTGCGACTCCGACGGATCGCGCCCGCGCATCCGGGTGAGGCCGTGACGCAGCGGTCCGGCGTGGCTCACGCTCATGCGCAGACATTAGACCGACGTGCCCCCGCCGGTTGAGGTCCCTGGGTGTCTTGGTTTCGAGGCTCGTCGCTGGCGCTCCTCGCACCTCAACCTGCGGCGGCGCGCGCGCCTCGTGCCTCGACGAGCGACAGGGCGCGCTCGGCAGCAGGCACGGCGAGCGCCCGGTCGGCGGCGACCAGCCCGATGCGGGTACGCCGGTCGAGCAGGTCCCCCACGTCGTGCGCGCCCTCGTGGGTGACGCCGAAGACCAGCTCCGCGAAGGTCGCCGGCACGCGGTCGGCCACGGGAGCCAGCAGCGCGTCGTCGTCGTACCCGGTCATCGCGCGCGCGGTGTCGAGCACCAGCGCCGCGTCGGTGCCGTAGCGCCGGACCAGGCGGGCGGGCAGCTCTAGACCGGCCAACTCGGCGCGGGGCGCGGCGCCCAGCAGCGGCGTGCGTGCGGTGACGCAGGGCCCCGCGTCGAGGGCGCAGGCGTCCAGCGCGTCCTGGGCCATCCGGCGGTACGTCGTGAGCTTCCCGCCGACGACGGTCACCACCCCGGTGGCCGAGCGGAGCACCGCGTGCGAGCGGGAGAGGTCGGCCGTCGACCCGTCGCCGGTGTCGAGAAGCGGTCGCAGCCCGGCGAACGCGCCCACCACGTCGCTGCGTCGGAGCGGGCGGGAGAACGCCGCACCGACCACGTCGAGGAGGAAGCCGATCTCGTCGTCGGCCGGCTCGGGCACGTCGGGCACCTCGCCCTCGACGGGCTCGTCGGTGAGCCCGACGTAGATCGTGCCGTCGGGCTGGGGGAGCACGAGCACGAAGCGGTTGGTCTCTCCCGGAACGGGCGCGGTGACCGCGACCCGCAGCCCCGGCAGCGTGGCGGCGCGCAGCACCAGGTGGGTGCCTCGGCTCGGCCGCAGCCTGACCTCGTCGACCAGGGAGCCGGCCCACACGCCGGTCGCGTTGACGACCGCACGCGCGGTGACCGTCCGGGTCGCGCCGGTGAGCTCATCGCGCAGCTCCACCCGGTCGCCGGTGGCGGACAGAACCCGGGCGCGGGTGCGCACGTGGGCGCCGTACGCCGCGGCCGTGCGAGCGATCGTGGTGACGAGCCGGGCGTCGTCCTCGAGCTGGCCGTCCCAGGAGAGCAGGGCGCCGCGCAGCCCTTCGGGTCGCAGGTCGGGAGCGAGCGCCAGCGCCTCGGTGGCGGAGATCCGGCGCGGGCGGGGCAGGGTCTGCGCGGAGGTGTGCGCGCTGCGTCGCAGCAGGTCGCCGGCCGTGAAGGCGGCCCGGGTCAGGCCGCCCTGCCGTCTGCTGACGCTCGAGCCGAGCGGCGCCAGCATCGGCAGCGCGTGGGTCAGGTGCGGAGCGGTGACCTCCATCAGGATGCCGCGCTCGATCGCGCTCTCTCTGGCGACGCCGACCTGTCCCTGGGCGAGGTAGCGCAGTCCGCCGTGCACCAGCTTGGACGACCAGCGGCTGGTGCCGAACGCGAGGTCGTGGGCGTCCACGGCGAGCGTCGACAGGCCGCGGGTCGCCGCGTCGAGGGCGCACCCGGCGCCGGTGACGCCGAGCCCGACCACCACCACGTCGACCTCGGCGGGCACGCCGTCGAGACCGGCGGCGATGTGCGGGCTCATGGCGCCAGCGCGCGCTCGACGAGGGTGCGCAGCTCGGCCTCGAGGTCGGCCTCGGTGACGTCGTCGTCGACCATCGTGTGCGCGCTCAGCACGAAGCCGTGGGCGGCCAGGAGCAGCGCCCGCGCGATGACCTGCGGGTTGCACCGGCGGATGGTGCCCGCCTGCTGACCATCGACGATGGCCTGCTCCATCAGCGCGATGACCGCCTCCTGCGAGCGGCCGCGACGGTTGAGGAGGTAGGGCAGCAGCAGCTCCGGGTCGAGCTCGACGATGCGCACGAAGAGCTCGTTCTCCCGAAGCGCCCGCACCGTGGCCAGCACGGTCTCCATCAGCGTCCCACCGTGGCTCGCGGCCACCACACCGGCCCACTCGCGGGTCATCAGGTCGCCGAGGAGCTGGGACATGTCGGACCACGCGCGGTAGATCGTCATCCGGCTCACGCCCGCGCGGCGGGCGATCTCGGTGAGCGTGGTCCGGCGCCAGCCGACGTCGAGGATGCAGGCCCGGGCGGCGTCGAGATAGGCGTCCTCGCGGGGGTCGGCACGGGGTGCCTCTTCGGGCGAGTGACGAAGTGACGACATGTGTAACACTGTAACGCA
Source organism: Nocardioides sp. LHG3406-4 (assembly GCF_049897745.1). NCBI lineage: Bacteria > Bacillati > Actinomycetota > Actinomycetes > Propionibacteriales > Nocardioidaceae > Nocardioides > Nocardioides sp. LHG3406-4. The sequence continues at coordinate 120,459 of NZ_JAFCWV010000008.1, forward strand.
TGACTCCTGGTGACGCACGCGAGATGCACCCCCACCGCTGGGGCGACCCCGCCGCTGCCGCAGCCCTCCCCGATGCCGCCCGCGCGCTGGTCGAGCTGGCCTTCGGCGCGGCCGAGACGCCCGCCGTCGAGGAGTTCGCCCTGCCCGAGCCGACCCTGGCCGAGGAGGTCGTCGCCGAGCTGCGCGCCGTCGTCGGCGACGAGCACGTGCTGGCCGACGACGACATCCGGCGACGGCGTACCCGCGGCAAGTCGACGCCCGACCTCCTCAAGGCCCGCGCCGGCGACTTCGCCGACGCCCCGGACGTGGTGGTGCGACCGGCCACCCACGACCAGGTGCAGGCGGTGCTCGACCTCGCCGTGGCCCGGCGGGTCGCCGTGGTGCCGTTCGGCGGCGGCACCGCGGTCACCGGAGGGCTGGTCGCCCTGCGTGACGGCTTCACGGGCGTCATCTCCCTCGACCTGGGGCGCATGAAGGGCGTCCGCGACATCGACCCCGTGTCGATGACCGCGACCCTCGAGCCCGGCCTGCGCGGACCCGAGGCCGAGGCACTGCTCGGGGAGCACGGCCTGACGCTCGGCCACTTCCCGCAGTCCTTCGAGTACGCCTCCATCGGCGGCTTCGCCGCCACCCGCTCGTCGGGGCAGTCGTCGGCCGGCTACGGCCGCTTCGACGCGATGGTCGTCGCCCTCACCGCGGCCACCCCGTCCGGGCGCCTCGACCTCGGCACCGCGCCCGCGACCGCGGCCGGCCCGGACCTGCGCCAGCTGCTGCTCGGCTCCGAGGGCACGCTCGGCGTGATCACGTCGGTGACCGTGCGGGTGCGGGCACTGCCCGCGACCACGGCGTACGACGGTTGGCGCTGGCCGACCTTCGGGGAGGGGGCGACCGCCATGCGCACGCTGGCGCAGTCCGGGCTCCTGCCCACCGTGCTGCGGCTGTCCGACGAGACGGAGACCGCCCTCAACCTGGCCCGGCCCGAGTCGATCGGCGGCGCCGGCGACGGCGGCTGCCTGATGGTCGCCGGCTACGAGGGCACCCGGGCCGCCGTGGACGCCCGGCGGGCTGCCGTGTCGGCCGCGCTCGAGGATCTCGGCGGGGTTCCGCTCGGTGAGGAGCCGGGCACCGCCTGGGTCCGGGGCCGCTTCCACGCGCCGTACCTCCGCGACTCGATGCTCGACGTCGGCGTGCTCGTCGAGACGCTCGAGACCGCGACGTTCTGGTCCAGCCTCGAGCGGGTGTACGCCGCGGTGCGCGAGGCCCTGACCGGCTCGCTGGGCGACCAGGCGATCGTGCTCTGCCACATCTCGCACGTCTACGAGACCGGTGCCTCGCTCTACTTCACCGTCGCGGTCAAGCAGGGCGAGGACCCGTTGGCTCAGTGGCGCGCGGCGAAGACCGCCGCGACCGACGCGATGGTCGACGCCGGCGCGACGATCACCCACCACCACGCGGTCGGCACCGACCACAGGCCGTGGCTGGCGCGCGAGGTCGGCCCCGTCGGTGTGCAGATCCTGCGGGCGGTCAAGGCGTCCCTCGACCCGGCCGGCGTGCTGAACCCCGGAGTGCTGATCCCGTGAGCGGACGCTCCTTCACCTTCCTGGTGAACCCCGCCTCCGGTGGCGGTGCCGCACCGGGGGCGGTCGTGCCGGTGGCCCGGCTGCTGCGGCGGGCCGGCGCCACGGTCGAGGTGACCTACTCGCCCGGGCCGATGGCGGTCCGGGTGCTCGCCACCTCCGCCGTCGAGCGCGGGGACGTGGTCGTGTCGGTCGGGGGCGACGCGATGGTGTCGTCGCTGGCCGGCCTCGTCGCTCGCCTCGGCGGCACCCTCGGGATCGTGCCCACGGGCCGGGGCGACGGCCTCGCACGGATGCTCGGCCTGCCCACCTCACCGGCACAGCAGGCTGAGCTGCTCCTCACCGCAGCTCCTCGCACGATCGACCTGCTCCGGGCCGGCGACCGGGTGGTCGTCGGCTGCGTCCAAGCCGGCGTGGACGCCCGCGCCGCGGCGACCGCCGACCGGGCCCGGTGGGTGCCGAGGCCGCTGCAGTACCCGCTCGCGGCGCTGCGCGCGCTCGCCTCGTACCAGCCGGGGCGCTACCGCATCGTCGTCGACGGCACCGCGTCCGACGTCTCGGCCGCCACCGTGGTCGTCGCCAACTCGGCGTCCTGCAGCAGGGGCATGCGGATCGCGCCCGAGGCGGTCCTGGACGACGGCCTGCTCGATGTCGTGGTCGTCGGGGCGGCGTCGCGCCTCGCGCTGGCGCGGGCCCTGCCGAGCCTGTACGACGGCTCGCACGTCGCGCGCCCCGACGTGACCGTGCTGCGGGGCCGGCGGGTCGAGCTGTCCGCGCGGGACGCCCGTCCCGTGCCGGTCGGCGCCGACGGCGCGCCCCTCGGCGTGCTGCCGGCGGATCGACCGCTGGTGGTGGAGATCCTCCCCGGCGCGCTGAGCGTGATCGCCTGACGCCGGCCGAGACGGCGATGTCGAGAACGCGCAGCCGGCTCCGATGTCCCTGTGGATGCCGACCCGGCACCATGAGAGCGACACGAAGGAGCAGCCATGAAGTACGTCATCCTCATCCACTCCAACCCGCAGCCCTGGGGACACCCGACGGGTGACTACAACGCCGCCTTCCAGGCGCTGCCGCCCGAGCGGCGCGCGCAGCTGGACCGCGAGTTCGAGGAGCTGCTGACCCGGATGCGGGCGGACGGCGAGCTGGTCGGCGGGGAGGCGCTGGGTGACCCGGCGACGGCCTCGGTCTACCGCTGGGAGGACGATGCCGTCCTCGCGACCGACGGCCCGTACTCCGAGGTCAAGGAGCACCTGGCCGGCTTCTTCCTCATCGACGTGGCCGACCGGGAGCGCGCCGAGGAGATCGCCCAGCGGTTCGCCAGCCCGGGCGACACCATCGAGCTCCGGCCGGCGATGTGGCCCGGCGGTGCGGACGAGTGAGCCGGTGAGCGCCGGGCTCGAGGACGTGTGGCGCCGCGAGGTCCCGCACGTCCTCGGTGCCCTGGTCCGCCGCTACGGCGACTTCGACGCCTGCGAGGACGCCCTGCAGGAGGCGATGGCCGACGCGACCGTGCAGTGGGCCCGCGACGGGGTGCCCGAGCAGCCGCGCGGCTGGCTGGTCCGGGTGGCGTCGCGCCGTCTCGTCGACCGGTGGCGCGGCGAGCGCGCCCGTGCCGACCGCGAGCTGCGGGTGGCCGCCGAGGAGGTGGACCCCGGGCCGGGCCCGGCGGAGGACGACACGCTCGACCTGCTCTTCCTCTGCTGCCATCCGTCGCTCTCCACCGCGTCCCAGGTGGCCCTCGCCCTGCGCGCCGTGGGTGGGCTCTCCACCGAGCAGGTCGCGGCCGGATTCCTGGTGCCCACGACCACGATGGGGCAGCGGATCAGCCGTGCGAAGGGCACACTCCGCGAGGCCGGTGCACGCTTCGGACCGCTGCCCGCCGCCGAGCGCCCAGCGCGCCTGGCCGCCGTACGGCACGTCCTCTACCTCGTCTTCAACGAGGGCTACACCGTCAGCCGCGGCGAGGCCCTGGTCGACGTCTCCCTCACCGACGAGGCAATCAGACTCTGCCGCCTGCTGCACGAGCGGCTGCCCGGCGACGACGAGACCGCGGGCCTGCTCGCGCTGATGGTGCTGACCGCGGCGCGCACCCCGGCCCGCACCGACCACGCCGGTGACCTCGTGCGCCTGGCCGACCAGGACCGGTCGCTGTGGGACCGACGGCTGGTCGCCGAAGGGGTGGCCATCCTGGAGCGGGTGCTCCCGCGGGGACGGGTGGGCCGCTTCCAGCTCGAGGCCGCGGTGGCCGCCGTGCACGCCGAGGCCGCGCGGGTCGAGGACACCGACTGGCCGCAGATCGCCACGCTCTACGCGATGCTGCACGACGTCTCCCCGAGCCCCGCGGTCACCCTCAGCCGGGCGGTCGCGGTGGGCATGGCCGAAGGCCCGCTAGCGGGGCTGGCCCTCACCGACCCGCTGCTGGCGGACCGGTCGATGAGCCGGCACCATCGCCTCCACTCCGTGCGTGGCCACCTGCTCGAGCTGGCAGGTCGGCCGGGAGAGGCGGCTGAGGCCTACCGCGTCGCGGCCAGCCTGTCCACGAGCATCCCGGAGCAGCGCTACCTCAACGCCCGGGCGGCCGAGGTGCGGCGCCAGGCCCGGCCGTCCTGAGGGGGTCTCTCCCCGTCCCACCTGGCCCCGGGGTTTTGTTGGAACGTTCGCGCAACGCGCGTTGCGCGAACGTTCCAACAACTGCCAGGACTAGGTGTGATGCCCAGCCAGGTTGTCCAACCGGGTGATGGGTGGAAGGCCACCGAGGGCTGAGTGGGGCCGGTGGTGGTTGTACTGGTGCAGCCATCCTGCCAGCGACGCTCGTCTGGCGGCTTCGGAGTTGTAGAGCTTCTTGTAGGCCCAGCCGTCGCCCATGGTGCGATGGAGTCGTTCGATCTTGCCGTTCGTCTGGGGTCGTCGCGGTCGTGTGCGCTTGTG
>NZ_JAFCWV010000009.1:0-5535 GCF_049897745.1 Nocardioides sp. LHG3406-4
GAGTGTATGTCCGGCGGCGTCCTACTCTCCCACAGCCTCTCGGTTGCAGTACCATCGGCGCTGAAAGGCTTAACTTCCGGGTTCGGTATGGGACCGGGTGTTTCCCTTTCGCTATGGCCGCCGTAACTCTGGCGGAACACATGCACAATACTCGTTATGGTGTTGTGGTGTTCCAAACTCATGGACCCGCCCCTTGTTTTGGGGGTGGGTTGTGGTCTGGGATCTGGTTAGTGGACGCGACACAAGTCTCTTGTGTTTTGAGTGGTTTTGTACGGTGTTGGGACAAGCCCTCGGCCTATTAGTACCGGTCGGCTAGGCATTACTGCTGTACACCTCCGGCCTATCAACCCAGTGTTCTGCTGGGGGCCTTACCCGGTTAACCCGGTGGGAAACCTCATCTTGAAACGTGCTTCCCGCTTAGATGCATTCAGCGGTTATCACTTCCGAACGTAGCTAACCAGCCGTGCCCCTGGCGGGACAACTGGCACACCAGAGGTTCGTCCATCCCGGTCCTCTCGTACTAGGGACAGCCTTTCTCAAGTTTCCTGCGCGCGCGGCGGATAGGGACCGAACTGTCTCACGACGTTCTAAACCCAGCTCGCGTGCCGCTTTAATGGGCGAACAGCCCAACCCTTGGGACCTACTCCAGCCCCAGGATGCGACGAGCCGACATCGAGGTGCCAAACCATCCCGTCGATATGGACTCTTGGGGAAGATCAGCCTGTTATCCCCGGGGTACCTTTTATCCGTTGAGCGACGCCGCTTCCACATGCTGGCGCCGGATCACTAGTTCCGACTTTCGTCCCTGCTCGACATGTCTGTCTCACAGTCAAGCTCCCTTGTGCACTTACACTCGAAACCTGATTGCCAACCAGGCTGAGGGAACCTTTGAGCGCCTCCGTTACATTTTAGGAGGCAACCGCCCCAGTTAAACTACCCATCAGGCACTGTCCCTGATCCGGATTACGGACCTAGGTTAGACATCTAGTACGACCAGAGTGGTATTTCAACGTTGACTCCACACTCACTGGCGTGAATGCTTCACAGTCTCCCACCTATCCTACACAAGCCGAACCAAACACCAATACCAAACTATAGTAAAGGTCCCGGGGTCTTTCCGTCCTGCCGCGCGTAACGAGCATCTTTACTCGTAGTGCAATTTCGCCGAGTCCACGGTTGAGACAGCGCCCAAGTCGTTACTCCATTCGTGCAGGTCGGAACTTACCCGACAAGGAATTTCGCTACCTTAGGATGGTTATAGTTACCACCGCCGTTTACTGGGGCTTAAGTTCTCAGCTTCGACTTGCGTCTAACCGGTCCCCTTAACCTTCCAGCACCGGGCAGGAGTCAGTCCGTATACATCGTCTTACAACTTCGCACGGACCTGTGTTTTTAGTAAACAGTCGCTTGGGCCTGGTCTCTGCGGCCATCACCGCTACCTCACGCAAGGTGAGTCACGGATCCGGCCCCCCTTCTCCCGAAGTTACGGGGGCATTTTGCCGAGTTCCTTAACCATGGTTATCTCGATCGCCTTGGTATTCTCTACCTGATCACCTGAGTCGGTTTGGGGTACGGGCGGCGCATAGCTCGCTAGAGGTTTTTCTCGACAGCATAGGATCATCCACTTCCCCATACGGGTCCCCATCAAGTCTCAGGCACATGAACGGCGGATTTGCCTACCGTTCGCCCTACACTCTTAGCCACGGACTACCATCGCCGTGGTTGGACTGCCTTCCTGCGTCACCCCATCGCTTGACTACTACCAGTTCGGGTCCCACGCTCCGCTCACCAGCCTCGCCCCGAAGGGTCCGGTCCGATGAGTTTCGGATGGTTAGCATCACCAGGTTCGTCATGGGCGCTACTTTGCCGGTACGGGAATATCAACCCGTTGTCCATCGACTACGCCTGTCGGCCTCGCCTTAGGTCCCGACTTACCCAGGGCAGATTAGCTTGACCCTGGAACCCTTGATCATTCGGCGCACATGTTTCTCGCATGTGATTCGCTACTCATGCCTGCATTCTCACTCGTGTCGCGTCCACAACTAGATCACTCTGCTGCTTCACTCGCGACACGACGCTCCCCTACCCATCCACACACCTGAACACAACCAAAGGCTGCGCTAAGTACACGCGTGAATGCCATAGCTTCGGCGGATGACTTGAGCCCCGCTACATTGTCGGCGCGGAATCACTTGACCAGTGAGCTATTACGCACTCTTTCAAGGGTGGCTGCTTCCAAGCCAACCTCCTGGTTGTCACTGCGACTCCACATCCTTTTCCACTTAGTCACCGCTTAGGGGCCTTAGCTGATGGTCTGGGCTGTTTCCCTCTCGACTACGGAGCTTATCCCCCGCAGTCTCACTGCCGCGCTCTCACTTACCGGCATTCGGAGTTTGGCTAACGTCAGTAACCTTGTAGGGCCCATTAGCTATCCAGTGCTCTACCTCCGGCAAGAAACACGCGACGCTGCACCTAAATGCATTTCGGGGAGAACCAGCTATCACGAAGTTTGATTGGCCTTTCACCCCTATCCACAGGTCATCCCCTCAGTTTTCAACCTAAGTGGGTTCGGTCCTCCACGCGGTCTTACCCGCGCTTCAACCTGCCCATGGATAGATCACTTCGCTTCGGGTCTTGATCGCGCTACTCAAACGCCCTATTCGGACTCGCTTTCGCTACGGCTTCCCCACACGGGTTAACCTCGCAACACAACGCAAACTCGCAGGCTCATTCTTCAAAAGGCACGCCGTCACAACCCACAAGGGATCGCTCCGACGGATTGTAGGCACATGGTTTCAGGTACTATTTCACTCCCCGCCAGGGGTACTTTTCACCTTTCCCTCACGGTACTTGTCCGCTATCGGTCACCAAGGAGTATTTAGGCTTAACGGGTGGTCCCGCCAGATTCACACGGAATTTCAGGGGTTCCGTGTTACTTGGGAACATGCCAACAGAGTCACGAACTTACGTCTACGGGGCTATCACCCTCTACGGCCCGGCTTTCCAACCGGCTTCAACTTCACTCGTGATTTCTTACTCTGCACCGCCACGGCAGCAACGATCAGACACGTCCCACAACCCCACACTCACAACCCCTGCCGGGTATCACATGAGCATGGTTTGGCCTCATCCGATTTCGCTCGCCACTACTCTCGGAATCACAATTGTTTTCTCTTCCTGTGGGTACTGAGATGTTTCACTTCCCCACGTTCCCTCCACTCGCCCTATGTGTTCAGGCAAGGGTAACTGGACATGACTCCAGCTGGGTTTCCCCATTCGGACACCCCCGGATCACAGCTCGGTTGCCAACTCCCCGGGGCTTATCGCAGGCTCCTACGTCCTTCATCGGCTCTTGGTGCCAAGGCATCCACCATGTGCCCTTCATAGCTTGTCTCAACAACGTCAAAACAACTCAACTACAAAAGACCAGCACCCCCCAGGAACAATCACTCCCGAAGGGCACACATACTTATCAGCCACCACACACCACACACCCACCCCCCAACCAACACGGGGAACAACCCCACACAAAGGGGGCCCAGGGCACACAGCACGCAGCAGCTAGATGCTCGCGTCCACTATCCAGATCTCAAACAACAACCCCACCAACCCCCCACACCCACCAACCGGCAGACACAGGACAAAGGAGGAATCCCACAGAACAACCAACCACCCCCACCCCTCACAGGGTGAAGACGCCTGATTCTTCAGGACCCAACAGTGTGCCACCACCCACGCCCACCAACAGACCAGAACCCAGGTTCCACACCCCCACCCACACCCCCCAAAAAAGGAGAGCACGACCAGGAGCAGTACTGAGGACCCCGACCCACCAACAGGCCAAGCGATTCATCGACGATTCCACTAGTGAACACCACCATGCGCCCACCCACGAACGGGGCAGGTCGGGGCGTGTGCTCCTTAGAAAGGAGGTGATCCAGCCGCACCTTCCGGTACGGCTACCTTGTTACGACTTCGTCCCAATCGCCAGCCCCACCTTCGACGGCTCCCTCCACAAGGGTTGGGCCACCGGCTTCGGGTGTTGCCGACTTTCGTGACGTGACGGGCGGTGTGTACAAGGCCCGGGAACGTATTCACCGCAGCGTTGCTGATCTGCGATTACTAGCGACTCCGACTTCATGGGGTCGAGTTGCAGACCCCAATCCGAACTGAGACCGGCTTTTTGGGATTCGCTCCGCCTTACAGCATCGCAGCCCTTTGTACCGGCCATTGTAGCATGCGTGAAGCCCTGGACATAAGGGGCATGATGACTTGACGTCATCCCCACCTTCCTCCGAGTTGACCCCGGCAGTCTCCTATGAGTCCCCATCACCCCGAAGGGCATGCTGGCAACATAGAACGAGGGTTGCGCTCGTTGCGGGACTTAACCCAACATCTCACGACACGAGCTGACGACAGCCATGCACCACCTGTACACCGACAAAAGGGGCCACATCTCTGCAGCTTTCCGGTGTATGTCAAACCCAGGTAAGGTTCTTCGCGTTGCATCGAATTAATCCGCATGCTCCGCCGCTTGTGCGGGCCCCCGTCAATTCCTTTGAGTTTTAGCCTTGCGGCCGTACTCCCCAGGCGGGGCGCTTAATGCGTTAGCTGCGGCACGGAACCCATGGAATAGGCCCCACACCTAGCGCCCAACGTTTACGGTGTGGACTACCAGGGTATCTAATCCTGTTCGCTCCCCACACTTTCGCTCCTCAGCGTCAGGTAATGCCCAGAGAACCGCCTTCGCCACCGGTGTTCCTCCTGATATCTGCGCATTTCACCGCTACACCAGGAATTCCGTTCTCCCCTGCATACCTCTAGTCTGCCCGTATCGAAAGCAAGCACTGAGTTAAGCCCAGTGTTTTCACTCCCGACGCGACAAACCGCCTACGAGCCCTTTACGCCCAATAATTCCGGACAACGCTCGCACCCTACGTATTACCGCGGCTGCTGGCACGTAGTTGGCCGGTGCTTCTTCTGTACCTACCGTCACCACACCCAAAAAGGCACAGCTTCGTCGATACTGAAAGAGGTTTACAACCCGAAGGCCGTCATCCCTCACGCGGCGTTGCTGGATCAGGCTTTCGCCCATTGTCCAATATTCCCCACTGCTGCCTCCCGTAGGAGTCTGGGCCGTGTCTCAGTCCCAGTGTGGCCGGTCACCCTCTCAGGCCGGCTACCCGTCGAAGCCATGGTAGGCCATTACCCCACCATCAAGCTGATAGGCCGCGAGCACATCCTCCACCGCCAAAACTTTCCACCCCAACCCATGCAGGAAGGAGTCATATCAGGTATTAGCCACCGTTTCCGGAGGTTATCCCTGAGTGAAGGGCAGATTACTCACGTGTTACTCACCCGTTCGCCGCTCGTGTACCCCCGAAAGGGCCTTACCGCTCGACTTGCATGTGTTAAGCACGCCGCCAGCGTTCGTCCTGAGCCAGGATCAAACTCTCCGTAGAAAACTTGCTCCCGACAAACAAACCCTGACTTTCGCCAGAATCATTGCCGAAAAAAACAAAACCCAACAAAAAA
>NZ_JAFCWV010000010.1:0-1533 GCF_049897745.1 Nocardioides sp. LHG3406-4
GGGTACGGCGTACCAGATGGTGCGGTGGCTCCAGTTCCCCGGTCCGCGGCGGATCCCTGAGCAGACCAGGATGGCCAGCCGGGACCGGCCGGTGGTGGAGTAGTAGTCCGCGGTGGTGTTGTCGGCCCGCACGATCTCCCGCCGGGAGACCCGGTAGCACAGCACCTCACCGCCCGCACCGGTCACGGTGATCTGGGCGCCGGGCCGCAGCCGGGCCAGCAGCCGGTTGCCCAGCGCGGTCCCGGCGAAGCTCGGATAGGTGTGCGCGGCCAGCCGGATCACCCCCCAGCTCCCGCCCGGACGGGTCCGGGAGGCGCGGTCCCAGGAGAACTGCCACTTCCCCCGGTCGGTCAACGGCGGGGTGCGGGGTACCCCGTCCCGGTCCCGGCCCAGTGCCAGCACCCGGGTCGGACCGATCACGCCGGCGATGCTCAACGCGGTCGGGGTGAACTCGTGATCGACCGCGGCGCACTCGGCCGGGGTCGGAGCCCCGGCGGGGGGTGCTGAGGCGACCCCGGGGGCCGTGCCGGACGCCGCGAGTACGACGCCCAGCACGACCCCGGCCACCAGGGCCCGGGGGGATCTCCCCCCGGGCCACTCGTGTGAACTCACCTCAAACCTTTCCCGTTCCTCGTTCGCTGATGTTCAGTACCCCAACGGGAACTGGAACCCGGTCCTCGGCAGTGCCGGGCGCTTGCCCACCCGGATCGCGGCGTGGGACCGGTTGTTCTTCTTCACCCCATCACCGTTGGCGCTGACCTTAGCGACATTGACCATGTGGTCGGAGGCATCCTTGTTGGTCTTGGTGACCACGATGATCGCCGGCGCCTGCTGACCGACCTGCAGGTCGGCGTCCAGCACACACGAGGCGTTGTCGTAGGCCTTCTTGACCTTGCACACCCAGCCGCTGCCCTTGGCTCCCTTCAGCTCCAACCCCTTGGGCAGCTTGTCGGACACCGTGATCGGCGCCGGCGCGACATCCGGGCCCAGGTTGGTGACCTGGAGCCGGTAGCGCACCTTGTCACCGACCGCGACCTCGTGGCTGCCCAGCACCTTCTTGGTCAGCTTCAGGTCGAACTCCGGCACCGGGTGCTTGGTGTCACAGTCGACGGTCTGACCGTCCTTGACCACACACCCCGGCGAGGTCACCGGGTTCACCAGATCCCGGTTGCCCAACGCCTTGGCACCCTTCACGGTCACCGAGTACGTCACCTGCGCGACCTGCCCGACCGGGATCGTGCCGTTCCAAGCCAACGCCCCGTTCACGTACTCGACCGTGCCGATGGTGGCCTTCGCGTCCCCGTTGTAGGTCGCGTCGTCGAGCACATCGGCCAGGGCGTCGGTGAAGACCGCCTCGGCCGGCACACTGCCCTGCTGGGTCACCGAGATCGTGTAGTGCACGACCTCACCGGGCTGCAACGGGGTCCCCGGCAGCGGGTCGGAGTCCTTGCGGGTCACATAGTTGGTGATCTCCCGACCGGCCGGGTCACAGTTGATCGTCGGCTTGACCGGAGCAGCATCCGCCGGGGTGTC
>NZ_JAFCWV010000011.1:0-737 GCF_049897745.1 Nocardioides sp. LHG3406-4
GCTCGTCTGGCGGCTTCGGAGTTGTAGAGCTTCTTGTAGGCCCAGCCGTCGCCCATGGTGCGATGGAGTCGTTCGATCTTGCCGTTCGTCTGGGGTCGTCGCGGTCGTGTGCGCTTGTGCGTGATGCCGATATCGACGCAGGTGTCGCGCCACAGGTGCGAGACGTAGGCGGATCCGTTGTCGGACAGGACCCGCTCGACGGTGACACCGCGCTCGGCGAACCAGGCCACTGCTCGGTAGAGCACACCGACCGCGGTGACGGCCTTCTCGTCGTCGTGGACCTCGGCGTAGGCGACACGGGAGTAGTCGTCGATCACGGTGTGGACGAAGCAGTTCCCAACCTTGGGTTGGAAGTACTTGTTCCTGGCGCCGGTCCGATCGCGTGTGGCGTGCCGGTTCGCGTAGCCCTGCTCACGGCCGACGAATCGCCAGCCTCCACCGTCTGGGATGTTGCCGAACTTGGTCACGTCCACGTGGATCAGCTCGCCTGGTCGTTCGCGTTCATAGCGTCGGGCGGGCTCACCGGTGACGCGGTCGATATGGCTGAGCCGGTTGAGCCGGCAACGCACCAGGACCGCGTGCACGGTCGAGGCAGGCATGTCGAGCTTGGCTGCGATCTGGACCGGCCCCAGGCGGTGCTTCCAGCGCAGGTGCACGATCTTGCGCACCATCGGCCGCGGAGTCTTCGCGTGCTGGGCGTGCCGGGCTGAGGTCCGGTCCGCCATCCCGGCCGGACC
>NZ_JAFCWV010000012.1:0-558 GCF_049897745.1 Nocardioides sp. LHG3406-4
GAACAACGCATCCCGGTCCGGGTCGGCATAGACCGCCACCGACCCGATCCCCGCGTCCCTGCACGCACGCACCACCCGCACCGCGATCTCACCACGGTTGGCGATCAGGACCTTCTGCAACGGTCGGGTCACGGGGGACTGGTTCACACTCATGTCCTGTCTGTCCTGTCTGTCCTGTTCAGCGGGGCAGGGCGCTGGCCCGCCAGGCACCGGGCCCGGGCGGGAGCGGTCGTCGAGTCGTTCGGGTGGGATCCGACCACCCCGACGGCAGGGGGCGCGTCGGAGTGGCCGGAGTCTGGAGGGCCCGCGTCTGGAAGGCGGAGAGCACCGCGACCAGGACCGCGACGAGGGCGGCGATCTCCTGAGGGGTGGCGTCGCGGGTCATAGGGGGATGTTTCCGTGTTTCTTGGGGGGCAGGGTCTCGCGTTTGGTGTGGAGCAGGCGGAGGGCGCGGGTGATCTCGGTGCGGGTCTCGTGGGGGGTGATGACGGCGTCGATGTAGCCGCGTTCGGCGGCTTGGTAGGGGTTGGCGAGGGTGTCGTCGTAGGTTTGGACGAG